>NZ_JACWCT010000185.1 GCF_016613415.1 Methylobacterium ajmalii | reverse complement strand
TCGACTTGCATGTGTTAAGCCTGCCGCCAGCGTTCGCTCTGAGCCAGGATCAAACTCTCAAGTTGAAGAGCTGATCATAGCTGATCACAACATAAACGGAGGCTCACGACCGATCGGCGTTTCCGCCTGATCGTGTGAGCACCGAAACGTCGAACCAGCATCATCCTACTCACGACCGGTTCCGAAGGAACCGACCCGCAGGGACGACGCCGTCCACGCTTCTCTTTCTCAGATGAACTTGTCAAAGAGCGCGCCGGGCGAACCCGGCATCCATCGGCGAAAACAGGACCAGCACCTGACCAAGGTCAGGCTTGCCGGCCCGGACTGTCTCGAAGATGGCTCAGCGCCCGGGCCGCTGTCGCGGCCGGCGCCGATGAGTGGTCGTATAGGCTCGGGGTTTCGGGCGGTCAACACCCTTTCTCCGGCCGAGCTTCCAGAAAATGCCCCGCCCCTGCCTGGGACGAGGCCTCGGCTATGGGAGTGCGGCCGGGGCGTCGGCCGCGAGGCGGGCCGGCTTGGTGCGGATATCCATGGCGTTGCCGCGCCAGACGATGTCGCGGGCAACCCAGGCGGCGAGCCAGATCGGGACGAAGAGCAGGTCGCGGGCAAGGCACGCGAGGGGGAAGCGCCAGGACCATGGCCAGCCGTTGCGGGCGGCGAGCCGCCACTCGGCGCCGTACCAGGCCGCGGCGGTGCCGAGCATCGCCGCGAGGCCGGCAAGCCCGCCCCCGGCCGCCGGATAGGCGGCGAGCATCGGGATCACCGCGCCGGTGCCGATCTCGGGGGCGAAGAAAAGCGGGAAGGTGACCCGGCGCAGGCGCGCCCAGCGCAACTGGCGCGACCACACCTCGGCGCCCCGGCGCGGCCCGAGCGGCTGGGCGAAGGGAGAGGCGACGAGATGGACCTTGCGGCCCATGGCACGCACCAGCTTGGTGGCGGCGGCGTCCTCGGCGATCTCGGCGGCGAGCGCCCGGATCCCGCCGCGGCTGTCGAGGAGCGGCCGGTACCAGAGCATGCTCTTGCCCTGGGCAAAGCCCAGCCCCAGCGCCTCGCCGACATATTGCCAGCGCGCCTGCAGGGTGTTGAGGAAGGCGCACTCGACCTCGGCCCAGAAGCTGCCCGGTCGCGTGCCGACCGGCGTCGAGCAGACGAGGCCGGTATCGGACCGCCACGCGGCGCGCAGGCGCTGGATGTAGTCCTCCGGCATCAGCACGTTCGAATCGGCCAGCACGATCCAATCGTGGCACGCCTCGTCCCAGCCGCGGATGCAGTTGTTGAGCTTGGGGTTGTCGCTCACCCGCTCGTCGCCGACGATCAGCCGGGCCGGGACGCCCGGATGCATCGCGATCAGCCGCTCGACGAGCGGCACGATCGGATCGGTGGCGCGCGCGACGCAGAAGATCAGCTCGTAGTGCGGATAGGCGAGGCGGAAGCCCGAGCCCAGCGTCTCCTCGCTGTAGGTCTCGAGGCCGCAGACCGGGCGCACCACCGTGACCGGCGCGTCCTGAAGCCCGGCGGAGGCGGGGTCCGGCCGGCCGAGGCGGCGCAGCGCGATGGCGAGGCTCGCGAGGTTGATGACCGTGAGGGCGAGGCAGATGATGGCGGCAAGGCCGGTACCGGTCATGCGGGTCCTCCCGGGCCGGTCGAGACCCGCGCCCTCCCCTCCCCTCAAACAGATCGGCTGTTGCAACCGTATGACGGCAGCGCGTGCGCCGGACCGGTGTTTCCCGGCCGCATCACCCGGGCGGCGGCGGCCTGGACCCCGCCCGTCGCCGGGTTAGATGATCCGGCGAGATCTTTTGAAGCTCGCGAACCGACGAGGTCCGGCATGCCGCACCAGCCCGATCCCCGCCCGACCCTCCAGGCCCCGGACGACGACCCGTATCTCTGGCTCGAGGAGGTCGACGGCGCACGGGCGCTGGCCTGGGTCGAGGCGCAGAACGCCGACACCCTCGCGGCCTACGCCGACGGGCGCTACGCAGCCGACCGCGACGGCCTGAAGGCCGCGCTCGACCGGCCCGACAAGATCCCGGGCGTCACCCGGCGCGGCGGCCTCCTCTACAACCTGTGGCAGGATGCCGGGCATCCCCGCGGCCTGTGGCGGCGCACGACGGAAGGCGAGTACCGCAAGGCCGATCCCGCCTGGGAGGTGCTCCTCGACCTCGACGCGCTGGCCCGCGACGAGGGCCAGGACTGGGTGTGGAGCGGCGCCGCGAGCCTGCCGGGCAGCCACGCCCGGGCGCTCGTCCAGCTCTCCCGCGGTGGCGGCGACGCCACGGTGGTGCGCGAGTTCGACCTTGAGACCCGCTCCTTCGTCGAGGGCGGCTTCTCGCTGCCGGAAGCCAAGAGCATCCCGGTCTGGCTCGACCCCGACACGCTGCTGCTGGCGAGCCCCCTCGGCGGGCCGGAGCACGCGACGCCGTCGGGCTACGCCCGCACCGTGCGGCTGTGGCGGCGCGGCACCGACCCGCTCGACGCCCCGGTGATCTTTTCCGCCGGCCCGGCCAGCATGGTCGCCTACGGCTATCCCGACCGGGAGGCGAACCCCGAGCGCCTGGTCTTCGCCGAGCGCACCGGCTTCTTCGACGGCACGATCCAGCTCGGCGACCGCACCGGTCCGAAAACCCGCCTCGACATTCCGACCGATGCCGACGCGCACTGGCACCGCGGCTTCCTGGCCATCCGCCTGCGCACGCCGTGGGCGGTGGGCGGCACGACGCATCCGGCCGACAGCGTGCTCGGCATCGGGCTCGACGCGTTCCTGGAGGGCGCGCGGGACTTCCAGGTGCTGTTCACCCCGGGTCCGCGCCGGGCGCTGCAGGGCTTCTTCTGGACCGGCGGGCACCTGGTCCTGTCGATCCTCAACGACCTGAAGGCGGTTTTTCCGGTCTTCACCCCCTCGCCGAGCGGGTGGGCGGAGGGCCGCGTCACCGGCCTGCCGGAGCTCGGCGTCGTCAGCGTCTGGTCGATGGACGGCGAGGAGGAGGAATCGAACGGCGACCTGATGGTGGCCGCCAACGACCCCGTCACCCCCTCGACCTTGCTGACGACCCGGCCCGATCTCGCCGCGCCGACGCTGCTCAAGCAGGCACCCGCCCTGTTCGAGGCCGACGGAATGGTGGTGACCCGGCACGAGGCGGTGTCGAGCGACGGCGAGCGCATCCCCTACGTCCAGGCCGGCCCGGCCGGCGAGACCGGCGAGGCGCCGGTGCACCTCTCGGGCTATGGCGGCTTCCAGGTGACGAACCTCGCCGGCTACTCGGCGGTGCTCGGCCGGCTCTGGCTCGCCAAGGGCGGCACCCGGGTGGTCGCCAACATCCGCGGCGGCGGCGAGTTCGGCACCCGCTGGCACGAGGCCGGACGGCGCGAGGGCAAGGCGCTGACCCACGACGACTTCGCGGCGGTGGCCGCCGACCTGGTGCGCCGCGGCGTGACGACACCCGGACGCATCGCCGCCGAGGGCGGCTCGAACGGCGGCCTCCTCATCGCCAACATGCTGACGCGCTATCCCGAGCGCTTCGGCGCGCTGTTCTGCACCGTGCCGCTGATCGACATGCGCCGCTACACCAAGCTGCTCGCCGGCGCGAGCTGGATCGCCGAATACGGCGACCCGGAGGTCCCGGAGGACTGGGCCTTCCTGCAAGAGATCTCGGCCTACCACGTCGCGGAGGCCGGGAAGACGTATCCGCCGATCCTGATTGCCACGACGCGGCGCGACGACCGGGTCCATCCGGGCCACGCCCGCAAGATGGCGGCGAAGCTCCAGGCGCTCGGCTACGATGCCCGCTTCTACGAGCCCGAGGCCGGCGGCCATTCCCACGGCAAGAACAGCGCCGAGACCGCCGCCTTCGCGGCGCTCGGTGCCGCCTTCCTGCGCCGGGCGATCGGCTGGGAGCCGGAGGTGGCCGAGAGCTGAGCGTTTCAGCAGTTCACACCCGGGAACCCGGGGGCGGCGCGCACGTCGTCCCGGCAGCGCGTGGCATCATGCCCGCGCGTCCTGCCGGAACGGGGATCTTTCCACGATGCGCGCCGCCCTCCTCGCCGTCACCCTCTGCGTGGCCGGTGCAACCCTCGGTGCGGGCGAGGCACGGGCCGGAATCCTGATCGCGGTCGACAAGACCACCCAGCGGATGACCGTGACGCGGGACGGCCGGACGCTCTACGACTGGCCGGTCTCCACCGGCATGGCCGGCTACGACACGCCCCGCGGCACCTTCTCGCCGTCGCGCATGGCGGCCGATTACCGCTCGCGCGAGTGGGACGACGCGCCGATGCCGCACGCGATCTTCTTCACCGGTCGCGGCCACGCCATCCACGGCAGCGGCCATACCGGCCGCCTCGGCACCCCGGCCTCGCACGGCTGCGTGCGCCTCGCGCCGGGCAAGGCCGCGACGCTGTTCGCCCTCGTGAAGGCGGAGGGCATGGGCAACACCCGGGTGGTGATCGGCGGCGACGAGACGGCGCTGGCCGGCCGTGCCTCGCCGCGGCGCGAGGCACGGCGCGACCGCCTGGAGCGGGACGGCTTTGCGCAGGACGGCCTCTACGCGCAGAACGGCCTCTACGCGGATGCGCCGGTCGCCCGCCCGCGGCGCGGCCGCAGCGCCGATCCGTGGGGCGACGCCGGCTGGCAGCCGGTCGGGGCGGCCTATCCGCCGGCCTATGGCGGGACCTACTACACTGTCGTTCCGGGCTACTGAGCCCACCGGCCACGGCGGCGTTCCGCGCGCCGCGCATCACGGCTTTGCCGCGCCCCGCCGCGATGGCACAAGCGGCCCGTCGCGGCCCCTTTCCGGCCGCGCCGGGAGCCATGGCGATGACGGTGTCGAGCGACGACGAGCTGGAGGCCCTGCGGCGGATCGGCCGCATCGTCGCCGACGCCCTGGAGGCGATGGGCCGGGCGATCGAGCCCGGCATGACCACGGCCGAGCTCGACCGGATCGGTCGGGAGCACCTGGAGCGGGCCGGCGCCCGCTCGGCGCCCGAAGCGGTCTACGGCTTTCCCGGCGCGACCTGCATCAGCGTCAACGAGGAGGTCGCCCACGGCATTCCGGGGGAGCGCCGGATCGCGCCGGGCGACCTCGTCAACATCGACGTCTCGGCCGAGAAGGACGGCTACTTCTCCGATACCGGCGCGTCCTTCGCGGTGCCGCCGGTGACCCGGGCGGTGGAGCGGCTGTGCCGGGACGGGCGCCGGGCGATGTGGACCGGCCTGCGCCAGGTCGGGACCGGCAAGCCGCTCGCGGGCATCGGCCGGGCGGTCGGCGCCTTCGCGCAGAAGAACGGCTACACGCTGGTGCGCAACCTCGCGAGCCACGGGATCGGCATCTCGCTGCACGAGGAGCCGACCGAGATCGCGACCTGGCCCGACGCCTCCGAGCGCCGGATCATGACCGAGGGGCTGGTCTTCACCGTCGAGCCGTTCCTGTCGCTGGGCGCCGACTACGCCGAGAGCGGCGAGGACGATCCCTGGACCCTCTACAGCCGGCCGCGGGCGCTCACGGTGCAGTACGAGCACACGGTGGTGGCGACCCGCAACGGGCCGCTCGTCCTCACCATGCCGGGGACCTAGAGCGCTTCACGATCGCGTTGCAATCGCGAAGCTCTCTAAGTCTTTGTTTTGTCGCATTTTCTCCAACGAACCGGTTTCCACTTCGTCGGAAAATGCTCTCAGCATCATTCGCCGAAGTGGTCACCGGTTCGGCGGCGGAAATGATGCAAAAAGCAAAAGGCTCAGCAGAGTTGCCCTGCGCAACTCTGCTGAGCGGGCGCGCGTCACCGCAGCCAGTAGCGCTCGGGGCTGAGCGGCGGCGGCACCGGGGCGCCGAGGGCATCCTGCACGATGCCGTCGATCCCGCGCAGCAGCGCGTCGAGGGGCAGGTCGTTGGCGGCCGAGCCGAACGGCTCCTCCAGCTCGTCGCCCAGCGCATCGAGGCCGAAGAACGTGTAGGCGACCAGCGCCGTCGCCACCGGCGTTCCCCAGCCGAGCGACGCGGCGAGGCCGAAGGGCAGGAGCAGGCAGTAGAGCCAGGCGGTGCGGTAGAGGAGCAGCGTGTAGGCGAAGGGCAGGGGCGTGCCCTGGATGCGCTCACAGGCCGCCTGCACCCCCGACAGACCGGCGAGCTTCTGCTCGAGGAGCCCGAACGACACGTCGCTCAAGGTCCCCTCGCGCATCGCCCCGGCGAGATCGGCGGCGAGGCCGGACAGGGCGGCGTCGGCCGGGCTGGCGCGGGACGCGAGACGCCCGCGCTCGGCCTGCGGCAGGTGGGGAGCGGCGGCGGCCGCGTCGTCCTGCCCGCGCAGGCGGGCGTGCAGCGCGTGGGCGAAGCCCGCGAGGCGCTCCAGGCAGCGTCGGCGGCGGGCGTCGTCCTCCGGCAGAAGCGCCCCGAGCAGCCGGGCGAGCCCGCGGGCCTCGACGACCAGGCTGCCCCAGACCTTCCGGGCCTCCCACCAGCGGTCGTAGCAGGCGTTGTTGCGGAAGCTGAGAAAGATCGAGAGCGCGAGTCCGATCAGGGTGAACGGCCCGATGCCGGCGGTGAGCGGGATCGCATGGGCCCAGCCCTGCTCCGTCGCGACGACCAGGCAGGCGACGGCCGTGATGGCGGTCACCTGCGGGGCGATCTGCGGCAGGATCGACCCGCGCCACGCGAACAGGATCGCGAGGGCGCCGGGGCGGGGACGGACGATCATCGGGTGCGCACGCTCTCCGGAAGACGGTGCGCGGTCATCCGCCCCCGCGCGGCCGGGGTCAAGCGCCCGTCCGCCGCCGGACTCATCAGCAGCCGGACCGGCTCACCCGCCGGACTCTTTCACCCACCGGACTCTTTCACCCGCCGGACTTGGCGCTCGCCGTCACGTCGATATCCACCCCCACCTGCAGGGCGACCATCGAGTCGTTGGCCCAGGAGCCCTGGCCGACGCCGTAATCGGTGCGCACGAGATCGAGATGGCCGACCGCGTGGGCGGTGCCGCCCGAGACCGTGAGCGTGAACGGCAGGGTCACGTCCTTGCGCAGGCCGCGGATCGTCAGCGTGCCGACCGCGTCGTAGGCGTCGCCGCCCTTGGCCACGAAGCGGGTCGCCTCGAAGCGAGCCTGCTTGTCCTTGCTGGTGTTGAACCAGTCGGCCTGCGGCAGCGCCTCGTCGCGCTGCTTGTCGCCGGTCTCGGCGCTGGTGAGGTCGATCAGCACCACCGCCTTGCCGGCTTCGGGCTTCGCCGGATCGAAGTCGATCCTGGCGTCGTAGCGGGTGAAGCGGCCCTTGAAGGGGGCGCCGACCTGGGTGCCCGAGAAGCCGATGCGGCTCTTGGCCGGATCGACGGTCCAGTCGGCAGCCTGCGCGGCGAGGGGGGCGGCGAACAAGCCGAGGGCGAGGGCGAGGCGGAAGGGGATCATCGCGAGGAAACCTCGGGTTTCGCGCTCGCGCGCCGCACCAGGGGCAGCATCCGCCACAGGGTGTCGTCGCGCAGCACGAGGTGGTGGCGCAGGGCCGCGCCGACATGCAGGAGGAGGAGCGCCATCAGCAGCCAGGCGCCGGTGCTGTGCACGAGCTTCAGCACGCCCTCGACCGCCGCCTTGTTGGGCATCTCGGGCAGGACCGGCAGGTGCGGCCACGGGATCACCCCGTAGAGCACCGTCGGGATGTTGTAGGGCGAGGCCGAGACCATCGCCCAGCCGACGAGCGGCATGGCGAGAAGCAGGCCGTAGAGCGCGAGATGCGCCGCAGACGCCGCCCGCCGCTCGGCCTTCGGCATCGCCGCGGGCAGCGGCGGGGGCTTGTGAAACAGGCGCCAGGCGAGGCGGACGCCCATCAGCACCAGCACCGTGAGGCCGACGGACTTGTGCCACTGGTAGAAGGCGAAGCGGTCCATCGGCGAGAGCGGGCCGCGCGTCATCGCGAGGCCCAGGCCCAGCAGGACCAGGATGCCGAGGGCGATCAGCCAGTGCAGCACGATCGCGACGAGGGTGTAGCGACGGGGCGTCGCGACCGTGTGCATGACGATGTCGCCTTCGGCTCCGACCCGATTAGTCCTTGCGCTCGAAGGCGCCGTTGAGGACCAGGTGGACCTCGTCGCTGATCGCCGGCACGAAGGTCTTCACGCCGAAATCCGAGCGCTTGATGGTGCCCTTGGCCTCGAAGCCGACCGTGACCTTCTTGTTCATCGGGTTGGCGCCGGCGCCGACCAGCGTCACCTCGAGGGTCACGGGCTTCGTCACGCCGTGAAGGGTCAGGTCGCCGACGACCTTGGCCTTGTCCTTGCCCTCGGGCGTCACCTTGGTCGAGGTGAAGGTCATCTCGGGGAACTGGGCCACGTCGAGCCACTTGTCGCTCTTCAGCGAGTCGACGAGGTGCTGGCTCGGCGCGTAGAGCGACTTCACCGGCACGGTCACCTTCAGGCGGCTCTCGGCGGGCTTGGCCGGCTGCAGCTCGAGGCTGCCCGACACGTCCGAGAAGATGCCCGTGTACGGCGAGAAGCCGAAATGGTTGACCGTGAACAGGGCCTGGGTGTGGTTCGGGTCGACCACGTAGGTGCCCGCCTGGATCTGGGCGGGGTCACGGGTCGCGGCCCCTTGCGCCACGGCCGGGGCGGCGAGGGCGAGACCGGCGGCGAGGCCGAGGGCGAGGACGGACAGCTTCACGAGAACACTCCGTGTCGTCGGGGTCGCGCGGGGCCCCGATCGGGTCCTCCGCACTCGCAACCCCTCGTGCGGCGCTGGGCTTAAGCCGGTTCCGTCGCGGGCGTAAGACCGCTAAACCGGGACACATGGTTGCTGGTTCGGAAACCTTCCGGGGTGCGCTCTCCGACGTGAGGGCGTTTTGTGCGGTCGTCGATCACGGAACCGTGACACAGGCGGCTGAGATCCTGGGCGAGACCAAGGGCAGCATCTCGCGCCGGGTCTCGCGGCTGGAGCGGGAGCTCGGCGTCACCCTGCTCGCCCGCACGCCGCGGGCGGTCTCGCCGACGGTGGAGGGCCTGGCCTTCCACGCCAAGGCGCAGGAGAGCCTGGCGCTCCTCGACGGGGCGCTGGAGACGGCCCGGGACGCCCGCACCCTGCCCCGCGGCCACCTGCGGGTCACCACCTCGATCGATTTCGGCATCGAGGTGATGCCCGACCTGGTGGCGAGCTTCCGGGTGCGCTACCCGCAGGTGACGATCGACCTCCTCATCACCGACACCCGCCTCGACCTCGCGGCCAACCGCATCGACCTCGCCTTGCGCCTCGGCAGCGGCGAGGGGCAGGATGGCGGCTACCGCGCCCCGGTGCTGGCGCACCTGATGATCGGCCTCTACGCCGCGCCGGCCTACCTCTCGGCCCGCGGCGCCCCCGCGACCCTCGACGACCTCGCGGGCCACGACCTGATCCTCTCGCGCGAGCGCCTCGGAGCCGCGCCGGTGCGGCTGTCCGACGGGCAGGGCCGGGAGGGCCACATCACCGCCCGGCCGGCCGTTCGCGCCACCGACTACGCCACCGTGCTGCGCCTGACCCGGGCCGGCGCCGGGATCGGCCACATCCCGAGCCTGGTGGCGGCCCAGGCGCTGAGGGACGGCGCCCTGGTGCCGGTGCTGCCCGACTGGGCGAGCCGCGGCGGCGTGCTGCGCGCCGTGAGCCTCGCCGGCCGCGAATTGCCGGCCCGGGTCCGGCTGTTTCGCGACCACGTCCGCCTCGGCCTCGCGGCGATGCGCGAGGCGGCCTGAGGGCGATCATCTCCCGCCATGGTCGCCCCGACGAAACCGGTTGACCGCGCCCCGCCGATTCCCTAGAGCGTTGGCCCACCGGAGACGTGGCCGAGCGGCTGAAGGCACTCGTTTGCTAAATGAGCAAGCCCCGAAAGGGGCTTCGAGGGTTCGAATCCCTCCGTCTCCGCCATCCATGGCGCATTCCGCTCATCCGTAGAGCGACGCCCCGCGAGCCCCAGGTGGCCCGGGATCGAGCGCCCCTCCACAGGACAGATCGACCTTACCCCGGACGCTTCGTGCGACCGACCGGGAGATTCGTGGCGGCGGCCGGGTGTCACGCCGGGACGCGGATCGATCCCGACCCCGCACGGGCGGACGATCCCGCGCCGGCTCGGGATGCACGGCCGACGACAGCCGCCGGCCGCATTGCGGCGACCCGACCACCCCCACCGACCGCCGCCTCGCGCTCCCCGGCACCGATCGACGCCGGGAGGTCGTTGTCCGCGCGGTCGTTCCGTCAGCGGCCGTAGACGTCGTCGATGCGGATGATGTCGTCCTCGCCGGTGTAGCTGCCGACCTGAACCTCGATCAGCTCGAGCGGGATCTTGCCGGGATTGGCCAGGCGATGGACGCAGCCGATCGGCAGGTAGGCCGCCTCGTTCTCGTGGACGAGGCGCACCACCCCGTCCACCGTGACCTCGGCCGTGCCGCGCACCACCACCCAGTGCTCGGCCCGGTGGTGGTGCTTCTGCAGCGACAGCCGCCCACCCGGCTTCACGGTGATCCGCTTGACCTGGAATCGCCCGCCGATGTCGATGCGCCGGTAGGAGCCCCAGGGCCGGTACATCAGCCGGTGGGCATCCGCCTCCGGCTCGCCCCGGCGGCGCAGGTCCTCGACGAGGCCCTTCACCTCGGCCCCGGCGGTGCGGCCCGTCACCAGCACCGCATCGTCGGTCGTCACCACCACCACGCCCTCGAGGCCGACCACCGTGGTCAGGATCCCGCCGGAGGAGTGGACCAGGCTGTCGCGGGTGTCGCGCAGGGCGACCCGGCCGCGCACGGCGTTGCCGTCGCCGTCCCGGTCCGACACCTCCCACAGGGCGCCCCAGGTGCCGATGTCCGACCACGGGAAGCGAACCGGCAGCACGCCGGCCCGCTCGGTCCGCTCCATCACCGCGTAGTCGATCGAGATCTGCGGCGCGCGCGCGAAGGCCTCGGCATCGAGGCGCACGAAGTCGAGGTCGCGGGTCGCGCCCTCGAGCGCGTCGCGGGCCGCCGCCAGAACCGCCGGGGCGTGGGCTTCGAGCTCGTCGAGCATCACGTCGGCGCGGAACAGGAAGTAGCCGCCGTTCCACAGGGCGCCGTCGGCGATCAGGGCCGCGGCGCGGGCCGCGTCCGGCTTCTCGAGGAAGCGGGCGACCGCGCAGGCGCCCCCCTCGCCCGCCGCCCCCGCGAGCGGGGCGCCGGGCTGGATGTAGCCGTAGGCGGTGGAGGGGTTGGTCGGGGTGATGCCGAGCGTCATGACGTGCCCGGCCCGCGCCCCGGCGCCGGCCGCGCGCACCGCCGCCGCGAAGGCCGCGTCGTCGCCGACCGCGTGGTCGGCGGGCAGGATCAGCACCAGGGCCTGGGGATCGCGTGCGGCGGCGTGGAGCGCCGCGACGGCGACCGCGGGGGCCGAATCGCGCCGGCACGGCTCGAGCAGGATGTCGGCCTCGATCCCGCCCTGGGCGAGCTGCTCGGCGACGAGGAAGCGGGCGTCGTTGGCGGTGACGACCGTCGGCCGGGCGAAGACGGCGGGATCGCCGAGCCGCGCGGCAGTGGCCTGGAACGACGAGCGCTCGGGCTCGGCGAGCGGGATGAACTGCTTGGGAAAGCTCTCGCGGGAGGCCGGCCACAGCCGCGTGCCCGATCCGCCGCACAGGATCACCGGGTGGATCGACCGCTCGTTCTCGAACGCCATGGCAGCTTTCTCTTCCAGGAGCACCCGGGACGACGGGCGCGCGAGAGGGTGATCACGCGAGACGATCGCGCCGGCCGGTCGGATCCGGGTGCTACCGACGCGTCGCCGGGACCCGCAAAGTCCGAGCGAGCGCGTCGTCCACCCGCTGCCGCGCATCGACGACGCCCGTCCACCGGCGGACGTCCCGTCGCCAGGCGCCGCCCTGCGGACCGGGCGGGAGCGACGATGCCCGGCAAATGGCTGCGATCGGGGAAAGATGTATCGTTAAGCAACGGTCTCTCGCCGCCCGTCCGTAGCCGCATCCCCACGCCGGCGAGATCGTCGGTCCTGCCGGCGGGACATCGCGCACGACACCAGGATCGTGCCGCGACCTCGACCGTCGATCATCCCGCCTTCCCCCACCCCATCCGCCGCAGCGTTCCGTCGCGCCGCACGAGGTGGTGGTGCAGCGCCGCGCCGGCGTGCAGGAGCGCCAGGGCGACGAGCGTGAAGGCCGCGACCTGGTGCACCTTGAGGATCGCCTCGCCGACCGGCATCCCGCCGGAGACCGGCAGCGTGAGGGGAAGCGTGAAGTACAGCATCACCGGCGCGCAGCAGGCCGAGGTGCCGGCCCAGCCCAGCAGCGGCACCAGCACGATCAGGACGTAGAGCGCGAGGTGGGAGGCCCGGGCCGCCCGGCGCTGCCAGGCCGGCAGGCCGGCGACGAAGGGCGGAGCGCCGCGGGCGGCGCGCACCAGCAGGCGGGCGAGCGCCAGGGCCAGCACGGTGAGCCCGACCGACTTGTGCCACTCGTAGAGGGCGTTCTTCACCGCGCCGTCCGGCCAGTTCGCCATCGCGAGCGCCATCGGCACCAGGACGAGGACCAGGGCGGCGACCGCCCAGTGCAGCGCCTTCTGGGACGGGGCGTAGGTGGCACGGAGCGTCATGCGGCCTCACTCCTGGGGTGTATGGCTAACCTGGACAATCGCGAAAGGTTGATGGAGGGATCCGGGGAAAGCGGAACCGGACTTCCCACATGCCGTGCGGTGCAGGTGCAACCGCGGCGGCGTGCGTCCCGGGTCCACCGCACGGTCTCCCGCCACGACGGCGCCGGGGCCGCCTCTGTCAGGGTCGATGATGTCGGTCACGATGAAGAGCAGCAGCATCCTAGACCCGGCCGCGGGCCGGGACCAGATCGACGTCGAGCGGGCGCTGGCGGAGATCCGCGCCGGCCGGCCGGTGGCCCTGCGCGGCCGCGATCCGGTGCTGGCACTCTCGGCGGAGGCGCTCGACGACACCACGACCGCGCTCCTGGCGCCGCTCGCCGGCACCGGCGCCCGCCTCGTCCTGCCGGCGCCGCGCCTGCGCCGTCTCGGCGTCCCCGAGCGCACGGAGCCCGGCGCGGTCGCCCTGTCGGCGCTCGATCCGGCCCGGATCGAGATCCTGGCCCTGCGCCTCGACGGGCGGATCGACGCGCCGGTGGCCCCGGCCTCTGCCGGCGACGAGGCGGCGCTCGCCCTGATGGCGCTCGCCCAGGTGCTGCCGGCGGTGCTGGTGGTGCCGGGCGAGGCCGCGCCTCCCGGCACGCTCTCGGTCGAGGCAGGGGCGGTCGCCCGCTATCCCGCCCGGCAGGCGGCCGCCCTGCGGCCGGTGAGCCGGGCGCCGGTGCCGCTCGCCGGCGCGCCCGACAGCGAGTTCGTGGTCTTCCGCGGCGGCGAGGGCCTGCGCGACCAGGTGGCGGTGGTGATCGGCCGGCCGGACCTGTCCGAGCCGGTGGCGGTGCGGCTGCACTCGGCCTGCCTCACCGGCGACCTGTTCGGCTCGCTCAAGTGCGATTGCGGCGACCAGCTGCGCGGTACCGCGGGCTGGATGGCGCAACACGGCGGCGGCATCGTGCTCTACCTCGACCAGGAGGGACGCGGGAACGGGCTCGCCAACAAGATCCGCGCCTACGACCTCCAGGCGCGCGGGCTCGACACCTACGAGGCCGACGAGGCCCTCGGCTTCGGCCTCGACCAGCGCCGGTTCGATTTCGCGGCGGCGATGCTGACGGCGCTCGGCGTGACCCGGGTCCGCCTCGTCAGCAACAACCCCGAGAAGGCCGCGAGCCTGGAGGCCGCCGGCCTGACGGTGGTCGAGACCCAGCGGGCCCTCGGCCGGATCACGCCCGAGAACATCCGCTACCTGACGGCCAAGCGCGACCGGGCCGGCCACGCCCTCGACCTCGACGCCTTCGCGTGCAGCGAGGCGTGAGCATCGGGATCGCTGCGCCGACCAAAAGCGGTGTAAGGATCTGGCCGCGGTGGCCCTGCGTCACGTTCGCTGATAGCTAAGGCACCGGATGGGCCGGCATCGCCGGCCCCGACGGACGATCGATACGGGAGATCGAGCGATGAAGGGTGACGCCAAGGTCGTCGAGTACCTCAACCGCGGCCTGCGCAGCGAGCTGACCGCGGTGAGCCAGTACTGGCTCCACTTCCGGATGCTGAACGACTGGGGCTACATCGACCTCGCCAAGTTCTGGCGCAAGGAGTCGATCGAGGAGATGAACCACGCCGACCGGTTCGTCGACCGGATCCTGTTCCTCGAAGGCTTCCCGAACCTGCAGGAGCTCGACCCGCTGCGGATCGGCCAGAACGTGCAGGAGATCATCGAGTGCGACCTCGCCGCCGAGGTCGAGGCCCGCAGCCTCTATCTCGAGGCCGCGAAGTACTGCGACTCGATCAACGACCGGGTGTCGAAGCAGCTCTTCGAGGACCTGGCCGCCGACGAGGAAGGCCACATCGACTTCCTCGAGACCCAGCAGGAGCTGATCCGCCAGGTCGGCCTGCCGCTCTACGCCCAGCGCCACATCGGCGGTCTCGAGAAGATCGAGCCCGAAGTCGAGTGATCCTCGCCTGACCGCGATAGAGCGGGGCCGTCGTCAGGCGGCGGCCTCCTCCAGTTCCTTCAGGGTGCAGGCCGCCCCGCAGGTGGTGGTGCAGGCCGCGTGGGTGTCGGCCAGCGCCCGGTCGAGGATGCCCCGGATGGTGCGGGCGCAGCGGCCGCATTTCGGGCTGCAGCCGAGGCAGGCATAGACCTGCGCCGGCGTGCGCGGGCAGCCGGGGCCGGGATTGAGGCAGGCACGCACCTGGCCATCGGAGAGCACGTTGCAGGAACAGACGATCATGCTGTGACGGGGCACCCGATCCGTGGAGCGCCGAGGGAACTGCTCCCGCCCACCGCTCTCAGATTAGAACTTTTGAAAACTACAACATAATCAACAAGTTACCGCGCAGCGCCCGATTCCGCAACCGGGCCGGGCCGGTCATCGCGCCGCAGGGCGGCTCCCGCGCGGGCGACACCCTGACGGCCCGGAAACCGGGCCCGGCCCTCGCCGGTTGCCTGCGCGGCGCGGCCCGTCTATCGGCCATGCCGCAAGGTCGGCAAGGTCAGGACGAGGGATGCGGGGCCGCGACGATCGGACGATGAGCAGGCACGTCGACAGCACAGAGAGGGAAGCGGCCGACCGGCAGGGCGCGGCCGGGCGCGACTCGGGCAGGCATGATTCGGGCGGGCTTGCCTCGGGTGGGCCTGATCTGGCCGAGCAAGGCCTGGTCGACACCGCCCGCCTCGCCCGCACGGTCTGCGGCACCGCCTACGCGATGGTCCTGCGGCCCGGGGTGCCGGCTTGCGGCCCGCTGCCGCCCGGCCTGGTCCCGGACGAGGCGGCGATCCTCGGCCGGCTCGCGGGCGACGAGACCATCGTCGTCGCCGACCTGACCCGGGACCCGCGCACCGCCGAGCTGTCGGCGGTGGCCGGTTCGCCGGCCCTGCGCTTCCTGGCCGGCCTCGTCATCGCCGGCCGGGACGGCAGGCCGCTCGGCGCCCTGTGCGTGCTCGATACCGCGGCGCGGCCCGACGGGCTGTCGGCCGAGGCGGCGGCGGCCCTCGTCGCCCTCGGCCGGCAGGCGGCGCGGGAGATCGGCTTCCACGCGGACCTCGCCGCGGCACGGGCCGACCGCGACGGCCTGCGCAGCATCACCGAGGCCGCCCCTGCCCTGATCGCCGCCCTCGACCGCGACGAGATCTGCCGCTTCGCCAACGGCAACTTCTCGCGGTGGTTCGGGCGGGCGCCGGCCGAGACCGTCGGGCGGTCCCTGCGCGAGATCCTGGGCGAGGCGGCCTACGCGGCGCGCCGGCCCTTCCTCGCCCGGGCCCTGGCGGGCGAGACGGTGTCGTTCGAGGCACCCCATCCCGGCGCCGACGGGCGCCACGCCCTGGTGCGCTACGTGCCGCGCCGCGGACCCGACGGCGGGATCGCCGACCTGCAGCTGCTCGGCGTCGACATCACCGCCGAGAAGGAGGCCCGGGCGGCGCTCGCCGACAGCGCCCTGAAGTTCCGGGCCATCGCCGAATCGATGCCCCAGATGGTGTGGTCGACGCTGCCGGACGGCTACCACGACTACTACAACCCGCGCTGGTACGAGTTCACCGGCATGCCGGAGGGCTCGACCGACGGCGAGGGCTGGAACGCGATCTTCCACCCCGCCGAGCAGCCGGAGGCCTGGCGGCGCTGGCGCCACTCGCTCGCCACCGGCGAGCCCTACGAGATCGAGTACCGCCTGCGCCGGCGCGACGGAGTCTATCGCTGGGTGCTCGGCCGGGCGATGCCGATCCGCGACCCCGCCACCGGGGCGATCGAGCGCTGGTTCGGCACCTGCACCGACATCGACGACCAGGTCCGGGCCCGCGAGACCTTGAGCCAGCGCCGCGAGGCGCTGGAGGCCGAGGTGGCCGAGCGCACCGCGGCGCTCGCCGAGGCCAATGCCCGGCTGACCGCGGAGATCGAGGAGCGCACCCGGATCGAGGAGGCCCTGCGCCAGTCGCAGAAGATGGAGGCGGTGGGCCAGCTCACCGGCGGCATCGCCCACGACTTCAACAACCTGCTCACCGGCATCGTCGGCTCGCTCGACCTGATGCAGACCCGCATCAACGAGGGCCGGACGCAGAACCTGACCCGCTACGCCGGCCTCGCCATGGCCTCGGCCCAGCGCGCCGCGGCGCTCACCCACCGGCTGCTCGCCTTCGCGCGGCGCCAGCCGCTCGAGGCACGGGCGGTCGACGCCAATCGCCTGGTGAGCTCGATGGACGAGCTGATGCGCCGGACGCTGGGCGAGCGGGTCCAGCTCGAGGTGGTGGTGGCCGGCGGCCTGTGGCTGACCTTGTGCGACCCCAACCAGCTCGAGAACGCGATCCTCAACCTCTGCATCAACGCCCGCGACGCGATGCCGGAGGGAGGGCGGCTCACCATCGAGACCGCCAACGCCCATCTCGACGACGCCTACGTGGCGAGCGAGATCGGGGTGCGGGCGGGCCAGTACGTCTGCGTCAGCGTGACCGATACCGGCGCCGGCATGCCGCCCGACGTGATCGCCCGGGCCTTCGACCCGTTCTTCACCACCAAGCCGATCGGCGAGGGCACCGGCCTCGGCCTGTCGATGATCTACGGCTTTGCCAAGCAGTCCGACGGGCACGTCCGGATCTACTCGGAACTCGGCCAAGGCACGACGGTCAAGCTCTACCTGCCCCGCCATCTCGGCCGGATCGCGGACGAGCCCGCGCCGACCGCGGGCCTGCCGGTGCCGCGGGCCGAGCATGGCGAGACGGTACTGGTGGTGGAGGACGACGCGACCGTCCGGGCGCTGGTCGGCGAGACCCTGACCGAGCTCGGCTACCGGGTGATCGAGGCGCCCGACGGGCAGACCGGCCTGCGCATCCTCGAGGCGCCCGGTCGGATCGACCTCGTCGTCACCGATGTCGGGCTGCCGGGCCTCAACGGACGCCGGATGGTCGACGAGGCGCTGGCGGCGCGCCCCCGGCTGCGGGTGCTGTTCATCACCGGCTACGCCGAGAACGCCGCCTTCGGCAACGGCCACCTGGCGCCGGGCATGCGGATGATCACGAAGCCCTTCGCCATCGACGCCTTCGCCGCCAAGGTCCGGGCGATGATCGAGCCGGGCTGAGCCCCGCGCCCGCACCCCGCACGCGCGACGAGGACGGGGCCGGGGAAGCGGGGCAAGGCGAGGCTATCTCCGGGCGCTCGCCTTGGGCTAAGGTCGGCCCGCACCTGCAGGGCATCCCGCCCCTCGCCCCTCGCGCCCTCCCCTCTCGCGGATCGTCCCGTGCCGCAGCCGCCGCTCCGTGTCTTCCTGGCGCTCGGTCTCGGGACCGTGGGACTGGTGGCGACCCTGGTGCTCGCCCTGGTGGCGTCCCGGGTGGCGAGCCAGCGGCTCGAGGCGCGCATCGAGGCCGAGCTCGCCGACGTCGCCGGGATGATGGCCGGCCGGCTCGACCGCGGCCTGTTCGAGCGCTGGCGCGACATCGTGATCCTGGCCGAGAACGACACCATCCGCGACCCCGCCGCCCCGCTCGCGCGCAAGCGCCGCGTGCTGTGGCGGGCGCAGGAGACCTATCCCGACTACGCCATCATCGGGCTGGTCGGCGTCGACGGCCGGATCCAGGCGACGAGCACCGGCGCACTCGAAGGCGCCGAGGTCGGGCACCGGGAATACTTCACCAACGGGCGTCACAGCCCCTTCGTGGGCGACGTCCACGACGTCGTTCTGCTCGCGACGATCGACCCGCACCACGACCCGGCCGACCCGCCCCGGGTGCTCGACATCGCCGCTCCGGTACGGGACGATGCCGGGCAGCTCGTCGGCGTGGTCTCGGGCCATCTCGACTGGGCCTGGGCGCGAGCGGCCGAGGCCTCCTTGCGCGAGACCACCGGCACCCCGCGCGACCTCGCCATCATGGTGCTCGCCCGGGACGGCACGGTGCTGCTCGGCCCCGAGGGCCTGCGCCGCACCCGCGTGCCGGCGGAACTCCCGAGCGTCGCCGGCGCCCGGGACGGGCGCTCTGGCACCGAGACGGAGACCTGGCCGGACGGCCGGCGCTACCTCACCGGGTTCCGGCCGACCCGGGGCTACCGCGACTTCCCGGGTCTCGGCTGGACCGTGCTGGTGCGCCAGGACGCCGGCACCGCCTTCGCGTCGGTGACCGACCTGCGCCGGCAGATCCTGCTGTGGGGCCTCGTCGTCGCGACGGTGGCGGCCGGCATCGGCTGGTTCGCCGCCGGCCTGCTGGCCCGGCCCCTGCGGCGGCTGGCCATCGCGGCCTCCGCCCTCGGCCGGGGAGAGGCGGTGACCGTGCCGGGCTCGGCGGTGCGGGAGGCGCAGGCGATCAGCCACGCGCTCACGGCCGCGGCGCGGGCCCTCGCCCGGGAGGAGGAGGAACGCCGGGCCGCCGACGCGCGCCAGGACCTGCTGATCCACGAACTGAACCACCGGGTGAAGAACACCCTCGCCACCGTGCAGTCGATGGCGCGCCAGACCGCCCGCAGCGCGGCCTCGCTCGCCGACTTCACCGGCAGCTTCGAGGCCCGGCTGCTGGCGATGTCCCAGACCCACAACGTGCTCACCGCCAACCACTGGGAGGGGGCGGGGCTGTCGGGCATCCTGTCGGCGGAGCTCGAGCCCTACGCCGGCGGGCGGGCCGACCGCATCCGGCTGGAAGGACCGCCGGTCTCCCTCACTCCCGCGGTGGCCCTGCCGCTCGGCATGGCGATCCACGAACTCGCCACCAACGCGGCGAAGTACGGCGCGCTCTCGGCCGAGGCCGGCCAGGTGGCGGTGGAGTGGTCGCTGGAGGGGCGGGCGGGCACCGGGACGCTCGTCCTGCGCTGGCGCGAGAGCGGCGGCCCCGCGGTGGTGCCGCCGAGCCGGACCGGCTTCGGGACCCGGCTGATCCGGGCGAGCCTGGAGCGGGAGCTCGCCGGCGAGGTCGCGCTCCACTACGCGGAAGGGGGCCTGGTCTGCCGGATCGCGGTGCCGCTCGCCGTCAGCGCACAGACGGCGCGCACGGAGGCCGCGTGAGCGCGGGCGCCGGGCTGGGCGGTCAGCGCCCGTAGGGATAGCAGCGGCTGCGCTCGAGCGGGATGCCGAGATGGGTGCCGAGCCCCCGGATCGCCTCCTCGTGCGCGACGTAGGGGTCGGCGTTGCCGATCCCGACCACGATCGGGCAGCCGGCGCCCGCCGGCACCATCGCGGTCGCGAGCCCGCTGCCCTCGGCGTCGCGCAGGGTGAAGAAGCGCGGCATCGTCCGCGCCAGGTGCCCCTTGAGGCCGATCCGCTCCTCGACGAAGGGACCGCCGGCCGGCGGCACGTAGGACGCCTCGGCGCGGCTCTGGGCTTGGCGGAAGTGCTTCTCGACGGCATGGCCCATCAGGGCCGATTCCCGGATCGCCTCCGCCTCGGTCTCGATGCGAAACCAGGTCTTCCCACCGGGAACGTCGCAGACGTAGTCCATCGCTCACCTCGACGGCCTGCCCGGGCCACTGCCCCGCCCCTTCAGTGTGGGGACGCGGCGGCCGGATGTGAAGCACGGGTGCGGCGCCGGGCCCCGGGAGCCGCCGCTACGGGCGGGCGGAGGGGCTCTCCCCCAGGGCGGCGCGACCCTGCGCGGTGATGCGCCAAGCCGCGCAGGCGCCGCCCGGCAGCGGACCGGGCTCCTCGCCGAGAAACAGCAGGTCGCCGTCGTTCGCCAGGGCGCAGAGCCGGCTGTGGTCGCCGGGCCAGGCCCGGTCGGGGTCGCGCCGGAGCGTGATGCGGCCCTCCTCGGCGAGGGCGGCGCGGCTGAGGAGGCGGCGGCGGTGATCGATCATCGCGTCGGGTCCTGGTTCGGGGGCCGGATGCGCGGCGGGCCGGCGCGGACGCGGGCGAGCCGGCGGCACGGCCGATGGGACGCGGGCCCGCAAGAAGCCTCGCGTCGGCGCAAGCGAGGTGAGGCCCGGGTTGGCGGCATCCGTGACGATGCGCGGGGCGGGCGGCGGCAGGGCGGCCCGGTGGGCCACGGCGGCGGATCACGCGAGGCGTGCCGGCACGGCAAAGCTTAACAGCCGAGCCTGCGGATGCAACCGGGCGGCCCCGGAAGCGGCCGTCGCCCCCGCGGCGCCCGGAAAAGCTCAGCCCTGGCCCGAGAGGAGCTGCGCGGCACGCTCCCATCCGCCGAGGAGGTCGGCTCCGACGCAGGCGAGGCCGAAGACGAGCAAGGCGAGGGCGAGGGTGACGTGGCCGACCGCTTGGAGAGGGCGCCAGCCGTAACGGCGGAGCTGTGAGTACATGGTCGAATCAGTGCGCCGCAATGGTTAACAAATCGTTACACGCCGGCCGTGGCGATGATCGCGCGCCGCACCGGCCGGTGCCGGACGACCGGCCGCCTCCTGTGCGAAACCCGGGCCTCGACCAGTTCTCCGGCTCGGTCGGGCACCGTCGCGCCAGTCGAGGACCAGTCGGGCGGGCGGATAGGTACGGCCGATCGCGCGCCGGTAGGGGCGGTCATCCGGGCACGATTGCGGTCGGACGCCGGCGCTGTTCGCCGCGGGTGCCCTTTGTTAAGCTCCTCTGAGGCAGGTTGCCGGCAACGTTGGCGTCACGGCAGGACATGATGCATCGTGCGTTCGTCTGCCTGACGGCAGAGCATACCGCCTGGGCCGTTCCCCTGGCGGCGCTGGTCTGCTGGTTCTCCTGCCACACCGCCCTGCACCTGCTGGAGCAGGCGCGCCCCGAGCACGGCAGGGGTTCGCTCGGCTGGCTCGCCGGTGCGGCGTTCTCGGCCGGCGCCGGTATCTGGAGCACGCACTTCATCGCCATGCTGGGCTACGATCCGGGGGTGGGCGTGAGCTACGACCCGGCGATCACGCTCGCGTGGCTCCTCGCCAGCATCGCGAGCGCGCTCGCGGCCTTCGCCCTCCTGCGGCGCTCCCGCGACAGGACCCGGGTGATCGCCGCCAGCCTGATCCTGGGCCTCGGCATCGCCGCGATGCACATCACCGGCCTGCGGGGCGTGCGGATCCAGGGCAGCTTCGTCGTGGACCCGGCCCTGGCGGCGGCGGCCATCGTCGCCGGCATGGTCCTGACCTACGGTGCCCTCCTGGCGCTGCCGCGGGCGGCCGACGGCGGGGCTCTGCCGCGCGCAAGGACAAGCGGGGCGCCGCCAACGGGGCAACGCGGACGCCTCGTCGGCGCCAGCCTCCTCATGGCCTCAGGGATCACGGTGCTGCATTTCCTCGTAATGGCGGCGGTCCAGGTCGTCCCGGACCCGCAGGCCGACGCGGTCGTCGACAGCCTGCCGCATGCCGCGCTCGCCGCCGTCATCGCCGTCGTCACCCTGGCGGTGCTCGGCTGCGCGGCCCTGGCGCTGGCCGCGGACCGCCTGCGCAAGATGAACCGGGTGCTGAGCGCGCGGACGGCCGCCCTGGTGGCGAGCGAGGAGCGCATGCGGGCGCTCACCGACACGCTGCCGCAGATGGTCTGGGTCATGCCCCCGGACGGCTACACCGTCTACACCAACCGGCGCTTCCAGGCCCTGTTCGGGCCGGGCGTCTCCTCCCGCGAGCAGCGCTTCGCCAGCCACCATCCGGACGGCCGGGAGGCGATCGCCGCGGCGTGGCGGATCGCGGAAGCCGAGGCGCGCACCTTCGAGACGGAGGCGCGGCTCAAGGACCTGTCGGGCGACTACCGCTGGTACAAGATCGTCATGGTGCCGGTCCTGCACGACGGTGCCGTCGTCGAATGGATCGGTACCGCCCTCGACATCGACGACATGGTCCTCGCCCACGAGGCGCTGCGGGAGAGCGAGGAGCGCCTGGCGCTGGCCCTCGATGCCGGCAGCGACGGACTGTGGGATTGCGACCTGCGCACCGGCGAGGCCTGGACCTCGGACCGCTGGTGGCAGCTGCTCGGCTACGCGCCGGGCGAGCTGCCCTCCGACACCTGGACGTGGCGCTCGCTGATCCATCCCGACGACCGGGCGGCGGTCGTCGGGCTCCTCGACCGGCACCTCGCCGGGGAGATCCCGGTCTTCGAGTGCGAGCACCGGCTGCAGCGCAAGGACGGGAGCTGGGGCTGGTTCCTGACCCGGGCGAAGGTGGTCTCGCGCGGTGCCGACGGCCGGGCGATGCGGCTCGTGGGGACCCACGGCGACATCGGCGTGCGCAAGGAGGCCGAGCGGCGGATCGCCCACATGGCGGCCCACGACGCGCTCACCGACCTGCCGAACCGCACCCTGTTCCGCGAGCGCCTGGAGGGGCGCCTGGCCGAGATCACCGAGACGGGCGGATCCTGCGCGGTCCTGTGCCTCGACCTCGATTGCTTCAAGGAGGTCAACGACGCCCTCGGCCACCTGACGGGCGACGCGCTGCTGCAGGCGGTGGCCGAGCGCCTCGGCGCCGGGCTGGCGGCGGGCGACCTCGCGGCGCGCCTCGGCGGCGACGAGTTCGCGGTCCTCGTCGCCTCGGTCGACGGCGCCGGGGACGCGACGGCGCGGGCGCAGGCGATGATCCGGGCGATCGGCCGCCCGGTCGCGATCGGCGACCAGTCGGTCGAGGTCGGCGCGAGCATCGGCATCGCCCTCGCCCCGGCGCACGGGACCGACGGAGAGACGATCCTGCGGCGCGCCGACCTCGCGCTCTACAAGGCGAAGGCGGACGGGCGGAACGCCGCCCGCGCGTTCGAGACCGCGATGGACGCGGCCCTCGCCGAGCGGCGCCTGCTGGAGGCGGATCTGCGCCACGCCCTGGTACGCGACGAGCTGATGCTGCACTACCAGCCCCAGGTGCGCTCGGCCTGCGGCCGGCTCGTCGGGTTCGAGGCCCTGGTGCGCTGGAGCCACCCCTCGCGCGGCCTCGTGCCGCCCGGCGCGTTCATCCCGCTCGCCGAGGAGACCGGCCTGATCGTGCCGCTCGGCGAGTGGGTGCTGCGGGCGGCCTGCCGGGAGGCGGCAGGCTGGGCGCATCCGCTCAAGGTCGCCGTCAACCTCTCGCCGCGCCAGTTCCAGCAGGCCGACCTGCCCGAGCGGGTGCGGGCGATCCTCGCCGAGACCGGCCTGCCGCCGGAGCGGCTCGAGATCGAGATCACCGAGACGGTCATCATCAACGACATGGCCCGCGCGCTCACGGTGCTGCGACGGCTGAAGGCGCTCGGGATCGGCATCGCGATGGACGATTTCGGCACCGGCTACTCGTCGCTGGCGACGCTGCAGGCCTTCCCGTTCGACAAGATCAAGATCGACCGCTCCTTCGTCAGCCAGCTCGAGCAGCGTCCCTCCGCCGCCGTGATCGTGCGGGCGGTGCTGGGGCTCGGCCGCAGCCTCGGCATCGGCGTGGTGGCCGAGGGCGTCGAGACCGACGGGCAGATGCGCTTCCTCGCCGAGGAGGGCTGCGAGGAGATGCAGGGCTACCTGTTCGGCAAGCCGCAGCCGGTCGAGCGGCTCGCCGGACTGATCGCCCGGGACGCCGCGTGGCTGCGCGACGCGGGCGAGAACCGCATGATCGCGGCCGGCATCTGAAGACGGGGGCTCGCGGCTCCGGGCTCGTTCGGCGCCCGGGGCCGCCGACGGCGCGCCGGGGCGCTCAACCGAGAGACGTGACGCGCGGCTGGGAGATTTACTGGGGACGCCCGCCGGCTACGGGCTCGAGGCACCGTCACGGGTCGGGTCGTGCGCATGCCGGAAGGAGAATGGTGCCGCTGGGGAGGATTGAACTCCCGACCTCGTCATTACCAATGACGCGCTCTACCACTGAGCTACAACGGCGCGCCGGTGCCGGGCTGCCCTCCCGATCGGAAGCGGACAGTCTTCAGACACACCGAGCGAAATCTTGAACTCTCACGGTGAAGGATGGTGCCGCTGGGGAGGATTGAACTCCCGACCTCGTCATTACCAATGACGCGCTCTACCACTGAGCTACAACGGCCCGTCGGCGCCACGAAAGTCCGGCCGCGACCGATGAGGCCGGGCAGTCCGTCGCTGTGCGCCGAAGACGAGCGGGGGGATAGCGGATCGCCCGGCGCATTGCAACAGGCGCGGGGGCAGGAATCGCGGGCGCGCCGGACGGCGCCGTGCCGGCCGGCCCCCTCCCCCTGGCCCGTCCCTTGCTTTGCTCGAGGTCCAAGGGGAGAGCGCCAAGGGACGGTGCATGGACATCGAGCTGATCAGCCTGACCAAGCGCTACGGCGACACCGTCGCGGTCGACGGGATCAACCTGAAGATCCGCTCGGGCTCGTATTGCTGCCTGCTCGGGCCCTCGGGCTGCGGCAAGACCACGACGCTCCGGATGATCGCCGGGCACGAGACGGTCTCGTCGGGCGACGTGGTGATCGGGCCCAAGGCGGTGGGCGACCTGCCGCCGGCCGAGCGCGGCACCGCGATGATGTTCCAGAGCTACGCGTTGTTTCCGCACCTCACCTGCCGCGACAACGTCGCGTTCGGGCTCAAGATGCGGGGCGTTCCGAAGGCGGAACGCCTCAAGCGCGCCGAGGCGATGCTGGCGCTCGTGCAGATGGACCACCTCGCCGGGCGCCTGCCGGCGCAGCTCTCGGGCGGCCAGCAGCAGCGCGTGGCGCTTGCCCGCGCCCTCGTCACCGGCCCGAAGGTGCTGCTCCTCGACGAGCCGCTCTCGGCCCTCGACCCGTTCCTGCGGGTGCGGATGCGCACCGAGCTCAAGCGCCTGCAGGGCGAGCTCGGCATCACCTTCGTGCACGTCACCCACAGCCAGGAGGAGGCGATGGCGCTGTCCGACCTCGTCGTGGTGATGAACGGCGGGCGCATCGAGCAGGCGGCCGCGCCCCGCACGGTGTTCGAGCGCCCGGCCACCGCCTTCGTCGCCCGCTTCATCGGCGGCCACAACGTCATCGCGCTCCCCGACCGGCGCGTCGCCGTGCGGGCCGACCGGATGCGGCTCGGTCCGGAAGCGGGCCCGGAGGCGCAAAGCGCCCGCGTCGTCGCGGTCGAGTACCAGGGCAGCACCGTGCATGTGAGCCTGGAGGCGCCGAACCTCGCCGCGGAGGCCGGCGCGCCGCTCACCGCGATCCTGAGCGACCACGCCTTTGCGGCAAGCCCATTCACCCTCGGAGACACGGTGCGGGTGGGCTGGCCTGCCGGCGAGGCCCACCGCCTCGACGCCTGACGACGACCTCGACAAGGGAGAACTCGCCATGACCGACACGAAGACACCTCGCCTGTCGCGCCGCACGCTGCTGCAGGGCGCCGGCGCCGCGGCCGGCCTCGCCGCCGGCTCCGGCGTCATCACGGGCTTTCCGGCGATCATCGCCGCCGAGCCGGTAACGCTTCGCTACCTCGGCACCGCCGTGAACCAGAGCGGCGACATCGCCCGCAAGGTGAAGGAGGATCTCGGCATCACGATCGAGTACATCCCGGTCGTGACCGACGAGGTCTCGAAGCGCGTCGTCACCCAGCCGAACTCGTTCGACATCGTCGATTCGGAGTATTTCAGCCTCAAGAAACTGATGCCGTCGGGCAACCTCGTCGGTATGGACGCGCGCCGGATCAAGAACGCCGACAAGATCACCCCGGTCTTCACCAAGGGCGAGGTCGGGGGGAAGAAGATCGGCGACCAGGGCACGGCGCCCAGGAAGGTGTTCTACCTCGAGGGCCAGACCTCGACCAAGTTCGCCGCCTCCCCGACCGAGTGGATCACCCTGATCCCCACCACCTACAACGCCGACACCCTCGGCATCCGGCCCGACCTGATCAAGCGCCCGA
The DNA here is from genome assembly GCF_016613415.1 of Methylobacterium ajmalii. GTDB lineage: Bacteria > Pseudomonadota > Alphaproteobacteria > Rhizobiales > Beijerinckiaceae > Methylobacterium > Methylobacterium ajmalii. Next base: position 13,679 of record NZ_JACWCT010000185.1, on the reverse strand, counting down.
TCACCTCGTGGAAGGAGCTGCTGAACCCCGAGTTCAAAGGCAAGGCCTCGATCCTCAACATCCCGTCGATCGGCATCATGGACGCCGCGATGGTGGTGGAGGCCACCGGCGACTACACCTATCCCGACAAGGGCAACATGACGAAGGCCGAGATCGACCGCACCATGAAGGTGCTGATCGAGGCCAAGCGTGCCGGCCAGTTCCGCGCCTTCTGGCAGGACTTCAACGAATCCGTGAACCTGATGGCCTCGGGCGAGACGGTGATCCAGTCGATGTGGTCGCCCGCCGTCACCAAGGTGCGCTCGCAAGGCGTCGCCTGCACCTACCAGCCGCTGAAGGAAGGCTACCGCGCCTGGGCCACCGGCTTCGGCCTGCCCAAGACCCTGACCGGCAAGAAGCTCGACGCTGCCTACGATTTCATCAACTGGTTCCTGTCGGGCTGGGCTGGTGCCTATCTGAATCGCCAGGGCTACTACTCGGCGGTGCTGGAAACGGCAAAAGCCCACATGGAGCCCTACGAATGGGCATTCTGGATGGAGGGCAAGCCGGCCGAGAAGGACATCAAGGCGCCGGACGGCACCATCATGGAGAAGGCCGGCGCGCTGCGCGACGGCGGCTCGTTCGAGAGCCGCATGGGCGCCGTCGCCTGCTGGAACTCGGTGATGGACGAGAACACCTACATGGTCCGCAAGTGGAACGAGTTCATCGCCGCATGAGCACGGCCGCGGCTCGGACGCATGCCCTGCCGGAGGCGGCGCAAGCCGCCCCGGCCCCCTTGCCGACGCCCTTGCCGGCCCCTGCGGGCCTCGCAGCAGCGACGCGGCGCCAGCGCCGCCTCGCCTACTGGCAGGCGATGCCGCTCGGGCTGATCTTCCTCGTGTTCTTCCTGGTGCCGCTGGCGCTCACCCTGGTCGTCAGCTTCTGGGAGTACAACGAGTACGAGATCATCCCGGCCTTCACGCTGCAGAACTACGCCGACGTGTTCGAGGGCTGCCTGTCGGGGGGCGACCTCTGCACCACCTTCCGCACCTACCTGTCGACCTTGAAGTTCTGCCTGCTCGGCTGGGCCGCGACGCTGACCATCGGCTTCACGGTGGCCTACTTCGTCGCCTTCCACGTCCGCTCGACGGCGATGCAGACGGTGCTCTTTCTCATCTGCACCATCCCGTTCTGGACCTCGAACGTGATCCGGATGATCGCCTGGGTGCCGCTGCTCGGCCGCAACGGCCTCGTCAACGACACGCTGATGTCCTTAGGCGTGATCCGCACCCCGATCGAGGGGCTGCTCTACTCCGATTTCTCGGTGGTGCTGGCCTTCATCCACCTCGACACGGTGTTCATGATCGTGCCGATCTTCAACTCGATGATGCGGATCGACCGATCCTTGATCGAGGCGGCCAGTGATGCCGGTGCCACGCCCTGGCAGACCCTGTGGAACGTCATCGTGCCGCTGTGCAAGCCCGGCATCGCCATCGGGTCGATCTTCGTGCTCACGCTCATCATGGGCGACTTCGTCACGGTCGGCGTGATGGGCGGCCAGCAGATCGCCTCGGTCGGCAAGGTGATCCAGGTGCAGATGGCCTACCTGCAATTCCCCGCCGCCGCCGCCAACGCGGTGGTTCTGCTCGGCGCAGTGACGGTGCTGATCGCCGCGCTGACCCGCCTGATCGACCTGCGCCGGGAGCTTTGAGAGAGATGCGCCGCGACGGCCCCCGCCCCTTCTCGTTCTACGTGCTCGCCGGCGTCTTCGGGCTGTTCGTGCTCTTCCTGTACGGGCCGACCCTGACGATCCTGGCGCTCAGCTTCCAGGGGCCGCAGGGCGGCCTCACCTTCCCGATGAACGGGGTCTCGACCTTCTGGTTCTCGCGCCTGTGGGCGGGCCTCGGCGTGGTCGACATCTGGGCGGCGTTCCGGCGCTCGCTGGCGCTCGGCCTCGTGGTGATGGGGCTCACCGTCACCATCGCGTTCTTCGCGGGGCTGGCCTTCCGCAAGGGGTTCCTGGGCCAGACGCCGCTCTTCTACGTCGCGGTGGCGAGCCTGATCGTGCCCTCGATCGTGGTCTCGCTCGGCATCGGCCTCGAGTTCCGGCTGATCGACGAAGGCATCAAGGTCCTCGCGGCGCGAACCGGCTGGGGCTTCCTCCAGGACCACGGTACCGTGATGGGGCTGTTCACCTCGGCGCTCGGTGCGCACCTGACCTGGACCCTGCCCTTCGGCCTCCTGATCATGTTCGCGGTGTTCAACCGCTTCAACCCGGCCTACGAGGAGGCCGCCCGCGACCTCGGCGCCACCGGCCCGCAATCGCTTCGGCACGTCGTGGTGCCGATCATCCTGCCGTCCCTCGTCGGCGTGGCCCTGTTCGGCTTCACCTTGTCCTGGGACGAGCTCGCCCGCACCAGCCAGGCGATCGGCGGGCGCAACACCCTGCCGCTGGAACTCCAGGGCCTCACCACCACCGTGACGACCCCGGAGATCTACGCGCTCGGCACCGTGACGACCGGCGTCTCGCTCCTCGTCATCGGGCTTTCCTTCGGCAGTTTCTTGGCGATCCAGCGGCGGCGGGCGCGGCGCCCGACGTTTGATACCGCAACTTCTCCGAATGGATCCGCCCGAGGCGTAGGGGGGGTTAAGCCCGAACGGGCGCAGGCGCTGAAGTGCCGAACGCCTTAGCGCCCAACATGGCGGCGCAAAGGTGCGCTGGTAATGTTCCAGCACCAGTCACTTCCCGCTCGCACCTGATGAATAGCATCAAAATGATCAAATCAGCCAAGATGAGACACCCTACAGCTGCGACAGCCCGCAATCGTACAAATATCGCTATCGCAGCGCTCACATTGAAAGTGCTGGCACGAACTGCCTACATAGCGCCCACTCTAAAACAAAGGACGGATATTTGAACGTCCTCAGTCTTATTCTTAGAGTTAACTCGGAGTCGTAACAGCATATATTTTGACCTTGTCGAGATGTAAAACATTTTTTTCTCTCAAATTAATTCTTATAAATCTAATATTTTCACCCCCCTCAAATAACAATCTCAATGGATATCCATCTACACCTCCGATAATATGATTTTGTTCGGCTTGATAGATTATCGAATAGTTTTTTCCATTGGTCGAAATTTCAACCTCTAACGCTCTTGCTCTTGCAGCTGCGCTCAAGTCATCAACCCTATTGAATATTCGTATCTCCAGGACCTTATATTTATCATTCAGATCAAGAAGCCACCAGGGATTCTCCTCAAGATCGGTATGGAAGCTATAACCGCCAGAAGGCTCGCCATGAAGTGCACCGCTTGCATCGGCAACGACGCTAGATTTGTCACGGGACCACTGTGACAGCGAGCTCTGTGTCGCAATACCCCTACTCGATATATCGACCCCCCTTGGTACAGGCACGACTTCCATTTCGCTATATTCACCAATATTCCGACTCCAAAATGTCGCAAGACTATTATCTTCAATCGCATTCAGTTGCTTCAGCGTATCTTTATACTGTCCACTATTATACATCTCAGCCCAAATCGACTGGCCACCAAAGTTTCCTGACGTGCCCCTGCTCATCCGAATCATAAAATCTTCTTCTGACTTGAGACAGTAGTGATGAATAATCGCGGTCTCCAATATATTTTTTTGTCGCCCATCTTCATCAAGGAATGCCCTCGCACTCTCCGGGAACCCATCGTAATAGCTCGACATATCCTCACCAATAACATTAACTCGACGCCCGTTTCCAATATCAAATCCGTACCAGCCGTGCCAAAAATGCTTTCCGGACAAAGCACTATTCGTCAACATCGAGTCGTCGATATAAGAGGTACGAAAAATATTCTTCGTGTAAGGATGTATAGTTTCACTTCTTTTCACATAATTATTTAGTATGCTTCGACTTTCTCTCTGCTTAAAATCAGAATTGCCGAAATATATCCAGTTAAAATATATTGAAAAAACGTCTTCATCGAAACTTCTCATAAAGCTTCGAAAATCTTTATTATTTAAGTTGATGAACTCATCAATATCAAGAAACATTGCCCATTCTGTTTCATGTCGATAGTGCTTCAAAAAATGTCGATAGATATATGCCTGTTGCCCTTGATATGGATAATGCCTCAAGGTTACTCTTGGGTTATCGCCTGTCAAGTAAGGCAGCAATACCGAGAAAAGGTCGTCCAACGTATCATCGTTGGAGTATATATAAATATGATCAAAACCTAATAAGAAATGATACTGCATCCATTCGACTATGTAGTTACGCTCCCATCTGGCGCAAGCAACGATCGAATATTTATGCAACCCTGCCATTTTTTGCCCTCTTATTGATACCGCTACTAGGGATTTAGCAATGATAAGCGTGCTTATCAGTTGCTTTTTTACTTTTTTGCTACATTCAATCTTACATCTACTGCTAAATTTTTAATCAAACTTTCAATGTTCGATTGGCCATCGAAGAACCAATCGACTTTTGGCTTCCCAGACCACCCACCGTTGGTATTCGCCCCCCAATTTTTTGCCATTTGCAAAAATATTTGACTAACTTCTTTAGTATTAAAATTATCGAATGCTGAAATATTATCATGAAGATCTGACATATGTTTATTGCTATAGTTGTTCGTCAACACTAACACGCCTGCATTTGCTAGTTCCATAGGTGGGTAGCTGGGGTGCGGCGATACCATGAGTGAGAGGGCCAAAGCCGCACGTGACGCGAGATCGCCGTATTGCTCCAATGTCAACCTTCCGTGTATTTTGATTCTGCCAGTACACCTCAGGACGCCTGCGTCGAAATCCTCACCAATTGCGATAAACTCCCAATCCGCCCAGAAATCGGGGTTATCATTCGTCAAAGTTTTGACGAGCATGTCCAAGAAAGGAAGGCAGTTTCGCTCGGCATGTGGACGTGCATATAACAGAACGATCTTTTCTTTCTGCTTATTACGCTGGATATGCTTCTCGATTTTTTGGTTGATGCCCGGCAAAAGCACGTGGCCGCTCTTTACATTTGTATTTTGCGCAAAAAATTCGCTTAATATATCAGTGTTAAAAATAGGTATTATCTTGCCGGGATCGTGATACGTACGGTCGGCAAGAGAATATTTCGTAGACCATGGGTAGAACCCACTCTCATAATCTTGAATCAAATAAACGAATTTATCTGGGCTCGCCAAGAAAAGTTTTCTTTGTTGTTCCATAATATTGAGGGCACCGCTGGCCGTCCACCAAGCGGTCGCAAACAACACATCATTTTCTCTAAAAAATATTGGGGACAGGTAGCGTTGAGCACCATCTATAATTGTATTTTTGCCCGGAACATCCTCATCGAGACATGACACGATACTGAAGTTTTCCGGAGCAACATACTGGCTCGACATACTCATGTCGGTGGTAATGATGCGGGCGTCGAATGAGTCTCCCAATTCCCGCGCCAACTTCATAAATACCTCGATGCCAGTAGCGACTCCCGCGTACCCCTTGCTTTGATCGATGAGAGGTATAAGCAAGTTGATTCGAGGTTTGCCGACATCGCTCGGTCGGACGAGGTAGTCGGTACATTCTGGAAAATATCTGCGCGTCACACCGAGGTCGCGATCAGTCGGAAAGAATTTATTGCCGATCGATCGTAAAAGCGCAGATGGTTGATCGTCCAACTCGCGACCATCGGGATGATGAACCACCCACTCGTACCCTGCTATCTCAACGAAGTTAAAAAACGAGCGCTCGATTGCATGTGCGAGCGTACCGTCGACTTGCCCACCTTCAGGATCGAAATGGTAATAATCGAGATTCAAATCAAGCAGCTTTTTTAGTGCCTCAGTTTTAAACCAAAACATCGATCCGCTGGGTAGATCAAGAACATGGCGTGGCGTAATTTGTTCGCCAGACAACCACATCAAATGCTCAACGTTATGAAAATTGCCACCCCATTGGATCAGCGGCTTGATGGGTGCAAAATGCTCGGGCGCTACTGCGCCCACATCCGGACGATCAAGCGTATCAAGGATGGCGGTGACGAGATCCGGGCTTCCTAAATTCATATCAAACAGATGGTTTCTCCACTCGTCAAAATCACGATTGTAGTGTTTCGATTTTTTTGTATGGATATGCACCGCATAGTCGCATGACTCGAGAGCATCTCGAAACGTGACTAGCATCGGACCGATGTCACGGCCACGATTGGGAGCGATACGAATGATAAATTTATGATTTGAACGCTTCTCAAAAACCTGTCTGATGATCTTGGCGTCGACGATCGACGAGGTGGAGATATATACTGTACAGTCTTCAGTTATATTATTAGTATAACCTACAACATAATCTGCAAGATCGCTGTAAAAGATATGGGCAAACACACCAATACGAACGTCTTTTTTCTCTCGGCGGATTGGCTTGGAAAAATTTGAGAGACTAATGACCTTGCGAGACGACGGCAGAGGCTTCAGAGCTGTGTCGGGGTGTCTCGGCCGACGCGGTTTTGCAGCTGTTTCATCAGCGCGATTGAGATAGTCGATGAGCGGATTGAAATAGCGTCGGTCCGGAAACTGCTCCCAGTAAAAATCTGGCTCGAACAAAGGATGAGGCTGCCGACCCTCTCGAGCCCCCGATCGAGCATAATGATACAACGCTTCACTACCCGCTTGTTTTACATCCGGGTTTCTTTCGTAGTAGAACTTCTTAGAAAATAAGGGGTGCGGATCGATAGACGAGGATTTTGGCAATTCAACATATTGCACCAGATCTGGAATATATGACTCTACATTGGCTGATTTTTGAGCGATCATTTTCTTTCTGAAATGCTCGACATCAAACATTATATTTGGACTGCTGTGACGCTCTTTCGTCAAGTAGTCCTCTAGCGGACTCAAACTACCGCAGTCTACTGTTGAATTGTAATGCTTGGTGTCGAACAAAGGATGGGGATCGCGCGTAAAATGGCCACCATAAATATAATCTACCAGACTGTTTGTGTGAGGCGGCAGATTGTAAGTATCAACATACCAACTCACGTCAAAGAGCGGATTTGGATTGAACCCCTTGGCATGTCCTTCGGTCAAGAAATGATAAAAAGGGTCTATATCTACGAGATTATTAATGTATTTTTTTCGATACCAGTTAGACCAAAATAAAGGATGTGGATTATGGCCGGCTCTCCAACCATCCTGAATATAATGAAACAAGGGATTTTTATCTGGAAGATCGCGCAGATAATTCCATTTATACCATTTTGCATTAAATAGTGGGTGCGGATCTGCGGATTCATATGTTATAAAGTGATTTAAAGGATCGATGTCGTCGTCTAGAGAAATATTTGAGTTACTGATATACCACGAATTATCGAAATACGGAGAAGGTGAACGATCCTGAAATCGTCCGATGTCAACGTAGTGCTTTCGCAAGGCCGCCTCGTCCATATTCTGGCCGATAATTTTAGCGTACCATTCACAATCAAAAATATCCATTTTACCCTCTTTCTGAAACATGTGATATTACAGGCGAGCCATGTAGCATTTTTACTATGATATTTATTTACTTTGAGATAGACATCAAAACTCCTCTGTAAATCTATCGTCGATGGGGTGCATAAACTTGACTTTTACTAGCGATTTACTGCGTCAGCTCGCATCGATTTAACCGTGCCATTCCTATCAAAGAACATGGTATCGTTGAATTTTATGACGGCGGCGGCCCTTTGTCCATACCGTGGCAGTATGTAACAGGGCACTTTGATATGATCAAACAAGCTTGCAACCCGAGGTTTAGTACCGTATTGTTTTGCAAAGTGTGCGTCCACACCTAGGTTCGAAAGAGGCTGGAAGATATCGGCTTGCTCCTGGCACTTCGGACCGCTGCGAGCTTGCGAAGCGTGCATTATAGGAAGAGAAATGCAGCAAGATTGTTTCCCCAATAGAACGGTGCTTTTCATTCACATTCCAAAAAGCGGCGGCACTTCAGTTTACGAACTTTTCTCTAAGTCTGAATATCAGATAAAAGTCAACAGCTTTATCGAAGATGCTACTAATGAAGGTCGCAATATAGATTCTCTACTCTCATCCGATGCGGATTTAATTGGTGGGCATATTTATTTTAGAAATCTCCAAAATTTTATAAATTTACGCCCAAATATTTTTGTTTTTACGATGGTCCGCGATCCGATTGAACATCTAAGCTCGCATCTGAGGTGGATCGATCGTTATAATCAACCAGAGATGGATGCAGATTATCGCTCTCTCAGCCACGAAATACGTCGGCTGGTCGATGAAGTTCGTCATGTCGACTTCTCGGATCCAGGTTCGCTCGATCATTTCATGACGAATCTTAATCCGCTCGGGGTTTCTTTTTTCGACAATCTCCAAACTCGCTATTTAATTTCATCGCGGTCTGGATACATATCTCAGTGGCAACCCTTATCACTCAACGTGACACCAGACGTGCTACAGTCTATTAATGATTTTCAATTGGTCGGGCATCTTTCACACCTCGACAAAACCTTGGATCATTTAAAGGTGTTACTGCCTGATTTCGAGATAGCCAGTGGCCTTCCGTGGGAAAATTCAAATACTATTGCGCGACCGATCGATATAAATAACTTTATGATACGCGATATCCTTCGCAAGCGCGTCATTGTCGATGAATGGCTGAGCCGCGAGGTCATCCATCGCTTGAATGTCGGATTTTATATGAATCAAGGTCACATGCCCGAGTAAAGGCTGTTCGGAATTCCGGCCATACATCTCAATCCGTTGTCCTGACCACCCAGGTCGCCCGCCGGATCCCCTCCGCCGCCCCCAGCCGGGCGATCACCGCGTCGATCTCCTCCGGCTCGATCGAGGTGCTGACCAGGGTGGCGACGACCTCGACCTCGTCCTCGCCGCGCTCCTCGACATCGACCTCGCTCACCGGATAGTGGGCGGCCTCCAGGCGCTCGACCAGGAGGTCGCGCACCTCGGAGAGGCGGTCGGTGTCGGTGGTGGCGCGAACCTCGTAGGTCGCCTCGGCGTCGCGCTCGTCGATCGGGATGCGGTTGATGGCGTTGACGAGGGGCCGCAGCAGGGTGTTGCCGGCGAGCACCGCGGCGGTGACGAGGGCGGCCTCGGCGGCGAGGTCGACGCCCGAGAGCGCCCCGACGGCAGCCGAGCACCACAGCGTCGCGGCGGTGTTGAGGCCGCGGACGTTCATGCCCTCCTTCATGATCACGCCGGCGCCCAGGAAGCCGACGCCCGAGACCACGTAGGCGACGATGCGGATCGCCCCGTCGGCGTGGCCGATGCGCATACCGAGATCGGTGAAGGCCGCCGCCCCCACCGCCACCAGCACGTTGGTGCGCAGGCCCGCGGTGCGCTGGCGGTACTGGCGCTCCGCCCCGATCAGGGTGCCGAGCACGAAGGCGCAGAACAGGCTCAGGACCGAGTTGAGGAATTCGCCGGCCTGGAAGGCCTGGATGATCGCCATCGCGTCCGCACTCGTCGGGAGGGAGCCGCCGGGTCGGCCCCCGCGGGAAAGCCTGCCGCTATAGCGGAGCCGTATGACGGCCCGATAGCACCGTTGCCGTCAGGGCGCGCGGCCGGCCGGCCCCTTGGCGGCGGAGCCCTTGCCGCCGGATTCCCGGCTGGTCGATGCCTTGGCGGCAGGCCTTTTCGCGGAGGCTTCCCGGGCAGAAGCGTCCTTGGCGACCGTGTCCTTGGCCGCGGAGCCCGCATGCGCGGCGGCCTTGACCTTCGCCTTGGCCTTGGCGCCGTCCGCGCCGGCCGCCCGGATCAGGGCGGCGAGCCCGGCCTCGGTCACCGCCTCCGCCGCGTCCGGCACGCTGAACCAGCGGCAGTCGCGCTCGTGCTGCTCGGGCCAGGTTTTGAGCTGCTTGCGCACCTCCAGCCGGAAGACCTGGACCTGGCACAGCACCGTGTCGCGGCTCTTCAGGCGCTTCTGGTAGAAGTAGCTGCCGAGCGCCCGCCGGCCGACCCGGCCGATCAGCCCCGCCTCCTCGTAGGCCTCGCGGGCGGCGGCCTCGTAGTTCTTCAGCCCCTTCATCGGCCAGCCCTTCGGCACCACCCAGCGCCGGGTCTCCCGGGAGGTGATGAGCATGACCTGCATCTCGCCGCCCGGCAGGGTCCGGAGCGGCAGCACGCCGACCTGGCGGCGCGGCTCGCCGTTGCGCTCCGACCAGCCGGTCAGGGCGCCCGCCAGGGCCTTGAGGCTCCTCATGCGCCGGCCTGGCCGGCGGCGATGCGGCGTCCCGGGCGAGGACGGGTGCAGGTCACGGGTGTCACGTCGCGGCGCACTCGCAAGGGGTCCGGTCGGGAGCGGGAGACGGCGTAGGCGGGAGGACGATCGCGAGGATCTCACCCGCGCGGAATGGCCCACGCGGATCGAACCCAGGCGAGTCGGCCCTCGGGGACGCGCGGCCTTCCGCTCCCCCTCGCGGCGGGCGGCGTCTTCCCGTCCGTCCCTTTAAACGGGATGCGGCGCGGTGCTCAAGCAGGATTTGTTAACCGGCAAAACAAACCGCCGCGGGGTCCGTCGCCTTCAGGCCTCGCCGCCCAGGGTGGCGATGAGCACGTCGAGGCGGGCGCGCAGGTCGGCGATCTCGCCTTCCGTCATCTGCAGGGTCTCGACGATCGACCGGCGCACCTCGACGGCCTGCTCCTCGAGGGCGTGGCCCTCCTCGGTCAGGCTGATCTCGACCTCGCGCTCGTCGGCCTGGCGCCGGGTGCGGCGGACGAAGCCGGCGGCCTCGAGGCGCTTGAGCACCGGCGTCAGGGTTCCGGAATCGAGGCGCAGGCGGCGGCCGATGTCGGAGACGGTCAGGCCGTCGTTCTCCCACAGCACGATCAGGACGAGGTACTGCGGATAGGTCAGGCCCAGCCGCTCGAGCAGCGGCCGGTAGCACTTCGTCATGCGGTGGGAGGCCGCGTAGAGCGCGTAGCAGAGCTGGTTGTCGAGCCGCAGAGCGGTCACGCCTGACAGGACAGGCTCGAAAGAGTTCATGGTCTCACCATACCGACGGCAATCGGACGCCGCCCTCGCCGAAGGATTGTCGAGCCGCCAGCCTATCATGGCGGGGCGGCCCGCCGAAATCGCACCGATGCGTTCGATGGTGGACAATACTCTCTCGAATGCAACTCCTTGTGCAACAGCACAGGATGATGGGCGGGCCGGCGGTGGCCGCAGACCTCAGCGGCGCCCGTCGAGCGGCGGGCGGATCCGGCGCTCGACCATGGGCCGGGTGGCCCGGCGCTCGACGATCACCGTGCGGGGGCCGCGCAGGCCGCTGCCGGTGCTGATGATCCGCTCGGGCGAGCGCTCGGCCTTCGGCTTGGCCGCCTGGGCCTGGGCCGCCTGGAGCACGTGCGGGCGCACCTCGTCGGGGGACAGGCCGATCAGGCCTGCGGCGATCTCGACCTGCTGCTCGACGTCGTCGGCGAGGTCCTGGGCCGCGGCGACCGCCTCGGAGACGGTCGGCGGCTCCTTGCGCACCCGGATGGGCGGCAAGTTGCGGGGCTTGTCGGTCGGCTTCTTCACGGTGCGGCTCATCATCATGGGCTGACCATAGCGCAGGCACGGCGATTGTTGCAGTGCAACACGTGCATGTCCAACCCGGCGCGGCCGGAATGGTTGCCCGGGCCGCCGGCGCGGTTCCGCAGGGTTCGGAAGGTAACCGCACGCCGCCGCCGCGAAAATTCGACTTGTGCCCGGGTCGGACTCCACCTCGGGCATAACGTCGCAGGAGTGGTCCGTCACGTCCTGATTCCCGTCGGCGCCCGGTCCGGCTTGCTCCCGGCGGCCCGGCTTGAGAGACTGGCCGGCACCATGACCGCCCCCTTCTCCGCCGACGCCCCCCTCGATCCGCGCCTGACGCCGGCCCGGCCCGACCTCGCCGACGAGCGCCTGCGCGGGCGGGTCGCGGCGGACCGCTACGTCGCCGGGACGACGCACCGGATCCGCGTCCCCGTGGCGCCCCTGCGCCGCGCGCCCGATCCCGCCGCAGCCCTCGACAGCGAGGCGCTGCTCGGCGAGGCGGCGACCGTCTACGAGGTCCGCGACGGGTTCGCCTTCGCGCAGCTCTCGGCGGACGGCTATGTCGGCTACCTGCCGGCCGAGGCCCTCGGGCCGGTCGATCCGGCCCCGACCCATCGGGTCTCGGCCCTGCGGACCTTCCTGTACCCGGCCGCCGACCTGAAGCGGCCCGTCGTCGGGGCGCTCAGCCTCGGCGCCCGGGTGGCGGTCGCGGGGCGCGAGGGCGCCTATGCGCGCCTCGCCGACGGCCGCTTCGCCTGGGCCGGGCACCTCGCCGCCCTGGACGCGGTCGAGCCGGACGTCGCCGCGACGGCCCTGCGCTTCCTCGGCGTGCCCTATCTCTGGGGCGGGCGCAGCAGCCTCGGGCTCGACTGCTCCGGGCTGGTGCAGACCGCGCTCGCCGCCGCCGGGATCGCGGCGCCGCGCGACAGCGACCAGCAGGAGGCCGCCCTCGGCGAGGCGGTGCCGGTCACGGCGGACCTCGCCGGCCTGCGGCGGGGCGACCTGGTGTTCTGGCGCGGCCATGTCGGGATGATGCTCGACGAGGCCCGCCTGATCCACGCCAACGGCCACCACATGGCGGTGGCGATCGAGCCGCTCGCCGAGGCGGAAAGCCGCATCCGTGCCGGCCGCACGGGACCCGGGACCGGCGACGGGGCGATCCGCGCGATCCGGCGCACGATCGCCGCCTGACGCCCGCCGAGAGAGGTCGTCCGAGACGTCGCGCCCCGCGACACCGGGGGAAACCGGCCCGGTGCGCGTCGAATCGCGCGTGCAAATCCGTGGACATCGCACGGAATGGAGCTCGGGCGGGGCTGGCACCGCCTCGCCTCCGCCATCACCTGCGATAGACTGTGACGCAAGGGACCGCCTCGCGCGGCCCGCTCCCTCGAGCCTTGAGGACACCCGCCCGCGATGCTGACCGGTTCGGCCATCACCCGCGCCCTCGTCATCGTCGTGCTGGCAGCCGGACTCGCCGGCCTGTGGCAGGTCCTGATGCCGCGCGCGACCGGCCCCCACCTCTCCGAGCCGCCCAAGGTGAATGCCGCCAAGGGCGATGCGGCCAAGGGAGATGCGGCCAAGGGAGATCCTTCCAGGCGGGTCGAGAGCGGGCGGAGCGCTGCGGCTCCGGCGACGGGCGAGACCGCGGACCCGGTGCGCTCGGTCTATCCCGGTCCGCGCCCGGCCGAGCCGTCGCCGCAGCGCCAGCCCCCGGCGGCCGAGGCGATGCCCGCCCCCGCTCCCGTGCCGGCTCCCGCCCCACCCGTTTCCACCCCTGCCGTTCCCGCCCCGAGCGCCGCCCCGGCGACGATCCCGGCCTCCACCCCTCCCCCGGTCTTCAGCCCGCCCTCGGTCGCGACGGTCGAGGAGCCCGCTCCCGCCCCGGCCGCGGCCGGCACCGTCGACCTCAACACCGCCAGCGTGGCCGAGCTGAACGGGCTGGGCGGCGGCATGATCGGCAAGGCGATCGTCGCCCGGCGGCCCTACGCCTCGCCGGGCGAGCTCCTGTCGAAGCGGGTCCTGAGCCGGGCGACCTACGAGAGGATCAAGGGCCAGGTCACGGTACGCTAGGCGGTGTGGACTCTTGGGGTTTCCTGGTTGGGCGAGAAGTGATTGAAGGCTGCTTTTTGGAGGGCTGCCTTGGGAGTTCTGGACCGGCTCGTTCTCGGCGATGCT
>NZ_JACWCT010000184.1 GCF_016613415.1 Methylobacterium ajmalii | reverse complement strand
CGTTCTCGGGCCAGGCCTTCGTGTTCCGCGGGCGCCAGGGCCACCTGATCAAGGTGCTGTGGTGGGACGGCCAGGGCCTGTGCCTGTTCGCCAAGCGCCTGGAGAAGGGCCGCTTCGTCTGGCCGTCCACCGCCGGTGCCGCCGCCGCGCTGACGCCGGCCCAGCTCGCCATGTTGCTGGAGGGGATCGACTGGCGCACGCCGCTGCGCACCGACCGGCCGATGATCGCGGGCTGAGAGCGGCAGACTACCGAGGGAGCCGCGTCCGTGGTCAGGGCCGGTAGCGACGGCTCCTGGCAAGGGCTAAGCTGTTGGCATGGCTCTCGATCCTGCCACGCTGCCCGACGACGTCGACGCGCTCAAGCGGCTGATCGTCAGCCTGACGCGCGAGGCCGTCCACGCCAGCACCCTGATCGAGAAGCTACGCGGCGAGCTCGCCCGGTTGAAGCGGGCGCGGTTCGGCACCTCGTCCGAGAAGTTCGGCCCGCGCCTTGAGCAGCTCGAACTGGCCATCGAGGCGCTGGAGGTCGACGAGGCCGAGCGCCTGGCCGGCACGCCGGTCGTCGCCGAGGCGAGGGAGGCCGCCCGACTCAGGCCGGCCCGGCGGGACCTGCCGGCGCACCTGCCGCGCGAGAGCGTGGTCCACGCCGGTCCCTGCGCTTGCCCGGCCTGCGGCGGGAGCTTGCGCCGGATCGGCGAGGACGTCACCGAGAGCCTCGACTACGTGCCGGGCCGGTTCAAGGTCGTGCGCCACGTGCGCGAGGCGTTCGCCTGCCGTGCCTGCGAGCAGGTGGTTCAGGCGCCCGCTCCCCACCATGCGGTTCCCCGCGGGCGGGCTGGTCCCGGGCTCCTGGCCCACATCGCGGTGGCGAAGTTCGACGACCATCTTCCGCTATATCGCCAGGCCGAGATCTACGCGCGCGACGGCGTCGAACTGGCGACCTCGACGCTCTCGGGCTGGCTCGGCGCGACTGCGGCCACGCTGCAGCCGCTGACCGACCTTCTGCGCCGGGAGGTGATCACTGGCTCGGACGTCCTGCACGGCGACGATACGCCGATCCCGGTGCTGGCGCCCGGCACGGGCAAGACGAGCATCGGACGGCTGTGGACCTATGTGCGGGATGAGCGTCCCCACGGCGGCGTGCGCCCGCCGGCGGCCGTGTTCTTCGCCTCGCCCGACCGTCGAGGCGAGCGCCCGCTCGCCCACCTGGCGGCCTTCTCCGGCGTGCTGGTGGCCGACGGCTATGCCGGCTTCAACGGGCTGTACGAGGCCGGGCGTGTGGGCGGTGCCCTGACCGAGGCAGCGTGCTGGGCGCATGTACGCCGCAAGATCTTCGAGGTGCACGCCGCGACGAGCTCGGCCCTCGCGGCGGAGGCGCTGGAGCGGATTGGGGCGCTCTACGGGATCGAGCGCGACCTGCACGGCAAGCCGCCCGACCTCCGTCACCGCGAGCGACAGGTGCGCTCGAAGCCGCTGGCCGAGGCGCTGAAGGTCTGGGCCGAGACGAGCCTGACCCAGGTGCCGGGCCGGTCCGAACTGGCCAAGGCGTTGCGCTACATGCTGGCACGCTGGCCGGCGCTCATGCGCGCCTTCGACGACGGGCGTCTCGCCCTCGACAACAACGCGGCCGAGCGGGCTCTGCGCAGCGTGGCGGTCGGGCGCAAGAACTACCTCTTTGCCGGATCCGCCTTGGGCGCTGAGCGCGCGGCAGCGTTCTACACGCTGATTGAGACGGCGAAGATGAACGGGCTCGATCCCGAGAGCTACTTGCGCGATGTGCTCACGCGCATCGCCGATCACCCGGCCAAGCGCCTGTCCGATCTGCTGCCTTGGAACTGGACGCCGACCGACTGGACCCAGCAGGCTGCTTGACCAGTTGCTCCGTCACCGAGCGCTTACTGGCGAGATTGGCCGCGGGGCTTAGGGATCCCGCGGTGTCAAGGATGATGAGGTCGAAACCGCGCCGCTCGAGTGCGGCGAGGATCTTCGGCAACTGCTCGACGCGTTCGAGCCCGAGATGATCGACGGCCGGATCGTCAACCTCGCGCCGGGCGGCCCATGCGGCGAGCGAGCCCTGCGGGTCGAGGTCCAGGGCGGCCACGCGTCGTCCGGCCTGTTGGGCGGCGACAGCCAGATTGACTGCGGTGGTAGTTTTGCCGGTACCGCCCTTCTGTCCGGCGATGGCGACCGTGTCCATCAGCGTCGCCCTCCGCAAGAGGGGGCTATGGCATCAAGGCGCCATGGCGTTTCGGCGTCGCGGTGCCATGGCCTTATGGCATCGCGACGCCATCCCATCGAAGCGCCCCAGCGCCTCGGCATCGCAGCGCCAGAACGCCGTGACGCTACGGCGTTACGATGCTTCGCTCGACGATTCCCGTTTTCTGCGAAAATTCGGCAGCGCGGCTCCTGCCTGCCAAGGATATGATGCGATCTCTTCATCTCAGTCTCCGATCCCGCGACCACCTCGTCCGCCTCGCCCGTTCCGCGAGGACGTGAGGCTTGGCCGGACGCCTTCGTCCTTGCTCATCGCCGCCCCCTTCACGCCCTTGACTGCCCAGGCAGGCACGCTCGGCGGCGGTGTCTCGGTCGAGGAGGCGGGAGGAGGTGCCACGCGCACCGCAGTTCGGCTTGCATCGACGGCGCGCTCGGATGCCGCGAGAAGAGAAGGTTCTGACCGGGGCTGATCCTTCATGGCAGGCAGATCATCATGCTGATCCGAAGCGATTGGCGGCCCGGCCGCGACGTGCTCCCGGATGAGGCTTGGGATCTCGGATTGCGGCTCGGCCCCGCAATCCTGGACCGGATCCAATTCTGATGGATGCAAAGTGGGATTGAGTGAACGTGGCCCTGGTGAACCAGCTCGGACGGAAGCTATTGCCTCGACCTCGGCCGGGGCGGTTGCGCCTGCCGGTGGAAGCAGCTCGCGAGACTCTGATCCAGCGTTGGCTTGGACTGTTTGGGGATCCGCCGCGTGTACCGCCGCTTGAGCCACGCTACGCTCGTCCGGAGGCGACGCGACTGGAGCGGGTTTCGGTGCAGCTGTAGGGGGCGGCGGCGGTGACCGAGAACTGGAGACCTCTGCCTTTGTCCCGATAAGTTCGGGAGCGGCCGGTGTTGCGCCTACCGGCGTCGCTGGCCGATCCGATTTCGGACCGGGGCTGTGTGCCGCCGAGGTTGGTTGCCCGACCGCAGTGTTAGTCGAACCCGTCGCCGGGAGCTGTGACGCAACACTCGCGGCGACTGGCGGCCGCTCGGCCGGACTCGAGGTGGTTGCGGGAGTGGGCGGATGGATCAGAGGCGCACCATTCGACGTGCGCCTATATGCGAGGCCGGAAGCGAGCTCGTGGTAAGGCCGAAGCTGCGACGTTCCCAGACCGCCCAAGACCGCGGGAAAGCCCCCCACGCTCGGAGAGGTCGCTCGAAAGCTGCGACGCGCGGCATCGTCTAACTCACGGCCACGCTGTTTAGCCGCCTGGCTTACGGCATTCGCCCAGGATGACGTAGGTGAGGCTTCCGCCCCTCCAGGGGATTGGGCTGGCGTGTCAAGCGTCGCCGGGACCACAATCGGCGACCGTCCGAGCGAGATCGCAGGGCGTGAGAGCTTCGCGACGGCAGCGTCGTTCCTCCCCGGCTCGACGGCTGTAACTCGATCCCAAAGCGCTACAGCGCTTCGATCGAGGCTTGCTCGAACTTGGTCGCGGAACGTTGAAGCCGGCACTGCTTCGATCGGCAGAACGTACCCAGTCGGACGCTCGACAACTGCATCTGCGTCGCCACCGCCGACCCGAGCCGGACTGCGGGATGCGACGTCAGTGGCCTGAACTCGATCGGCCGCTCCCACATAATGGAGAAGCTCGGCACGCTTCAGCCCAAGTTGCCGACGCAGTTCTACGATCTGCGCGTCGTAGGCTGCGGCCAGACGCTCGTGCCCTTGTTCGAGCCGGTCAAAGAACTCGACCAGTTCGCTCCGGCGGGAGAATCCGAAGCTATGACCTTCCCGGACGGCTGGATCGGTCACCCCCGAGTGTAATGGAGCGGCCTTCGCGGTCTCTCGTTTGCCTTGCGCCTCGTTTGTCGCCAACAAGAGGCGCGGCCGTGAGATCGTCCGCCCGAAGACCAACCGGGCGAGATCGCGCGCGAGTTCCAGCTGACCGATTTCCATGATGAGTTCGAGGCCACGCCTCGTCAGTGCCCGCACATGGTCGGCCGGGCCTTCGATCGTGCCGTAGGCTACAGGTGTCTGTCGCCCGACCTGCATGATCTCGGCCTGGCGACCATTCGCCAGCATCAGGCTGATCGTGATCCCGGTCGCAGCCGCCCGCTCCGTAAGGATGAGGTCAGCCTCGGTGTCCCACTGCTGGCGGGCGAGGTCAGCGCCCGCCGCCGTCAGCCCGCCTTTGCGTTCCTTATTATATTGGCGCGCGGGGATGTGCTTGCCCGGCGTCCGGTCGATGCCGAGCTCTTTGTAGCTCCTCAGATCGACCCGCTTCCCCAGTCCAACCTCGGCTAGAACCGCGTTACAGCACGTACCCCAGTCCGTTCGCAGATCCTTGATCCAAGCGCGCTCGTGACAATCACGATCTTTGCGTTGTCGATGGGGACGCTCGAGAACCGTGGTGCGGTTTGCGCGCCGCTTGGTTCGCGTGATCGCGAAGTCCCAGGTGGGCGCGCCCGTATCCGGGTGCGGAATACGCCGAGCCGGACGGTCGTAGTAAACGATGTGGCAGTGGAAGTTTCGCTGATCGTTGTTGGCATCGGGCGCATGCACGACGGCCCAAAAGGGAAAGCCGCGCTGCTTGAGCTTTTCCGTGAATGCGCAAACGATGGCGTGGCGCGCGTGGCCATCCAGTTCAAACGGAAGCTCTGCGATGATCCGAGTCTGTGTGCGACCGCCACGACCTGGCGCAATGTCGATAGGCGCATGTTCTCCGACCGTCTCCGCCCATCGCCAGAATGCGAAGGCATCCTGCGTCGACAGCTTCAGCTTCAGGGGGGCTGTACGCCTCGCACCCGCCTCTCGTAGTACGGCCTGAACAACCGGTGGCGCCTCATCGATCGCCGCGAGAGCCTGGGTCCACCAACTAGGGTTCTCGCCTGGCTTGACCGTGACACGGTCGCCGGCCGGAGAGCGCTCAGTCGACTCAACGACCTCCCAAAAATGCGCGCGCTGCTCGGCCGTATCCCCGAGAGTACCGAACGAAGAGAGCGTAGTGCCGCCGTGCCGGTCTGCCTCGACCGCGCCCGCCCGCTCAACATAAGCCTGCTGCTCAGCTCCGCCTCGTCCGCCGACGCTACCGCCGATTGCTCGCGGGAGGCGTTCGGCGGCGCCCGGTCGATCAATATACTCCTGATGCGCGCAAGCGTACGATTTGCTCATGCGCCGCCCCGTCTTGGCAGCCCGGATCATCTTCAAGATCGGCGAGGTCTTGGAGATCGCGGTCTGGGACAAGTGGCAGGTCACCGCACCACTCGGCGAGATCGGGCGCTCACGGCTCTCGCGTGTGGCGAAGCGGATTCCCGGCTGCGCGTAGAGCCGATATGCGAGTTCGCGGTCGCGCTCGGTCTGAAGAGTACCAAGACCGTTCGCGGTGCCGCATAGGCGCGTGATTGCCTCGCGCACGAAGCAGTGCGTGCCGGTGATATTGGGCATTGGTGGTGGCCGCCTGAGAAGCAACGCCAAATGTTCAAGGCCAAGCTTAGGCAGGTGCGCTCGATTCGAGCAAGTGGAGTTGGTTTCGGCGCGAATCGAGGCCAGAAATTTAATCAGGCTCTAGGCGACGGCTGCGATTCATTAAGCATCGAACCCTCCAAAGACCGCTCCGGGACGCTTAAAAGGGGGGTGCGTTGTTCTGCCGCATCCTGAGCGTTTGCCTGACCTCAGATCGAATTTGGCAGCTCGTTAACTTCTGTTCGGCCGCCGCCAAACGGCCTCTGCAGAGACGCTCGTTCGATCTCGTAATGCGGGGATGGCCGACGTTCGGCTCTTCGCAAGACGCCTTACTCAGTCTGTTCCATTTGGGAAATCGAAGCCGGCTCGCAGGAGTCGCCTAATTTGGAGCTGCCGCCGGGCTGCTCCGGATTAGGGGAGCTGAGCCCTGTTCCGGTGCGCCTCGGACACGCGAGGCGCACCGGAACGTCTTTTTGGGATCGTCCTTCCCGGGAACGCTGTCCTTCCGGGGTCCTGGTCGGGCTTTGGTTCGCGCGCCCGAGCGAACGGCAAAGCCCGGCCGCCGCCCGTCGGGGCGGCCGTCTCCCGGGGTTCCCTTCCGGGGTTTTAACGGCTGTTCAGGCTACCCGCCGTGGCTGCCCAGCGGGCCGATCCGGAGCACGTGCGGTCCGGCATGAGGCTTGACCGTTCGCTCGTCATCTTGTCGCCTTCACGCATGAGGCGATCGATGAGGTTGGAGACCCGTGGAACCCCTGTCGTACACCCAGATGATCGGGACGGCGTTCGCGGCCGTTCGAATCGAGCTCGGCTTGAGATCACGCACGCGTCAGCCCGACGACCCTTACCCATGGGGCCAGCAGAAGGTCGGCGCTCGCCTGGCCGCACTGAAAAAGGGTATCGCGGGTACGAACGCGAAGGGCGAGGCCCTTATTCGGGAGTTCCTCGAGCGTTCTCAGGTCCTGATGCACAAGCAGATCTCCTACGCGGTCGATCGCGCCGAGGTCGAGACCTTTACGGCAATCATGAACGGGGAGCGTGCTCGCCGCGCGGGTCGCAGGATGCGATCGGCGCAATCCGTAGGTTCGGCGGAGCATCTTTCGCTATCCGGATGCCATTCCGAATGGGGAGCCTGGGACGATCCGGACCCTGAGGAGGACCCTTGGGAACAGGACGACTATGACAGCCCCGACGACGTTCCCAGTCTTGCTGCCATCATGGATGGCACCGACGAGCTGGACGAGGAGGAACCTCGGTTGGATCTGCGGGGGCTGTACGCGCTGGTCGCCGCATCAACGCCCGGTTGGCTGGATGTCGACGCGCCGCCGCCCTGCGTCAGTGCGCGGTTCCCGCTGTGCGGGATGCGCATTGGTGACCAATGGGAGCTAAGCCCTCTCAATATCGGTGAGCTCATGCCGGTGCTCCCGGAGATCGGCGACATCCCTTCGTCTGCGCTGCCAGCCGCTGAGGATGAAGTGCTGACTTGGCTCTTGTCCGATGGGGGAGCTGGCTACCGAGAGCCGATCCAGCAGGCGATCTGGCGCGAGCAGGCGCGACGCCACGTCTGGCCCGATCTCCTCGAATTGTATGGATTGGTTCTGGCAATAGCGCCGGGCGGCCCGGGCGGAACGACGACGCTTGAGGAGGCTGAGGTGAAATTTGCTTACTACAAAGACTGGTGTCGCTTTCCCATTGACCCCGTTTTGCATCCGGTCTGGGAAGAACTCGTCATGCTCCTTCCAGGGCGTCCTTGGCTCGCGTCGGGCGCCGGGCTGCAAGCGGTACCCAAAGGCGACGGCAGCGACGCCTCCGCCTACGAGGACGACGTTCACTACGGCGCGCGGTCGACCTGAGGCAGATGGGCTCGCCGAGCCTCTGTGGCGGCTCCGGTGCAGTGATAGCATCGGAGCCGAGCCGACCATCGGTCCACTGGATACATACCTCGGGCCGATCCGACCCCGACGACAGGTGATAATTCGACGTCCGGCCATCCAGCCGTACAAGTGGAGATCCCTGAGGCCGACCTCTACGACATGCCCAGAAACGCTAGCGATGGCTACACTGTCTAAAAGGATGACGACGAAGTCGAGGGTTGAGGCGAGCTAAATTCATTATGACATCGCACGCTGCGCTGCCGCGGCGCGCGAGGATGTTGATGACTGCCATCGGACGAAAATCAAACTCCCTACAATTTTGAGTGAGCCTCCCTGGTCCCGGCATTATGAGCTTCGAAAAGGAAAATCCCTTGCAGCACATAACCGCTGATTCAGAATGGCAGACGAAGCTTCTTCGCGCGGTGCGCTCGCCTGAGGAATATCGGATCTATAAGGCAGCCCTTGAATGGGACCTGACCGATCCGATCGTGATTGAGTCACGCAAGGACGTGAAGTCGGAAGCGCAGTGGCGTGACCGGGTCGAGCCGTTCCATCATCAAGTCAGCAACCTGATTACTTTCTGTCGCCGCCTGCCTGTAACGCTGCTCGCGGACGATGTTGGGCTCGGCAAGACGATTAGTGCGGGCTTAGTGATGAGTGAGCTCATCGCGCGTTCACGGCTGTCGCGGTCCCTGATCGTCTGCCCCAAACTCCTTGGACCACAGTGGAAGGAGGAACTGGAAACGAAGTTCGATATTCCGGCCGAGGTCGCAACGGGCCGTGACCTGCTGAGCGCGAACCCGGACGGCGTCGGCGCGATCATCACAACGTACAATTCAGCGCGACTTTACTTGGAGAAACTTCCTGCCGATCGCTTCGAGCTGCTGATCCTCGACGAGGCACACAAGCTACGAAATCTCTACGGTACACCGGAGCCGCCCAAAGTGGCGCAGGTCATTCGGAGTTCCTTAGCGGCGCGGCGGTTCCGGTTCGTGCTGATGCTGACAGCCACGCCGATCCAGAATCGGCTTTGGGACCTCTATTCGCTAGTCGATCTGCTCACCGTGGCGAGAGGACACGAGAACCCGTTCGGCAACGAAGGCCAGTTTGCCCGGCGCTTCATCGCAGGTGACCGAGAGCAGGCACGCCAGCTGAAGCCGGAGGCGGCCGAGGCGTTCCGGTCGATCGTCTATGGTTACATGTCTCGGGTGCGTCGCGGCGACGCCAAGCTCCATTTCCCCGACCGCAAAGTGCAGCTGCACCGGGTGCAGCCGACACCAGCCGAGCTCGAACTGATCGCAATCGTCGCCAAGGGTATCGAGAAGCTCAATCGTCTGGCGCAGATCGGCATCCTCCAGGCGCTGACAAGTAGCCCGCACGCGCTCAGCGCCCAGCTCGATAACATGGAGCGCAACGGCACGATTGGGCCCGATTTCGCGGGCGCGGTGCGGTCAGTCGTGCGGGGCATGACGACGAGCGCGAAGCTAGATGGCCTCGGACGACTGATCACCCAATTGAAACACGAGAATCCGGACAGCTGGCGGCTCGTCGTCTTCACGGGACGGCGGGAGACTCAGACCACCATCCAGGAGTTTCTGGAGGGACACGGCCTGACGGTGGGGATTATCAACGGCACGTCTGGTGCGCGCAACCAGGAGACAATCGGACGCTTCCGCGCCAATCCGCCCGGCTACCGCGTCATCGTTTCGACCGAGGCTGGGTCAGAGGGCGTGAACCTGCAGGTCGCCAATGTGCTGGTGAACTACGACCTACCCTGGAACCCGATGATCGTGGAACAACGCATCGGCCGGGTACAACGGCTTGCATCCCAGCACGCCCATGTCAGCATTCTGAATGTCACGCTGCAGGGGACTTTCGAGGAGTACATTGTCGGGCGGCTCATGGAGAAGCTGCAAATGTCGACGAGCGCCATAGGCGACATCGAATCTCTGCTGGAAGGCTCCGTGGGGGGCGAGGATGGCGCCGCGGGCTTCGAAGAACGGATCCGCGAACTTGTGGTGGCAGCGCTCAAGGGCGCGGACGTCAAAGCAAGCGTGGCAATGGCCGAGCAGAGCATCGCGGCGGCTAAGCAGGCGCTCCTAGAGGAAGAAAAACGCATCGATGCGATGCTCGGGGACACGGATGGCCAGGGCTATGTCGGGCCGCAGGCACCAAGCCTGCCGCCGCAGACGCGCTCGATGGAGTACCAGCCCTTTGCTCTTGGCGCTCTGGGCCAGCTCGGCGCGCGGGTCACGCCGTTGGCCAACCGTCTGTTCGCGGTTGAGGATGAGGGCGGCCAGGAAGTGATCCGCTTCGAGCGCGACGCGATGAGCGGGACGCGGTCCTCGCTTTACCAGCCGGGGTCGCCTGCCTTCAGCCGGATGGTACAGCGGATGGTGGTCAGCGGCCGCTATGCGGTCCGTGACCTCGACGAGGATCCGCGGCGTGGGGCAGATGCAGCGGCGAGACAATGGGTCGAAAGCTTCGGGGGGACTCTGGTCGGCACGGAAAGCGCGGCCGCGCGCCGCTGGTTCGAAGGGGTTATCCTGGTTCGTGTACGGGCGACCGTTGCGCACGACGCCTACGAGCGGCTGATCGAGGTGCGTTGTGCACCGCGCAATCGGGCAAAGTTCTCATTTACCCGTGATGCTTTAGCTCCGCTCCCTCTGGTTCTCGATGCAGCCTCCGATGCGTTGGGGCTTAGCATCGACCAAGTCATGGAGGCGGCCCGTCAGGACCCGGGCATCGCGGAGTTCACGCGCTTCTACCTGGAACGGCGCGGACAGGAGATGGCCTCGGCGGGCCAGGATGCCCGAAAGCGTGCCAAGATGGAGGAGGATTTTACACCGCGCCTGTCGTTCGTGCTGGCAGGCGCGGAAGGCGCTGTTCTCCGGGACGTGCAGCTGCGGGTCAGCTACCGGGTCGGCGACGGCGGCTATGCAGATGAGCTGACGATCGTCCCCTCCTCTAGCCACATTTTAGCGGCGCCGGCACTGGTATCATGCGGCCCTAATCAGCAGGCCTTACCGGAGACCTGCCTCGATGCATGCGCGATCAGCGGGAAGCGGGAACTGCGGCATCGCTTGGTGGTGTCGGAACTTAATGGACGTCGGGCGCTGCCTGAGTTCGTGGTCCGGTGTGCGCTGACAAATCGCTGCCTCCTGACCGATGAGGTCGAGCGGTCGGCCATGACTGGCAAACTCGTAGGACGTGACCATCTCAAAACATCAGCAGTCAGCGGCAAGCATGCAGAGGCCAACTATTTCGGGCGCTGCGTCTTCTCGGGCGACGAAGCGTTGCGAAGCGAGCTCCGGACGAGTGATCTGTCAGGCAAGCTGTTCCGAGAGGATCGGGCCGCGTCGTCGGCCGTATCCGGGCGCATTGGCCATCAGGACGAATTCGTGGCCTGCCACCAGTCGCAAGCCCTCCTCGCCCCGAGCGAGGGCGAACGGTGCGGGGTGACGGGACATCTGGTTCGTCCCGGTATCCTGGAGTCCTGCGCAGCCACGGGAACTCGCGCCCTTCCATCGGAGCTTGACCGTTGCGTCGTTACGGGACACCGGGCGTTAAAGCGTCTCCTCGTGCCGAGTAGCGTTTCTGGAGCGCTGATGCTGGAGGAGAAAGCCGTGCGGGCCGCGCATGGAGTATATTGTCTACCTGCTGAAGCCCAAACGTGTGGCTGGAGTGGACAATCTGTGCACCCAGAGGATGTTAGGATCTGTGCGCTTACCGGAATCGGGATCCTCTACACGTTCGCAACGAATGCTGCTCCACCGCGTCTTGCGCCACTGGTTGCCCTGCTCGACGGCGTCAACCGTGCCACTGATCGGCAAGATGTGTGGGTCATGGCGGCAGCTCAGGAGGCGGCGGCTCTTCGCAAGGGTAAATGCCGGATCGAAGCCGGTGTCGCGTCACCGAACGGGCTACGTGTCGCCATGGCGTCTGAGGTCCGCACGCTATTAGGCCTGAAATCGCGCCAAGCGGGATTCATCTACGAGCCCTCCACCAACCAGATCCAGGGTCGGGTAGCGCTGGGAAAGCGGGGTACTACCGGCTGGTCCGCAGATGATGTGAATCAGTAGCTGGAAGCGCGCGTGAGTAAGCCAGCCGCGATGGTCCAATTCTAGTTAGGCATTGCAGGCCGGCTTCCGACTCGAAGCCGAACAAGCAACATGCGAATTGCTAACCCCTTGCGGACATTTGACCCGTTTCACCTGAAGATTCGGACAAGGTGGAGAGTGAAATTCTGGGTCGTGGTCGAGAGAAGACGTTCAAGTCGGTAGAAATCGGTCTGATTTGAGTGCACCCCAATCGGACCGTGCCATCCAGTAGGCTGCATCTCGTTCTATCGCTCAGATCGCAGATACAGATTGGCCGGTTTAACGAAGTGTTTTCTGCAGTAACACATTCCGACGCCGCGAGTTAGGCAACGTTTATTGCCGCAAATCCAAAAATTTAGCCGTGCGGTCATGAGGCTTGCTACCTCGTAGCCATACTCGCCTCCAGACACTATTCCACAACTTTCTCGCAAGATGCTACTCGTAAAGTTAGCAGCTCGTCCGATAATCCATCATAGTGTTAGATCGTGCCGTCGCGCGCTCGGCGTGGCCTCGCTGGGATGCGCCATGAGCGTTGCGGATGCATTTCGAAGCTTTCTTGGCAATATCAAGATTACGAACGGCCTGACGATCTCGGCACGTTACGGCGAGATCACGGCTGCGCTGAATAAGAAATTCCGGGACACTGAGTCAAAAATTGCAAACAGTCTGCAGGTCGGCTCCTATGGTCGTCATACGGCCATCAAAGGCGTTTCCGATCTCGACATGCTCTATATCATGCCGGCTAAAACATGGAATGACTATAAGGACGGCGGTCAGTATCGGCTTCTCTCTGACTGCGCAGCAGCCATAAAGGCCCGCTATCCTTCCACGACAGTCAAAGTCGATCGCCTCGTGGTACGTGTGCTCTATTCGAACTTCCATATCGAGGTTCAGCCTGTTTTCGAGCAGAGTGATAACTCTTACAAATATCCAGATAGCTACAAGGATGGAAGTTGGAAAATTACTAAGCCGCGAGATGAGCTCAAGGCTATGATGGAATTCAACGCCCAGAAGAATGACAACCTTCGTCGGCTGGCTCGGATGGCACGCGCTTGGAAAAATAAGCATGGCGTTGCGATGGGCGGGTTGCTGATAGACACTCTCGCCTACAACTTTCTAAAGCAGATGGGGTGGATGGCTCCCGCTCCGACTGACGGCATCTCGATGCCAAGATGTGGTTGCTGTCAAAGCAGCAGCCACGCTCATGCAGGAGCCATCCCCATGGAGATCACCACCGTCGGCATCGATCTGGCCAAAAGCATCTTTCAGGTTCACGCCGTCGATGCAGTTGGGCACGTCGTCGTGCGCAAGGCCTTGAGGCGGGCGCAGGTCGTGCCGTTCTTCGCCAAGCTGCCGCGCTGCCTGGTCGGCATGGAGGCGTGCGGCACGGCGCACCACTGGGCCCGGGAGCTCATGAGCCTCGGCCACGACGTGCGGCTGATGCCGCCGGCTTACGTGAAGCCGTACGTCAAGCGCGGCAAAACCGATGCGAACGATGCCGCAGCCATCTGTGAGGCGGTGACGCGCCCGAGCATGCGGTTCGTGCCGGTGAAGTCGACCGACCAGCAGGCGGCGCTGGCGCTGCACCGGACGCGCGATCTGCTGGTCAAGCAACGCACGCAGTTGGTGAACATGATCCGCGGCCTGCTCGCCGAGTTCGGGATCGAGATGGCGCGGGGCTTGCGGCACGCGCTCGAACTGGCGGCCCGGCTCTCGGCCGGAGACGCGGCCGAGGTGCCGCCGCTCGCCCAGCGCGTGGTGACCGGGCTGGCCGACCAGATCGGTGCCGTGCAGATCCAGCTCACCCGGCTGGAGAAGGAGTTGCTGGCCTGGCATCGGGACAGCGACCTGTCGCAGCGGCTTGCGACGATCCCGGGTGTCGGCATCGTCTCGGCGACCGCGCTGGCCGCCTCGGTGAGCGAGCCCGAGCGCTTCCGCTC
The DNA here is from genome assembly GCF_016613415.1 of Methylobacterium ajmalii. Classification (GTDB taxonomy): domain Bacteria; phylum Pseudomonadota; class Alphaproteobacteria; order Rhizobiales; family Beijerinckiaceae; genus Methylobacterium; species Methylobacterium ajmalii. Next base: position 4,894 of record NZ_JACWCT010000184.1, on the reverse strand, counting down.
CGGTCGGCAGTTCGCCGCCTCGTTAGGGCTGACGCCGCTTCAGAACTGCAGCGGCGGCAAGGAGCGCCTGGGCCGGATCTCACGCATGGGCGACCGCTACCTGCGTCGCCTGCTCGTGGTCGGCATGACCTCTCTGATCCGGCGCGCGAAGGCGACGCCGACCTCGGTCGACCCGCGGCTGCCGGCACTGCTGCAGCGCAAGCCGGTGCGCGTGGTGACCGTTGCGGCGGCCAATCGCACGGCGCGGGTCGCCTGGGCGATCATGACCCGCGGCGGCACCTACCGCGCACCCCTGGCCGCGGCCGCCTGACAGCACGGCAAGGAGACTTTTCCAGGTTGCGAGGACGATGAGAGTTGATGGCGAACCGGTCAGCCCGGGAGCCGGGACACCCCGCCGCTAGTCCAGGGCGTGATAGCCCGCAAAGCAGAGTGGGACCCAGCTCGCGGATACCATCAGGGCCAGCGGTCACATGAACGACTGCATCAACAGGCCGGACACAAGACTGCACCCGACCAACGCGTCAGAAGCTCAATTCGCCGCTTGCAATGCGGGAGCCATCCACACAAGACTGACGCTTACGACGGAAAGAGCTACCTATATTACGACTGGATGAGCCGAGATTTCTTTGCATTTCTCAAGGATCAGCCGAAGCAAGATTATTACGCCGCACTGGGGAGCGGCCAGCGTGTCAAGGTAAAGAAGGATTTTCGCAGAAAGGCAGGGAAGGCGTACGATCTTTGCTTGAAAGCGATCGAGGCGGAAACACAGGATTACCGCAACGACCGCTGGCGCAAAGTTTTCGGATCGAACTTCCCGCCCAGACCCGTTGCAACCACGGCTGCGGACTCGGCTTTCGAGTCCGCTCTCAAGTCTGGGGGCTACGAGGCTCGAAACACCGAACGCTTTATCGAGGACATGTACCCAATCGATATCCGCTTCGATATCGAACTGGAGTGCGAGGTGAAGCAGGATGGCTTTCGCCCATCCCTCCTACGCAGCTTGCTTGCCGCGAGCCGCGTTCTCCAGGCGAAGAAGGACTTGAAATTCTTCGTCACTGATACCGACGTACCTCCGCCTTTCACGTTGCTGTGGAAGGTGCTCAATAGAGGTCCCACGGCCGTGAGACGTGATTGTATCCGAGGCGAGATCGTACCGGATGACGGCCGTCTGGAGAAGATAGAAAGGACCAACTTTCGGGGCGACCATATTGTAGAATGCTACGCCGTGAAAGACGGCGTCGTCGTCGCCAAAGATCGCATTCACGTTCCCATAACCGAGTAGGATATCCGGTGGACAGAGCTGGTCTTCTTAAGGCGATAGCCAACACCGGCTACAACGTAGGGTTCGGCGCGAAGAAGCATTTTGCAACCTTCGATCTTGTCGAGAAAGTGCCGGGTTGGATCGGCTTCATATCAAGCGCGGTCGGAATATTTGCGCTGGTTTGGGAGCCCCTCTCCGCAAAGGTACCCTCAGCGTGCTTGGCCGTGCTTGGACTGTGCAACGTCTATATCGCAGCCTATCGAAGTAAAGAATATGATGAGGTTGGCCGGAAGCTGACCCAAATTTACAACCAGCTTCGAGATTTATATTATGAAGTCCAAGGTGGTTCTGACGTGGAGCAAAGCCACGCTCGCCTCGCAGAACTCGAGAGCAGTTTCTATGCTGCATCAATCAGCAAGCAGATACTCTTTTCCGATTGGTTCACACACTACAAGTTTTTCGCACAGCAAGAGAGAGCATGGATTAACGAGCAGCGAAAATTTACTTGGAAGGATATGGTGCCTCTTTCGCTGAGAATCGCTCTTGTAATTTTTTCTTTGGCTCTGCCTGCCGGGTTGTACCTCTTGGCGCACAAATAGTCACGTCGCTTTCTTCACTTAATTCGGGCAGTTCGGTTGGAATCTTATTGTCCACCGTGATCTACAATCTATTCTATATACTGTCAGAGGCCATTCGAAACGGACTTTCTCAAGTAAGCTATTCATAGAGAGCCGGCGCTGTGGAATGCCCCGAGGTGGACGTCGTGAGGGTCCGTATCAGGTCCAGAGCGGCGGTTCGGCGCCTGCCGACGGAAGGTCGGCTTACGGCGCTTTGCGGATCCGCCGCCGATTTCTACAGGCTGTGGAGCGCTTAAAACCGAGCGTTGACCAGGGTCCAATCCGATGGTCCATTTCCTAGGTCCGATGCCGCTCAAGACGGGTGATCGGGGGCTTAACCCCTTGATGTCGTACCCCTTCGGTTTTGGCTGAGAATCCTGGCGCCCCAGCCACCTTTTCACCTAAACCATTCAGAACGCTCACTTTCTCGCGCAGCCGCCCTGCGGAGTGAGCCGGTTGCTACATTCCGCTGCTACACAGGCCGCCCGCCCGGGCGGCGAGGGAGCGGAGTGAGGTCCATCGCCAACGTCGTCCTCCGGGGACGAATCTTCCACTTTCGACGCCGCGTGCCGGACACGCTCAGACCCAGGTTCCGCCTGAAGGAACTGGTGCGCAGCCTCGCGACCACCGACCTTCGTGCTGCCAAGGCGAGAGCCTGTCGGGTATACCTCGCCTCGGAGAGCCTGTTCACGGCTCTGTGCGCGACGCCGATGCTGACCGACGACCAACTCGCCCGCCTCGTGCAGGACTTCTACGGGACGATCCTCGACGGGGATGGACAAGGACGGCTGACGCACGCAGCGATCCCGCCTGACACGCGGGAGCGGCGCGTCGCCCAGTACGAGACGATGGCGGCACGGGCGCGCGACGCTCTCGCCTGCAACCGGCTGGAAGAGGCGGGCTTCGTCACCGTCGCCATGCTCCGCAAGCAGGGCATCGCGGCAGCTGACCTCGAACCGCGTGCGGTCGCGCAGGCACGGCAGGCGATGCTGCGGGCGGGCATCGACGTCGCCGAAGCGCTCAAGGCCCGTTACGAAGGCGACTTCAACTTCGAGCCCCGCGACCGCCTGCTCAAGATGCAGCTGACGGCACTCGACGAGGCTACGAAAGCACCGCCCACGCAGAACACTGCGGCACCCCCGGCGGCCGAGAAGGAGGCGGTGCCGCCGCACGCCCTCGAGCTGTTTTCCGCAGTCGCCGCCGTATTCCGAAACACGCAGGCCGCCACCAATACCTGGGACAACCAGACCGCGTCCCAAGCGGGGGCGACCTTCCGCCTGTTCGTCGACATCTGCGGAGACCGTCCCCTTGCCACCTACACCCGCAAGGACGCCGGCCACTTCCGCAGCCGCGTGGAACGGCTCCCGAACGACTACGGCAAACACCCCCGCTACCGAAACCTCACGGTGGACGAGATCCTGGCGGCGCACGAGGCGCTGCCCTACAAACAGCGCACATAGCCGATCACGCAGCGGACCGTGAAGCGGCACTTCTCGGCCCTGTCGGCGCTCTGGACGGCCGCGGTCGCGAAAGACGAGGCAGCAGCGAACATCTTCCTGGGCTTCCGCTTCAGCCCGAAACCCCGACCATCCAGGCGGCGCGCTCCGCCTCGTCCGACCGGCCGCACACGCTTCCGAGTTCGGGGATGATCTTGGCGATGTGGTTGGCGAGCTTGGCGAGGGTCTTCGTCGGCCCAATACCGACGCAGATCGGCGGGATGTGCAGCCATCGATGGCCGAACCGCCGGCGCTGCTGCGCCAGCTCGCGCAGCCGCGACCGCACTTCGCCATCATCCGCCGGCCACGACCGATACCGCATACTCGTGCGGTCCGCCCCGATGACAGCACATGCCCGCCGCTCGCTCATCCCCAACGTCGCCTGGAGGCGAGCGACCGCTTGTCGCTTCGCGACAGGCGTCACCACTTTTTGACAGCAGGTCTTTCAACGCCGCATTGTCCAGCATCGTGTCCGCGAGCCGCCGCTTGGGACGGGCGTTCTCCTCTTCGAGAGACCGCGGCCGCTTCGCGTCAGATGCGCCCAGGCCACCGAACTTCGCCTACCCTGCATAGTAGGTCGCGCTCGACATCCCGTGCTTGCGGCAAAGCTCCGTTACCACTGCAGCCGCCTCGGCTTCCTTCGCGATGCCGATGATCTGCTCTTCCGAAAATTGCTTCCGCTTCATTCCGTCCGTCCCGTCAAGGGCCGGTCTCCAGTTCTAGGTGGATGAAGAAACGGGGGTCGCGTCCCTCCTCGACGCGGTCCGTCATTGCCCGCGGGACCTGAACGCAGAATCGTCTTCGTTCGTGCCGGGATAGGGCTCATGCGGAGGGCACCGATCTCAGTCCCGTCGATACGGGAATGGGCGATCGGCGCATTCTGCAATTTCACGACGTCAGTCCAGCTTCGCATCGCAATCGAGTTGTTCGATCGGGATTGCGGGAGAGTGGGACGCTTTAACGCGCGAGCGTCTCGTCAGCAGACGACCGAGGCGGTTTCGCGGCGAGTTTCCCTTCGGGGCATTAGTGCGCTTCACGATCGCGCTGCAATCGCGAAGCGCTCTAAGCCTTTGTCTTGTCGCATTGTCTGCGACGAACCGGTTTGCACTTCGTCGGAAAATGCCCTAGCCGGGCAGCAAGGTCCCGGAGGCGCCGACGACGGCCACCACGAGGCCACAGGCCAGGACACCGATCATCGCATAGGTGATGGTCTTCAGCATCGATGGTCCTTGATTGTCGGGAGTGGACGTTGCGCGCTGACGCGCGCCTGGCGGTGGGCGGCACACGGACTCAACGGTCGACGCGGCGAATGGTTCACCGCACCGCACAAATCGCGACGGCCCGATTGAACTGGGCACGTCGGATGCGGGCCAGGGGTATGCACGTCGTCGCCTCTGCATGGGACGCCGACTCCGTAAGCGCTCGGTGACGGATCCACTGGTCAGGCGGCCTGCTCGGCCTCACTGGTTGGCATCCAGTTCCAAGGCAGCAGATCGGCGAGGCGCCTGGCCGGGTGATCG
>NZ_JACWCT010000183.1 GCF_016613415.1 Methylobacterium ajmalii | reverse complement strand
AGTTGGTCATAGGTCCAGACACAGGGCCGATACAGCGCCATCTGGCGCCAGCACCTGTATCCAGAGCAAAGCACTACAGCCACAAGGCGGCCTTCACCGAGCGCTTACCCTGATCCAGACGTTCCGCCCGTTGTGGTGGGTCTGGATTCCGACCGACTCCGCGCATCTCTCGCGATCGGCCCGCGACTATGCCGAGGCCGGCGCCGCCGCGAGACCGGAGATCGAGATGAGCGCCGACATCATCAGTATGTTTCTGATTTTTTCCACGGGACTGCTCCCCTGTAGACTTGCTTACCTTACGAACGCTCAAGTCGTTCGGCAATGCTCGATTCCGCGCGCCACGAAAGCGGGAGCCTAGGACCTGGTGTCGGGCGTCGGGATTGCCCGGGGTGCGGCCGGATCGGCGTGACCGGGACGATCCACGCCGATCCGGCCCGTCGCGGCGCTCGCTCCGCGGCAAACCTCGAATCCTGGCGACCGCGCGCGGAGCCGCCGGGAGCGGCCCGGTGGCATCGGGCATGCGCAGCGTCCGGTCGGTCGTCGCCCGACGCGCCGATGTCGGTCCTTAATCCCGACCCGTGCGGAGGTCTTACAAGCGTTGCCATTTTGCTGCAGCCAACGCCTCCGGCTTCGTTTTAACCGGACATGCTGGAGCACGGCACGTCAGAGGCCCTCGCGCGATCATGACCCGAACCACCGAGCCGGTCGGGCCTCTGTCGGCCGCGGCAGGCGTCCTCCTCCTCCTCCTGTCCGCTCCGGCCCCCGTGCTGGCGGCGCCGGGCGGCGGGCCCGGGACGAAGAGCGAGCCCGCAACCGATCAAGGTGGGGCGCGCGAGAGCGGCAAGGGCCGGAGCCGCGAATCGGACTCGTCCAGCAAGACGGACGACGGGAAGGACGTCGATACCGAGCACCTGTTCGGCTTCACGGAAGGCGCCGATGCCGGCGAGAAGGGCGAGCGGGAAGCGGTGGTCGACACCGTCTCGCGCATCGGCAAGCGCCGGGACGGCCCCGGCCGGTCGGCCTACCGCGTGCTCGACACGCGGCTCGCCTACCAGTTCAACCCCATCGACAGGCTGAGCCTCGAACTCAGCGCCTTCGGCACGCTGCGGCGCCAGCGCAACATCCTCGATCTGGACGACAAGTCCTACGGCACCTTCGACGGCGTTTCGCTCGAGGTGAAGTACCAGTTCCTGAAGGGCTCGAAGGAGCAGCCCTTCGGTCTCGCCCTGGAGGTGCGCCCTCGCTTCACGCGCGTCCTCCCGGTCGAAGGCCGCGGCGCCGACATCGTCGACGTCGAGAGCCTGCTCCAGCTCGACGTCCAGGTGGTGCCGGACAAGCTCTGGTACGGCAGCAACCTCAGCGTCGAGCCGGCGGCCGGGCGCGAGCGGGGCGGCCCGGGCTATCGCTCCTCGACCTTCCTGTGGTCGAACGCTCTCGTGGGGCGGGTCGGAGACAACACCTATCTCGGCCCGGAAGTCCGCTACCTGCGCGGCTACGAAGGGGCCTTCCTGAACCGGCTGGAGAGCGAGGCGCTCACCCTGGGGCCCGCGCTGCATCACCGGTTCACCGAGAAGGTCTGGCTGACCGTGGCCTATGCCGGGCAGGTCTGGGGCCGCGACACCGACCCGGCCCTGGCCGGCCGGTCCCTCGGGCTGAACCAGTTCGAACGGCACAGCCTGCGGGTCAAGTTCGGGATGGAGTTCTGACCCGGACCGGCCGACGGCCGTCCGGCGTCACGGCTCGGGCGCGAACATCTCGTCGAAGGAGTAGCCGGAGCCGCGCACGGTGCGGATCGGGTCCGAGTCGCGGCCGCGGTTGATCGCCTTGCGCAGGCGGCCGATATGCACGTCGACCGTGCGCTCGTCGATGTAGACGTCGTGGCCCCAGACGCCGTCGAGGAGCTGCTCGCGGGAGAAGACCCGGCCGGGGCTCTGCATCAGGAACTCGAGCAGCTTGAACTCGGTCGGGCCGAGATGCAGCTCGCGGCCGTCGCGGCGCACGCGGTGGCTGACCCGGTCGAGCTCGATGTCGCCGGCGACGAGCAGGTCGGCGACGTGGGCGGGCTTCGAGCGCCGCAGGAGCGCGCGTACCCGGGCCAGGAGCTCGGGCACCGAGAACGGCTTGACGATGTAGTCGTCGGCGCCGGTGGCGAGCCCCCGCACCCGGTCGCCCTCCTCGCCGCGCGCGGTCAGCATGATCACCGGCAGCCGCTCGGTCTCGCGGCGGGCGCGGATGCGCCGGCACAACTCGATGCCGGAGAGACCCGGCATCATCCAGTCGAGGAGGACGAGGTCGGGGACCTGCTCGCGCAGGCGGATATCCGCCTCGTCGCCGCGGGCGACGGCGTCGACCTCGAAGCCCTCGGCCTCGAGGTTGTAGCGCAGGAGGAGGGTCAGGGCCTCCTCGTCCTCGACGATCAGGATGCGGGTACTCATCGGGGCACTTCAGGGTCGTCGCCGCCGGGACGGCCCGCCCGGCCTCGCGGCCGGGCAGGCCATCCGGTCAGGCCTTGGACGAGGACTGGGGATCGACGGTGGCGAAGCTCGACCCGTCGTTCTTCGGCCGGTCGGTCGTCAGCGTCTCGCCGGTGGCGAGGTAGTGGATGGTCTCGGCGATGTTGGTGGTGTGGTCGCCGATGCGCTCGACGTTCTTGGCGCAGAACAGGAGGTGCGTGCAGAACGTGATGTTGCGCGGATCCTCCATCATATAGGTCAGGAGTTCGCGAAACAGCGAGGTGTAGAGCGCGTCGATGCCGCCGTCGCGGGCCCAGACGTCGAGGGCCGCCACGGTGTCCTGGGTGGCGTAGGCGTCGAGCACGTCCTTGAGCTGGCCCTGGACCAGCTCGTTCATGTGCTCCACGCCGACGACGATCTTCTGCAGCTGGACCTGGTCGGCGATGGCGACGACGCGCTTGGCGACGTTCTTGGCCAGGTCGCCGATGCGCTCGAGGTCGCCCGAGACGCGGATCGCCGAGATCGTCTCGCGCAGGTCGATCGCCATCGGCTGGCGCTTGGCGATCAGCAGGATCGCCTTCTCCTCGATCTCGCGCTGCAGCCCGTCGAGGCGCTGGTCGGCGGCGATCACCGACTGGGCGAGCGCGGTGTCGCGGCGCAGGAGCGCGAGGCCGGAATCGGCCACCAGCTTCTCGGCGATGCCGCCCATCTCGGCGATGCTGCGCCGCAGGTTCTGCAGCTCCTGATCGTAGGAGGTGACGATGTGGTTCGACATGGAGTGAGACTCCCCGCGATGAAGTGGAGCGTGGGAACGAGCCGGCCCGGCAGGGGGCCGGACCGGTGGGACGAGGGCGGGACGCCTCAGCCGAACCGGCCGGTGATGTAGTCCTGGGTCTGGCGCTTCGACGGGTTCATGAACAGCCGGTTGGTCGGCCCGAACTCGATCAGCTCGCCGAGATACATGAAGGCGGTGAACTGCGAGATGCGCGCCGCCTGCTGCATGTTGTGGGTGACGATGGCGATGGTGAACTCGCCCCGCAGCTGCTCGATCAGCTCCTCGATGCGGCCGGTCGAGATCGGGTCGAGGGCCGAGGTCGGCTCGTCGAACAGGATCACCTCCGGGCGCTGCGCCACCGTGCGGGCGATGCACAGGCGCTGCTGCTGGCCGCCGGACAGGCCCATGCCGGACTGCTTGAGCTTGTCCTTCACCTCGTCCCACAGGGCGCCCTTGCGCAGGGCCTCCTCGACGCGGACGTCGAGATCGGCCTTGCCGAGGCGCTCGTAGAGCCGGATGCCGAACGCGATGTTGTCGTAGATCGACATCGGGAACGGGGTCGGCTTCTGGAAGACCATGCCGACCCGGGCGCGCAGCTCGTTGAGGTCGATCGAGGGGTCGAGGATGTTGCGGCCGTCGAGCAGGATCTGCCCCTCGGCGCGCTGCTCGGGGTAGAGGCTGTAGATGCGGTTGAACGTGCGCAGCAACGTCGACTTGCCGCAGCCCGACGGCCCGATCAGCGCCGTGACCTGGCGGTCGAGGAAGTTGAGGTTGATGTTCTTCAACCCCTTGAAGTCGCCGTAGTAGAAGTTGAGGTCCTTCACGGCGAGGCGGATCGCGGCGGATTCGTCGGCCGTGCTCTGGCCCACGACCGGCACGGCGGTGGCGGTGGCGCTCATCGGTGTGTCTCCGGGCAGGAGCATTTTTCGACGAGAGTCGTCGAAGGAAATGCGGCAAAGTCAGATGAGGAGAGCAGCACCCGGTCGCGGAGCGACCCGCGTGCTGCCGAAGATGCGGATCAGCGCCCCTTCGGGCCGCTCAGGACGAGGCGGGCCACGATCGACAGGCCCAGGATGGTGACGGTGATGAGGAGCGCGCCGGCCCAGGCCAGCTGGCGCCAGTTCTCGTAGGGCGAGAGCGCGAACTGGTAGATCATGACCGGGAGGTTGGCGACGCCGCCCATCAGGTTCGGGCTGAACCAGGAATTGTTGTTGAGCGCGGTGAAGAGCAGCGGCGCGGTCTCGCCGGCGATGCGGGCGAGCGCCAGCAGCACGCCGGTGACGATGCCCGATTGCGCCGCCCGCCAGGTGACGCTGCGGATCACGATCGAGAGCGGCGCGCCGAGGGCGGCGCCGGCCTCGCGCAGGGTGCCGGGCACCAGGCGCAGCATGTCCTCGGTGGTGCGCACGATCACCGGGGTGGCGATGATCGCGAGGGCGACCGCGCCGGCCCAGCCCGAGTAGCCGCCCATCGGCCGCACCATCAGGGTGTAGACGAACAGGCCGATCAGGATCGAGGGCGCCGAGAGCAGGATGTCGTTGAGGAAGCGGATCAGGTTGGCGAGGTGCGAGGTCCGGCCGTACTCGGCGAGGTAGGTGCCGGCCAGCACGCCGACCGGCGTCGCCACGACGATGCCGAGCGCCGTCATCACCAGGCTGCCGAGGATCGCGTTGGCGATGCCGCCGCCCTCGGAGCCGGGGCCCGGCGTGACGTGCGTGAACAGGGCCGGGGAGAAGCCCTGCACGCCCTGGATGATCAGCATCAGCAGGATCGAGCCGAGCACGATCGCGCCGAGGGCGGTGGCGAGGGTGCAGCCGACGATCAGGACCTTGTCGGCGGTGCGCCGGCCGGCGCGGACCCGGCCCCATTCGGGCGGGGCGGTGCGGGCGGGAGCGGCGGGGGCGGACCCTGAGACCGCGGCGGGGGAGGCGCTCATCGGGAAACGTCCGTGCGGGAGCGGGATCAGGCCACCTTCGCGCGGCGCACCAGCAGCCGGGCGATGATGAGCACGATGAAGGTGACGACGAACAGGATGCAGCCGAGCGCCATCAGCGAGTTGAGCTGGAGGCCGTCCGCCTCGTTGAACTCGTTGGCGATGCGCGAGGCGATGGTCGAGCCCGGATCGAAGATCGAGGCCGAGAGCCGGTTGGCGTTGCCGATCACGAAGGTGACCGCCATCGTCTCGCCGAGCGCGCGGCCGAGGCCCAGCATCACCGCGCCGATGATCGAGACCGAGGCCTGCGGGATCAGGACGTGGCGCACGACCTCCCAGGTGGTGCAGCCGATGCCGTAGGCGCTCTCGCGCAGCACCGTCGGGATCTGGTCGAGCATGTCGCGGGTGATCGAGGCCACGAAGGGCACGATCATGATCGCCAGGATGATGCCGGCGGTGAGCACGCCGACGCCGGACGGCACCTGGGCGTAGAACAGGGTGCCGACGATCGGCATCCCCTCGACGACGTTCGAGACCGGGATCTGCACGAAGCGCGCGAAGAGCGGCGCGAAGATGAACAGGCCCCACATGCCGTAGATGATGCTCGGCACGGCGGCGAGGAGCTCGATCGTCATCGCGACCGGGCGGCGGGCCCAGCCGGGGCAGAGCTGGGTCAGGTAGATCGCGATGCCGAGCGAGATCGGCACGCCGATGACGAGGGCGAGCAGCGCCGAGACCAGGGTGCCGATGATGGCGACGAGCGCGCCGTACTCCTCGCGCCCGACGTTCCAGGCGCTCGAGACCAGGAAGCCGGGGCCGAAGGCCTGGAAGGCCGGCCAGCCGCCATAGGCGATCGAGGCCAGGATGCCGGCGAGCACCAGCAGCACGAGCAGCGCCGACGCGAAGGCGGCGGCGCGGAAGATGCGATCGCCCACCGGGCTGGGGGCGCGGCGGGCGACTTCGCGCCTCGCTGCCACTGCGACGTTCTCAGACAACGCGACCATCCGGGTTTCCCTTGGAGTGAGCGGCCTCTAGCGCGCTCGGCGGATCGAGGCGAGTCGGACGCGATCCGCCAGGGCCCGGCGGGCGGCGGAATCTCGGCTCTGCTTGATCCCCGCGCATGCCTGCCCGGCATCGCGCGGGAATCGGAGCGTCCGGCCGGCGCCCCGCGCCGGCGGACGGGAGGGCGGGGACCGCCCTCCCGGGATCTGTCGGCCGCGGCGCGGCTTACTGGCCGAGGACCGGCTTGCCGTCCTTGGCGACCGACTTCCACTCGTCCTCGACCAGGCCGACGACCTTGTCGGGCAGCGGCACGTAGTCGAGGTCGGAGGCCATCTTGTCGCCGCTCTTGTAGGCCCAGCGGAAGAACTTCAGCACCTCGGCGGTGCGGGCCGCGTCGGCCGGGTTCTTGTGGACCAGGATGAAGGTCGCGGCGGTGATCGGCCAGGCCTTGGCGCCGGGCTGGTTGGTCAGCGAGATGCCGAAGCCCGGGGCGGCCTTCCAGTCCGCGTTGGCGGCGGCGGCCTGGAACGCCTCGTCGCCCGGCATCGGGTACTGGCCGTCCTTGTTCTGGATCAGCGCGACCGGCAGGTTGTTCTGCTTGGCGTAGGCGTACTCGACGTAGCCGATGGCGTTCGGAACCTGCTTGACGACGGCCGTGACGCCCTCGTTGCCCTTGCCGCCCTGGCCGGCCGGCCAGCTGACCGTGGTCGAGGCGCCGAGTTCGGACTTCCAGGCCGCCGACACGTCCGACAGGTAGGTGGTGAAGATGTTGGTGGTGCCGGACGCGTCCGACCGGTAGACCGGGGTGATCGGGGCGTCGGGCAGCTTCACGCCGTCATTGAGCTTGGCGATCTTCGGGTCGGACCACTTCTTGATCTTGCCCTGGTAGATCTCGGCCAGGACCTCGCCGGTCAGCTTGACCTCGCCCGGCTTGATGCCGGCGATGTTCACCACCGGGACGACGCCGCCCATGACGGTCGGGAACTGGACCAGGCCGTCCTTGGTCAGGGTCTCGCCCTTCAGCGGCGCATCGGTGGCGCCGAAATCGACGGTCTTGGCCTGGATCTGCTTGATGCCGCCGCCCGAGCCGATCGACTGGTAGTTGAGGCCGTTGCCGGTCTCCTTGCGGTAGGCCTCGGCCCACTTGGAATAGACCGGGAACGGGAAGGTGGCGCCGGCGCCGGTGATGTCGAGGGCGAGCGCCGAGGTCGCGATCTGGGCAGTCGCGAGCCCGATGACGAGCGCGTAGGAGAAAGGCTTCACTGGGTTCTCTCCGTGTTCGGATCGGGCCGGCACGATGCGGGGACGATTCGTCGTCCCGACATCCTGCCGTCGACGGCCGGTGAGGACGCGACCGGCCTCCCCGGGCTGCGCCGGACCCCGTCCTGATGCTTGCCAGGCCGTATGTCGTCGCGGCGCGACGGATACTCTAGGCCTCACGCCGGCCCTATGACGATCCGGTGACAGTTGGATGACAGCGCCCGCCCGGATGCGACGTTTCGGCCGCCTCGCGCGTTGGAAAGGGCGATGATCCGGCAGGGCTGCCCATCATCGCTGCCCATCACCCCTCGCCCCTCATCCACAGCAGGACGCGATCCCGTGCAGGACCTCGACACGAAGACCGATGCGGCCCGGGACGGCGAGGCGCCCGGGCACCCCGACGAGCCGGGGCGGCGGGCGCTGCTCGACCTCCATGCCGAGCGCGCCGCGCTGGAGCAGCGGCTCGCCCGCGCCGAGCAGGAGCGCCTCTACCTCGCCGATCCGGACGCCGTCGCGGCCGCGCAGGCCGAGGAGACGACCCTGCTGGCCGATCTCGACCGCATCATGACGCGCATCCGCGCCGCCGAATACCGCAGCCAGCCCGGCGCACGGACCTGGTAGGGCCCGCGGGACGCAGGCGGCCGGGACGCTCCCGCCCGCGTGCGACCACGGAGGTGGGAACCTGGGCCGTACGAGACCGTTGCCCCCGGCGACCCGGGCCGCCGGCCCGGGCGCGGCCGCGCCCTCGCGCGGCGAGCCGGAGCGTTGGCGATGCGGTGGAGCGAAGGGCGGACCAGGCATGCGCCGCGCGCCGGAGCGCGCGACCGGACACGGCACCGCCCGCCGCTCCGCTGACCCGCCCCGCGGCGTTGCGCACCGGTCGACAGCGCGCCGCCGCGCCCCACCTTCCCGCTTGAAGGAAGCTCCGGCGGGGTATGGCGCGCGGCCCGGACCCGCGCCGCCCCACCTCCCCGCTTCAGAACGTGAGAGTCGCATGGCGTCCACCGACAATCCCATCCTGGCCACGCCCGAGTCGAAGCCCGGCCTGCCGCCGACCGTGCAGCGCCATCTCGGCCACCAGCTGCGCGCCGCCTACGCGCCGCTCGAGACCGCGGCGACCCCGGAGGTCTTCCTCGCCCTGATCGAGCGGCTCGAGGCGGCGCTCGCCGAGCAGGGCCGGGCGGTCGAGCCGGCCTTCCGCGAGGGGATGCTGGCCGCTTTGTCGTCGTTGCGCGCTTTCGCGCTCTCGCTCACCAACAACGCCGCCCGGGCCGACGACCTCGTCCAGGACACGATCCTGCGCGCTTGGCAGAACCAGCACCGCTTCCAGCCCGGCACCAACCTGAACGCCTGGCTGTTCACCATCCTGCGCAACGCCTTCTACTCCGAGCAGCGCAAGCGGATGCGCGAGGTCCAGGACGAGGACGGCTCCTACGCCGCGCGCCTGTTCACCGCCCCCGACCAGGGCCACCGCCTCGACGTGCAGGACCTGCGCGCCGGCCTCGCCAAGCTGCCGCCGGACCAGCGCGAGGCGCTGATCCTGGTGGGTGCCGAGGGGCTGTCCTACGAGGAGGTGGCGGGCATCTGCGGCGTCGCGATCGGCACGATCAAGAGCCGCGTGAACCGCGCCCGCAACCGCCTCGCCGAACTCCTCGGCTACGGCGACGACGACCTCACCGGCGACCGCATGATGCAGTCGGCCATGGGCGAGGGCGCCTGAACGGGCGCAGCCCCGGGCGGGCGCCGGGCGGAGTCGAGACACCCGCGCCCGCGAGTCATGAAGCTGTTATCTCAGCGGTTCTCCGCAGTTGCGGGGGTCCGGGGCGAGGGGTTAATTGGCCTTAACCTTCGGTGAGGCTCCCCCGTGACCGTCCCCAACCTGATGAAGCCCGGCGGCGGCCGCTCGCGCGCCCTCGTGCGGAGCCTCGCCCTCGGCCTGCTGCTCGGCCTCGGCGGCGTGGGGGCCGGCACCACCCTGGTGCAGGCCGCGGACGATGCCGGCGTGCTCGACTTTCTCCTCGGCGAGGTGCCGCGCAGCCTCGGCCTGCCGGCACGTGCGCCCCGGCCCCAGGCGGCGTTGCGCGAGCGGCGGATCCGCTGGACCAGCCGCCCGGCGACCGTCGCCGTCGATGCGCCGCGCTGGGTCACCCCGGTGCACCGCCCGCAGGCGTCCCTGCCGAGATCGGCCTCGCCGCAGGCCCCGCAGCGTCCCCGCCTGCGCCTCGCGGTCGAACGGACCGAGACGCCGGGCGGGGTCGCCGGCAGCCACGACCGCACCGTCTGCGTGCGCACCTGCGACGGCTACATGTTCCCGCTCGCCAACCTCGAGGGGCGCGACGCCCTGCCGGCGCATCAGGAGGCCTGCCAGGCCGCCTGCCCGGGCGCCCAGACCGCCCTCTACACGTTGCGCGCCGGCCAGGAGCTCGACCGGGCGGTCAGCCTCGACGGCCGCCCCTACCGCAGCCTCGCGGCGGCCTACATCTACCGGACGCGCCAGGTGCAGAGCTGCGCCTGCCGGCCCGGCGAGGGCGGCTACGCCCGGCTGCTCCTGCGCGACGCCACCCTCCGGCCCGGCGACGCGGTGGCGGCCGGGCCCGGCCCCCGGGCCGTCGGCGCGACGATCTTCGCCGGCCGCGACCGCGCCGGGGAGGCGCGCTTCGTCGAGTTCCGCCGCGCCGGCGCCCTCTCGGCCACGGCGCGACGCGACCTCGACCGCACCCTCGACGTGACGCGCCAGGAGCGCGCCCGGGCCGAGTTCCGCCGCACCCTGGCGGCTGCCGCCAAGGGCCAAGGCCAGGGCGACGCCGGACGCCTGCGCTACGCCTCGCGCGCGGTCGGCTTTGCCGAGGTGGTGAGCGATGCCGGCTTCCTGCCGGTCCGGGTCGTGGCGCCCTCCCCGTTCCGGTAGGCGCGCAGGCCGGCCCGGCCGCCTGTTGCGGTCCGGAGACAGGGCCGGTCTTACGCGGTTCCACCCTCTCGCGGCGCTTGCGATTCACAGGCCCGCGGGAGGACAATGTTCTGGTTCCGGCTGCTCCGGCTTCCCCCCCAACATGCTGTCGCCCGCCATGTCGCCCGCGCTCGAGAATCGTTTGCTGCAGTACCGCGAAGTCGCGGCCGTGTTTTTGAGCTCGGGCCTGTTCTTCGCAGGATTGCTCTGCTGGGCCTGGATGGTGAGCTGACGGGCGCGCGGCGAAGACCGGGCCGGGCCTCGACAGGGCGGGGCCACGCCGGCTAACCCGGACGCGTCCCCGTCCACGCCGCGTCAGGAGCCGGTCCGGTGAGCGAATCTGAGCCAACCGAGGCGGCGCCCGCCTTCCAGCGCGAGGCCCCGGCGAGCGGTCGGGTCGAGGCGGTCTCGCCCCTCGTCCGGCGTCTCGTCTGCCCCAATGCCGGGCCCTTCACCCAGAGCGGCACCTGCACGTACGTGGTCGGGCACGGCCGCGTCGCGGTGATCGATCCCGGCCCGGACCACCCGGAGCACCGGGCGGCCCTGCTGGCGGCACTCGACGGCGAGACCATCGCGGCGATCTTCGTCACCCACACCCACCGCGACCACTCACCCGGCGCCCGCCCGCTCCAGGCGGCGACCGGCGCGCCGATCGTCGGCTGCGGGCCGCACCGACCGGCCCGCGCCGTGCGCGGTCTCGAGCAGGGCCGCCTCGACGCCGCGGGCGATGCCGACCACCGGCCCGACCGGGAGCTCGCCGAGGGCGAGAGCGCGACCGGGCCGGGCTGGACCCTGACGGCGCTCGCGACCCCCGGCCACACCATGAACCATCTCGCCTTCGCCTTCGCGGAGGAGGACGCGCTGTTTTCCGGCGACCACGTCATGGCGTGGTCTACCAGCATCGTGGCGCCGCCCGACGGCGCCATGGGCCCCTACATGGCCTCCCTGGAGAAGCTGCGCGGCCGGTCCGAGACGGTGTACTGGCCCGGCCACGGCGGCCCGGTGCGCGATCCCCAGCGCTTCGTGCGCGGGCTCCTCGGCCATCGCCGTGCCCGCGAGGCCGGCATCCTGGAGCGCGTGTCGGCCGGCGAGCGCACCATCCCGGGCCTCGTCGCCGCCCTGTATTCCGGCCTCGATCCGATGCTGCGGCCCGCCGCCGCCCTCTCGGTCTTCGCCCATCTCGAAGACCTGGTGGAGCGCGGCCGGATCGCGACCGACGGCCCGCCGGCGCTCGATTCGGAGTATCGGCCGGCCTGACTGCGTCGCTACCGCGTCGCGGCGGTGCGGGCGGTGAGCTTGTTGCCGTCCGGGTCGCGCAGATAGGCGACGAAGGCCCCGTTCGGTCGTTCGCTCGGCGGGCTCTCGATCGCGGTCCCGCCCTGCGCGATGCCGGCCCGGTGCCACGCGAGAACCTGGTCGCGGCTCGCGGCGGCGAGGCCGATGGTCCCGCCATTGGCCGCGGTCGCCGGATTGCCGTCGATCGGGGTCGTGACCATCAGCCGGCCGCCCGCATGGGCATAGATCAGCCGGCCGCGGGCATCCGTCGCGCCGGGCCCGCCGCCCAGGGCGGCGAACGTGGCGTCGTAGAACAGCCGCGCCCGCGCGAGGTCGTTGCTGCCGATCATGACGTGCGTGAACATGCGTCCCCTCCGGACGGGAGCCGACCGGGCCCGAACCCGGACGGCCCCGGGCCTCCCCTCAGCCCTTCCAGTTCTTCAGGGCCGCGAACGGGCTGTCGGCAGCCGCCGATTTCGGCGGGTTGAGCACCGGCTCGACCTGGGCGACGGCATCGGAGAGCGAGAAGGCGGTGCCGCTCGGCAGCTTGCCGCCGGCGGCGTCCTGGTGGCCGCCGCCGCGGAAGAGGCGGGCGCCGTCGAGGGCGGTGCCGTTGATCGAGCGGAACGACAGGGTGCCGGTGCGCTGCACGTTGACGAGGCGCTTGGCGCGCCCGCTCGCCATCACCAGGTCGGAGACCCGCTGGAAGGTGCCGGCATCGAGGGCGAAGGACAGGAGCGTGCCGTCCGGCAGCGCGTGGAACAGCGCGTCGGAGCGGGCGAGCGCCCGGGCCATCCGCTGCCGGGTGGTGAGGCGGGGATCGTCGCTCGGCTCCTCGCGCATCAGGTCGTCGACGATCGCGCCGCGGATCGCCGGCACGGCCCGCTCCAGCTCGGCCGGGGTGGCGCCGGCCCGCAGCGTCGCCGTGGCGTCGAGGAGCAGGCGGGCCACGAAGGGATCGTGCGCCGGGTGGCCGACCGGCACCAGGGTGCCGACGTTGTCCCAAAAGATCTCGTCGAGGGCGAAGCCGCCGGGGAAGTGCGGGTCCTCCTTGCGCCACAGGTCGAGGGCGTCGACCGAGGCGACGAGCAGGGCCAGGTCCTCGGCCCGGGCCGGGTCGGGCGCCTTCGTGGCGAACAGGGCGTGATGGGTCGCGACCATCCGGGTGGCGCTCGAATTCTCGTCGATCAGCACGGTCACCGCCGGATCGCCGAGGTCGAACCGCGACAGGCGCGGGTTGTCGGCGTCGGCCTTCGGCTCCAGCCCCTGGCGGCGCATCTGGTCGATCGAGGAGGTGTGGTGGTCGAGCACCACCAGCCGGTGCGGCGCGTCGCCCTCGCGCTTGCGGTTCATGGCGGCGAAGCGGCGCAGGAACGCGATCGTCGGCTCCTCGATGCCGAGATCGGTGATCAGCACCATCTCGGCCGCCTTGGTCTTCGCCAGACGCTTCAGCTCGTCGTCGACCACGGGCCCGACATCGCCGTAGCGCGGGACGTGCACGATGCGCGCCGGCTCGGCATGGGCCGCGACGAGGGTCGCGGCGCCGTAGCCGTCGAGGTCGTGGTGGGTGATCTGGGTCAGGCGCACGGGAAGAGGTCCAACGGTCGGTTCAGGTCGGGTCGGTCCGTCGCGGACCGGCCCTGGCGAATCCCGCCAGCATAGCGGCATCGGCGCCGTCCCGGCAGGGGGCGTGCGGGCTGGTCAGGACAGGACCGCAGGCTCGTCGGCCAGGCGCCGCAGCAGGTCGCGCAGCCAGCGATGGGCCGGATCGTCGTCGTAGGAGGCGTGCCAGAGCATCGCCACCGCCACTTCGTCGAGGGCGACCGGGGCCGGGCTCACGGTCAGCCCGAGGGTCTCGGCGAAGAGGTGCGCCAGGCGGGCATGCATGGTGGTGAGCACCGGCGCGGCGCGCACCAGGAACGGCACCGCGACGAAGCGCGGCGAGGTGGCCGCGAGGGTGCGGGCGAGGCCGAGCCTGGCCAGCGCGTCGTCCACCACGCCGTGGGCGGTCCCGCGCAGGCTGGTCAGCACGTGGGGAAAGCGCAGGTAGTCGTCGAGCGAGATCGGCGGCGTCAGCCCCACCTGCGCGGCGTTGAACAGGCAGACGTAGCTGTCGCGGTAGAGCAGGCGCTGCTTGTGGTGCATCTGGCCGCGGAACGACAGGTCGACGGCGAGGTCGACCCGGTCGGCGTCGATCTCCTCCAGGATGTGGGCCCGGTCGACGGCGCGCAGGAGCAGGCTGATCCCCGGCGCCTCCCGCCGCAGATGGGCGAGGAGCCGCGTGGCGAGCAGCACCTCGGTGCTGTCGGGCAGGCTGATCGTGAAGGTGCGCACCACCGTGCGCGGATCGAACGCCTCGTCCCGGCGCACCAGGCCCTGGACCTGGCGCAGCAGCGCCCGCAGCGGCTCGGAAAGGGCGAGCGCCCGCGGGGTCGGCCGCATCCCGTCGGGCGCGCGGGTGAGGAGCTCGTCGCCGAACAGGACCCGCAGCCGCGCCAGCGCGCTGCTCATCGCCGACTGGCCGATGCCGATCCGGGCCGCCGCCCGGGTCACGCTGCGCTCGGCGAGCAGCGCGTCGAGGGCCACCAGCAGGTTGAGGTCGATCCGGAATAGATCGATATGATCAATAGTCATTATCGATGCGATCTGTTTGATCCATGCTGCACTGCAGCGCATATCACGGCCATGGATGCGGGGCCGCACCGAGCCCCGTCACGACACGGACCACGCGATCATGACCCTGTTCACGACGATGCGCACGACACTCCTGGCCGCCACCACGCTGGCGGCCGCCTCCGCCGCCTCCGCGCAGGACCTGCGGCCGACCGGCGCGGCGAGCCTCGATCTCGGCCCGCTCGCCGGGGTGGCCTATTACCTGCCCGAGCCCGCGGGCTACCGGGTGGTGGTGACCCTGGCCTACCGCGCGCCCACCCCCGCCACCCGGTTCGAGGCGGTGCTGGCCCCCGGCCAGAGCGTCACGGTCTCGACACCGCAGGAAGCCGGCGCCCCGGCCCGTGCGGTGGCGATCACCCGCACCGGCGATGCGGTCGCGGTGACGCCGTTGCGGGGCTGGGACACCGTCGAGGCGACCGCCTCGGTCGAGTGACGCTCCTCGAGCGCGGGCGGCGGTCAGGCCGCCCGCGACAGGTCGCCGTCGAGCCCGGCGATCACCCGCTCGAGCGCCGAAAAGCAGGCCGGGTCGAAGGCGGTACCGACGTCCTGGCGCATGATGCCCAGCGCCTTCGGGATCGGCATCGCGGCGCGGTAGGGGCGGTCCGCGGTGAGCGCGTCGAACACGTCCGCCACCGAGACGATGCGGGTTTCCGGCGCGATGGCGTCGCCCGTCAGGCCGCGGGGGTAGCCCTTGCCGTCGAGGCGCTCGTGATGGGCGCCGCCGATCCGGGCGATGGCGTGGAAGGCCGCGACCCGGGCCAGGATCGTCTCCGACAGGAGGGCGTGGTTGCGCATGTCGCGCCACTCGGCGTCGTCGAGCTTGGCCGCCTTGTCGAGGATGGCGTTGGACACCCCGAGCTTGCCGACGTCGTGCAGGAGCGCCGCCCGGCGCAGCCAGCGTCGCCGCTCGGGCGCGTATCCGAGCTCGGCCGCGATCAGGTCGGCATAGACCGCGACCCGCTCGGAATGGCCGGAGGTGAAGGGGCTCTTGGCGTCGATCACCTGCGCGAAGGCGCGGGCGATGTCGTCGAGGTAGTCCTCGTCGACGACGACGCCGGCCCGGGCCGGCTCGAGGGCGGCGACCGCATCCGCCACCGCGTCGGAGGCGAGCACGTCCCAGAAGCCCGCTCCCCGCGCCGCCCGCTCCAGGGCCGCCACCGCGTCGGGATCGAACCAGGAGCCGGCCCGGGCCCGCGCCTCGGCGAGCGCCGCCGCCGGGCCGGCGCTGGTGTGGAACACGTCGACCACCTGCGCCAGGAGCGCGATGCGGGCGTAGAGCGGGATCTCCGCCCCGGCGCGGCGGTCGGGCCGGCCCTTGCCGTTCCAATGCTCGTCGAGGGCGTGGATCGCCTCGCAGACGGCGGGCGGGAAGCGCAGCCGCGCGGCGATCTCGGCCCCGCGCTGGCAGCGGGTCTGGATCAGGTCGTCGACGATCTCGCCGCCGTTCTGCAGGATGTTGAGGACGGCCCGGAATCGCTCGGCGAGGCCGGCCTTGAGCCCCGTATGCGAGAAGACGAAACCCAGCACCTGGGGCAGGCTGTCGCTCACCGACTTGAAGTCGCGCTTGAAGCCGATGTCGTCGGAGAGGTAGAGCTCGCAGATCCGCGCGGCGTTGCTGGAGCAGCCGAGGTCCTTCAGCATCACCGTGTAGTAGAGCTCCCACAGCCGGTCGGGATCGAGCCCCATCTCCCGGCCGACATGCATGCCGATCCAGGTGGCGCGGACGCAGTGGCCCGGCGGCTGGCCCTCGGTGAGGTCGAGGGCGTGGCTGAGCGCCCCAAGCAACTCGGACAGCGGGATGCCGGCATCGGGCGTCTCCCCGACGGCATGCAGGCTCGGCGACATCGGGCTACTCCCTCCCCTCTCGTTGCCGCCGGGATCGCATCCGGACATGAAGGATTGCTGATCAACTCACAGAGGAAAGACGAGGATCTCCCGGGGTTCAACAGCCGATCCATCGGACCACCCGCGTCAGCAGGCAGCCCGGCCGCGCGGTGTGGATGTTGACGAAGGCCGTGCGGGGATCGGCCAGCGCCCGGTCGAGGGGCGCGTCGACCTCGGCGCCGGAGCAGACGTGCCCGAGATCGTACAGGCAGAGGTCGGCCGCGTCGTAGGCCCGGATGGAGACGAGGGGGTTCGCCCGCACGATCGGGGCGACCTCGTTCACCGCCTCGGCCCGCGGGCAATCGGCGGCGTGCAGGAAGATCGGGCTCGGCGTCCAGTAGATCCCGAGCGGCCGCGGCAGGTCGTAGGAGCCGAGCAGGACGGTCTCGCCGGCCCGGGCCGGGCGCAGGCAGTGGCGGCAGGGAAACCCGCCGTCAGGCGTCGCGACGATCTGCCGGACGGCATTGCCCCGGTCGTCGCGTCCGGTGCGGCGGAAGCGGTCGGCCGTCTCCGTGGGAATCGCCTCGCAGCGGAACGGGAGCATGGAGCCGGGATTCACGGCGATGGGAGTCACGGGCACGAGGGTCGTGGCAATCGGGGTCATGGGAACCGGGGTCATGGGAATCAGGGTCATGGCGGTACCTCCTCGGATGCGCCCTACGGCGCGGCGGCCCCCCGCCGCATCCCGCTTCTTGCGGTCGAATCGCGCCTCGTCCGGCGGCGTGCCCGTCCGCGGCCGGTGATGAGCCAGAAGCCCGCCTGCCCCGCCCCCTCCTCGATCATGTACCGTGCGGCGGACCAGAGCCCGGCCGCGACGAGGATGCCCGATGTTGACCCTGCGCCAGATCGAGGTCGCCCGCGCCGTGATGGTGACGGGCACGATCGCCGGCGCGGCCCGGCTCCTCAACGTCTCGGCGCCGGGCATCAGCCGGCTGATGAAGTACACCGAGACCTCGCTCGGCATCCGGCTGTTCGACCGGCGGGCCGGGCGCCTGGTCCCGTCCGAGCAGGCACGCCACGTCTTCGCGCAGATCAACGCGGTCTTCGACAAGGTCGAGGACCTGCGCTTCGTCCTCGAGCGTACCCAAGGAGGCGCGGGCCAGGAGCTGCTGATCGGCTCGGTGCCGTCGATCTCGCACGTGATGGTGCCCCGCGCGATCGAGCGGGTGCGGGCGGCCTATCCCCACCTCGTCATCGACATCAACATCCTCAAGCTCGAGGAGGCGATCGACTACCTGCTGCTCGGCAAGGGCGAGGTGGTGGCGATGAGCTATCGCCTCGACCACCCCGCGCTCACCTTCGAGCCGCTCGCCCGCGGCGGCCTGTTCTGCATCGTGCCGCTCGACCATCCGCTCGCCGCCCGGACCTCGATCTCGGCCGAGGAGATCGTGCGCCATCCCCTGATCGGCATCGACCCGAACGACCCCTACGGGCGGATCATGTCCGACATCTTCCGCGAGCGCGGCCTGTCCTACGGGATCACCATCCGGGCCCGGTTCGGCTCGACGGTGTGCTCGCTGGTGCGGGCGGGCCTCGGCATCGCGGTGATCGACCAGTTCACCATCGCGGACGACGCCTTCCCGGGCATCCGCGTCCTGCCGATCGACGAGGCGCCGGTCTTCGAGACCTGGATCGCCATGAAGGCCGGGACCGCGCTCAGCATGTTCGCGGGAAGCTTCGTGCGCTTCCTGCGCGAGGAGATGGCGCGGCCGGGACAGGTCGACGGCCGGTCGCCTGCCGCAAAGCCGCGCCCGATCGTAACATGATGTTACGATCGGCACGCAACTTGGTACTCAGGATGCGGGCATGGTGGAGATATCGTGCAGCCCAGGGAGAGCTCGCCACGGGCGGGCGCAACATCGAGGGGCCGCACAGCATGGCTCACGGACACGCCAGACCCATCCTGCTCGGCCTGATCGGATCGCCGATCGCCCACTCCGCCTCGCCGGCGATGCACGAGGCCGCCGCCGAGGCGGTCGGTCTGCGGGCCCATTACCAGCTCATCGACGTGCCCGGGGCAGACGGCGCGCAGTTGCGCACCCTGCTGTCCGCCCTCGCGCCGATCGGATTCTCGGGCGTCAACGTCACCTTCCCGTACAAGGAACGGGTCCTGCCGCTCCTCGACGACCTGTCGCCGGGCGCGCGCGCCGTGGGCGCCGTCAACACGATCGTGGTGCGCGACGGCCGCCTCACCGGCCACAACACCGACACGACGGGCTTCGCCCGCGCCCTCATCGAGGCCTTCGGGCCGCGGCCCGAGGGTCCGGTGGCGCTGGTCGGCGCCGGCGGCGTCGGCAAGGCGGTCGCGGTGGCCCTGGCGCAGTTCGAGGGGATCGAGGTCCGCCTCGTCGACGCCGACCCGGCCAAGGCCGAGGCGGTGGCGGCCGCGCTGGCCGGCCACGCCGCCGTGCGGGTCTGCGGGAGCGTCGCGGCGGCGCTCGACGGGGCGCGGGGCGTCGTCAACGGCACTCCCGTCGGGATGCTGCCGGATCGTGGCACCCCGGTCCCGGCGGAGCTGCTGCGGCCCGGGATGTGGGTGGCCGACGCGGTCTATTCCCCGCTCTGGACGCCGTTCCTCGTCGACGCCGCGCGGATCGGCGCCCGCACGATGACCGGACGCGAGCTCGCCATCCACCAGGCCCTCGACGCCTTCGCGCTGTTCACCGGCCGCGAGGCGCCCGCCGAGGCGATGGCACGGGCCTTCGACCGCGCGGTGACCCCGCCCGCCGGCTGATGCCGGTGGGCAAGCGGGACCGCCCGCGCGCCCTGCCCTTGCGCTGCGGGGGCGGATGTGGAATTGCGCACGATGCGGCTTGATTGAGATTTACTTTACGCGATTACCCCCGGTACATTCTTAGATAAGCAAATCTGACCCAATGCCGCCCGGATCGTGGAAGCGGCAACGGCCACACCAACCATAGGAGGAAATCCCGATGAGTGCCGCTACGGCAGGACATCCCCACGACCGGCAACAGTCGAAGAAGGCCGCCGCGAGCGCCTGGATCGGCTCGGCGCTGGAATACTACGACTTCTTCATCTACGCGACGGCAGCCTCGCTGATCTTCCCGCAGCTGTTCTTCCCGTCCAACAACCCGACCGTGGCGATCGTGGCCTCGCTCGCCACCTACGGCGTCGGCTACGTCAGCCGGCCGATCGGCGCCTTCGTGCTCGGTCATTGGGGCGACACCCACGGCCGCAAGCAGGTGCTCGTCCTGTGCATGTTCCTGATGGGCTTCTCGACCATCGCGGTCGGGCTCCTGCCCACCTACAGCCAGGTCGGCATCCTCGCCCCGATCCTGCTCGTCATCCTGCGGCTGATCCAGGGCTTCGCCGTCGCCGGCGAGATCTCGGGCGCGAGCTCGATGACCATGGAGCACGCGCCGTTCGGCCGCCGCGGCTTCTTCGCCAGCTTCACCCTGCAGGGCGTGCAGGCCGGCCAGATCCTCGCCGCCGCGGTGTTCCTGCCGCTCGCCGCCTACATGCCGACCGAGGCGTTCAACTCCTGGGGCTGGCGCATCCCGTTCCTCCTGAGCTTCATCGTCATCATCGTCGGCTACATCATCCGCCGCGAGGTCGACGAGACCCCGGCCTTCGCCGCCGAGGAGAAGCAGGGCGAGGTCGCCCGCGCGCCGATCGTCGAGGCCTTCACCACCTCCTGGCCCGACATGCTGCGGGTGGTGTGCATGGCGCTGATGAACGTGATCCCGGTCGTCACCACCATCTTCGGCGCCGCCTACGCGGTCCAGGCCGCCTACGGCATCGGCTTCCACAAGGACGTCTACCTCTGGATCCCGGTGCTCGGGAACATCCTGGCGGTGGTGGTGATCCCGATGGTCGGCAACCTGTCGGACAAGATCGGCCGCCGCCCGCCGATCATCCTCGGCGCGCTCGGCTCCGGCCTCCTGTCCTTCGGCTACCTCTACGCGATCAGCATCGCCAACGTGCCGCTGGCGATCGTGATGTCGCTGCTCATGTGGGGCATCGTCTACCAGGGCTACAACGCGGTCTTCCCGAGCTTCTACCCCGAGCTGTTCCCGACCCGCACCCGCGTCTCCGCGATGGCGATCTCGCAGAACGTCGGCACCGCCATCACCGCGATGCTGCCGGCCCTGTTCGCCACCGTGGCGCCCCCCGGCTCGGCCAACATCCCGCTCACCATCGGCTCGATCGCCCTGGCGATCACGGCGATCTCGGCGGTCGCGGCGTTCAGCGCCCGGGAGACCTACCGCATCCCGATGAAGGACCTCGGCCAGCCCCGCGCGGTGCCGATGCCGCAGGCCGAGTACGACCGGATGCGCAACCAGGCGATGGCCTGACGACACGAGACGGCCCAGGGCGATCCCGGGCCGGATCCGCATTCAGGAGCGGGCCGGGCGCGGGATGGCGTTCCGGCCCGCTTCGTTTCGACGGCGAACCCGACGCCCTCGCGCGCGGATACCACCCGCGCCGGGACATCCCGATCCGGGCCCCCGGGGCGAGCGGACCGCGTTCCGCCCTGCTCGCTCGCGCCCTCTGCGTCGGGGCTCCGTGCTCCCGGCCCCGAACGACCCGCCGGGTGGCGGAACGGGGTCACGGGAGCGGGCTCGCCCCTCGGGACCATCGGCCCCTCAGAACAGGGATCCCTGCGCCTCGCTCGGTCGCTCCGGCGGCGGGGGCGCCGGCGCGTCCTCGTCCGGGCGCAGCAGGTCCGCCGCGTCGTGGCGCACGTCGTTGACCTGCCGGCTCGCCGGGGCGAGCGACAGCCACGCCTCCGGCGCCGGCCGGCACAGCGCGCTCGCCCGTCCGGCATCGACGTCCCGCATGTCGAGCCACTGATCCACGGCCTCGGGCGAGAGGATCGCCGGCATGCGCTCGTGGATGGCGGCGAGCAGCCCGTTGGCGCCGCAGGTGACGATCGCCGCGGTGTCGATCTCCGAGCCGTCGCGGCTGCTCCAGGTCTCCCACAGGCCGGCGAGCGCCATCGGCCGGCCGTCGGCGCGGCGGATCGCGTAGGGCGCCTGCCCGCGCGGGCCGCCGCGGCGCCACTCGTAGAAGCCGTCGGCGAGGAAGACGCAGCGCCGATAGCGCAGGGCGTTGCGAAAGCTCGGTTTCTCGGCCGCGGTCTCGATCCGGGCGTTGATGACCAGCGGGAAGTCGTCCGGGTCCTTGACCCAGGCCGGCAGGAAGCCCCAGCGCATCAGCACGAAGCGCCGCCGGCCGTGCTCGGACGTCACCACGGCGACCGGCTGGGTCGGCGCCACGTTGTGGCGGGCCGGGAAGTTCGGCCGGTCGTCGTAGCCGTAGGCCTCCCGGAAGGTCTCGGGCGAGGAGGTGACGAAGAACCGGCCGCACATCTCCTCGCCCCCTACAGCCAGCGCTTCCAGCGGAAGAAGGCGTAGGGCAGGATCGCCGCCACCACCATCATCACCACCGCCATCGGGTAGCCGAAGCCCCAGTCGAGCTCCGGCATCACCTTGAAGTTCATGCCGTACATCGAGGCGATCAGGGTCGGCGGCATGAACACCACCGCCATGACCGAGAACAGCTTGATGATGTTGTTCTGCTCGAGGTTGACGAGGCCGAGCGTCGCGTCGAGCAGGAACTGGATCTTGCCGGACAGGAAGCTCGCATGCTCCTCGAGCGACTGGAGATCGCGCAGGGTGGAGCGGACCTCCTCGCGGATCTCGCGCGGCGCCTTGCTGGCCCGGTAGCTCGCCGAGAGCGAGAGCAGGATGCGCTCGACCGAGACCAGGCTCTCGCGCTGCTGCGACAGCAGCTCGTTGTGGCGGCCGAGCGCCCGCAGGGTGTCCTGCAATTCGGCGTTGCGGGCGCTCGGGTCGGTGTGCTCGGCGAAGATCTGGCGCGACAGCCGGTCGATCCGCTCGCCCTGGAGCTGGAGCACGTCGGCGGCCCGGTCGATCACGGTCTCGATCAGGCCGGCCAGGATCGCCTCGCCGGTCAGCATCACGCCCGCCGGCCGCGCGGCGCGGTGGACGAACATCCGGAACGCCTGCGGATCGTCGTAGCGCACCGTGGCGAGCTTGTTGTCGCGCAGGATGAAGGTGACGCCGGTGAGCCGCGCGTCGTCGGTATCGACCCGGCACAGGAGCCGCCCGGTCATGTAGCGGGCGCCGTTCTCGACGTAGAGGAGTTCCGAGGGCTCGATGTCCTGCATCTCCTCCCGGGTCGGGATCGAGATGCCGAGGAACGCCTCGACCTTGTGGTCCTCCTGGCGGGTCGGCTCGATCAGGTCGATCCAGAGCGCGTCCGGCGGGATCGGCTCCGACATCTCGAGCAGGCGCCGTTCGAGAAGCGGCTGCCCGGTGCTGGCGCAGGCATTCGGCTGATGGACGAAGATCAAGGGCGGGTCTCGGACGGCTGATGACGCGACGGAGGGGCCTTGTGGCCCGGCCGCTTGAAGGCTCCGTGACAGCTAGGTCACGGACGCCCCGCTTGTCGATGCCGCCCGATCCACAGCTGCCGGGTGTTTTCGCCTGAAATTGGTGCTCGCGCGGGGTCAGGGCGCCGGATCGGCGTCGCCCTCGCCGGCCGGCGGCTGGCAGACGTCGATCCACTCCGCGCCGGTCAGCGCCGCCATCCGCTCGGGCGTGATCCGCACGGCACTGTGGGGGGAGCCGGCCGCCGGCACGACCTCCTCGAAGGCCTTCAGGCTGACGTCGCAATAGACCGGCAGCGGCGTGGCGAGGCCGAACGGGCAGACGCCGCCGACGGGATGGCCGGTGATCGCCTCGACCTCCTCGGCTCCCAGCATCCTGGGCTTGACCCCGAAGGCGGCCTTGGCCTTGCGGTTGTCCAGGCGGGCGTCGCCGCGTGCCACCAGCAGCACCACCCGCTCGCCGAGGCGCAGCGACAGGGTCTTGGCGATGCGGGCCGGCTCGACGCCGTGGGCGGCGGCCGCCAGCGCCACGGTGGCGGAACTCGCCTCGGTCTCCAGCACGGTGAGATCGGGCGCGCGGGCGGCGAGGTCGGCCTTGACGGAAGCGAGGCTCATCGGGCGGCCTCGCGGGGAAACGGACAGGCGGTCACGGGGCGGGCTCTCGGATGCGAAGGATGCCGGTCAGGCTCCCCTCGCCCGGCCGGGCCGCGTGCGCAAGCCCCGGGGACGGATCCCTCTCCCGATGATCCGCAGGGGCGGTCCGACGTCACGAAGCGCGTGCCCCCGACCGTTCGGCGGAGGGTACACGCGCTCGTTCAACTCACGGGTTCGAGGCTCAGTAGCGCGGGCCGCCCGTTGTGTTGCCGAGCTGCTGCTGGTAGCCCGGGCGCGACGGGTTGCGGGCGTTCGGGTCGCCGGCGCGCATGTGGTTGCGGCGCATGTGACGGCGCATGTGGCGGTCGTGACGCTTCATGTGATGGTAGTGGTAGTGACGCCGCATGGCGACGTGCTCGACGGTCGATTCCGCGCCGGCCACGGCCGGGGCCGGGGCGGTCACGGCGGCCGAGGCCGGGGTGAGGGCGAGACCGCCCAGAACAACGCTCGCCGCCAGGGCCAGGGACAGGGACTTCATCGCGGTGCAACTCCAGCCGGTGGCCCCTCGGCCAACCCGTGCGTCAATCATCTGCCGCGCGACCGGTTCCTCCACGGCAGCGGAAATCGTTAAGAAAAACTTTCGCAACGTTTCGCCCGGCGCGACACTGGGTCAGCGCGGCGGCGGGCCCGACCCCGTCCGGCTTTCAGGCTCGCGGGCTTGCGGGCTTGCGCGGCCGGACCGGCTCCGCCATCCCGGCCTGCATGCGCTCCGTCCCCTCCCTGCCGATCGATGCCGTCCTCGGCGACCTCGCGGCGGCCCTCGCCGAACCGTCGGGCGACCGCCCCAACGCCGTGCTGGTGGCCCCCCCCGGCGCCGGCAAGACCACCCGGGTGCCCCTCGCCCTGCTGGAGGCGCCCTGGCGCGGCGACCGGCGCATCATCCTCCTGGAACCCCGCCGCCTCGCCGCCCGGGCGGCGGCCGAGCGGATGGCCGCGACCCTGGGCGAGCCGGTCGGCGAGACGGTGGGCCTCCGGGTCCGCCTCGGCTCCAAGGTCTCGGCCCGCACCCGGATCGAGGTGGTGACCGAGGGCGTCTTCGCCCGGATGATCATGGACGATCCCGAGCTCGACGGCATCGCCGCGGTGCTGTTCGACGAGTTCCACGAGCGCTCGCTCGACGCCGATCTCGGCCTGGCCCTGGCGCTCGACGCGCAAGGCGCGTTGCGCGAGGACCTGCGCTTGCTGGCGATGTCGGCGACGATCGACGGCGCCCGGGTCGCCGCCCTGATGGGCGGGGCCCCGGTGATCGTGTCAGAGGGGCGGGCCTTCCCGGTCGAGACCCGCCACCTCGACCGCGATCCGCGCGAGCGCATCGAGGATGCGGTGACCGACGCGGTGATGCGGGCGCTGCGGGCAGAGCCCGGCTCGGTCCTCGCCTTCCTGCCGGGCCAGGCCGAGATCCGCCGCACCGCCGAGCGCCTGGCGGAGCGCCTCTCGGATTTCCCCGAAGTCGACCTCGCCCCGCTCTACGGCGCCCTCGACCGGGCCGAGCAGGACCGGGCGGTGCACCCGAGCCCGGCCGGGCGCCGCAAGGTCGTGCTCGGCACCTCGATCGCCGAGACCTCGCTCACCATCGAGGGGGTGCGGGTGGTGGTCGATTCGGGCCTCGCCCGGGTGCCGGTCTACGAGCCGGATCTCGGGCTCACCCGGCTCGTCACCCAGCGCGCCTCGCGTGCCTCGGTCGACCAGCGCCGGGGCCGCGCCGGGCGCACGCAAGCCGGCGTGTGCTACCGCCTGTGGCCGGAGGCCGCCACCGGGGCGCTCGACCCGTTCACCCGGCCTGAGATCCTGGCCGCCGACCTCGCCGGGCTAGTCCTCGACTGTGCCGCCTGGGGCGTGTCCGACCCGACGACGCTCCCCTTCCTCGATCCGCCGCCGGCCCCGGCGCTGGCCGAGGCCCGGGCGCTGCTGTCCGGCCTCGATGCCCTCGATGGCGACGGCCGCCTGACCCCGGCCGGCCGGGCGCTTCGCGCCCTCCCCCTGCCGCCGCGCCTCGCCCGGATGGTGGTGAGCGCTGCCGCGCGCGGGCGGGAGGCTGCGCGGGACGCCGCCGACCTCGCGGCGGTGCTGGTCGAGCGCGACCTCGGCGGCAATTCCGTCGATCTCGCCGAGCGGGCCGAGCGCTTCCGCCGCGACCGCTCGGCCCGGGCCGAGGACATGCGCCGCCTCGCCGCCGGCTGGGCGAGGATCGCGTCGGCGCATGCCGCCCCGCCCGGTGCCGCCGGCCGGCCCGAGGCCGGCACCCTCCTGGCGCTGGCCTATCCCGACCGGATCGCCCGGGCCCGGGGCAAGGCCGGCGAGTACGTCCTGGCGAACGGCCGCGGCGCCGCCCTCGACCCCGCCACTGCGCTCGCCCGCGAGCCGTTCCTGGCGGTGGCCGAGATCGTCGGGAAGGCGTCCTCCGCCCGCATCCTGGCCGCCGCGCCGATCGCGCTCCCCGACATCGAGGCGCTGTTCTCCGACCGGATCGAGGCCCGCACCCGGGTCGAGTTCGACCCCGAGTCCCGCGCCCTCAGGGCCCGGGCGCAGCGGCGCCTCGGCGCGGTCTCGCTCGCCGAGCGCATCCTGCCCGTCCCGACGGACGCCGACAGCACCGCGATCCTCGCTTGCGGCCTCGCCGGCCTCGGCGTCGCCGCCCTGCCCTGGTCGAAGGCGGCCCAGCAATGGCGCGAGCGGGTGATGTTTCTCCGAAGCGCCGAGGGCGAGCCCTGGCCCGACCTCTCGGACGCCCATCTCGCCGAGACCCTGCCGGACTGGCTCGGGCCGCACCTCTCCGGCCTCACCCGCCTCGACGAGATCGGCGCCGACCGCCTGTCGGAGGCCCTGCACGACCTCGTGCCATGGTCGCTGCGCGCGCGCCTCGACGCCGAGGCGCCGACCCATCTCGAAGTGCCGACCGGCTCGCGCATCCCGGTCGACTACGCCGCCGAGGGCGGCCCGGCGCTGGCCGTGCGGGTGCAGGAGCTGTTCGGCCTCGCCCGGCACCCGACGATCGGCGGCGGTCGGGTGCCGCTCGTCCTCCACCTGCTCTCGCCGGCCCAGCGCCCGATCCAGATCACCCGCGACCTGCCGGGCTTCTGGCGCGGCTCCTGGGCGGCGGTGCGGGCCGACATGCGCGGCCAGTATCCCCGCCACCCCTGGCCCGAGGACCCGACCACCGCCCCCCCGACCCGCCGGGCCAAGCCGCGGGGAACGTGAAAAGAATGCGCGCTCCGGTTGTCGTCTGGACGAAGTGGGAAAGGAAATCGCAGCAAATTCGTGAGATCCACGGCCATGCGAAGAAGACCGCTGCATGCTGCCTGAAGACCTCGACATCATCGCCGCGGACTGGTCGTGGCAGACCGATGCGGCGCTTCGGCTGACGGCCGTGCGCGGGCGCTACGCGGCCCTGACGGGCCTCCCCGACCCGCTCGGGCGGCCCTGGCCGGGCCTCGACGGCGACGGGTTGGACGGATCGGGACATTCGGCGGTGCTGTCCGGCCGGCGGCCGTTCCGGGACGTGGTCCTGCCGCATCGGCACTCCGACGGGCGGATCCGCTGGTTCCGGTTCGGCGGCGCGCCGGTCACCGATCCGGACGGGAGCGTCGCGGGCTGGCGCGGGATCTGCGCCGAGGTCCCGTCCGCGGAGGCCGGGACGGTGCCGTGCCTGGAGGACCGGGTGCGTCGCTGCGAGACCGTGCTGGAGGGCCTGCCGGTCGGGATCAGCGTCTTCGATCCGGACCTGCGGCTGATCCTCGTCAACGGCCGGCTGCGCGACCTGTTCGGGCTGCCCGAGGAGCTGCTGCGCCTCGGCACGCCGCTCGAGCGCATGATCCGCACGAGCGCCGCCGCCGGCAACTATCCGGGCCTCGGTCCCGACGAGGCCTGGGCCTTCGTCTCCGAGCGCATCGCCCAGCGGGTCCGGCTGCAGCGCGAGCGGCACTTGCCGAACGGCGTACTCCTGAAGACCACCATCACCCCGCTGCCGGACGGCGGCACGATGGTGATCCACGAGGACGCGACCGACCGGGCGCGGGCCGATCGGCGGCTCGCCGAGCAGAACCGCTGGCTCGACCATGCCCTGACCCACATGTCGCACGGGCTCGTGCTGTTCGACGCCGACCACCGCATCACCGTCGTCAACCGGCAGTTCCTCGACCTCTACGGCCTGTCGCCCGAGACGGTGCATCCGGGCATTTCCGCCGAGGCGCTGATCCACCGCCGCACCGAGGCCGGCAACTTCCCGGGCCTGCGGCCCGAGGAGGCCTGGGAGCAGGTGCGAGAGCGGCTGGCGACCCGCACCCGCTACCGCCTCGACCAGACCCTGCTCGACGGCCGGGTCATCGCCGTGACCTACGCGCCGACCCCGGAGGGCGGCTTCGTGACGGTGCACGAGGACGTGACGGCGGCCAAGCGCGCCGAGGCGCAGATCGTCCACATGGCGCGCCACGACGCGCTGACCGGCCTGCCCAACCGCGCCCTGCTGCACGAGGGCCTGGCGGAGGCGCTGGCGGCCGGCGGCGGGGTCGCCGAGGGCAGGGGCCTGGCGGTCCTGTGCCTCGACCTCGACCGCTTCAAGACGGTGAACGACACCCTCGGCCACGCCGTCGGCGACAAGCTCCTGCGCCTCGTCACCGCGCGGCTCGCCGCCGAGGTCCGGGACGAGGCGGGCGACGGGCCCGCGATCCTGGCGCGGCTCGGCGGCGACGAGTTCGCCCTCGTCCTGCGGCCGGCCTCGCGCTTCCGGGCCGGTCGCCTCGCCGGACGGCTGATCGCGGCGGTCGAGCGCGACTACGACATCGACGGCGCGCGGGTCAGCGTCGGGCTCAGCATCGGCATCGCCCTGGCGCCGGCGGACGGACAGGATCCGGAAGGGTTGCTGCGAGCCGCCGACATGGCGCTCTACCGCGCCAAGGGCGAGGGGCGGGGCACGCACCGCTTCTTCGAGCCCGCCATGGACGTCGAGGTCCAGGCCCGGCGCAGCGTCGAGCTCGATCTGCGCACGGCCCTCGCCGAACGGCAATTTGCGCTGGCGTTCCAGCCCTTCCTCGGCCTGTCGGACAACCGGATCGCCGGATTCGAGGCGCTGGTGCGCTGGCACCATCCGGTGCGCGGCGTGGTGAGCCCCGCCGCCTTCGTGCCGATCGCCGAGGAGACCGGCATGATCGTGCCGCTCGGCGAGTGGGTCCTGCGCCAGGCCTGCCGCGAGGCGGCGCGCTGGCCGACAGGAATCCGGGTCTCGGTCAACCTCTCGCCGGTCCAGTTCCGCAGCGGCGACATCGACGCCACCGTGATCGCGGCCCTGCGCGACGCCGGCCTCGACCCGCACCGGCTCGAGCTCGAGATCACCGAGGGCGTGCTCCTGCAGGACAACGCCTCGACGCTGGCGATCCTGCACCGGCTGAAGGGCCTCGGGGTGCGCATCGCCATGGACGATTTCGGCACCGGCTACTCGTCGCTCGGCTACCTGCGGGCCTTCCCGTTCGACAAGATCAAGATCGACCGCGCCTTCGTGGCCGACCTCTCGCTGCGCCCCGACGCGCTGGCCATCGTGCGGGCGGTGACGACGCTCGCCGACAGCATGGGCATGACCACCACCGCCGAGGGCGTGGAGACCGAGGAGCAGCTGGCCCACCTGCGCGGGGCGGGCTGCACCGAGGTGCAGGGCTACCTCATCAGCCGGCCGGTGCCGGCGGAGGCGGTGGCGCCGATGCTGGGAAGCGACGTCGCCTGCGGATGGCCTCGACGCGCCTGACCCGCGCCCTTTCTCCCGCCGTCCCGGGGCTCCGCGACGCGGCCCGGGAACGACGGAGCGGATGGGAAGCGAACGCGCCTTCGCCTCAGTGCCGCAGGCCCGGCGCCTCCTGCCCGGTCTTTTCCACGTATTCCGAGTATCCGCCGCCATAAAGGTGGATGCCCTCGGGCGTCAGCTCCAGCACCCGGTTCGACAGGGCGGCGAGGAAGTGCCGGTCGTGCGAGACGAACAGCATCGTGCCCTCGTACTGGGCGAGCGCGGCGATCAGCATGTCCTTGGTGCCGACGTCGAGGTGGTTGGTCGGCTCGTCGAGGACGAGGAAGTTCGGCGGGTCGTAGAGCATCTTCGCCATGGCGAGACGGGCCTTCTCGCCGCCCGACAGCACCCGGCAGCGCTTCTCGACGTCGTCGCCCGAGAAGCCGAAGCAGCCGGCGAGCGTGCGCAGCGAGCCCTGGCCCGCCTGCGGGAACGCCTCTTCCAGGAACTCGAACACCGTCTGCTCGCCGACCAGCGTGTCCATGGCATGCTGGGCGAAGTAGCCGAGCTTGACGCTGGCGCCGATGGTCACGCTGCCCGAATCCGGCTCCGTGGTCCCGGTGGCGAGCTTGAGCAGCGTCGACTTGCCGGCGCCGTTGACGCCCATCACGCACCAGCGCTCCTTGCGGCGGATGCCGAAATCGAGCCCGTCGTAGATCGTGCGGCTGCCGTAGCTCTTGGAGACCGCCTTCAGGCTGATCACGTCGTCGCCGGAGCGGGGCGCGGCGGGAAAGTCGAAGGCGACGCTCTGGCGCCGCCGGGGCGGCTCGACGCGCTCGATCTTGTCGAGCTTCTTCACCCGGCTCTGGACCTGGGCGGCGTGCGAGGCGCGCGCCTTGAAGCGCTCGATGAACTTGATTTCCTTGGCCAGCATCGCCTGCTGGCGCTCGAACTGCGCCTGCTGCTGCGCCTCGTTCTGGGCCCGCTGCTGCTCGTAGAAGGCGTAGTCGCCCGAATAGGTGGTGAGCGAACCGGCATCGATCTCGATGATCTTGCCGACGATCCGGTTCATGAAGGCCCGGTCGTGCGAGGTCATCAGCAGGGCGCCGTCGAAGCCGCGCAGGAAGTCCTCGAGCCAGATCAGGCTCTCGATGTCGAGGTGGTTGCTCGGCTCGTCGAGCAGCATCACGTCGGGGTTCATGAGCAGGATGCGGGCGAGCGCGACGCGCATCTTCCAGCCGCCCGA
Organism: Methylobacterium ajmalii; assembly: GCF_016613415.1. GTDB lineage: Bacteria > Pseudomonadota > Alphaproteobacteria > Rhizobiales > Beijerinckiaceae > Methylobacterium > Methylobacterium ajmalii. The sequence goes on along the minus strand of NZ_JACWCT010000183.1, from coordinate 29,458 downwards.
CAGGGCGCCGACATCGCCCTCAACCATCTCGGGCGAGAAGCTGAGGCCCGCCAGCACCTCGTGGGCCCGGCCCTCGAGCGCGTAGCCGCCGAGCTCCTCGAACCGGCCCTGCACCTCGCCGTAGCGCTCGACCAGCGCCTCCATCTCGTCGGCCCGGTCGGGATCGGCGAGCGCGGTCTCGATCTCGCGCAGCTCGGCGGCGATCGCGCTCACGGGACCTGCGCCGTCCATCACCTCGGACAGGACGGAGCGACCGGCCATCTCGCCGACATCCTGGCTGAAATACCCGATGGTGATGCCCCGATCGGACGAGACCTGGCCCTCGTCGGGCTGCTCCTCGCCGGTGATCATGCGAAACAGCGTCGTCTTGCCGGCGCCGTTGGGGCCGACGAGCCCGACCTTCTCGCCGCGCTGGAGCGCGGCGGACGCCTCGATGAAGAGGAGCTGGTTGCCGTTCTGCTTGGCGATCTTGTCGAGGCGGATCATGGGAGGCGGAGGTCCGAAGTGGCGGGCGCAGCGGATCGCGCGCGGTGTCGTTGGAGAGGCATGCCACGGATTCGTGGCGGCGTGGTGTCGGGCGGGATTCTCGACCGGCTGATGCCGTCGTCACGCTTCATCCCATCCCCGACCCCGGGATGAGGGCTCCAGGGATCGCGGTGCTTTCCGGAGGTCGCCTTCGAGGCCGGTCCATCGATGATGGACCGACACCTCGGGATGAGGTCGCAGGTGGGATGGGCGCGTCCGAGCGCTCAGCCCCTAGGCCCGGCCCCGCCCGTCGACCACGCCGGTGGCGGCCCGGAAGGCCGCGTCGGCGTCGAGCGCCGTGGTGTCGATCACCACCGCGTCCTCGGCCACCCGCAAGGGGGCGGCCGCCCGGTCGGCGTCGCGGGCGTCGCGGCGCAGGATGTCGGAGAGGACCGCCTCGTAGGCCACCGCCTCGCCGCGTCCGTCGAGCTCGCGGTGGCGGCGCCGGGCGCGCTCTTCCGCCGAGGCGGTGACGAACAGCTTCACGGCGGCATCCGGGCAGACCACGGTGCCGATGTCGCGCCCGTCCAGCACCGCGCCCTCGGCCGCGCCCGCGAAGCGCCGCTGCCAGTCGAGGAGCGCGGCGCGCACCGCCCCTTGGGCCGAGACGATCGAGGCGGCCTCGCCCATGGCGCTGCCGCGCAGGCGCGGATCGGACAGGAAGGCCGCGTCGAGGCCCCGGGCGGCCGCGGCCGCCGCATCGGCGTCGGCGAGGTCGCGGTCGGCGTCGAGGAGCGTCAGCGCCACCGCCCGGTAGAGCAGCCCGGTATCGAGGTGCGGCAGGCGGTAATGCTCCGCCAGGCGCTTGGCCAGCGTGCCCTTGCCGGAGGCCGCCGGGCCGTCGATCGCGATCACCATCGCGCGCCTCACGCGGCGAGCCCGGCGCCGAGCGCCCGCATGTCGGCGAGGAAGGCCGGGTAGCTGGTGGCGATCATCGCGCCGTCGTCGACCGTCACCGGCGCGCGGGCGACCATGCCCAGCACCAGAAACGCCATGGCGATGCGGTGGTCGAGATGGGTCTCGACCGTGCCGCCGCCCTGCGGCGCGCCGCCGTCGCCGTGGACGATCAGGTCGTCGCTCTCGACCACGTGGGAGACGCCGTTGGCCTTCAGGCCCGCCGCCACCGCGGCGAGGCGGTCGGATTCCTTGACCCGCAGCTCGTGCAGGCCCTGCATCCGGGTGGTGCCCTCCGCACAGGCCGCCGCCACGGCGAGCACCGGGTACTCGTCGATCATCGCCGGTGCCCGCTCGGGCGGCACCGCGACGCCCTTCAGGCGGCTGTGGCGCACCCGCAGGTCGGCCACGGTCTCGCCGCCCTCCTCGCGCTCGTTGAGGCGCTCGATGTCGCCGCCCATCTCGATCAGCGTGGTCATGAGGCCGGTGCGCAGGGGGTTCATCATCACCCCCTCGATCACCACCTCGGAGCCCGGGACGATCAGGCCGGCCACCATGGCGAAGGCGGCCGAGGACGGATCGGCCGGCACCACCACGTCGGTGGCGGTGAGGGTCGGCTGGCCGGTGAGCGCGATGCGCCGGCCGTGCCCGCCGGGGCCGATCGCCTCGACCTCCACGGTGGCGCCGAACAGGCGCAGCATCCGCTCGGTGTGGTCGCGGGTCGCGGCGGCCTCCACCACCGTGGTGACGCCGGGCGCGTTGAGCCCGGCGAGCAGCACCGCCGACTTCACCTGTGCCGAGGCGACCGGGCTCTCGTAGGTGATCGGCACCGCCTCGCGGGGGCCGCGCAGGGTGAGTGGCACCCGGCCGCCCTCGGCCTGCTCGACCACGCTCACGCCCATCTCGACCAGGGGGTCGAGGATCCGGCGCATCGGCCGCTTGCGCAGCGAGGCGTCGCCGTCGAAGGTCGCGGTGACCGGGTGGCCGCCGACCACGCCCATCATCAGGCGCGAGCCGGTGCCGGCATTGCCGAAATCGAGCACGCCGGCCGGATCGGACAGGCCGCCGACGCCGACGCCGCGCACCCGCCAGCGCCCGTCCCCGTCGCGGTCGATCCCTGCGCCGAGCGCCTTGGCGGCGGCGGCGGTGCGCAGCACGTCGTCGCCCTCCAGCAGGCCCTCGATCCGGGTCTCGCCGAGGCTGAGCAGGCCGAGGATGATCGCGCGGTGCGAGATCGACTTGTCGCCGGGCGGCCGCAGCCGGCCCTTGAGGGCCGTCCCGGCCTGGGCGGTGATCGGGGACGGAGGGGAATCGTGCGACACGGGCAGAGGGCCTGGTTCTCGAGAATCGCGAGGGACGCGCGGGGAAAACGGCGGGGTCGTTACCACGCGGGCGCCGCCCCGTCATCCGCCGGACACACGGCTATTTGACAGCGCTGGCGGGCGAGACTAACCGAACCCACTCTTACCGACATCGACAGGAACGTGACCACCGTGGCCAGACCGGAACTCGGCTTGAAGCGCCAGTGCATGAGCTGCGGCGCCAAATTCTACGACCTGAGCAGGGATCCTGCCGTGTGCCCGAAATGCGGCACCGTCTATCAGGTCGCCGCCCTCACCTCCAGCCGCGTCCCCGCCCCGGCCATCGCCAACCGCGCCCCGCGCGAGGAGGAGACCGAGGAGGAGGCCGGCGCCCCCGAGATGGTCTCCCTCGACGAGGTCGAGGCTGCCGAGGGCGGCGACGACGTCTCGGTCGACGACGATGCCGACGTCTCCGATGCCGGCGGCGACGACGACACCTTCCTGGAGGAGGACGAGGAGAGCGGCGACGACGTCTCCGACCTCATCGACAGCGACATCGAGAGCGACGAGGAATCCTGATCGTCGCGGGAGGGTCGGGCGACGGGCGCGGGATCCGCGGTCGTTGCCCGCAACTCCCTGATGATGTTGGGGAATTCGCGACAGTCACGAAAACTTCGCGAAGACCCGCCCCGAGGGCTTGTGTCGAACGCCGCACCCTCATATACAGCCGCTCACCGGCGGCGGCGCCCTCCCTGAGGGCGGCGGGCCGGTTCCTGGACGGACCCAAACGTCCTGTGAAGCGTGGGGCTTTAGCTCAGCTGGGAGAGCGCCTGCATGGCATGCAGGAGGTCAGCGGTTCGATCCCGCTAAGCTCCACCAAATCACCTCAGGCCTGCCCTGACGTGATGACGATCGCGAGACGACCCCACGGCGTGCCCAGCGCTGCGGATGAATGATGGGGCTTTAGCTCAGCTGGGAGAGCGCCTGCATGGCATGCAGGAGGTCAGCGGTTCGATCCCGCTAAGCTCCACCATCCTCCCCCCTCTTCCTTCAAACATCGCTACGTCTCTTCGCTCTCGACGTCGCCGCCGAGCGATCAGGGCTTGCGTCCGGTTCTTGGTGCGCGAGCGCGGGCCTCCGGCCCGTGACGACGCGACGGGCGCCGACGGCGGGGCGTCCTTTCTTTTGCGCGGCACGTCGCCGTTCGCCGTGGGATTTCGGCAACGGCCTCGCTCGCTTCCGCGACGCCGGTCCTGGTTGCCCTAATGGTCGAAGCGGGCACTGCACGTTGCGACGCAGCGGGAGTGATGCAACCCTCGATAACGGTATTTCGCGCTCTGTTTTCCTCTGTTTTTGAATTGGAATAACCGTCCGGCAGCCTCCTGCGGGTGTCGCGATCATATTCTTTGCCGTCGGCATTGACGCTGGGACGTGTGGCGCGTCGCCAGGCCGCTGAGCAGGGCCGTTTCTACTTACATTTACGATTTAAAATCTAACAAGTTTTTGCGAACCGAAATACCTAATCTTTCAAGTAGCGATCCGAATGTACTCGCTCGATTCATGTTCGAACACAAACGATCCGCGCCGTTCCACCCGGTCAGCCTGGATCACAAACTTCAACCGTCGCGCGATGAGGTGATTGAAGAAGCATGTTACCCTTGGTAATATGATCCCAGGTGGAAACGTGAGCGTGGGGGATGTTGATGTTGACGGAGGCACAGTGGGCTATGCTCTCGCCGTTGCTCGAAGGGTGCCGGCCTCGTGGCAAGACTCAGCCCCACGACCTCAAGCGGACCATCGACGCGATCCTCTGGCGCCACTGGCACGACACCAACTGGCGCGCCGTCCCGGCCCAGTACGGCCCGTGGTGGATGGCGGCGCAGACCTTCATCCGCTGGTCGCGCCTCGGCGTCTGGGAGCAGCTGCTCGCGCGCCTCGAGCAGTCCTTCGCGGAAGCCGGCCTGCCGGTGCCGGGGATCGACCACGACGAGTTCGCCTATGGCGGTGCCCGCAAGAAGGAGCTCCAGGACAGCGAATTGCAGGTGCGCCAGATCGCCAACATGCTGCTCAGCGTGCAGCGGCAGCAGGCGGTGGCCTGACCGCGGGCCGGGGGAGCGATGCCCTCCCCCGCCTTCCGCCCGGGAGGGTGCGGTGTTCGTCGCCGTCAACGGCGTCCGCCTGTTCGTCGCCGTCCAAGGGGCGGGGCTCGTCCCCGATGGCGACGGCGTGCGCGAGAAGCCGGCGCTGCTCCTGCTCCTTGGCGGCCCGGGCTCCGACCACAGCGGCTTCAAGCGCCGGTTCTCCCGCCTCTGCGACATGGCGCAGGTGATCGACGTCGACCAGCGCGGCAACGGCCGGAGCGAGGACGGCGACCGCGCCGACTGAACGCTCGCACAATCGGGCGATGACGTACGGGGCCTGTGCGACGCCCTCGGGCTCGTGCGGCCGATCGTGCTCGGGATGTCGTGGGCGGTACCATCGCTCGCCTACGCGACGCGTCACCCCGATCACGCGGGCAAGCTGTTGCCGGTCAGCACGGCCGCCAAGGTCGATTTTCCGGCGATCGTCGCGCGGTTCGGACAGATCGGCGGACCCGACGTTGCTCGCGCCGCCGAGACCGACTGGACGGCCCTGACCGCCGAGAGGCGCGCGGAGTATGTACGCGTCTGCGTCCCGTTTTATCGCCGGAGCCCCGCCGATCCCGACAGAATGCGGCGTGTGCCGAGGCGCGACGACACCGCGTTCCACTTCAACGGGCCCGGCAACGAACAGGGGCGCATGGATGTCCGCCCCATGCTCGGGCGCGTGCGCTGCCCCGTGCCGGTCATGGCCGGGGCGCACGATCTGCTGGTGCCGCAGGCCGTCAGTGAGGCGCTCGTCGCTGCCCTGCCGTCCGGCCGCGTGCGCTTCGAAAGTTTCTCGGATGGCGGCCACGGCCTGTTCGGCGGCGAGCCGGAGCGCGCCTTCGCGGTCCTGCAGGAGTTCGTCGCGGCGGCGTGAACCGACAGCAACGTCAGGCGCGTCCGCCTGCCCGGTTCGGCAAAGGTCGCTTGCATCTCCCCGACCCGTCCGGAAGAGGTGCGTGCGGACCGGAGAGGCCGCGCGAGGGGGCGGCGGCAGGGGGAACAGGCTGAGCATCCCGCGGCCGGCACGACACGCTTCGGTCGGGGGCTATCCCTCGACGGGGGGAACGCCCTCAGCTATTCGGCCACGATGGTGGCGTCGAGTCGTTTCGGAGGTGGAAGATGTTCGGGCCTGCGCGCAGAGCCAAGTACATTGCAACGGCTCTTGCATTCGGTGCGCTCGTTTGCGGGCCCGCATCGTCGAAAGAAAATCTTGATAGATCCGATAGGGAGGCAATATCACTGTTCGAGCACATTATCTCGACGGAAAAGGATTTTTATAAAAGCTGCACGATATCGGATAAATGGCTTGATTATCCTGTTTTTGCAGAAAATGTGCGGACTTATATAAAATACCCGCTTCGCGGCGACCTCTCTCCTCCGAATCATATGACAGTGCCTAAAGATATCATTCGGCAAGGGGCCGGCGCTGACACAGTGATATGCAGCGAGACGGAGCGGGCGGCACGCACGGACGCCGCGCTGATCGCTCCGAGCCATTCGGGAGGCGGGACCTTCAGGGGGCAAAAAATCCTCGCATCCATCATGACGGCACAGAGAGAGTTCAGTTATCCAATCTTCGACGTCGATTACCGCACGGCCTTCGTCGTTCGAGAAAACTCACGAGATAATTGGATAAAAACCGAAAATAATAAATATCGCAGATTCGGGGATGGGGAAATAGTAGTTTTTATATATATAGAAAGAAAAACAGAAAGTGGAAATATATAAGTTACGACGTCTATGCAACTTATCATTAGAAAATACAATTGAATATAAAATTTTTATTGATCAATGGATCTACCACGTCTTTCCGACGAACCGTCAGCCGCTGCGTCGGAAAAGGCTTGGAGGTCGGCCCCCGGTATGGCCGAAGGCACAGGAGAAGCCCCCTACTCCGCCGCCTCCCGCAACCGCCGCGGCTCCTCGTCCTCCGGCGCCTCGTCCCTCGGCTCCGCTCCGTGCGAGCCGCCGGACAGCCACGTCGAGAGCCGGTCGAGGTAGATGTAGATCACCGGCGTGGTGAACAGCGTCAGCACCTGGCTGACCGCCAGCCCGCCAACCATGGCGTAGCCGAGCGGCTGGCGGATCTCCGAGCCGGTGCCGGTGCCGAACATCAGCGGGATGCCGCCCAGCAGCGCCGCCATCGTGGTCATCAGGATCGGGCGGAAGCGCAAGCTGGCCGCCTTGCGGATCGCCTCCTCGGGGCCGATGCCCTCCTGGCGCTCGGCCACGATCGCGAAGTCGACCAGCATGATGCCGTTCTTCTTCACGATGCCGATCAGCAGGATGACGCCGATCAGCGCGATCAGGCTGAAGTCGTAGCCGAACCACAGCAGCATCGCGAGCGCGCCGACGCCGGCCGAGGGCAGGGTCGAGAGGATCGTCAGCGGGTGGATGTAGCTCTCGTAGAGGATGCCGAGGATCAGGTAGACCACCACCAGGGCGGCCACGATCAGGAGCGGCACCGTCGAGAGCGATTGCTGGAACGCCTGCGCGGTGCCCTGGAATCCGGTCGCCAGCGTCGCCGGCACGCCGAGGTCCTTGGCCGCCTTGTCGATCGCCGCGGTCGCCTGGCCGAGCGCGACGTTCGGGCCCAAGTTGAAGCTGATCGTCACCGAGGGGAACTGGCCCTGGTGGCTGATCGAGAGCGGGCGCACCGGCTCGGTGCTCCAGGTCGCGAAGGCCGCGAGCGGCACCTGGCCGCCGGTCGCCGGCGACTTCACGTAGATGTTGCGCAAGCTGTCCGGGTTGCCCTGGAGCGCCGGCAGGATCTCCATGACGACGTGGTAGCTGTTGAGCTGGGTGAAGTACTGCGCCACCTGGCGCTGGCCGATCGCGTCGTAGAGCGTGTCGTCGATCAGTTGGGGCGTGATGCCGAAGCGCGAGGCGGCGTCGCGGTTGATCGCCAGCGTCAGCGTGGTGCCGCTGGTCTGCTGGTCGGTGGCGACGTCGCGCAGCTCGGGCAGGGTTTTCAGCTTGTCGAGCAGGCGCGGCGACCAGGCGTTGAGCTCGTCGAGGTTCGGGTCTTGCAGCGTGTACTCGAACTGGGTGCGCGAGGCGCGCCCGCCGGTGCGCACGTCCTGCGAGGCCTGGAGGAAGACCTTCACGCCTTCGAGCTCGGCGAGCTTGGGCCGCAGCCGGCCAATGATCCGGAAGGCGTCGGCCTCCCGCTCATCCCGGGGCTTCAAGGTGATGAACATCCGGCCGGAATTGAGCGCCTGGCCGCTGCCGCCGATCGACATCGCGACGCTCGCCACGTCCGGATCGGCTTGGATCACCGCGCCGACCGCCTGCTGTCGGTCCTCCATGGCGGCAAACGAGATGTCCTGCCCACCCTCGGTGATGCCGACGATCAGGCCGGTATCCTGCTGCGGGAAGAAGCCCTTCGGGATGATCACGAACAGGTAGCCGGTGAGCGCCACCGTGCCGAGGAAGGTGAGGAACGTGACGACGTGGTGGCGCAGCGCCACGTCGAGGGCCGATTCGTAGGCCCGGAGCAATCCGTCGAAGAGGCGCTCGCTCCAGCGGTAGAGGCGCCCGTGCGCCTCCGCCTTGTGCTCCTTGAGGAAGCGCGAGGCCATCATCGGGGTCAGCGACAGCGACACGAAGGCCGAGACGCCGATCGTCATCGACAGCACCACGGCGAATTCGCGAAACAGCCGGCCGATGATGCCGCCCATGAGCAGCAGCGGGATCAGCACCGCGATCAGCGAGACCGAGATCGACACGATGGTGAAGCCGATCTCGCCGGCGCCCTTGAGCGCGGCCTGCATCGGCTTCATCCCCTCCTCAATGTGTCGGGCGATGTTTTCCAGGACCACGATCGCGTCGTCGACGACGAAGCCGACCGCGATGGTGAGCGCCATCAGCGACAGATTGTCGAGGGTGTAGCCGGCCATCCACATCAGCGCGCAGGCGCCGAGCAGCGCCAGCGGCACGGTCACGCTCGGGATGATGGTGGCCCAGACCGAGCGCAGGAACACGAAGATCACCGCGACGACGAGCGCGATGGTGAGCGCCAGGGTGAACTGCACGTCCTCGACCGAGGCGCGGATGGTCTGGGTCCGGTCGCTGAGCGTCTGGACCTTCACGCCCGCCGGCAGGGAGGCGGTGATGCGCGGCAGCTCGGCCTTGATCCGGTCCACCGTGTCGATGACGTTGGCGCCGGGCTGCTTGAAGATGACCAGGAACACGCCGCGCTGGCCGTTGGCCCAGGCCGCCTGCTTGGTGTCCTCCGGCCCCGCCACCGCCTGGCCGATGTCGCGCACCCGCAGCGGCGCGCCGTTGCGGTAGGCGATGATGACGTCGTTCCAGTCCCTGGCGCGGGTAAGCTGGTCGTTGGCGTAGACCGTGTAGCTGCGGGTCGGCCCGTCGAAGCTGCCCTTCGGGCTGTTGACCGTGGTGATCGAGAGCTGGGTGCGCACGTCCTCCAGCGACAGGTCCTTGGCGACGAGCTTGGCCGGGTCGATCTGCACCCGCACCGCCGGCTTCTGCTGGCCGCCGATCAGCACCTGGCCGACGCCGGTGACCTGGCTGATGCGCTGCGCCAGCTGCACGTCCGCGGCGTCGTCGACCTCGATCAGCGGCAGGGAGTCGGAGGTGACCGAGAGCAGCAGGATCGGCGAATCGGCCGGGTTCACCTTGCGGTAGGTCGGCGGGCTCGGCAGGCTCTTGGGCAATTGCCCGCCGGCGGCGTTGATCGCCGCCTGGATGTCGTTCGCCGCGCCGTCGATGTTGCGGCCGAGGTCGAACTGCACGGTGATCGACGAGATGCCGAGCGCACTCGTCGAGGTCATCTGGCTGACGCCCGGGACCTGCGCGAACTGGCGCTCCAGCGGCTGGGCCACCGTCGAGGCCATCGTCTCCGGGCTGCCGCCGGGCAGCTGGGCGGTGACCTGGATCGTCGGGAAGTCGACCTGCGGCAGGGGCGCGACGCCCAGCAGCGGATAGGCCACGATCCCGACGAACAGGATCCCGGCCATGATCAGCGAGGTCGCGATCGGGAATCGGATGAAGTAGCCGGAGATGCCGCCGCGCGCGGCCTCCCCCTGCCCGCTGCCGATCTGCATGTCAGCGTGCCTCGCTCTGGGTCAGGGCGGCGTTGTCCGCCTGGCGGGCGGGCGCCCCGGGCTTCGCGTCGGCCGCGGGCTTCGCCTCGCCGACGAGCGCCCCCTCCTGCACCCGCGACTGGCCGCGCCAGACCACGGTCTGGCCGGGCGACAGACCCTTGAGCACCTGGATGCGGCCGTCATTGGCGCGGCCGACGACGATCGGCTGAATGTGGGCCTTCATCTGGTCGTCGACCGCGAAGGCGTAGAGCCCGTTCGGCCCGTGCTGCACGGCGTCGTCCGGGATCGTGACGGCGTCGGGGATCGTCGCGGTGCGCATCCGCGTCGAGACCGACAGGCCGGGCCACAGGGCGTGATCCCGGTTGGCGAACGAGGCCTTGAGCCGGATCGTGCCGGTCGCGGTGTCGACCTGGTTGTTGACGAGGTCGAGGCGTCCGTCGGACAGTCGAGCCATCCCGTCGGTGCTCCAGGCCTCCACCGGCACCGGGCCGGCAGCGAGCGCCTTCGACACCTCGCGCAGCTGCTCCTCGGGGGCGGTGTAGACCACGAAGATCGGCTCGACCTGGGTGATGGTGACGATCGCGGTCTGTTGCGCGGCATTGACGATGTTGCCGACGTCGATCTGGCGGAATCCCGTGACGCCGTCGATCGGCGCCTGGATCGTGGCGTAGGAGACCTGAGTCGTCGCGTTGTCGATCGCCGCCTGGTCGGAGGCGACCTGGGCGGTGAGCTGGCTCACCTGTGCGCCCTGCGTCTCGGTCTGCTGGCGCGAGGCGTAGTCGCCGAGCTTGGTGTAGCGCTCGAGGTCGGCCTTGGCGTTCTTGAGGTTCGCCTCGTCCTGGGTCTTCTTCGCCTTCGCCTGATCGAGGGCGGCCTGGTACTGGCGCGGATCGACCTGGGCGAGGAGGTCGCCCTTCTTCACCACCTGGCCTTCGCGAAAGCCGATCTTCAGGATCTCGCCGTCGACCCGGCTGCGCACCTGCACGGTGTTGTAGGCCTGCACGGTGCCGAGGCCGGGTAGCACCACGGCGAGCGGTCCCTGCTCGACCTTGGCCAGGGTGACCGGCACCGGGGCGGGGCCGCGGGACGCCGCGGTCTTCGGCGGCTGCGCGTGCTCGCGCTGCCATGCATAGGCCCCGCCGGCGCCCGCCAGGATCGCGAGGGCCAGAAGCCACCCGCCGCGCCGGCGTTTCGGTGCGTCGGCGCCCTGTTCTGATCTCATCGGTCGCACGCTTCCACTCGGGCATCGTCCGATTTTGCGGGAGAGACCCGCCGGACGATGCGGCACTGTCGAAGACCGGAAGGCCGCGTGCAGCGTCATGCGGCGCGCAAAACCTGATCCGGAGCCGGTCGCGGCGCCCGTCACTGGGCCGCCGAGGCGGCTGCACGGGCCGGCATCCTCCGAGCGTATGCCACTCGACTGTTTCTAGCGTGTGCGAGGACCGTGCGTCGTCTGCGCGCGGCGGACAAAGCTGATCCATCCACGGTGCAGGGCTGGCCGGCACCGTGGATGGACCGGAGACCTTGCGGGCTTGCTCTCCGGCGGTGGGCCGGCCTTGCGGCTGGCCCCCGCGTCCCTGTCGTCGGGGCGCGCCCGTGGCTTTCAGGCCCTCGCCATGGCGTCGGCCTTGCCGATCAGCGCCTCGGCCATGCGGATCGACGCGATGTCGATGAGGCGCCCGTCCAGCGAGACGGCGCCGCGGCCGGCCTTGGCCGCCTCCTCCATCGCCGAGAGGATGCGGCGCGCCTTGGTCACCTCGGCCTCGCTCGGGGTGAAGACCTCGTTGGCCAGATCGATCTGCGAGGGGTGGATCGCCCACTTGCCCTCGAAGCCGAGCGCCGCGCAGCGCCGGGCCGCCGAGGTGTAGCCGTCCGGGTCCGAGAAGTCGCCGAACGGGCCGTCGATCGGGCGCAGACCGTAGGCGCGGCAGGCCACCAGCATCCGGTTCTGGGCAAACAGCCACGGATCCTGCCAGTGGGTCTGGCGGGCGCCCGCCTCGTCCTTGTCGGTCAGCACCGAGTAGTCCGGGTTGACGCCGCCGATCACCGTCGAGCGGGCGCGCAGCGAGGCGGCGTAGTCGGCGACGCCGAACGACATCGCCTCGAGGCGCTTCGAGGACTGGGCGATGGCCTCGACGTTGGCCATGCCGAGCGCCGTCTCGATCAGCACCTCGAAGCCGAGCTTCTTCTCGCGGCGCTTGGCTTGCTCGATCTGCGTCACCAGCACGTCGATGGCGTAGACGTCCTGCGGCACGCCGACCTTGGGGATCAGAATCATGTCGAGGCGCGGGCAGGCCTCCACGATGTCGACCACGTCGCGGTACATGTAGTGGGTGTCGAGGCCGTTGATGCGGATCATTATCGTCTTCGATCCCCAATCGATCTCGTTGAGGGCCTGGACGATGTTCTTGCGCGCCTGCTCCTTGTCGTCGGGCGCGACCGCATCCTCGAGGTCGAGGAAGATCACGTCGGCCGAGGACTTGGCCGATTTCTCCATGAAGGTCGGGTTCGAGCCCGGCACCGCCAGCTCGGAGCGGTGCAGGCGGGGTGTGGCTTGCTGGACGAGGGTGAAGCTCATTGGGGTTCCTCCTGGGAGAGATCTTGGCGTTCCGTCGGGGACGGACGCAACGTGGCGGAAGGTGGGGGGCGTCGGCCCGGTGGGGTGCGGGTTGGTGCCGGGGGGACCGACAGGCGCGGGTTTCCCGCTCCCCCGCAGAGGGGGGAGGGAGAAGCCCGCGCCATGACGTCTCCGATGGATGACGTCTCCGATGGATCGGAGATCGAGCGGGACGATCTCACCCCGTCGCCCCGAATCCCGCGGCGACGCAGTTGATCGACAGCAGCAGCGCCGATTTCAGCGTCTCGCGCCGGTTCTCGTCGGCCTCGGCCCGGAAGCGGCGCAGGAGGTCGACCTGCTCGCGGCCGACCTGGTTGAGTACCGGCAGCCGCGCGGCGAGCCGGCCGCGATAGAGCGGGAAGCGCTCGGCGAGGCCGGCCGCGCCGCTCACCTCCAGCACCATCGCGCAGGTCAGCCGGTACTCCGCCTCGATCATCGCGAAGATCGCCTCGCGGGCGCCCTCGTCCGGGCAGAGCGTGGCGAACTCGCGGGCGATGCCGAGATCGACGGTGAGCAGGGTCTTTTCCACCTCGTCGAGGATCAGCCGGAAGAGCGGCGACTCCTCGAACATCCGCCGCAGCAGCGCCCGGCCGCCCTCCCCGCGCACGTCGAGCAGGCTCTTCAAGCCGCTGCCGACCCCGTACCAGCCGGTGATGCCGTGCCGGTTCTGGCTCCAGGCGAACACCCACGGGATCGCCCGCAGGTCGGCGAGGCTGCGGGCGCCGAAGCGCCGGGCCGGCCGCGAGCCGATGTTGAGGAGCGCGATCTCGTCGAGCGGGCTCGCGGCGCCGAAATACGTCACGAGGTCGGGATGCGTGATCAGCCGGGCATAGGCGGCCCGCGAAGCGCCCGAGAAGGCCTCCAGCGCGTCGTCGAACTCGGCGGTCGCCGCGGCCTGGCCCGGCCGCGGGGCGGCGTCGAGGACGTGGTCGAGCACCGCCGAGGCGAGCAGCTCCATCTGGTAGGCGGCGGTGCCGCGGTTGGCGTACTTGAACGAGACCACCTCGCCCTGCTCGGTGGTGCGGAACCGGCCCCGGATCGAGCCCCGCGGCTGGGCCGCGATGGCCCGTGCGGTGGGAGCGCCGCCGCGGCTGACCGAGCCGCCGCGGCCGTGGAAGAACGCGATGGCGAGACCGGCCTGCTCGCCGACCTGGGTCAGCTTGCCCTGGGCCTTCGCGAGCTCCCAGTTCGAGGCGACGAAGCCGCCGTCCTTGTTCGAATCCGAGTAGCCGATCATCACCTCCTGCACCCCGCCCTGCTGGCGGGCCGAGCGGCGCACCACCGGCACCTTGAGGAGCGCCCGCATGATCGCGGGGGCCGCCCGCAGGTCGTCGATCGTCTCGAACAGGGGCACGATCGGCAACGGGCAGACCTCGATGCCGGCCGCGTCGAGGAAGACGCCCGCGGTCTTCGCCAGCAGGTAGACGCCCAGGATGTCGGGCACCGAATGGGTCATCGACAGCACGAAGGCGCCGAAGGCCTCGCGGTCGAGGCTGCCGCGCATCTCGGCCACGAGCCGGAAGGTGGCGAGCGTCTCGCGCGCCTCCTCGGACAGGCCGTCGAGGTCGGGCAGGCCGTCGAGGGGGCGGGCGAGCTCCGCTTCGAGCCAGGCCATCCAGGCCGGCGAATCGACGTCCGGCGGCTCGCCCGCGCCCTCGCCGTGCTGGCGCCGCCACAGGGCCTGGAGCGCCCGGGTGGTGCGGGTGGTGTTCTCGCGGATGTCGAGCCGCACGGTCGAGAACCGGAAGATCTCGACCATCCGGCGCACCGGCCGCACCATGTTGGCGGCGAGCGAGCCGCAGCGTGCCTCCGACAGCCCGTCCTCGAGGTCGCGCAGGTCGCCGATCAGCTCGTCGGCATCGGCGTAGGCGCCGGCGCGCGGCCCCTCCGCTCCGGTGCCCTCGAGTCCCGCCACCGTCGCCTCCAGGCGCCGGCTGAGGCAGGTGAGGAACTGCCGGTAGGGCTCGCCCGGGTTGCGTTTCGCGATCGCCTCGCCGTCCGGCTGGCGGGCGAGCTGGTCGGCGAGCGCCGCCGCGAAGGCCTCGGGCACCGGCAGCGAGCGGGCGCTGATCGAGAGGGTGCGGGCGAGCGCGGTGATGCCGTCGCGGTAGCGCCTGAGGCTCGCGAGCGCGTTGCGCCGCAGCGTGCGCCGGGTCACCTCGGCGGTGACGAAGGGGTTGCCGTCCCGGTCGCCGCCGATCCACGAGCCGAACTGGAAGAATGCCGGCACCTCGAACCGGGCCCCCGGATAGGAGGCCGCGAAGGCCTCCTCCAGCGAGCCCAGGGTCTCGGGCAGCATCTCGAACAGGGTCTCGTCGAAGAAGTGCAGGCCCCAGGCCACCTCGCGGTCGACGGTCGGCTTCTCGAGGTGCAGCTCGCCGGTCATCCAGACCAGCTCGACCTGGTCGCGCAGGTCGTCCATCAGGGCGTGGCGCTCGCGCTCGGTCCAGCGCGGCATCTCCAGCTCCTTCAGGATCAGGTAGATGCGCCGGAATTTTTCCAGCACCGTGACGCGCTTGGCCTCGGTCGGGTGCGCCGTCAGGGTCGGGCGCACCCGCAGCGACGACAGCACGCCGTGCACGGTCTCGGGCGGCACGCCCTGGGCGGCGGCCCGGGCCAGCACCGCGCTGAAGGAGTTCTTGAGCCGGTCGCGCCCGGCATTGCGCTCGACGTGGCGGCGCCGGCGCATCGCGGTGTTCTGCTCGGCGATGGCGATGAGCTGGAACCAGATGCCCTGCACCTGCAGCGCCCGCGCCGTCAGCTCCGGCGTCAGCCCGGCGATGTCCGCCTGGCCGCGCAGAACCGCCTCCAGCTCCGGCTGGTGGCGCCGGCAGACGTCCACCAGCGAGCGAAACAGCACGTCGAGCGCCACCCGGTCGTCGGTGCCGGTGATCAGCGGGGGAACGAAGGGCGTGTCGGGAACGGGAGTGTGGATCATCTGGGGGGCTCCCCGTGGGGGTCGAGGGAGGGGTATTCAAAGTATGGCGCCGGCTTCCTCCTCTCCCCGCCGGGCGGGGAGAGGGCTGCTGATCCCTTGCCGGGTCAGCAGCAAGCCCGAAGGGCGAGGGTGAGGGGGTATTTCCGGAGGAGTCTCACTGGTCGAGACCCCCTCACCCTCGCTCCGGCTTCGCCTCCGCTCGCTTCACCCCCGACGAGGGGGGTGAAGCCCTCTCCCCGCCCGCGGGGAGAGGGGGGATGCGCACGAGCCGTGTTTTGTGTCTGCTCACGCGGCCTTGCGCCGGGTCGCCATCACCTCGGCCATGGTCGTCCCGAAGGCGCCGGGGCTCGGGGCGACGGTGAGGCCGTAGGAGCGCATGATCTCGGCCTTTTCCCCGGCGCTGTCGCCGGCCGCCGAGATGATCGCGCCGGCATGCCCCATCTTGCGGCCCTTGGGCGCCGTGAGACCGGCGACGAAGCCGACGACGGGCTTCGACATGTTCTTCTGGATCCAGGCCGCGGCCTCGGCCTCCTGCGGGCCGCCGATCTCGCCGATCATCAGCACGGCCTCGGTGTCGGGATCCTCCTCGAACAGCGCCAGGTGGTCGAGGAACGACGAGCCGTTGATCGGGTCGCCGCCGATGCCGACCGAGGTCGAGATGCCCAGTCCCACCGCCTTCATCTGCGCGGCGGCCTCGTAGCCGAGCGTGCCGGAGCGCGAGATCACCCCGATATTGCCCTTGAGGTAGATGTGGCCGGGCATGATGCCGAGCATCGACTTGCCGGGCGAGATGATGCCGGCGCAGTTCGGGCCGACCACCATCGGGCGGCGCTCCTTGGGGTAGCGGCGCAGGTAGCGCTTCACCCGCATCATGTCCTGGGCCGGGATGCCGTCGGTGATCGAGCAGATCAGCCGGATGCCGGCGTCGGCCGCCTCCATGATGGCGTCCGCCGCGAAGGGCGGGGCCACGAAGGTGATGCTGGCCTCCGCGCCGGTCTCGCGCACCGCCTGGCGCACCGTGTCGAAGACCGGCACGCCGTGCTCGCTGCGCCCGCCCTTGCCCGGGGTGACGCCGGCCACGACCCGGGAGCCGTACTCGACCATCTCGCGGGCGTGGAAGCTGCCCTTGTCGCCGGTGATGCCCTGGACCAGGATCGGGGTCTTCTCGTCGATCAGGATGCTCATCGGGAAAATCCTCCTCAGTGCGCCGCGCGGACGGCGGCGACGGCCTTCTCGGCGGCCTCGGTCAGGGTGTCGGCGGTGATGAGGTCGAGCCCGCTCTTCTCCAGGATCGCCTTGCCGGCCTCGACGTTGGTGCCGGCGAGCCGCACCACCAGCGGCACCCCGATCTTCACCTCGCGGGCCGCCTGGACCACGCCCTCGGCGATCCAGTCGCAGCGGTTGATGCCCGCGAAGATGTTGACCAGGATCGCCCGGACGTTCTGGTCGGACAGGACGAGGCGGAAGGCGGTCGCGACGCGCTGGGGCGAGGCGCCGCCGCCGACGTCGAGGAAGTTCGCCGGCTCGCCGCCGGCGTGCTTGATCATGTCCATGGTCGCCATGGCGAGGCCGGCGCCGTTGACGATGCAGCCGATCTCGCCGTCGAGGCCGATATAGCTCAGGTTGTGCTCGGCGGCCTGGGCCTCGCGCGGGTCGCTCTGCGACGGGTCGTGCATGTCCGCGATGGCGCGGCGGCGGAACATCGCGTTGTCGTCGAACGACATCTTGGCGTCGAGCGCCAGGACCCGGTCGTCCCGGGTGACGACGAGCGGGTTGACCTCCAGCATCGTGGCGTCGCAATCGCGGAACGCCCGGTAGGCGCTCATGATCGTCTTCACGGCGGCGCCGACCTGCTTGATGTTCAGGCCGAGCTGGAAGGCGAGCTCGCGCGCCTCGAAGGCCTGGAGGCCGACCGCGGGCTCGACCACCACCTGGAGCAGCGCGTCGGGATCGGTCGCGGCGATCTCCTCGATGTCCATGCCGCCGGACTTCGAGGCCACGACCCGCACCCGCTCGACCTTCCGGTCGAGCACGATGCCGAGATACAGCTCGCGCTCGAAGGCGTCGGCGCACTCGATGTAGACCCGCTGCACCGGCTTGCCCTCGGGACCGGTCTGGTGGGTGACGAGGCGCCGCCCGAGCAGGTCGTTGGCGGCCTCGCGGACCTCGTGGGTCGAGCGGCACAGCCGGATGCCGCCGGCCTTGCCGCGGGCGCCGGCATGGATCTGCGCCTTCACCGCCCAGTGCCCGCCGCCCATCTCGGTCGCGGCGTAGACCGCTTGGTCGGGGCTGAAGGCCACCGCGCCCTTCGGGATCGGCACCCCGAAGCTCGCGAGCAGCTCCTTGGCCTGGTACTCGTGCACGTCCATGGCGTCCTCCTAGGGTTCTGGGCAAAGGCTCCCCGTCCCGGGCGCGAGGGGGTTCCTCGCGCCCGGCTCGACAGCCCGGTGCGTTGCTTCGGTTCGTCTTGCCCGGCGGTTCGCCGGTCTTCGATCATCTTGCCAGGCGCAGGGCCGGGCCTGGATCGTCTCGGCCGGCCCGGCTTCGCGCCGGGCCGGGTTCGGCTCAGGTCAGCTTGGCCTTCACCAGGCCGTAGACCCGCTCGGTGAGGGCGTCGGCGCCGTCGAGGGCCCGGGCCAGATCGGCGAGGCGCCCCTCCGCGAAGGTGCGGTCCTCGATCGCCTTGGCGTTGACGTAGACGTTGAGGGCGGCGCTGCGCAGGCCGGCCTGGGCGGCCAGCACCGCGACGCCCGCATCGCTGACCACGTTGAGGTTGCCGCGCTCGGCGACGCCCTCGCAGAGGTCGATCACCGCCCGGCAGGTCCGGGCGCAGGCCAGCGGCACGTCGGTGGCGAGCCGCAGGGCATCCTGGATCGCGGCGGCCCGGGCCGCCTTGTCCTCGTCGGTCGCCTTCGGCAGGCCGTAGGCGCCCATCACCGCGTTGAAGGCGCTCACGTCCTCGGCGATCATGCCGGTGAGCTGGGCCCGCAGGGCTTCCGCCCGGTCGCGGGTCGCGATCATCTCCGCCTCGACCTCGGCGTACTTCTTCTTGCCGATGGTGAGGTTGCAGACCATCGAGACCAGCGCCGCCCCCATGGCGCCGGAGATCGCCGCCGCGCCGCCGCCGCCCGGCGTCGGCCGCTCGCTCGCCAGCCCGTCGAGGAAGCCGCGGATCGTGTCCTCGGAAGCGGGTGCGTCCGTCATCACGCCATCTCTTTCGCGAGCGCGTAGATCTCTTCCGCGTCGAGGACGAGCTCGGCGCTCTCGAACAGCCGGGCGATGCAGGCCCGGTGCAGCTTGAGCTTCAGGCCGCCGATGCCGAGCGCCCCGAACACCACCTTGCCGTGGCGCTCCTTGCCCTTGTCGGTCGCCTCGATGCCGGCAAAGCCGAGCGGCGGCTGGGCGTTGTAGTCGGCGATGAAGCCGAGGCCCCTCGCCTCGCTCCACTGCGCCTCGGAGGCGAGCTCGAGGCCGATCGCGCCGGCCGCGAAGGCCACGTCGGTCTCGGCGAGCGCCGCGCCGCGGGAGTCCGCGTCGGGCGTCTCGATCGCCTTGATCTCGACCTTGAAGCGGGTCTCGATGGCTTTGGCGGCTTCCTGCGCCTTGGCGAGCTGGCGCCCGGCCAGCGTCACGCTCGCGCCCTCCTTGGCGAGCAGCGCCGCCGAGCGCATCCCGACCGGGCCGGTGCCGGCGAGCACCAGGGCGCGCTTGCCCTGGAGCGAGCCCGCCGCCTTGGCGACCAGCGCCACGCCGGCGGCCGCCGTGGTGTTCGAGCCGTTCGAGTCGAGCATGCAGGAGACGCGGAACGGGCCGAAGAAGCGCTTGCGCACCGCCTTGAACACCGCCTCGCCGGCCGCCATGCTGCCGCCGCCGACGAAGATCGCGGTCGACTTCTTCTCCGCGCCGCCGCGGGTGTAGATCGTGCCGTCGACCAGCGCCCCGACGGTGTCGGGGGTCACGTTCGGGTAGCCGGTGATGATGTCGGCGCCGCCGTCATAGCCCACCACCACGTCGAACACGCTGGGCATCGGGTCGGTATCGAACTGGAACAGGAGCTTCTTCATCGTCGTCCTTTCCGCCGCGGGTGCCCGAGGGCCGCGCGGGGGGGTTGCGCAGGAAGTGCGGGTTAGCGCTCGCGCCCGCCCTACTCCACCACGTTCTGCGGCCGGCCGGCCACGAAGGCCTCGATGTTGTCGACGAGCTGGTCGGCGAGGATCTGCATCGCCTGCTGGCTCGCCCAGGCGACGTGCGGGGTGATGATGAGGTTCGGGACGTCGAGGGCGAGCAGCGGGTTGTCGTCCCGCGGCGGCTCGCTCGTCAGCACGTCGAACCCGGCGCCGCCGATCGTGCCGGCGGTGAGGGCCTCGGCGAGCGCCGCCTCGTCGACGAGGCCGCCGCGGGCGGTGTTGATCAGGATCGCGTCGCGCTTCATCCGCGCCAGCTCGTCCCGCCCGATCATGTTGCGGGTCTCGGGCGTCAGCGGGGCGTGGAGCGTGATCACGTCGCTCTCGCGCAGGATCGTGTCGAGGTCGACGAGGCCGTCCTGGGGCATCACGTCGTAGGCGATCACCCGCATGCCGAGGGCCTCGGCCCGCTTGCCGATCGACTTGCCGAGCGCCCCGTAGCCGACGATGCCGAGCGTCGAGCCCGCGACGTCGCGGATCGGGTAGTCGAAGTAGCAGAAGTGGCGCGCCTTGCCCCAGTCGCCCCGCCGCACCGAGTTGGCGTAGGGCACGATCGCGCGGCGCAGCGCGAAGATCAGCCCGATGACGTGCTCGGGCACGGTGTTGAAGGCGTAGTTGCGGATGTTGACGACCGTGATGCCCTGCGCCTTGGCGGCGGCCTTGTCGATCACGTCGGTCCCGGTGGCCGCGACCGCGATCAGCTTCAGGTCCGGCAGCTGGCGCAGGGTCGCCTCGCGCATCGGCACCTTGTTGAGGATGGCGATCTGGGCGCCCGCCAGTCGCTCGACGATCTCGTCGGGCGCGGTCACCGGGTACTCGGCGTAGTCGTGCGGGAAGTTCGGGTGCCGCAACTCGGCGTCGAGGGTCTCGCGGTCGAGGAAGACGATACGGTGGGACATTCGGGTCTCCGGTCGCTCTTGTACCCCTCCCTTGGGGCACGGCGCGGCACAATGGCACGACGGGCGCGGCCTGGCAGCCGGTCGGGGCGGGACGCTCCGGGGTTTCCCCCGTCCGCCCCGCAACCCCTCACGGGGCGCGCGTCCGCCGCACGGCCGGATCGTCGCGCCGTCAGCGCGCCTCCTGGCTCCCGCGGAGCGACTTCTGGGCCGCCGCGACGCCGCTGCCCGGCTCGATCCGGATGCCCGCGTCCAGCATCGCCATCTCGACGCCGGCGAGCGCGCCCAGCAGCATCAGCTCGTTGAGGTCGCCGATATGGCCGATGCGGAAGAGCTTGCCCGCCACCTGGGACAGGCCGGCGCCGAGGGCCAGGTTGTAGCGCTTGTAGGCGATGTCGATCACCTCGGCGCCGTTGACGCCGTCGGGCACCATCACGGCGCTCACCGTGTCGGAGTACCACTTCTCTTCCTTGGCGCAGAGCGTCAGGCCCCAGGCCTCGACGGCGGCGCGGGTGCTGTCGGCCAGCCGCCGGTGGCGGGCGAAGACGTTCTCCAGTCCCTCGTCCTCGACGCAGCGCAGCGCCTCGCGCAGGCCGTAGAGCATCGGCAGGGCCGGCGTGTAGGGGAAGTAGCCGGTGGCGTTGGCCTTCGCCTGGTCGCCGAAATCGAAGAACACGCGCCGGCACTCGGCGGTCTTCGAGGCCTCGAGCGCCCGCTTGCTGGCGCAGACGATGCCGAGGCCGGCGGGCAGCATCAGGCCCTTCTGCGAGCCGGTGATGGCGCAGTCGACCCGCCATTCCTCGGCCCGGAAGTCGATGCTGCCGATCGCCGAGACGCCGTCGACGAACAGCATCGCCGGGTGGCCCGCCGCGTCGATCGCCTTGCGCACCGCGCCGATGTCGGAGGTGACGCCGGTGGTGGTCTCGTTGTGGACGACCAGGACCGCCTTGATCCGGTGCTCGCGGTCGGCCCGCAGGGCCTCCTCGATCCGGTCCGGGTCGGCGCCCTTGCCCCACTCCTCCTCCTGGACCTCGACGTCGAGGCCGACCCGGCGGGCGAGGTCGATCCACAGCGTGCTGAACTGGCCGTAGCGCGGCGCCAGCACCCGGTCGCCCGGGGAAAGGGTGTTGGTGAGCGCCGCCTCCCAGGCGCCGGTGCCGGTGGCCGGGAAGAGGAAGATCTGGCCCTCGCGGGACTTGAAGATCTTCTTCGTCTCCTCGAACAGCGGCAGGGTTAGCTCGGGGAAGGCCGACGAGCGGTGGTCCTCGGACGGCACGATCATCGCGCGCTGCACGCGGTCGGGAATGTTGGTCGGCCCCGGAACGAAGAGGAAGTTGCGCCCCGGGCGTCTCGATCCAGCCATGTGTCTCCTCCAGCCCTGCGGGCTTCGAGCCGGGACCCTGCGTCCGGCCTCGTGAACTCGGTTCCCGCGCCACGGCCGCCGGGGGGCGGCGGGCGCGATGATTGGACGACCGGATCCCGGAGAGAGGGCGGCGCGCCGCCGACCGGCCCGGATCGCCGTGTCGAGGGCGACTATGGGGATGCCCCCGCCGCAAGGAAAACTGAAAAAACTTGAGCGGGTATTCAAAATTTTGAAAAGACCAAGGAGATCCGTCGAGCCTTTGGCCTAAAGTGGTAATCAGACTCGACTTGGTGCGCCGCAGCATTTCGGGTGCCGAGCCGTCTCCACAGTATCTCGGGGTCGGTGGCCGGCACTTATCGTATGTCATCGCGGTTTCTCGACGCGACAGCTACGAAGATCCCCGAGACGCGATGGATCGGGAGCCGGGGAGCGCCGATGACCACGAGATGGAGACGCAGCGACGTTTCCCTGGCCGGACCTCGCTGTGCGGTGCCGCGCCGGTCGCAGCGCCGGCCGACCTACAACCTGTTTCGCCGCCGCGCGGAGCCGGACCTGATCTGCGCGGTGCCCAACGACTTTCCGGTGCCGGCCTTCCTCGCTGGCAGCGCCTGGACCTATGCCGGCAGCCTCGCCGCCGCTTCTGCGGGCCCTCCCGGCTTCCGCGCCGAGATCGCCGAGCACGGCGCCGAGACCTGCGGATTTCACCTGTTCCACCAGCTCCCGGCGGGCGCCGCGCCGGCTGCGCCGAAGCGAGGCGTCATCGCGCGCGTTTCCTGAGAACCGCCGGCGGTCTCGCGCATTATCTCCGCAAGATACACCTTGGCGGATCTGCCGAGTCGCATGATCTGGCAAGCACAGGAGACGCGAAGATGATCCTCAAGACCGTCGTCGCCGCCGGCCTCGTCATGGCCGGCGCCCTCTCGGCCGGCACCCTGGCCGCCCGTGCCGAAGGCACCACGCTGGACCAGGCCGGCATCCCGGCCCTCGACGTGCCGGGCTTCTCCGCGAGCGTGCCCGCGGGCATGCCGCTCTTCGCCGCCCTGCCCAGCATGGCACCCGGCGCCGAGGTGAACGTACGCGGCATCGACACGAGCGGCCTCGTCGCCTTCACCCCGTCGGTGCCGCAGGCGATGGACCCGAACGCCGACATCGCCACCGGCTCGCTGCGGAAGTAACCGAACCGGCACCGGGGCCTCGGCCCCGGTCCGTCCTAATCGGGCGCCCGGATCCCGGGCGCTCCGGACCTTACGCGCTCAAGGCCGCGACTCTCGCCGCCGCCTCGAACTCGCTCCGCCGCTTGTCGAGGCGTGCTTCCGCCTCGGCGTCGCGGCCCCAGACCTCGGCCTGGAAGGTTTCGTCGACATGGGCGGCGGCCCAGCCCTCCTGGGGCGTCAGCCGGCCGTGCAGGACAGCGAGCGCGATCAGCACCGAACCGGTCAGGGTCGTCATCGAGTGCAGGCCCGCGAGCGCGGTCGGGCTCTCCACCGCCTCGACGCTGCGACGCACGGCCTGGAGCGAGGCCTCCGGCTGGGTGACGTGCATCACCCCCTCGCTCAGCACGAAGCGGGCGCCCAGGGTCTCGTGGGCCCAATCGAGCACCGGGTCCCAGGCGGCGGCCTGCGCGGCGACGAGGCGGGCCGGATCGCCGGCCCGGTAGGCCAGGAGGTCGGTGCCCGCATAGGCCGCGAGGTCGTCGACCACCGCCTCGCGCCGGTCCGCCACTCCGTCGATCGCCGAGTTGACGAGGCGGGTCAGCGGCATCCGGGTCGGGTCGATGACCTCCTCCTGCGCCCCCCATTCCGCGGCCAGGGCCTCGGCGAGCGCCCGCTGCCGCACGGCGATCCGGCGTCGGGTCGGGCTGTGGGCCGGACGGCCGTCGAGGACGAGGCGGAAGCCGTCCTCGGCCTCGGCGATTCCCGCCTCCTTGTAGAATCGCTTCGGCAGGGCGGGTTTCGCCCCTTGGCGGGCGGCGCGCACCGGATCGGCGGTGCCGTCCGGGTCGCCGAGCCAGTCGCGGGTCACGTCGTCGTTCGTCATGCGTGCAGAGATAGGGCCTGTCGGGGACGGTTGCGAGCCGGCCTCACCCGGCGGCGATGTGCCGGCGCAGGGCGTCGTCGAGGGCCGCGAAGCTGTCGACCACTGCGTCGGCCCCGGCCTCGTGCAGCGCCTCGGGCAAGTGGTAGCCCCAGCTCACCCCGAGGGCGGTGACGCCGGCGGCCCGGGCCATCGCCATGTCGTAGCTCGTATCGCCGATCATCACCGTGCGGGACGGCTCGGCCCCGGCCTCCGCCATCGCCTGGTGGAGCATGGCCGGATGGGGCTTCGAGGGAGCGTCGTCGGCGGTCTGGACGGTGGAGAACCAGCCCTCCCAGCCGTGCACCGCCACGAGGTGGTCGACGCCGCGGCGCGACTTGCCGGTGGCGATGCCGAGCTGCACCGCGGCCTCGCGGTTCAGACGCGCCAGCAGGTCGGCGGCGCCGGGAAACAGCGCCTCGCGGATCTCCGCCATGGCACGCAGGCGGCCGAAGCTCTGCTTGTAGGCCTCGGACAAAGCCTCGACCGGCCCATCGGTGCCGACGAGGACGGTGAAGGCCTGCGGCAGCGACAGCCCGACCACGGAGAGCGACCGCGCCCGGCTCGGCGCCGGCAGCCCGACCGCCGCGAAGGCCTCGGCTTGCGCCGCCACGATCATGTGCTGGCTGTCGACCAGGGTGCCGTCGACGTCGAAGACGATCAGGGTCATGGCTGCGGGGTTGTGGCTGCGCGATCGTGGGTGGGGCCGCCTCGTCCGGCCGGGACCGGTTGGGGACGGCACTCTGCCCGGGCCCTGCGGACGGGCGCCTCAGGGACGGGTGCGGGCCGGCTGGCCCGGCTGGATCCGCTCATAGCCCAGGCGGCAGCGGATGAGGAAGCGGCGCCGTGCGCCGCCCTTCAGGCTGCGGCGCTGCGAGGCGCGGTTGCAGGCGGCATAGGTCGGGCGCCGCCGCCGGGGCGCCGCGGCGCGCTCCTGCGTCGCCGGCCGGGCCGCTGTCGCGTCCGCCGGGGCGGCGCGCCCGTCTTGTCGTCCCTCTTGCCGTCCCTCTTGCCGCCCATCCTGGCGTCCTTCCTGCCGCGTCGCCGGAGGCTTGCCGTCCGGGCGGGGGGCGGGGGTGGCCGGTGTGGTAGCCGGAGCCGTCGCCGCGGGCGCGGCGGGGGCGGTCTGGCCCAGCGCCGTACCAGTGCAGGCGAGGAGGCCGACCAGGCCGAGACCGGCGAGCGCGGCGCGTCCCAGGCCGGCAGGATGCCGGCGGGGAGGATTCTGAGGGTGAGGATTCTGAGGGTGAGGATTCTTGCGGGCGGGTCTCATGCGACTGGTCTCACTCCGGACGGGCCGCGGGCCCCGCTGGTGCCGTGTTCGCGACGCCATCGAGAATAAGGCGCACGGGCCGCCTGCCAAGGCCTCCCGAACCGGTACCTGCCCGTGCGGAGCCCCGCTCTCGCGCAGGTCTCCCTCTCGGGCGGGCTCCCCGCCGAGGCGGGGAGCCCGGATGCGTCAGGCTTCCGGCGCCTCGACGATCGGGTCGTAGCGCGAGGCGTCGAAGCCCAGCAGGTTCCAGCTCTGCACCATGTGGGGCGGCAGCGGCGCGGTCACGTCGACCGGCTTGGCGGTGCGCGGATGCGGGATCACGATGCGCCGGGCGAGCAGGTGCAGCCGGTTCTGGATGCCGCCGGGCAGCTCCCAGTTCTCGATATCGAAGTATTTCGGGTCGCCGACCAGCGGATGGCCGATATGGGCGGCATGCGCCCGCAGCTGGTGCGTGCGCCCGGTCACCGGTTTCAGCGACAGCCAGGCGAGCTTCTGCCCGGCCTGGTCGACCAGCGCGTAGTAGGTCAGCGCGTGGCTGGCCCCCTCGTCGCCGTGCTTGGCGACCCGCATCCGGGCGTCCGCGTCGCCGATCTCCTCCTTGGCGAGGTAGGTCGAGATCCGGCCCTGGCGCACCTTCGGCACCCCGACGGCGAGCGCCCAGTAGATCTTGCGCGCCGCCCGCGACCGGAAGGTCTTGGCAAGCGTCGCCGCGGCGAGCCGGGTCTTGGCGATGATGAGGCAGCCCGCCGTGTCCTTGTCGAGGCGGTGGACGAGGCGCGGCTTCTGGCCGTCCTTGTCGCGCATCGCCTCAAGGAGCCCGTCGACGTGGCGGGTGGTGCCCGAGCCGCCCTGCACCGCGAGGCCGAAGGGCTTGTTGAGCACCATCATGTCCTGGTCCTCGTAGAGGATCAGGGAGCGCAGGAAGGCGAGGTCGCCCTCCGCCCGCGGCGAGTTCGGGGCCGGCGGGCGGGCCTCCAGGCTCAAGGGTGGCACGCGCACGCTGGCGCCGGGCTCGACCCGGTCGGCGGCCTTGGCGCGCTTGCCGTTCACCCGCAATTCTCCCTTGCGCACCAGGCTCTGGATGCGGGTGAAGGGCAATTGCGGGAAGCGGGCCGAGAGGAAGCGGTCGATCCGCATCCCGGCCTCGTCGGCCGTCACCTCGAGGGTCTGCACGCCGGTGGCCAGCGCCTCGGCGGTCGCCTCGCGCAGGGCGCGCCGGGTCGGCGGCTTCGCGTCGGGGGCGCGGGTCCTGGTGTCCGCAACGGTCTTGGTTCCCGAACGGGCCGTAGCTTCCGAACGGGTCTCGGCCTCCGGCGCATCGGTCTCCGCGGCCCGGCGGCTGCGCGGCGCATCGCCGGTCTCGGGACGCTCCTCGCGGCGCGGCTGGCGCGGCGGACGGTCCTCGAACGCGCTTCCGGCGACCCGCTCGGCCGGCGGGCCGGAGCGCGGTCGCTCGGCGCGAGGCTTTGCGGAAGCAGGCCTGGACGAAGAGGGCTTGGAGGAAGCAGGCTTGGCCGCGGCGGGTCTCGCCGGCGCGCGGGCCGGGGCCTCGTCGCGCTCCCAGGGGGCGGCGTCGGTCCGGTCGCGGCCGAAGGGGGCGCGGTTGGACACGACCAGGCCGGCGGCACGCTCGGCGGCGTCGCGCGCGGTGTTGCGCGGTCCGGTGCGGGCCCGCGGCGGGCGGCCCGAGGGCGATCCGCCCGGGCCGGTCCGCGACCGCCCGGAACCGCCGCGATGAGGAGGCTTCGTCATGACCGGGCTCGTACCATCGGCGCGCGCATCCGTCACGCCCGGCGAATCACCGTCTCGTCCGGATTTAAAGCCGTGGCCTGGCTCGAACCCTCGCGCCCGGGAGTTCTCACGCCCCGTAATTCTCACGCCCACGAGCAGGCCCGAGAAAACCCCTCGCTGCGGCCGTGGGCCTCGGCGGCGCCGTGGGCGTCCTGCTCGATGCCGAAGCGCTGGATCAGGTCGTCGGCCAGGGCGGCGAAGTCGGCGGCCGCACGGGCGTTCGGGCGGCAGCGGCGCAGGGGCTGGCGCCGTGCGAAGGCCTCGCTCACCGCCACGTCGGTGCGCACGCCGCGGACCATCTGCCCCGGACCGAAGCCGGTGCGGAGCTGGGCCAGGGTGTCCTTCTCGACGTTGGTGCGCAAATCGATCCGCATCGGCGCGATGGCGAGGCCGAGGGGCGCGGCGCGGAAGCGCAGCATCGTGTCGTGGAACGAGCGGGCGAACTGGCGCACGCCGTCTAGGCCGAGGGGATCGAGGGTGGTCGGCACCACCACGCCGCTGCTCGGCAGCAGCGCGCAGATCATCACCGCCCGGGCGGAGGGCGGCACGTCGATCAGGACGAGGTCGTAATCCGGCAGGAGCGGCGCCAGCGCCGCGTCGAGGCAATGACCGTCGTCGTGGCCCAACTGCCCGTTGAAGCTGCGGTCGGCCGGGATGATGGCCACCCCGTCCTCGTCCGTCGCCTGGACCGCCCCGGAAAAGCCGCCGCCGCGCTGACGCAGCGGCGTGTGGGCGTTCGGCAGGCCGAGCTCGGCCAGCGCCCCGAAGCCGAGGCCGCTGTGACCCTGGGGATCGAGGTCGATCACCAGAACACGATAGCCCCGGCTGCCGAACTCGGCCGCGAGGTTGACAGTGGTCGTCGTCTTGCCGGTGCCGCCCTTGCAGTTGGCGATGGACAGAATGCGTGTGGTCATCACCGCTCCCGACCCGGATGTGACGCGACGTCGATCATCATGGCGAGGAACGACCTGCGGTCAACGGACGCGGGCAGTTTCGCGCGGGATCGTCACCAAACCGTCACACCTCTACTCGCCGCGCGCCCGGGCGGTGCGCGCCTCCTCCCACCAGTCCAGCCGCTCGGCCACCCGGCGCTCGAAGCCGCGATCGGTCGGGGTGTAGAAGCGCTGCCGCCCGAGGCGCTCGGGCCAGTAATCCTGGCCCGAGAAGGCGTCGGGCTCGTCGTGGTCGTAACGGTAGCCCTCGCCGTAGCCGAGCTTGCGCATCATCTTGGTCGGCGCGTTGAGGATGGTGCGGGGCGGCGGCAGCGAGCCGTGCTCCTTGGCGGTGCGGGTGGCGGCCTTGTAGGCGGTGTAGACCGCGTTCGATTTCGGCGCGGTGGCGAGGTAGATCGCGGCCTGCGCCAGGGCCAGTTCCCCTTCCGGCGAGCCCAGGAAGTCGAACGCCTCCTTGGCGGCGTTGGCCACCACCAGGGCCTGCGGGTCGGCGAGCCCGATATCCTCCACCGCCATCCGCACCAGCCGGCGGGCGATGAACAGCCGGTCCTCGCCGGCATCGAGCATCCGGCAGAGGTAGTACAGGGCGGCGTCCGGGTCCGAGCCGCGGATCGTCTTGTGCAGCGCCGAGATCAGGTTGTAGTGGCCCTCCTGCGCCTTGTCGTAGATCGGCGCGCGGCGCTGGATCAGCTCCTGCAGCAGGGCGGCATCCAGGATCTCGTCGGGACCCGCCGAGCGCCAGACCTCCTCGGCGAGCGTCAGCGCCGCCCGCCCGTCGCCGTCGGCCATCCGCACCAGCACCGCGCGGGCCTCAGGCTCGAGCGGCAACGCGCGGCCGGTCACCGCCTCGGCCCGGTCGAGGAGCCGGGCGATCGCCGCCTCGTCGAGGGCGCGGAAGACCAGCACCCGGGCGCGCGACAGGAGCGCGGCGTTCAGCTCGAAGGACGGGTTCTCGGTGGTGGCGCCCACCAGCGTCACGGTGCCGTCCTCGACCACCGGCAGGAAGGCGTCGAGCTGGGCCCGGTTGAAGCGATGGATCTCGTCGACGAACAGCAGGGTGCCGCGCCCCGCCGCCCGCCGGGCGCGGGCCGCCTCGAACACCTTGCGCAGTTCCGCGACGCCGGAGAAGATCGCCGAGATCTGCTCGAAATGCAGGTCGGTCTCGCCGGCCAAGAGCCGCGCCACCGTGGTCTTGCCGGTGCCGGGCGGCCCCCACAGGATCAGCGAGCCGAGGTTGCGGCCGCGCAGGAGCCGGGTCAGCGCCCCCCCCTCCCCGGTCAGGTGCTCCTGCCCGACCACCTCGGCGAGGCCCGTGGGCCGCAAGGTGTCGGCGAGGGGGCGGGGAGCGTCGCGGTCGAGGCCCGCGGAGGCGAACAGGTCGGACATGCCCGCATCAAGACCGGCCGGCCGCGCCGCCGCAAGGGGCCGCGCGGCGCCTCCGGCGCGTCGCCCACC
>NZ_JACWCT010000001.1 GCF_016613415.1 Methylobacterium ajmalii | reverse complement strand
GCCGGCGACCGCCGCCCGCACCGAGCCGTCGGGCCCGAGGATCAGGAGGCTCGCCCGCGCGCCGCCGCGGCCGGCGGCCTCGAGGCGGCGCTCCACCGCAGCCTCGGCCATCGCCTGGAGATCGCGCTCGAGGGTGGTGCGGATCACCGCGTCCCGCGGCGCCTCGGGGCCGAGGCGGTCGGCGGCCTCCGCCAGGACGAGGTCGGGGACGCCGCTGCGGGTCAACGGGGTGGTGCCCACGGGGGCGAGCCCGTCGAGGGTGCGCCCCGCCTCCGCGGCCCTGGCGGCCGACAGGTCGCCCCGCATCACCATGCCGTCGAGGACGTCGCGGGCGAGCGCCCGGACCGCCGTCACGTCGCGGTCGGGCTGCAGGGCGGGCGCCCGGGTGAGCGCGGCGAGATACGCCGCCTCCGCGGTGCCGAGGGCGGCCGCCTCCTTGCCGAACAGGGCGGGGGCGGCGGCGTCGAGGCCGGTCAGGCCGGGGCCGAAGCGGGCGAGGTCGAGCGCCCGGGCGAGGATCCGCGTCCGGTCCTCCCCGGCCTGGAGACGCAGCACCAGCATCGCCTCGCGCACCCGGTCGGCGAGGCTGCGCGCCTCGCCCGGCGCGGCGCCGATGAGGTCGCGGCGCACGAGCCGCTGGGTCAGGCGCGGGCTGCCGGTCCGCGGGCCGTCGCTGATCGTGTCGCGGAAGGCCTGGCCGATCACCGCGGCGACCCCCGCCGCATCGAGCCGGTAGATATCGTCGAACCACGGATCCTGCGCGGCGAGAAAAGCCGCCCGCATGGCCGGGGACACCGCCTCGACGGGAAGGCTGCGCCCGCGGGCGGTGCCGCGCCGGGCGATCGGCGTGCCGTCCTCCGCCTGCACGGCGACCGTGCGGGTCGTGAGCGCCGGGCCCGACAGGGGCGGCAGGGTCGCGGCGCACCAGGCCAGGAACAGGACGGCGAGGCCGGCGGTCCCCAGCGCCGCGAGGCCGAGAGCGCGCCCCCAGGGCAGCGCCGAGGCTCGCCGTGCCGCATCGGCGGCGCGGGCCGTAAGGGGGTGGGCGCCCAGGCGGTCGCTCCAGCGTGCGGCCGCCCCCTGCCAGGCCGGTGCGACCCGGCGCATCGGCACGGCGGCGGCAGCCAGGACCGGCGAGAGGGCCGCCCGTCCGGCCCGCGCCGCGCCGGACCGGGCCCGGGCGAGCCGGTCGGAGACCTCGCGCTGCGCGGCCGAGAGGCGGGAGGGAGCGGGCGGGGCCGCGGCTTCGGGCTTCGGGCTGGCGAGGTCGAGCCAATCCCGCCCGGACTGCGTCGTCATCGGCTCCGCCACCATCCTGCCTGATCACCTCCGGGACGCAGCCAATCCCGCCCCGGCCGCACGCCAGCGGCCGGAGACGCGGAACGGCTACGGTCCGGCAGAAACGTCGGCTCCGGCGAAACGGTTCCGGTAACCGTACTCGCGCGCCGCACGCGCGCGAGGATGCCCGCGCGTGGAGACGCAGTCCGCGCCGTGTCAGACCCAAGCTCATCAAGTCTTGCAATATAAACTTGGCCGTTGGGAAGACGAGATCGCGTCGGGGATAGAGAAGATCCGGAACGATAATCTGGGGTCGGCGTTTTGAAGCATCTTCGCAGCGCCGCCGCATCGCGATGCCGGCGCACAGGGAGGCGGACGAACATGAACAGACTGACCGTTGGACTGGCCGCGCTGCTGCTCAGCACCTCGGCATTCGCCCAGACTGCCGGCCCCGGCGCCGCCCCCGGCCGCGGCGGCGAGACGAGCCAGTCCGGCCCCAACGCCGGCGGCCCCAAGGCCGGTCCCGGCGCCCAGGCCCGCGGCGAGATGGGCAAGTCCGAGATGGGCAAGTCCGAGTCCGGCAAGGGCGGCATGGACAAGGCCGAGGCCGCCCGTCCGGGCGCCGGCCGCGACGGCATGGACAAGGCCGACAAGCGTGGCGACACGGCCGACCGCAAGGGCGGCATGGACCGCGACGGGACCCGCGACCGGGCCGAGCGCGGACCCGAGGGCCGCGACGGCCGCCGGGCGATGGACGAGCGCCGTGATCGCGACGGCGACCGCCGCGCCGAGCGCCGCGGCGACCGGGCCGAGCGGTTCGAGCACCGCGAGGGCCGGGCCGGCTTCCGCAGCGAGGCCCGTGAGGACCGCATCACCACCGTCGGCGGCCGCCGCTACGTGACGATCTCGGGCCAGCGCGTCCTGTACGGCTCGCCCGAGTACCGCCGCCTCGTCGTGGTCGAGCGGCGCGAGAACCGCGTCGTGCGTCCCGGCCGGGTCGAGTTCGTGACGCTCCAGGGCCGCCGGGTGCGGGTCGGCTCGCCCGAGTACCGCCGCCTCGTCATCCGCGAGCGGAGCGGGCCGGGCCGGTACGTGATGGTCCGCGGCCAGCGCGTGATCTACGGCTCGCCGGAATATCGTCGCCTGATCGTGTCCGAGCGCACCGGCACCGAACGCTACGTCACGATTTCGGGCCAGCGCGTGCTCTACGGGTCGCCCGAGTACCGCCGCCTGGTGGTGAGCGAGCGCAGCAGCGTCACCGGCAGCGTGCGCGGCCGCGACCGCGTCGACGTGCGGAGCGGCGAGCGCCGCGAGGACCGGCTGAGCCGCAGCGAGGAGCGCCGCAACGGCACCGTGGATCGCGAGCGCAACCGCGAGATGTCGCGCGGCGAGATGAAGGACGGCCAGGATCGTCGCGACAAGGACCGTCGCGAGATGGGCGAGCGCAACGGCGCCCGGCCGGAGCAGGCCGCGGGCAACCAGCCCGGCCGCAACGGGGCCGAGCGCGGTATGACCAAGGACGGAATGGCCAAGGACGGCATGAACGAGCGTCAGGCCGGCGAGCGCCAGATGGGCAACCGCGGCGCCGGTCCGGACACCACCGGCAGCACCCAGCGCGGCGGCGCTCGTCCGGGCGGGCAGCCCGAAGGCGGCAAGCCGGCCGGTGCCGGCCAGCCGGGTGCGGGCGGCCGGATGTAATCCGCGGACGCAAAGCTCGCCCCTGCAACACCATGGAGGCCGGCCCCGGATCGCCCGGGGCCGGCCTTCGCGCGTGCGCGACGGCCGCCGGCCCCGACCCGTCGCCGCCGTTCCCCGGTCGGTCCTCGCGCGTGCGGGCCGCCCGCCGGGGTTGCGGCAATGGAGCGCCCGTCCGCCGGCGCGATTGTATCGGTCCGGGTCATGCGCTACCGCCGACGGGCCCCGCCGCCCCTTTCCCGCCCGTTTGGCGCCGCAAGGTAGCGCGCCGCGGCCGACCACCGGGCGATTGGCGGGGCCGATGCCCGGGAGGACCAGGATGCCGATGCGAGCCCCGATCCCCGGCCCGGGCGAGCCCCGCGCCCCCACCGCCCTGCCCGGCCGGCTCGCCCCGGCCGTCGCCCCCACCCCTCCCAGCCGAGCAGATTCGACGCGCAGATGCTGAAAACCGCCATCGTCGCGGCGCGCGACCGCCAGCGCCTCCAGGAAATCGCCGGCATCCTCATCGGCTTCGGCGTCAACAAGGTCGTCGACCGCCTCGGCCTCAGGGCGATCCCGCGGCTCGCCTGGCGCAGCGCCCCCGCCGTCGACCTCGCGCGCCTGTCCCAGCCCGAGCGCCTGCGCCGGGCGATCGAGGCCCTGGGGCCCACCTTCATCAAGCTCGGCCAGGTGCTGGCGAGCCGCGCCGACCTGCTGGCGCCGCAATGGACGGAAGAACTCGGCAAGCTGCACGACAAGGTCGCGCCGCTGCCCTGGGAGGTGATCCGGCCCCAGCTCGAGGCCGATCTCGGCGCCCCGCCGGCCGAGATCTTTTCGGAGTTCGACACCAACCCGATCGCCTCGGCGTCGATCGCCCAGGTCTACCGCGCCCGGCTCGAGACCGGCGAGGAGGTGATCGTCAAGGTCCGGCGCCCGGGGCTCCAGAAGATCATCGAGGCCGACCTGCGGCTCCTGTCGCACGCCTCGCGCATCGTCGAGACCGAGTGGCCCGAGATGGCCCGCTACCGGCCGACCGAGCAGATGCGCCACATCGCCAACGGCCTGCGCGAGGAGCTCGACCTCGCCAACGAGGGCCGCAACTGCGAGATGCTGGCGGCGCTCTTCCCCGACCGCGACGACGTCGTGTTCCCGAAGGTCTACTGGGAATACACCTCCGAGCGGGTGCTGGTGCAGGAGTTCATCCACGGCATCCCGCCGACGGACACCAAGCGCCTGGAGGAGGCCGGGCTCGACCGCAAGGTCCTGGCCCAGCGCGGCGTCGACGCCTTCCTGCAGATGGCGATGATCGAGGGCCTCTTTCACGCCGACCCGCATCCGGGCAACCTTTTGGCGATGCCCGGCAACCGGATCGCCTTCATCGATTTCGGCATCGTCGGCCGGCTGTCGCAGCGCCGCCGCTCGCAGCTCCTGATGTTGATCGGCGCGATGCTGCAGGAGGATGCCGACGGGCTGATGGCGGTGCTGCTCGACTGGACCGGCGCCAGCAACCCGGACCTCACCAAGCTCGAGGCGGCCTCGCAATCCTTCGTCACCCGCCACAACGGCGCGACGCTCAATCTCGGCCTCGTCCTCACCGACTTCATGACCATGGCGCGCGAGAACGATCTCGCGATGCCGACCGACCTCGCGATCCTGTTCAAGGGCCTCGTCACCGCCGACGGCGTGATGCGCCAGCTCGACCCGGCCTTCGACCTGTTCGCGGCGGCCGGCCCGACCGTCAGCCGCCACATGCGGCAGCAATTCTCGGTCAAGGACCTCAAGGGCCGGTTCCAGGGCCTGGCGACCGGGCTCTATGGTGCGGCCTCCGAGCTGCCGACGCTCATCCACCTGATGCTGGTGCGCCTCAAGCAGGGCCGCGTCACGGTCGAGATCGAGCTCAAGGGCATGGACAAGCTGACCCGCGGCATCGAGCGTGCCGCCGCCCGGGTCGCGGTCGGCCTCGTGGTGGCGGCCTTCGCCACCCAGCTCGCGCCCCGGCTGATGGAGCACGGCACGCCGGCCTTCGCCACCATCGGCATCCTGGTGCTGACGATCGGGATCGGCTGGATCCTGCTCCTCGCCCGCAACCGCTGAGACATAAGAGAGGGGCCGTCCCGGCGGGACGGCCCCTCTCTCGTCCATCCGTCCGGTCCTCGCTCAGGCGGCGAGGCGGCGGTTGCGCTTGCGGGCGTGCAGGTCCTGCGCCGCGCGGGTGGCGTGGCGCGGGCTGCGGAAGATCCGGCCCTCGAGGGTGTGGAAGTCCGGGTGGGCGGAGAAGAAACGGAAGCCGTCGGTCTCGGGAACGACGATCCCGGCCGAGGTCTCGCCGACCTCGACGATGCGGGCGGGCTGCATGGGCAACAATCTCCGGTCGCGGCCGCCGCTCGGGCGCCGCGCAAAACGTCTCGCGAAACGGGTGATGCAGGGATCGGGCCGGTTTCAGCGGCCCTGGCGGGCGGCGCGAACGGGGTCGCGGCGCACGCCGCATCGACAGAGGGCGGCGGAAGCCGGAACGGGGCGGCCGGCGCAGGGCATGCGGCAGAGCAGCATCGCGTCATGTCTCCGGGTTGGCCCACCGGTGCCGTGCGGCGCCGGGGTGCTTTAGCGTTTGGTCTCGCGGCGCAATCGCCTCAAATCACCGCGGCGGGAAGCCGGTCGCCGGCCTCGAATGCCAGGGCAGCATCGGCCGACCGGACCGTGATGTCAACGAGAATGTTCTTTTTATGGAACAACTCGAAATACAAGAAGCTTCCCGTGCCGCGTCGTTTCGGAGCAGATCGACCGCTTCTCCGACTTGTTCCGTCCTAGACCCTCGCGCACAACCGAGCATCGTTCTTTAAAACAAACACGATGGGCGGAGCGTCGCCCTGGCGCGGCCCCGCGCCGTGGCGCAGGATGCGGGCGTCCATCCGGCCGGAGCCCGCCATGTCGCAAGACCACGATCACTCCCGAGATCACGATCACGATCATGCCCACGGCCATGCCGGGGCGGAGGAGGCGCCCTGGAAGCACGACGGCGTCCGAGTGATCACCGGCGACCGCCTCGATCCCAACACCGCCCAGACGCCCGGCATGTTCCGCCAGGCGGCGATCAACCACGCCCGGGTCGGGGCGCAGAAGATCTGGGCCGGCACCGTGGCGATCGAGCCCGACGCCAAGACCGGGGTGCACCATCACGGCGCGCTGGAGAGCGTGATCTACGTTGTGCGCGGGCGGGCCCGGATGCGGTGGGGCGAGCGGCTCGAATTCGTCGCCGAGGCCGGCCCGGGCGACTTCATCTACGTTCCGCCCTTCGTGCCGCACCAGGAGATCAACGCCTCCCCGGACGAGGTGCTGGAATGCGTGCTCGTGCGCTCCGACAACGAGGCGGTGGTGGTCAACATCACCGACATCGAACCCGTCGAGCGGCCGGAGGCGGTCTACTGGGTCGACCCGATCCACCGCCATCCGTGACCGCGGCCGGCCTCGAAGGGCGGGGATAACGCGGGAAGGTAATCACGGTTCCCTTCCCGCGGTTTTCAGATGCCGCCAGTCCCGGTGCGCCGATGCCGCAGGTTTCACCCCGATCTCACGCCCTCTCCATTGCGCGGTCGGCGGATCGGCGGAGGGCGGGTCCGTGGAGGGTCCGCACCAGGACGGTGGCTTCGGCGCATCAGGTCTGGGGAGGACTTGGATTTCCGGGTTTTTACGGCCACGCTTAACCTTCTGTTAAGCACGGGGGGCGACCCTGACGGCAATTCACGATCCCTTGCCGACTTCTCCCGTCGCCCTCCCCGAGGTTCCCATGCCCGCGCCGCAGGCCCGCCCGTCCGCCCCCGACGACTGTCCCGTTCCCCTCGACGTGCTCGGCACGCTCTACCGCGGCGATTCCGAGATGGTGGAGACGGTGCTGGCCGACATTCCGTCCGGCACCCGCGCCCGCCTCGCCGCCTACCTTTACGGCAAGAGCCACCTCCACGCCCTCGGCCTGCGCGTCGCCTCGGCCTGCACCGAGACCGACCTGGTGCGCGTCGCCGGCCATGCCGGCGCGGTGCTGTTCGCCCAGTCCCGCGCCGAGCGCCGCCCCGCCGAGACCCGCCTCCCCGGCCAACGCCGCATCAGCCTCGCGGGCAGCCGCGCGATCGCCTGAGCGCGAATTTCTCGCCCCTCCCCGCTTGTGGAGCGGCGAGAACCCATGCTAATGCCCCGCCTGCGCTGGCGACGGCGCCCGCGGAGAGGTGGCAGAGCGGTTGAATGCACCGCACTCGAAATGCGGCATGGGCGCAAGTCCATCGGGGGTTCGAATCCCTCCCTCTCCGCCAAGCATCACGAACACCATAGTATTGCGTGTTTGGCGGTGTTCTTTGCTACGATTCCAGTACGGTTTTGATATTCTGCACAAGGCCCTTAAAAATTAAGGGCTTTTCCGACGTGTCAGTGCGGCTCGTATCAAGAGCGCTGGCAGCGCCCCCCCCGAACTGACCGCATCTATTCCGGCACCTCAAGCTGCGTCGTGATCGACGCGCACTTACCGCTAGGGTGCGACACGGCCGAGCGATGCACTCGCTGTCCTGAACGATTGGCCGGCGCTGGTGCGTATCGCAGAAGATTCGCACCTCCATTGCAGCCGCGCCCATTCGGCTACCGCTAACTTCCGATGCTGGAGGGCGTTGCGCGGGGCGCGCTTGAGAAAGTCGACGTGGGCGAGCAAACTCAAGGGGTGTGGAGGCCAGTGTCTCGGCCTCCACTGTAGCTCTCAGGGCGTCGAGCTTCGTCACCTGGCGCATTGCGCCGTCATGCGGACGAGGTGGAACGGCAACGTCCCGAGGGTGACATCAGCCGTGACCGCGAATGCCGTCGCGGATTCGGAGGGACAGCTAACGCGTCCGCCACAGTGCCCCGATCATGCCGAGGGTGATGAGGGCGAGGGCGAGCAACAGCCACCACAACGGATCAGCGCCGGCGTGGGTGAGCACGAACGCGCCAGCCGGTGGAGCCAGGGCTTGGGCGATCAGTCCTGGCCGTGCCAGACGACCGACCAGCAGCGGGTAGCGATCCGGGCCGAACAGCGCGAGCGGCACCGTGCCCCGCGCGATCGAGGAGATTCCGTTGCCGCCGCCGTAGAGCACCAGCCAGATCCCGACACCCGGCACGCCGCCGGCGAGCAGCGCGAGACCGAGTGCGACAAGGCCGAAGGCTGCCGTCAGCGTCCAGAGCGGGTGATGCCGGCCCTTGAACGCCATCTCCACGATCCGCGCGCCGACCTGCGCCGGCCCGATCAGCGCTCCGTAGGACACCGCCGAGGCGAGCGCGACGCCGCGCGTCTGCAGCAGGGTGATGAGGTGGACCGACACCAGGGACATGATCGCCCCGCCGAGCACGAGCACCCCGGCGAACAGCAGGAACGCCTTCCGCTCGGGTGACGAGAGCGGGCCGGCCGCCGAGGTGTGGGTGTCCGCTGTCGCCGGGAGCGCCGGGGCTCGTGGGATGAGCAGCAGCACCAGCGGTAGAGCGACGAGGAGGTGCAGGCCGGCGTAGGCCAGGCACGCGCCACGCCAGCCGACCTGCGCAACCAGAAACGCCGACAGCGGCCAGCAGACCGTGCTGGCGAACCCGCCCCACAAGGTCAGCGTCGTGATCGCCGGCCGTGCAGCCGCGCCGTAGAGGCGGCCGAGCGTGGCAAAGGCCGGGTCATACAGGCCGCAGGCCATGCCGAGGCCGAGGAACAGCCAGCCGATCAGGTAGACCGGCAGGACCGGCGCGACGGCCAGGATGACGAGACCTGCTGCCAGCAGCAGCGCCGCGAGGGCGAGGACCGGCCGGCCGCCGTGGCGCTGGATGGCCGCACCGACATGCGGCGAGGCGAACGCGGCGACCAGGAGGCCGAGGGTCAGGCCGCCGACGATTCCGGCGAGCGGCCATCCGGTGCTGTCCGCGACCGGGCCGGCGAGGATCGCCGGCAGGTAGAACGACGAGCCCCAGGCGAGGATTTCGACGACGCCCAGGGCGGAGATGACGGCGAGGCGGCTGCGCCCGCCGGGCTCAGACCTCACGGGAGGCCGGCTCGAGCGCCCTGCCCTTGCGCGCCGCGCCGCGCTCATACCAGCCCTGGCTGCGGTTCACGATCCAGACGACCGTCAGCATCACCGGCACCTCGATGAGAACGCCCACGACCGTGGCGAGGGCCGCGCCCGAGTTGAAGCCGAACAGGCTGATCGCGGCGGCAACGGCCAGCTCGAAGAAGTTCGACGCGCCGATCAGCGCCGAGGGCCCGGCAACGCAATGTTGCTCCCCGGCCAGACGGTTGAGCAGGTAGGCCAGGCCTGCGTTGAAATAGACCTGGATCAGGATCGGCACGGCCAGCAGGGCGATGACGAGCGGCTGCGCCAGGATCTGTTCGCCCTGGAAGCCGAACAGCAGCACCAGGGTGGCGAGCAAGGCGACCAGCGACACCGGGCCGAGGGTGTGCAGCAGCCGATCCAGGGCCGCCTGCCCGCCCGAAGCCAGCAGGGCGCGGCGCACGAGCTGCGCCACGATCACCGGGATGATGATGTAGAGCACGACCGAGAGCACCAGCGTGCTCCACGGGACCGTGATCGAGGACAGGCCGAGCAGGAGGCCGACGATCGGGGCGAAGGCCACCACCATGATGCTGTCGTTGAGCGCGACCTGCGACAGCGTGAAGTGCGGCTCGCCCTTCGTGAGGTTGGACCACACGAACACCATCGCGGTGCAGGGCGCGGCAGCCAGGATGATGAGGCCGGCGATGTAGCTGTTGATCTGGTCGGCCGGCAGGTAGGGCTTGAACAGGTAGCCCACGAACAGCCAGCCGAGCAGCGCCATCGTGAAGGGCTTGACCGCCCAGTTCACCAGAAGGGTGACGCCGATCCCGCGCCAGTGCCGGCCGACCTGGCCGAGCGCGGCGAAGTCGATCTTGAGCAGCATTGGGATGACCATCAACCAGATCAGCACCGCGACCGGCAGGTTGACCTTGGCGATCTCGGCCTCACCGACCAGGTGGAAGAACCCCGGCATCACATGGCCGAGCGCGATGCCGGCGACGATGCAGAGGGCGACCCACAGGGTCAGGTAGCGTTCGAAGGTGGACATGGGCCGAGCTTTCAGAAGGTGATGCGCTTGGTCAGCAGCGTCGCCGAGGCTGGGCACAGCCCGCTCGCCTGGCGCGTGTTCTGGATGGTCGCCGGAGCCGACGCCCGGTCGCAGGCGGCAAAGCCCAGCCGCTCGAAGAAGGCGCGGGCATGAGGCTCGCTGGTCAGCGCGTAGGCCCGGCGCGCGCCCTGATCGTAGGCCCGCCGCATCAGCAGCGCCGTCAGGTTGCGCCCGTAGCCCCGGCCGTGGAAGCGCGGCATCACGGCCAGCGAGCGCAGCAGCACGTCCGCGCCGTAGAGTTCGAACCCGCCCCAGCCGA
Source organism: Methylobacterium ajmalii (assembly GCF_016613415.1). Taxonomy (GTDB): domain Bacteria; phylum Pseudomonadota; class Alphaproteobacteria; order Rhizobiales; family Beijerinckiaceae; genus Methylobacterium; species Methylobacterium ajmalii. The sequence continues at coordinate 86,858 of NZ_JACWCT010000001.1, read as the reverse complement.
CACCGTGGCGATCCAGGGTGGTGTAGTGGAAGAACGTGCGGCCGGGATCAGTCAGGTCGGCTGTCGGCAGGCCCGCTGCTCTCAGGGCTGCAGCCAGGTCGGGGCTGTCGCCTCTGGTCGGGTCGTCCCTGAGATACGGGGTGCCGTCGTCGCGGGTCGCGGTCATGTCCGGCAGCTCGTCCGGCAGGAGATCCAGCACCACGTCGGACGGGCGGCAGAGCTTCGCGCCCTTGGTCGTGACCACGATGGGTCGGTTGAGCAGGATGGGGTGCGCCTGGATGGCCGCGTGCAGCTCGTGGTCCGTCAGGACCGGGTTACCCAGCCCGAGATCCGCGTAGGGCGTGCCCTTCTCGCGGAGAACCTCGCGCACCGGCACGCCCATGCGGTCGAGCAGAGCGATGAGTTCCGGCGTGGACGGCGGGGTGTTCAGGTATTCGATCACCACCGGCTCGATGCCGTAGGCCCGCAGGAGCTTGAGGGTGCTGCGCGAGGTGCCGCAGTTCGGGTTGTGGTAAATGGTGACGGTCACGCGCGGACCTCCCCGACCTCTGTGCAGCAGGCGGTCAGCGCAGCGACTGCCGGGGTGCAGACCTCCGGCCTGCCCTGGCAGCAGTCCTTCATCAGGAAGGCGATCAGGCCCGACAGCGCCGGATACGCGGCGTTGTAGATGATCGAGCGCCCCTCCCGCCGCGAGGCGATCAGGCCGGCCTGCTCCAGCTCCTTCAGGTGGAACGAGACGGTGGAGGCTGGGGCCGCGACCTCGCTGGCGAGGGTGCCGGCAGCGACACCCTCCGGGCCGGCGATCACGAGCTGGCGCAGGAGGCGCAGGCGCGTTTCCTGCGCAAGGGCCGCGAAGGCCAGAAGGGCTTGACGCTCTTCCACGTTTCGATAATCCTGGAAGTATGAAATTGACAGGTAGCACCGATGCTCGACGTTGCCAAGATGGACGTGACCCTGCCGCCGCCAGCGGTCGCAGAGGACATTCAGCTCGGGGCGCTGCTGGCGGCCTGTGACGTCCAGCCGACCGCACCCTTGGCGTTCGCGTATGAGGGCCGGACGATCCGCCCCGGCTACCACGTCACCGAGGTGAAGGCCGGGCAGTTCGCCGCCCTCGACTGCGGCGGCAGTCCCGAAGCGTGGTCGGAGATCTTCGTGCAGCTCTGGGACGTGGTCGACGGCGACCGCACGCACATGACGGCGGGCAAGTTCGCCGCGATCATCCGCAAGGTGTCCGAGCACGTAGGCCTCGACCTGAGCGCTCGCCTGACGTTCGAGGTCAGCGACGGGGTGTCTCCCATGCAGCTCCACTGCGCCGGCAGCCCGGTGTCGGCGGACGGGGTGCTGCGCGTCGCCCTGTCGCCGCGTGCAGCGAGCTGCAAGCCGCGTGATCGCTGGCTTGAGCAGCGGAAGGCCAGCGCCTGTTGCGCTCCCTCGACCAACAAGGAACCATGCTGCGGTTGAGAGACGCCTCCTCACTGAGGGAGATCGTGAGCAACTTGACCGCAGCTATCCAGCACCACGTCCGCCGGCCGGTCCCCACCCTCGCAGCGTCGCGGATGGCAGCATGCCTCATCACCCTGACCATCGACGGTCCTGCCAATCGTCGTCGTCGATTCACTGTTCCTTGGCGCAGGCACGGACTGCTGCTCGCCCGGCGGCCTGCGTCGCGCCTAGCCGCACTTTAGCGGCCGCACGGCTGTCGATTGGCAAACCCGACACGGTCAAGCGGCGGTACTATGACTAGATCGCTCGTGGTGTTTTGGACGAGATGCTGGATGCTCTGGCCCAGGAGGCCGATCTGGACTGTCTGATGCGGGACGCGACGATTGTGCGCGCGACGGTCAGGCTGCGGGCGCGCGCAAGATCGAAGGGGGCGAATGCCCAGGGCCCGGGTCGGTCACGCGGCGGTCTGACGACGAAGATCCACGCGGCCACCGATGGTCTTGGCTTGCCGGTACGGCTGATCGGCGGCCCTGGCCCGGAGCATGACGCAACACGCGGCAGTGCGTCGATCGATGGGTTCGAGCCTGGATCTGTGATCGCGGACAAAGGTTACGTTGTAGACCGCTTAGTCGAGGTGGTGAGCGCGAGCGGCGCGACGGTGGTGATCCCGCCGCGCCGCAACCGTAAAGTCGCACGTGAATTTGATCGCGATGTGTACAAGGAGCGTAACCAGATCGAGTGCTTCTTCAACAAGCTGAAGCGGTTTCGGTGGGTGGCCACGCGCTATGACAAATTGCTTGTCAACGATATGGGCTTCGTCAAGCCTGCGGCCATCGCCATCTGGCTTAGATAGTTAATCAATCGCTACGGCATAGAGAACTTCACGATCGTGTCGCAATCGCGAAGCTCTCTCGATTTTTAGTTTTGCGGCATTTTCTTCGACGAACCGGCATGCACTTCGTCGGAAAATGCTCCAGTGGGCGGCGTTGATGACCGGCACGTCGACCCGCCCGAACGCCGCCACCGCCTTCTCGACGACGGCGCGGCAATGGGCCGGATCCTCGATGTCGCCCGGCACCAGCACCGCCCGCCGCCCGGCGGATTCGACCGGCTTGGCGGTCTCGCGGGCGTCTTCGTGCTTGTCGTGATAGGCGATCAGCACGTCGGCACCCTCGCGCGCGACGGCGAGCGCGACCGCCTCGCCGATGCTGCTGTCGCCGCCGGTGACGATCGCCTTGCGATCGGCGAGCCGCCCCGAGCCGCGGTAGCGCGTCTCGCCGTAATCCGGACGGGGATCCATCTCGGCGTCGGCCGGGCATCGGGATCGGCTTCCGGCGGGCGAACGGGGGTTTCGGGAGGTCGGGCTCCGTCGGGTCCGGTGATGTCCAGCCAACTGGCGGGGAGTATGTGCGTTCCAGGTCCGGCCCTGCCTCGCGCGCGAGCATGTTGCCCAATGGGCAACCAAGTCGGGGGAGCGGCGTTTCCGGTGTCCCTGATGGATGGCTCAGACGCCCTCGGAGACCACGATGCTGACCCGCTTCCTCGCCACCGCCGGCGCCCTCGCCCTCACCACCGGCCTCGCCCTCGCCCAGACGACGGCGCCGACCGCCCCGACCGCGCCGGGCACCGCCCCGATGGGCACGACCACCGCCCCGGTCGCGACGAAAGACATGAAGGACATGAAGGAGTGGCAGGCCGTCAAGCTTGCCAAGATCAGCCTGGCCGACGCCATCGCCACCGCCGAGAAGAAGGACGGCAACGGCCGCGCCATCGACGCCGATTTCGAGAAGGCCGACGGCAAGAACCCGACCCACTGGTCGATCAAGGTCGTCTATCCGGACGGCAAGCTGGTCGAGCACGGCATCAACGCCGACACCGGCGAGCTCTACAAGAGCGAGAACCAGCCGATCGAGCGCTACTTCACCCGCCTCAAGGTCGCTGACTTCAACAACGCCAAGGTCTCGCTGAAGGACGCCCTGGCGATCGCCGAGAAGCAGGCCGGCGGCGGCAAGGCCTACGAGGCCGAGGTCGAGCGCGAGGGCTCGGCCGTCGCCTACGAGATCAAGGTGGCGCTGGCCGACAACGAGAAGGAAGTGAAGGTCGGGCCGGACGGCCAGATCATGAAGGACTGAAGCGGTCGTTGATCGGCGCGCCGTCCCCGGGACGGGGCGCCGGCCTTCGCGAGATCCGTCGCGCCGCAGCCGTAAGGGCGGGTGCGACGGCCCCCCGCCCCCGTGCTAGACCGGGGTAACGGCCGCGAACGGCCGAAGAGCCAGGGGGGAAACGATGAGCGTCTTCTTCGGCGAGAGCCACCGGCGCCTGCAGGACGAGCACGGCACGCGCCGTCTCGCCGACCGGCTGGAAGACCACGCGCACGCGGCGTTCGAGGCGCCGGAGCGCGACTTCATCGCCGGTGCCACGATGGTCTTCCTCAGCACCGTCGACGACAACGGCCAGCCCACCGTGTCCTACAAGGGCGGCCCCCCGGGCTTCGTGCGCATCACCGGCCCGAGCGAGCTGATTTTTCCGAGCTACGACGGCAACGGGATGTTCCTGACGCTGGGCAATCTCGGGCAGAATCCCCGCATCGGCTTGCTCTTCATCGATTTCGAGAATCCGCACCGCCTGCGGGTGCACGGCGCCGCAGCGCTCGCCGACGATCCCGGCCTGCTCGCGCTCTATCCGGGCGCCGACCACGTCGTGCGGGTCTCGGTCGAAAAGATCTTCGTCAATTGCGGCCGCTACATCCACCGGAGCCGGGGCACCGAGCTGTCGCCGCACCTGCCCGACGCGGACGGGCACCAGCCCTTCCTGGCCTGGAAGCGGATCGACCTCTTCGAGGGGGCCCTGCCGGCGGGCGACGAGCAAAAGGTCACCCGCAAGGGCGGCACGATCCCGCTCGACGCCTATCGCGGCGAGGCCGATCCGGCTTGAGGCCTCAGGCCCCGCCGACGACGCTGCCGCCGGCCTCGGCGAGCGCGCCTTCACGCAACTCGAGGCCGAGGAACCGGCCCGGATCGACCGGGCCCGGCAGGGTGAGCTTGCGCGGCGGCAGCACCCGGAAGCCGAAGCGGGCGTAATAGGGCGCGTCGCCGACCAGGATGACGAGGCCGTGCCCGCCCTCCCGCGCCGCGTCGAGGGAGGCGCGCATCAGGGCGCCGCCGATGCCGCGGCTGCCGAAGGCCGGGTCGACGGTGAGCGGCCCGAGCACCAGGAGCGGGCTCGCGCCGGCCCGGGCCGGCGAGACCCGGATCGACCCGACGAGCAGGGTGCCGACGAGGGCGGTGAACGAGAGGTCGGAGAGATGGGGCACGCCCTCGCGCAGCCGGAAGGCGGTGCGGGCGTAGCGTCCGGGCCCGAAGGCGCGCTCGTGCAGGCGCTCGATGGCGTCGTTGTCGCGCGGGGATTCGGGACGGATGACGAGGGGAAGCGTGGTCACGGGCACACTCTCGGGCGGGCGTCGATGAGGAAGGGCGGATCGGTCAGCCGATCCGTCGTCGCGCCTCTGCCCTCGGGGCCATCGCTCAACTCCTGGCGGGCGCTCCGCCCGCGGGGGCGCCATAGCAGCGCTTGCCTGTGAGTGCAAACCTCCGGTGGCATGCCGTTCGCATCGTGCGGGCATGCAAGCGCTTGCCTTGAGGCAGGGCTTGCGGGTTAGCTGCGCGTGGGAACGCCTCAACGGTTCGGGAACGACGCCACAATGACAATCAGGTCTGCTCTCGCCCTCGTCCTCTCCCTCGCCATCGGCTGCGCGGGGGCGGCCCGCGCGGAGGACACGGTGCCGGCGACGGTCCGGATCGCCACCGAGGGCGCCTACGCGCCCTACAACTTCACCAAGCCGGACGGCACGCTGGACGGCTACGAGATCGAGCTCGGCCGCGAGATCTGCGCCCGCGCGAAGATCAAGTGCGAGTTCGTGGCCCAGGACTGGGACGGCGTGGTGCCGGGCCTCAACGCCAAGAAGTTCGACGCCATCATGTCGGGCATGACGATCACCGACGCCCGCCTGAAGGTGGTGGACTTCACCAAGCCCTATAGCGGCGATTCCTCGGGCTTCGCGGTCGACCGCAACGGGCCGCTCGCCAAGCTGCCGATGGGCGGCCAGAAGTTCAGCCTGATGGACGAGGCCGAGGCGGCGAAGGCCCTCGACGCGATCAAGCCGCTCCTCAAGGGCAAGACCGTCGGCGTCCAGGTCTCGACCATCCACGCCGCCTTCATGGACAAGTACCTCAAGGGCACCGTCGAGGTGCGCGAGTACAAGACCACCGAGCAGCACGACCTCGACCTCGCCGCCGGCCGCATCGACGCGATCTTCGCCAACGACGCTCCCCTTCGGGCGACCGTCGAGAAGCCGGAATTCGCCGACACGGTGATGCTGGCCGGGCCGCGCTTTCGCGGCGGCATCCTCGGCCGCGGCGTGGCGATGGGCCTGCGCAAGGGCGAGGCGAAGCTGAAGGCCAAGCTCGACGAGGGCATCGACGCGGTGATCGCCGACGGCACCCTGAAGAAGCTCTCGCTCAAGTGGTTCAAGGCCGACATGACCCCGCAGGGCTGATGGCACGTCGTCGGACGGGGGCCGCATCCGCGTGAGCGCCTTCACCCTTCTCGGCTTCGGCCCCGGCGGCTGGGGCGGCGCGCTGCTCGTCGCCGCCGGAACCACCTTGAGCCTCGCCCTGTGCGGCTTCCTGCTCGGGGCCGTGCTCGGCGGCCTCGCCGCGAGCGCCAAGCTCTCCGGGCTGCTGCCCCTACGGGCGCTCGCCGACGGCTACACCACGCTCCTGCGCGGCGTGCCGGACCTGCTCGTCATCTACCTGATGTATTTCGGCGGCAGCGCGGCCCTCGGCGTGGTCGGGAGCTGGTTCGGCGCGGAGGGGTTCATCGGCGTGCCGGCCTTCGGGGTCGGCGTCGTGGCGCTCGGGGTGATCTCGGGCGCCTACCAGGCGGAGGTCTTCCGCGGCGCCTACCTCGCCCTCGACCGCGGGCAGATCGAGGCGGCCCGCGCCGTCGGCATGCATCGCGGGCTGATCCTGCGCCGGGTCGTTGCGCCGCTCGTCGCCCGCGACGCGCTGCCCGGCCTCGGCAACGTCTGGCAGATCCTGCTCAAGGACTCGGCGCTGGTCTCGGTCACGGGCCTCGTCGAATTGCTGCGCCAGGCCCAGGTCGGGGCGGGCTCGACCCGCCAGCCCTTCACCTTCTACCTCGCGGCCGGCGCCCTCTACCTCGCCATCACCTCGCTCTCGACCTGGGGTTTTTCCCGGGCCGAGTCGCACGCGCGCCGGGGGACCCGATGATCGACGTCGCGTTCCTCGAATCGACCATCCGGACGCTGCTCGGCGGCGTGCCCCTCACCCTGAGCCTCACCGCCGGCTCGGTCGCCCTCGGCGGCGTCCTGGCGGCGCTCGCCGCCTGGGGCCGGCTCTCGGGCGTCGCGCCCGCCGACTGGCTCGCCCGGCTCTACATCTTCGTGTTTCGTGGCACGCCCCTGCTCGTGCAGATCTTCCTGATCTATTACGGGCTCGGGCAGTTCCGGCCGACGCTCCAGGCCTGGGGGCTATGGACGTTCTTCCGCGAGCCGTACTGGTGCGCGCTCCTGGCGCTCGCCCTCAACACCGGCGCCTACACGGCGGAGATCTTCCGCGGCGCGGTCCTGTCGGTACCGTACGGGGCGCTGGTGGCGGGCCGCGCCTGCGGCATGCCGCGGCTCCTGCTGTTTCGCCGCGTCACCCTGCCGCTCGCCACCCGCCAGGCCCTGCCAGCCTACGGCAACGAGGTGATCTCGGTGGTCAAGGCGACCTCGCTCGCCTCCACCATCACACTTATGGAGATCACCGGCCTCGCCCAGAAGCTGATCGCCCAGAGCTTCCGGGCGCTCGAGGTCTTCGTCTGCGCCGGCGCCTTCTACCTCGCCCTCACCTTCGTGATCATCGGCGCCCTGCGGCTCGCCGAGGCCTGGCTCTCCCCGGACCTGCGCCCGCGGCCGGTGGCCCGCCCCGCCTGATTGTCGGACCCGCCCATGCTCGCCCCCTCCCCGACTCGTCCCGAGGCCGTCGCGGTCCGCGACCTGCACAAGCATTTCGGACAACTCGAGGTCCTGCGCGGCGTCTCGCTCTCGGCCCGCGAGGGCGAGGTGGTGGCGATCCTCGGCTCGTCGGGCTCCGGCAAGTCGACGCTGCTCCGCTGCATCAATCTCCTGGAGGTTCCGGAGGCCGGCGAGGTCGTGGTCGGCGACGAGGCGGTGGCCTGGCGCGCCAAGCGCGGCGGCCGGATTCCGGCGGATACCCGACAAGTCGACCGCATCCGCGCCCGGGTCGGCATGGTGTTCCAGAGCTTCAACCTCTGGTCCCACCGCACGGTGCTGGAGAACGTGATCGAGGCGCCGGTCCACGTGCTGGGGCGCAGGAAGGCCGAGTGCGTCGCCGAGGCCGAGGCGCTGCTCGCGAAGGTCGGCATCGCCGACAAGCGCGACCACTACCCGGCCCATCTCTCGGGTGGGCAGCAGCAGCGCGCCGCCATCGCCCGGGCGCTCGCCATGCACCCCCGCGTCCTGCTCTTCGACGAGCCGACCTCCGCCCTCGATCCCGAGCGCGTCGCCGAGGTCCTGCGGGTGATGCGGGCGCTCGCCGAGGAGGGCCGCACCATGCTGGTCGTCACCCACGAGATGGCGTTCGCCCGCGACGTCGCCCACCGGGTGATCTTCCTGCACGAGGGCCGGATCCTGGAGGACGGCCCCTCCGAGCAGGTGTTTTCCGCGCCGCGCTCCGAGCGGTTCCGGCAGTTCCTGGCCCGGGGCGAGTGATACCGTGTCCGGAAGATCCCTTCCGGACACGGTATCACCAGCCCGCGCGGCGCTTGAGCGAAGCTGAAATCCGCATCGCGGAGCGATCAACCGGATTATCGTATGAGATTCCTCCCGGCGCCGGTCGCGCCGGGTGCGCCGTCAGCGCGCCGCGAGGTCCCGGCGCAGGGTCGGCAGGCCGATGCCGGCGGCGTCGAATCCGCCATCCACCGCCAGGGTCTGGCCGGTGACGTAGCTCGCGCGCGCCCCGCACAGGTACACGATGGCGTCGGCGATCTCGCGCTCCAGGCCGTAGCGGTTGAGCGGCACCGCGTCGTGGTAGTCGGCCCGGATCGCCGGGCTGTGGACCTTCTTGGCCATCGCGGTGTCGACGGGCCCAGGCGCCACGGCGTTCACCCGGATGCCGAGATGCGCGAGCTCGACCGCCTGCTGCTTCGTCAGGTGCTTGAGCGCCGCCTTGCTGGTGCCGTAGGCGACCCGCAGGGTCGAGGCGCGCTGCCCCGAGATCGACGTGATGTTGACGACCGCCCCGCCGCCGCCCCGCGCCATCAGCGGGGCGGCCGCCTGCACGCACAGGAACGGGCCGGTCAGGTTGACGGCGAGCACCCGGGCCCACTCGGCCGGGGTGGTGTCGAGGAGCGGCTTGAACACCGCCGTGCCGGCATTGTTGACGAGCGCGTCGAGGCGGCCGAACCGGGCCTCCACGGCCGCCACCGCCGCCGCCACGGCCTCCGGGTCGGCGACGTCGCCGGTGAGCGCCAGCGTGTCGTCCGGCCGGGCGATCTCGGCCACGGCCGCCTCCTGCGCCGGCCCGTCGATGTCGAGGAGCGCGACGCGCCAGCCCTCCTCCAGGAGGAGCCGCGCCGCCGAAAGCCCGATGCCCCGCGCAGCCCCGGTGACCAGGGCCACCCGGCCCGCGCCCGTCCCGCTCACGCCCGTCATGTCGCGTCCTCCCGCTTGTTGTGCTCCGTGCATCGCGGCCGGAGCCGGGGAGGTCAAGCCGGATCGGGCTCGGCCGCGTTGCGCGCCATGAAGGTCTCCGCCGAGCCGCTCGCGGCATCGACGAAGATCACGTCGGTCGGCGCCCGGCGGGGCGTGTCGACGGAGAGGAAGACCACCGGCTCCTCGATCAGCCGCGGCAGGGCGTGGACGACGCCGCGCTCGAAGAACAGGAGCTGGCCCGGCCCGAACTCCGCCTCGTCGGACGCGTCGCCGATCCAGAACGTGCCGCGGCCCGAGAGCACGTAGAGGTACTCGTCGCACCCCTCGTGGTAATGCGCCGGCGTCGGCCGGTAGACGCGAAACACCCGGGCGCTCGCCGCCGGCCGGTCGGTCAGGTAGGTGTCGACCAGCATCGTGGTGGCGCTCGCCGGCAGGGCGTCGGCGATCGCCCGGACGTCGAAGCGGCCGCTCGTCGCCTTTTCGGTCGGATCGGTCTTCGCCATCGCGCATCTCCCTGGTCGGTCGCGGCGCTCGGCGCCGTCCCCGGCAGCTAGGGCGATGCGGACGGGTGTGCGAGGGGGCGGCTCTCCCGGCCGATCGGTCGCGGGCAACTTTTATGCGAGCCTTATAATAAGACCTTGACGACGCAACCCTGACGGCTACCCTCTCGGACAATTCGCCGCCAAAAGGCGAAGCTGACACGAGAGGGAGGATAATGGATGTCGTCATCCATGTCGCGCCTTGACGCCTGGACGGCTACGCCATGCCGTCGCTGAGAGCGTCTCTCGACTACCGGCGCCGCACGGTGAGCGTGGCCTTTGCTGTGTTGCTGGGCTGTGTCCCGGCCCTGGCCGGCGAGATCGACGTGCTGCACGCTTCGGTCGCCCCCACCGAGAAGGTCGGGTCCGACGTGCCCCTGCACCTGACGGTGATGAACCGTGCGGCCGAGGCCGATTCGCTGGTGCGCTTCCGCTGCCCGTTCGCGAATTTCAGCGAGCGCGTCACGGTCGACAAGGGCGGCGAGGGCCCGCCCTCCAGGCGCCCGGTCCAGGCCATCGCCCTCAAGGCCTCCGGCGAGACCGCGCTGACGCCCGAGGGCATGCACGTGATGCTGCTGCAGACCCGCCAGCCGCTGGTGGCCGGCGAGCGCTTCACCTGCTCGGCGAGCTTCCGCAAGGCCGGCCCGGTCGAGGTGCCGGTCGAGGTTCGCGCCGCGAACTAGGATTTATTTCTTAATAAAAGACGCCGGCCGCGCGGCTGCCCGCGGCGCGGCGACACGTCCCAAAAGACGGCGGCCCGGAGGAGACCCCCATGACGACGTCCCGGACGGCGCGGCGCATCCTTGCCGCCACCTCCCTCGCCGCGCTCGCCGCCGGTGCCCTCTCGCTGCCCCCGGCGCTCGCCGCCGAGGGCGGCGTCACGCAGGAGCGCCTGCTGAACGCCGACAAGGAGGAAGGCAACTGGATCCAGCACCACAAGAACTTCGCCGGCCACCGCTTCTCGACCCTGACCCAGATCAACAAGGACAACGTCAAGGGCCTCAAGGTCGCCTGGACGATGGCGCTGGGCGGCATCGAATCCGGCGGCATCTGGAGCCACGGCGGGCTCGAGGGCACCCCGATCGTCGAGAACGGCATGATGTTCGTCACCGACGGGTGGGGCTCGGTCTACAAGATCGACACACGCGGCGGCGAGGGCAAGCTCCTCTGGAAGATGGACCCGAAGACCGACCGCGAATGGGCCGGCGCGGTCGCCTGTTGCGGCGTCAACAACCGCGGCGTCGCGCTCTGGGGCGACCTCGTGGTCAGCCACACCCTCGACGGACGCCTGATCGCCACCAACAAGGAGACCGGCCAGGTCGCCTGGCAGCGCCAGGTCGCCGATCCCGACAAGGGCGAGACCATCACGGGCGCACCGCTGATCGTGAAGGGCATGGCGATCTCGGGCGTCGGCGGCGCCGAGTACGGCATCCGCGGCTGGATCGCCGCCACCGACCTGAAGACCGAGAAGGAGGTCTGGCGCACCCACACCATCCCGGGCAAGGGCGAGCCGGGCTACGAGACCTGGAAGGGTAACAACAACGCGGCCGTCAGCGGCGGCGGCTCGACCTGGGTCACCGGCACCTACGACCCCGACACCGACACCATCGTGTGGGGCACCGGCAACCCGGGTCCGGACTGGGACAACGCCTACCGCCCGGGCGACAACCTCTACACCGACTCGACGCTCGCCCTCGACGCGACGACCGGCAAGATCAAATGGCACTTCCAGCACACGCCGAACGACCCCTACGACTATGACAGCGTGTCGGAGAACCTTCTGGTCGATGCCGGCGGCCGCAAGCTCGCCATCGAGGCCGACCGCAACGGCCACGCCTATGCGGTCGACCGCACCAACGGCCAGTTCGTCTGGGCGACGCCGTTCGTCAAGAAGGTGACCTGGACCAAGGGCATCAACCCCGATACCGGCAAGCCGTTCGAGTACGACCCGAACAAGGACGTGCAGCGCTACAACCCGGCAGCGACCCCTTCGGCCGAGAACAAGACCGCCGATTTCTGCCCGGGCAACATGGGCGGCAAGAACTGGCCGCCGACCGCCTACAATCCGAACCTGCAATACTGGTACATCCCGGTCATCGAGAGCTGCAACCGCGTCACCCACGAGGCGATGACGCAGGCCAACCTGAAACCCCGCGAGTTCTTCACCGGCGGCGGGCCGACCAACCCGTTCCGCATCACCGGCAGCGTGACGGCGATCGACGTGAAGACCGGCAAGGTCGCCGGCAAGCACGAGACCCAGTTCCCGCTGCTCGGCGGCATGCTGGCGACGCCCGACCTCGTCTTCACCGGCGAGCCCGGCGGCGGCGTGATGGCGCTCGACGCCAGGAGCCTCGAGAAGCTGTGGGAGTTCCGCACCGGCAGCGGCGTCAACGCGCCCCCGATGACCTTCACGGTCGACGGCAAGCAGTACGTCGCGATCCTGGTCGGCCTCGGGGGCGCCTGGGACAAGTGGTTCATCGACTCGACCCCGGAGCTGAAGAACATCCAGACCGGCTCGATGCTCTACGTCTTCGCGCTCTGAGCCGACATTCCTTGAGGCGGGGCGCCGGCGGCGCCCCGCCACGCGCGGGATCCCCACGCACGAGGTCACGCAAGAGGTTCATGCGGATGCGGAAACTGGTAATGCCGGCACTGCTCGCCGGCCTGGCGCTGGCCGGCTTGGCGCTCGCCTCCCCGGCGGCCTGGGCGCAGGGGGTCAGGAGCGGCGGCGGCGAGGGCGACCTCGCGGTATTCAAGAAGGCCTGCTCGGGCTGCCACAAGTGGCATGGCGGCGGCGGCGGCGGCTATGGCGGCGAGGCCCTGTCCCTGCGCAAGACGCAGCTCGACAAGGACCAGATCGCCGAGGTGGTGCGCTGCGGCCGGCCCGGGACCGGCATGCCCTACCACCTGCGCGGCGCCTACGATTCGGTGAAGTGCTACGATTCGCTGAAGGCCGACATGGCCGGCAACATGCCGCCGGAGACGGCCGTGTTCCTGCGCCCGGCGGAGATCGACGCGGTAGCGGGCTACGTCGCCACCCAGCTCAAGGGCAAGGGCGAGCCGACCTTCGAGGAATGCACCGCCTTCTTCGGCACCACCTCCCGGGCCTGCGACGTCTACCGCAAGAAGGAGGGCTCGGATGCGCCGACCGTCTCGCACTGACCTGGCGATCCTCGCCGCCCTGACCTGCGCCGGCCCGGCTCTGGCCGCCGGCCCCGAGATCGCGGACCTGCGCGACATCAAGGTCGGGATGCCGGTCTCGGAGATCTCGCCGAAGGGCTACGGCGACCTCGCCTGCCGCGAAGGCCCGGCCAAGCCCCTCGCCGGCTGGACCGATTGGCGCGCCTGCCCGGCCGACGCCAAGGGGCTGCACGCCATCGGCTTCTCCTACGCCGACGGCACCACCCGCAACGGCACCCGGGTCGCCGGGCACCCGGCCCGCCTCACGCTGCTGGTGGGCGACGACGCGCGGGTGGACGGGCTGGTGATCGAGACCGACGACGCGGTGCCGCTCTACCTGCGCAAGAAGGGCCACCTCCTCGGGATCCAGGCCCGGGGCCACTGGGGCGAGGACGGCTGGACCTGCGCCGAGGCCAAGCCCGTCGGCGACGAGACGCCGCTCGGCGAGACCTTCGTCAAGGAGGAGTGCCGCAAGGCGCTGGGGCCGAAGAGCGTGACGGTCACCCGCGACCTCTACGGCCACCAGGGCGCCGACCCGCGCGCCTTCATCAGCCGGACCCGGATCGTGGTGGCGGCGACGCGGTAACGGGAGCGGGGATCGGGACCTCCCGGTAGGGACCGAGACGGCACGGCCGGACCGCCGCTGGATGCGTCAAACCCTTCGATGCCCGGCGCCTCGGACACGGGCTGAGCATCCCTCCGCCCTCCCCGGGGACGCGATGCGGGCGGATCGGGGAGGACGCTCTTGGCCGCCCTCCTCCTCGCGAGCCGCGGCTGCACGAATTGACCGCCCCGACGAGCCGTCCGTCACCTGACGGGTCGTCGATAGAAATCCGTCAACACCACAGTCATGGAAAAGCGCCCGATCGCGAGCCGATCGGGCGCTTTTCCCAGGCGTGCCGATTTTCGGCACGCCTCCCGCATCCCAGTCGCCAGTCGTTAATGAGCGTGTTCCATCGCGCCGATCCGGTTCTTCTTGCGCGCGAGCAGGAGAAGGCACCCCGCACCGCCGGCCAGAAGGCCGGACACGATCACCAGGCCGCTGCTGTAGCTGCCGGTCGTATCCTTGAGATATCCCATGACGAACGGTCCGAGATAGCCGGCCAGGTTTCCGATCGAGTTGATGAGCGCGATGCCCGCAGCCGCGCCGACGCCGGTCAGGAACGAGGTCGGCAGGGTCCAGAAGGTCGGAAGGGCCGAGTAGATGCCGATCGCCGCGAAGGTCAGTGCCACGATCGCGATGGCGGGCGTCGTCAGCGTGGCCGCGCAGACGCCGAAGGCGAGGGATGCCAGGAGGGCGGCCGTCGCGAAGTGGCCGACCCGCTCCTGGCGGGCATCGGACCGCCGCGTCCAGTAGATCATCGCGATCACGGCGAACAGGTTGACGACGCCGGTCGCCATGCCGATCTGCAGGTTGCTCATGGTGCCGAAGCTCTTGATCATCTGCGGCAGCCAGAAGCCGAGCGTGTACGAACCCATGACGACGCAGAAGTAGATGAACGCGAAGCCGAGGACCTTCTTGTCGAGGAGTGCCGTCTTCAGCGACTTGTGACCGTGATCGCTCGCGATGCCGGCGCGCTCCGCCTCCATCGTCCGGATGAGCCAGTCACGCTGCTCCACCGGCAGCCACGCGGCCTTCTCGGGCCGGCCGGTCAGGTAGGCCAGCACCGCGAAGCCGAGCAGGAGCGCCGGAACGGCTTCGATGACGAACATCCACTGCCAGCCCTTCATCCCGAACCCCTCGACCCCGAGGAGCATGGAGGAGACCGGAGCCCCGATCATCGCCGACAGCGGGATCGCGACCATGAACAGGCCCACCGCCTTGCCGCGCGCCTTCGCCGGGTACCAGTAGGTCAGGTAGAGGATGATGCCCGGAAAGAAGCCGGCCTCCGCCGCGCCGAGCAGGAAACGCACGATGTAGAAGCTGATCGGGCCCTGGATGAAGGCCATGCTGGCCGACAGAAGGCCCCAGGTGATCATGATCCTGGCGATCCAGATGCGGGCACCGACCTTGTGCAGGAAGATATTGCTCGGAACCTCGAACAGCGCGTAGCCGATGAAGAAGACCCCGGCGCCGATGCCGTAGATCGTGGCGGAAAAACCGAGATCCGCATTCATCGTCAGCGCGGCGAAGCCGACGTTGACCCTGTCCAGATAGGCGATGAAGTAGAGCAGCATCACGAACGGGATGAGCCGCCACGTCACGGTCCTCAGCGTCGCCGATTGCAGGGCGTTATCAGCTTCCATGGACATCGTTTCCCCTCTTGCTTGGTCGTATTTTGGTGTCCCGGACCGCCCGGCGGGCAGACGGCCTTGGTGGCGCGCCGGACACCGAGCGCCGGAATCCGGCGCGCCGTCACGCCGCCGGCACGGTGCGGGCGCGTCACGAGATGCGTCGCGGCCTCTCGCCGTCGTCGCGCTTTCGCGCCGCGATCGCGGTGGACCGGCGGCCCGTTCGAGCGACGTGCCGCCGACGAAGCGTCAGTACGAGCCTTCCAGCATCGCCAGGTAATCCGCCGCCGACGCTTCGCGCGGGTTCGTCTTGTGGCAATGATCCTTGAGCGCGCCCGAGACGATCTGGGGAAAGAGCGCCTCCTCGACGCCGAGCGCGGAGAGCCCGCTCGGCAAGCCGATCTGCTTCGTCATCCGGGAGATGGCCGGGATGACCTCCTCCTCGTCCTTCAGGCCCATCGCCTGCGCGAGCCGGGCGAACTTCCCCTCCGCCATCACGGTCGCGTCGTCGCGGTTGAACGCCAGCACGGCCGGCATGAAGATGGCGTTGAGCGTGCCGTGATGCAGCCGCGGATTGAGACCGCCGAGGGAATGGCTGAGGCTGTGGACGCAGCCCAGCCCCTTCTGGAACGCCATCGCGCCCATCGTCGCGGCGATGCTCATGTTCAGGCGGGCGTCGCGGTCTTGCGGGGTCTCGGTCGCGGCGCGGATGTGCCCCCAGGCGCGACGGAGGCCTTCGAGCGCGATCCCGTCCGCCGGCGGGTTGAAGGAGGGAGCCAGGAAGGTCTCGATGCAATGAGAGATCGCATCCATGCCGGTCGCCGCCGTGAGCGTGGCCGGGAGGCTCAGCGTCAGCTCGGGATCGCAGATCGCGGCCTTGGGGATCAGGTAGGGCGACAGGAGGCCGACCTTGCGGCCGTCGTCGAGGATGAGGATGGCGCCGCGGCCGACCTCGCTGCCCGTCCCCGACGTCGTCGGGATCGCGACGGTCGGGAAGGTGGCGGCGGTGATGCGCTCGGAGCCGCCCTCGATGACGGCGAACGATTTCAGCGGGCCGTCATGGGCGGCCATGACGGCGACGGCCTTGGCGAGGTCGAGCGCCGAACCGCCGCCGAACGCCACCAGGCCGTCCGCACCGCAGGCCCGGAAGAGGTCGGTGGCCGCACGGACCGCGGCCTCGTCGGGATTGCTGGGCGTCGCATCGAACACGTCGACGACCCTGTCGCCGAGCCGGGTGCGGATCCGGTCGACCATGCCGAGGCGCTGGAGCGTGGCGTCGGTCACGATGAAGGCCCGGTCGATCCGTGCGAGCGACAGCTCCGCGTCGAGCGTGTCGAGCACCCCGTACCCGAACTGCACCCGGGTGACGTAGTTGATCAGCGGCAACGGCTTCCTCCACCTTTACGCAATCTTCGGCAACGGCGCTCCCGTGACCCATCGGGTCCGGTGCGGTCGCAATTGCCGTGAAGCTACCGGTAAGTTCTCTGCTGTAAATACCTTGAATTCCGATACGGATATAACGAAAGCGAATATCGAATGTCGGAGCCTGTCACCCGCGGGTTGGGCCGCCTGACGATGCGGCAGATGCTCCTCCTCGCCACGATCGATGACAGCGCCTCGCTGAAGGGGGCGGCGACGCGCATCGGCATGAGCCAGCCGCGGGCGACCAAGAGCCTGCAGGAGATCGAGGACATGGTGGAGCAGCAGCTCTTCACCAGGACCAACCGGGGCCTGACGCCGACCATCGCGGGGGCCTGCGCGATCCGCCACGCGAAGGTCATGCTGTCGCAGATCGGCAGCCTCGAGGAAGAGTTGCGTCACATCGCCGAAGGCGCCTGGGCGAAGCTGCGCATCGGGACGATCATGGGGGCGACCCCGATCGTCACCGAGGCGATCGGGACGTTCTCCGAACGCTTCCCGAACGTCTCGCTGGAGATCCTCGAGGATACGAGCGTGGAACTGCTGCGGTTGCTGGACCGCGGCGACCTCGATCTGATGATCGGCCGAAGCTCCGTCAGCGGCAGGCCCGAGCTCTACGACACCGTCGCGTTCCACGACGAGCTGCTCACGGTCGTCGCCAACCCGGCCCATCCGCTCGTCGAGCGCAAGCGGGTGACCCTCGCGGAGCTGTCGCAGTCGCGGTGGATCGTCTACACCGCCATGATGCCGATGCGCATCTCGCTCGAGCAGGAATACCGCGAGGCCGGTCTGGCCTTTCCACGCACGCTGGTGGAGACGCGATCGGCCTTCGCGACGATGTCGCTGCTTCATTCCAGCCCGAAATACATCGCGCTCCTGTCGAGCGACGTCGCGGCCTTCTTCGTCGATCTCGGCGCGGCGCGGACGCTCAATTTCAGATTGCGCTCGAAGAGCCAGGCCTACGAGGTGATCACCCGCCGCAAGACGCCGCTCCCGCCGGCGGCCGCGGAGTTCATCCGGGCCTTGAGCATGCGATGACCGCCGCGCGCCGGGCGCTCTCGAGGCGGACGGCCATCCGGCGAACGGGCGTGGGTGCCGGGCGCCCGGTATTTCCTGCCGTTATATCGCTATCCTCAAGCGCCGGATTTACACGTCGTCGTGCTTTCCTATAGTCGCCGCCGACCCGGGCCGGTCGTCGGGGCGGCGTGATCAAGTCAGGGCCGTGCAACGGCACGGCGGCCCGAAGTCGAGGGCAGAGCGCACGCGCGAACAAGCGTGAATGCGGCCCGACGGCGATCGTCTTCCCTCGTCCGACCGGGATGGGGTCGTTACGTCGGCGCGAGGTGCGATACGTCGTGTCGCAAGGTCGATGGGCAGCAGAGCAGGCGGAGCGCGATCGGGCGCCGTGAGGACGCGAGCATGAGGTCGCGTCCTTGCCGGTCGCGCGCCACGACATCGAGAGCAAGAAGAATGTCCGAGGTCCTCATCGCGCGGCTCGCCGAGATCGTCGGCTCCCGTCACGTCCATGTCGGCCGGCGCGCTACGCGGCGGTTCAGTACCGGCTACCGCTACGGCGAGGGCGAGATCGCCGCGGCCGTGCAGCCGGGCACGCTCCTCGAGCAGTGGAGGGTGCTGCAAGCGTGCGTCGATCACGACGTCGCCATCATCCTGCAGGCGGCCAATACGGGACTGACCGGGGGATCGACGCCTTTCGGCGACGGCTACGACCGGCCGATCGTGATCGTCAGCACGCTGCGCATGACCCGCATCGACCTGATCCGGGACGGGCACCAGGTCGTCTGCCTGCCCGGCGCTACCCTGGAGAACCTCGAGCGGCGCCTTCGCCCGATCGGCCGCGAGCCGCATTCCGTCATCGGCTCGAGCTGCATCGGCGCCTCGGTGACCGGGGGCGTGTGCAACAATTCAGGCGGCTCGCTGGTCCAACGCGGCCCGGCCTACACGCAGCTCTCGCTCTTCGCGCGGATCGACGCGCAGGGGCGGCTGGAACTCGTCAACCATCTCGGCGTCGCGCTGGGCACCTCCCCGGAGGAGATCCTGGGGCGCCTCGACCGCGCGGCCTACGGCCCCTCCGACATCCACGACGAGAACGGCGCCTGGGCCTCTGACCGCGAGTATCTCGGGCATGTCCGCGACATCGACGCCGCCACGCCGGCGCGCTTCAACGCCGATCCGCGGCGGCTCTACGAGGTCTCGGGCTCGGCCGGGAAGGTCGCGGTCTTCGCCGTGCGGCTCGACACCTTCGCGGTCGAGCCGGAGGAGCGGGTGTTCTACGTCGGGACGAACGACCCGGCCGTCCTGCAATCGATCCGCCGGCACGTTCTCGGCCGGTTCGAGAACCTGCCGATCGCCGGCGAGTACATGCACGCGGACGCCTTCCGCGCCGCCCAGACCTACGGCAAGGATCTCTTCCTCTTCATCCGCCGGTTCGGCGCGATCAACGTGCCGCGCGCCTACGCGGCCAAGAGCTGGTTCGACGGGGTGACCGAGGCGGTCGGCCTCGGCAAGTCCGTGTCGGATCACCTGCTGCAGGCCGTGACCCGGCTCCTGCCGGAGCACATGCCGGCTCGCCTGATCGGGTACCGCGACCGCTACGCGCATCACCTGATCTTCCGCACCGGCGGCGCCGGCATCGTGGAGATGCGGGACTACCTCTCGTCGATCCTCCCCTCCGAGGACGGTGCCTTCCTCGAATGCGACGACGAGGAGGGCCGTGCCGCCCTCCTGAACCGCTTCGTGACCGGCGGCGCCGTCGTGCGCTACCGGACGGTGCATCGACGGACCGTGGAGGACATCGTCGCCCTCGACGTCGCGCTCCCGCGCGACGCGCTCGACTGGTTCGAGCGGCTCCCATCGGACATCGAGGACAGAATCGCGCTGAAGATCTATGTCGGGCACTTCCTGTGCCACGTCATGCACCAGGAATACCTCGTCCACAAAGGCCAGGACTGCGAGGCGCTGGAACACGCGCTCTGCGCCCTGCTCGACGCGCGCGGCGCGGAATATCCGGCCGAGCACAATGTCGGCCACCTCTACGAGGCCAAGCCGGCGCTGAGGGATTTCTATCGTAGCCTCGATCCGACCAACGCCTTCAATCCCGGCATCGGGAAGACCTCCCGCCTGCGCCGGTGGGCGGCGTCGGAGGTCGCGAACGACACGGATGCGGCGTCCGACCCCTGCGGATGCCTGGACCATACCGGTGCCGACCGGGCTCACGCTCAACGCCGCTGAGGCGGAGCCTTCCACCGACACCACGACGAGCGATCGAACCGGAGCGACGACATGAACATCGGCAATGCCAGCCTGATCGGGGGCGCCCAGGTCCGCGGCGAGGGGGAGACCTTCCGCGCCGTCGAGGCCGCCACCGGCAACGGCCTGGAGCCGGCCTTCGCCTCGGCGACGCTGGAGGATGTCGAGCGGGCCTGCGCGCTCGCCGACGCGGCCTTCGACACCTTCCGCGAGACGTCCCT
Organism: Methylobacterium ajmalii; assembly: GCF_016613415.1. Taxonomy (GTDB): domain Bacteria; phylum Pseudomonadota; class Alphaproteobacteria; order Rhizobiales; family Beijerinckiaceae; genus Methylobacterium; species Methylobacterium ajmalii. The sequence continues at coordinate 66,819 of NZ_JACWCT010000001.1, read as the reverse complement.
CGAAGACCGTGCGGCGTTCCTCGAGGCCATTGCCCGCAACCTCCTCGATCTCGGCGACGACTTGATCGTGCGCTGCATGGCCGAGAGCGGCCTGCCCCGCGCCCGCCTCGAAGGCGAGCGCGGCCGCACCGTCGGCCAGTTGCGGATGTTCGCCGAGGTGGTCCGCAGCGGCGCCTTCCTGGGCCTGCGGGTCGACCCGGCGCAACCCGAGCGCAAGCCGCTGCCGCGCCCGGACCTGCGCCTGCGTCGGATCGCCGTCGGCCCGGTCACGGTGTTCGGCGCCTCGAACTTCCCGCTCGCCTTCTCGGTCGCGGGTGGCGACACGGCTTCCGCCTTCGCCGCCGGCTGCCCGGTGGTCGCCAAGGCGCACTCCGCCCATCCCGGCACCGCCTGGCTCGTCGGGACGGCGGTGCAGAAGGCGGTGCAGGAATGTGGGCTGCCGGAGGGGACGTTCTCGCTCCTGCTCGCCTCGAACCGCGACGTCGGGCAGCGGCTGGTGGCCGATCCGCGCATCGCCGCCGTCGCCTTTACGGGCTCCCGCGCCGGCGGCACGGCGCTGATGCACACGGCCGCGTCCCGTCCGGTCCCGATCCCGGTCTATGCCGAGATGAGCAGCATCAACCCGGTCGTCCTGCTGCCGGCGGCGCTCGAGGCCCGCGGTAGCGACATCGGCCGGGCCTTCGCCGGCTCGCTCACTCTCGGCTCGGGGCAGTTCTGCACCAATCCCGGCCTGATCCTGGCGGTCGAGGGCCCGGGCCTCGACGGCTTCGTCGAGGCGGCGAGCGCCGCGCTGACGGAGATCCAGGCCGCCACGATGCTGACGCCCGGCATCCACAAGGCCTATTGCGCCGGCGTCGCGGCGCTCGAATCCAACCCCGCCGTGACCACCCTGGCGCGGGGGCTCGCCGGCGGCACCCATCAGGGCCAGGCGGCGCTGTTCTCCACGACCGCCGAGGCGTTCCTGTCCGACCATACCCTCGCCGAGGAGGTGTTCGGCGCCGCCTCCCTGGTGGTGCGCTGCCCCAACCTCGCGACGATCCGGGCGGTGCTGGAGCGGCTGGAGGGCCAGCTGACCGCGGCCGTGCACCTCGACGAGGCCGACTATGATGCTGCCCGCGCGCTCATGCCGGTGCTGGAGCGCCGGGCCGGGCGCATCTTGGTCAACGGCTTCGGCACCGGCGTCGAGGTCGGCCATGCCATGGTGCATGGCGGGCCGTATCCGGCGACCTCGGACGGGCGCACCACCTCGGTCGGCAGCCTCGCCATCGACCGCTTCCTGCGCCCGGTGAGCTACCAAGACCTGCCCGACGCCCTGCTGCCGGACGCCCTTTCCGCCGCGAACCCGCTGGGGCTGCTCCGCCTTGAGGATGGCCGGCTGACGGCCTGACGCTCGCGCGCCTATCGGGCGCCATCGAGACCGACATCCCGCGGACCTGACCACACGGTCGCGGGATGCAAAGCCGACCCGATCTCGCGAAGCGCGCGGCACCCAGCCGCGGCCCGGGACCGTGGTTGAGACCAAACGGGAGGATACGATGCAGATCTCGCGACGAGCCCTCGTGGGTGGGGCCACCGCGCTCGCGGCTGCCTGGAGCGGTGGTGCCTGCGCTCAAGGGACCGGATCCCAGGGGCCGAGGATCAAGATCGGCGTGCTGGCCGACTTCTCTGGCATCTACACCGACCTGCTCGGGCCGGGCGGCGTCGGTTGCGTGCAGCAGGCGGTGGCGGATTTCGGACCCGAGCAGCACGGGTTCTCCGTCGACGTCGTGTTCGCCGACCACCAGAACAAGCCGGATGTCGGTTCAGGGATAGCCCGGCGCTGGTACGATTCCGAGGGCGTCGATCTGGTGATCGGCCTGCCGAACTCCTCCGTCGCGCTCGCACTCGCCTTCGTCACCGCCGAGCGCAACAAGGCCTGCATCGGCACCGCGGTCACCTCGATGGAGTTCACCGGCGCGCAATGCACCCCGAACACCATCAACTGGACCTACGACGCCTACATGCTGGCGAAGGCGCTCGGTACCGAGACGGTGAAGAGCGGCGGGCGCAAGTGGTACTTCATCACCACCGACAACGCCTTCGGCAACGCGATCCAGGGTGAGACGGCGAGCTTCGTGCAGCAGGCCGGCGGCACGGTGCTGGGCAATTCCCGCTACCCGATCGGCGCGACCGACTACTCGTCGTTCCTCATCGCCGCGCAAGGCAGCGGCGCACAGGTGCTCGGTCTCGCGCTCGCCGGCACCGACATGGTGAACTGCCTCAAGCAGGCCGACGAATTCGGGCTGCGCGACCAGATGCGGATCGCCGCCCCCGTCATGTTCCTCAACGACATCAACGCGCTCGGCCTGCCGCTGACGCAAGGGTTGCTGCACACCAACAGCTTCTACTGGGACGCCAACGACCGCACCCGCGCCTTCACCAGGCGCGTGCTGCCGCGGATGCAGGGTGCCTATCCGGGCATGGTCCATGCCGGCTGCTACGCCGGCACGCTCCACTACCTCAAGGCCGTCGCCGCGCTCGGCGTCACGGCCGCCAAGGCGAGCGGAGCGGCGGCGATCGCCCGCATGAAGGAGATGCCGGCCGACGACGACGCCTTCGGCCGGACGGTGGTGCGGCAGGATGGCCGCGCCCTGGTCCCGGCCTTCCTGCTCCAGGTGAAGAAGCCCGCGGAGAGCAAGGCACGGTGGGACTACTGCAAGGTGGTGACCGAGATCCCCGGCGACGAGGCGGCCAAGCCGCTCGCCCAGGGCGGGTGCCCGCTCGTCAAGGCGTGAGCGGCGCCCCGCAGGGCCGGTGCCCCGGGCCAAGCCCGGCGGCACGGTGTCGATGAACGCGCGCAGGCGGGTCCGGCTACGAACCGTCGCGCTGCCGTGACCGGCTTGCAGAGCCCCGGGCTGCAACCACCTGCGAGCGTGACGGGCTGGGGCACGAGCGGCGTGCCCCTCGGATATCGATCGCCTGTTCGAGCCCGTCTCCGCGCGCCCTTCGCGCGCCACCAGCGTGCAACATCTTGTCAGCATCTGACCAAAGGCAGGAGGCGCGACAATAGACTTCATAATCAGTATTAGCTCAGAAATTTACCAACGATTAAGGCATTTCCAATATCGTGACTTGAGACTATTTATCCGAGAGGGCGCCGTGCCGTCAATTCGTGCCTTGATTGTATCGACGTCGGTTCTTCTCGGAGTATCGGCCGTCGGCCTGGCTGGGACCGAGCTCGTCAAAAGCCGCGATCGCAGCAACGTGGCCGACCAGGTGGCGGTCTACATGCAGACGGACCGCAACCTGTTCGCGAGCCTGGCGCAGGCACGCGTCGAGCGCGGATACGGGCTGTTGACGCTGCAGCGGGAGCCCGACCTCAATCGCAGCCATCGCGAGCTGTCGCTCGGCGCCCGCAAGTCTTTCGAGCAGGCGATCTCCTTCGCTCTCGACTATCTCGGCCAGGTGTCCGATCCCGCCGTCCTGGCGAAGCGCGGCGAGCTTCAGCGCCTCACCGACGAGTGGAGGCAGATGCGCCCGGCGCTGGATGCCGCCTACGATCAGAAGCTCTCGGCGCGCGACGCGTCGCTGACCAAGCGACTCGACGAGCTGGGCAGCCGGTTGCTCGTCGCGATCGACGCGACCTCGGACGCGACCGAGAAGGTCATCCAGAGGCTCGATCCCTCGTTGGGCAGCCGCATCGATGCCCGGGCGGCGACGTGGACCGCGCGCACCAGCGACGGGCGCGGCACCCTGGTCGTCAACCGCCTCCTGGCCGCCGACCAGGCCGCGACGGCCAACGACTGGACGCAGCTGAACAGCGCCTTCACCGAGAGCCGGACGGCCTGGCAACTGGCGGGCCGCATCATCGACGTCGGCGGGTTCGACGCCTCCGTGAAGGACACCTACGCGCGTTCGAACGAACTCTATTACGGCGGGACCTTTAAGGCGATGCGGGAGACCGCCGTCGCGGCCGTCGCGGAAGGGCGCAAGATTCCCCTCGCGCTGGCCGACTGGGATGCCGGCGTGATCGCGGGGCAGAGGGCGATCGTCGACGTGGCGCTCGCCGTGATCGATTCGGCCGTCGCGAAAGCCAAGGCAGAATCGGCGGCGGCGCAACAAAGCTTCGTCCTGGCGGTCGTCGTCATCGTCTTCGCCGGCCTCCTCTCGGTCGCCGCGGTCCTGATCGTGCAGACCCGCGTGGTGCGGGGCATTCTCGACCTCGCGGCGGCGATGCGGCGCCTCGCGGAGGGGCAGGTCGGCACGACGGTCCCGGGGATCGACCGCAGGGACGAGCTCGGCCGGATGGCGAGCGCGGTCCAGATCTTCAAGGACAACCTGATCCATACCCGGTCCCTGGAAGAGCAGACGGCTCTCGCCCGCGCCTCCGCGGAAGAGCAGCGCAAAGCCGGCATGCGCCAGATGGCCGATGCGTTCGAGGGCGCGGTCGGCGGCATCGTCTCGCAGGTCTCGGCCGCCGCCACCGAACTCCAGGCGACGGCGCAGCAGATGAGCTCCACCGCCTCCGAGACGGCCGCCCAATCCACCACCGTCGCGGCGACCGCCAGCCAAGCCGCCAGCAACGTCGATGCCGTCGCAGCCGCCGCCGAGCAGCTCGGCTCGTCCGTTCAGGAGATCGGCCGCCAGGTGTCCGGTTCCGCCGCCCTCGCCCAGACCGCCGTGTCCGAGGCCGAGCAGAGCGCCCGGCTGGTGCACGAGCTGAACGGCGCGGTGTCCAAGATCGGCGACGTGGTGGCGATGATCTCCTCGATCGCGGGTCAGACGAACCTTCTGGCGCTGAACGCCACGATCGAGGCGGCGCGCGCCGGCGAGGCGGGGCGCGGCTTCGCGGTCGTGGCGGCGGAGGTCAAGCAGCTCGCCGATCAGACCGCGAAGGCGACCGAGGAGATCGGTAAGCAGATCGGCCAGGTTCAAGGGGCGACGGGTCAGGCGGTCAGCGCGATCGGCGGGATCGGCGGCCGTATCCGCGAGATCAGCGCCGTGGCCGCCTCGATCGCAGCGGCCATCGAGGAGCAGGGCGCCGCGACGCAGGAGATCGTCCGCAATGTGGCGCAAGCTGCCATGGGGACGAGCGCTGTGACGGGCAACATCGCCGGTCTGGCGGGAGCAGCGGAGGAGACGGGAGCAGCGGCGAGTCAGGTTCTCGGGTCCGCGTCCGAGCTCTCGCGCCAGTCAGAGCATCTCTCTGCGGAAGTGGATCGGTTCCTGGAAACCGTGCGCGCGGCCTGAGATCTGGTCAAAGCAGGGACCGCGCGCGGTGAGCCGATTCGAGCGGCTGACCGACGCGGGCCGACCGACTTGACGAGGCTGGGCGGAGTTGCCTTCGGCAATGCGGACGCCTGGGTCGATATCGCCCCACTGCGGGCGCTGCAGCTAGGCGGCGACAACGACCTCGCTGTCGCTGCGGTGAGCCAGACGCGGCTGGCGCCGACTGGGATTGGGATTGCCCCTTCTTTCTGGTTCCTGCTCGTTTTGCGTGGATCGGGCGGCCGGAACCAGGCGGCGCTTCAGGAGATCGAGGCCTGCCCGTCCGTAGCACTGGCGCTTCATGAGCTCGAGCCGGTTGACCTGGCTTTCCGCCTGGCCGCTGCTCCATGGCTCCGTGAGAGCAGCCCGGACGGCGGCGATGTCCGCCTCCAATCCCGCGGCGAACGTCGCGATGGCAGGAGCGTCGCAATTCCGTGCTTGCGTGATCCAGGCGGCGATGTCCGCTGCGGCGTCCGCATCCTGATCATTGGTGACGGTCTTGCCCTTCCCTGCAGCGCACCAGGGCCGTGAAGCGGCCAGCCAGACCCGTGATCGTCCGTGCGGTGTCATCCTGCTCGACGCGTCTCACCACAGCCGCGTCGCTCGCATCCAGCCCCGAGGGTGTGGGGCACCCTACGCGGACCCTGCCTTCGTACCCTCCTGCCAAAGCTATGAACTCAAGGAGCCAGAAGCGATTACGGGACATCGACGGCGGATGGCCGGGGGCTCTGCAAGGGTGCGTCCCCGTGCGCCGCCGTCCTCAGGCTGGCCCCAGCGTTCGTCCTTGCTGCCGCTCCACCCTGCTGCTACGCATTCTGTGGCGGAAGCGAAGCTAACCCACTGTACCATCTCATGTTTTCGTATGGCGGTCCGGTGGATCCCTATCCACGTCCCCCAGCCAAGTTTACCTTAGAGACAACTTGTGCCTTGCGATCGTTTACCTTGCGGGGCGGATGAGATTCCTGACTGTCCGGTCTGGCAGGCCTGCGCTGTCTGTTCTCCCGATCCCGCGCTACCACCATTCCGCGACGATTCGGCTCGGGATCGACCTCGGGCAAAGAATGCGCCGTCGCTGTCCACGGCCGACCGGCCCTCGGATCGGGGTTGCAGGGGACGAGGGCGAGGCCCGGGCGATCCCCGACGTGATGCGTGCGGAGCGGGCGATCCCGGACTTGCGCTCCGCCGCCCCGCCCCCTCTGATGGGCTCGCCACGATCCGCTCGACCAGAAGCGGACGCGCCCGGGAGAACGCCCAATGCCCCTCACGCCCCTTCGCGCCGCGCTGCTCGCCGCCGCGTCCCTCTGTGCCCTGACCGTCCCCACCCGCGCCGCCGAGCCACGCCTCTCCGACGGCAAGGTCAAGCTCGCGGTCCTCAACGACATGTCGAGCGTCTACGCCGATTCCACCGGCCGCGGCTCGGTGATCGCCGCCGAGATGGCGGTCAAGGATTTCGGCGGCAGCCTCGACGGCAAGCCGATCGAGGTCGTGTTCGCCGATCACCAGAACAAGCCGGATGTCGGCTCCAACATCGCCCGGCAATGGTACGACCGCGACGGCGTCGACGTGATCCTCGACGTGCCGACCTCCTCGGTGGCGCTCGCGGTCCAGCAGATCGCCAAGGAGAAGGGCAAGGTGCTGATCGTCTCGGGCGGCGGCACCTCGGACCTCACCGGCCCGCAATGCTCGCCCACCGGCATCCACTGGACCTACGACACTTACGCGCTCTCGCACGTTTCCGGGAACGCCGCGGTGAAGAAGGGTCTCGACACCTGGAGCTTCGTCACCGCCGACTACGCCTTCGGCCACGCGCTGGAGCGCGACGCGGTCGCGGAGGTCAAGCGCTCGGGCGGCAAGGTGCTCTCCACGGTGCGCGCGCCCTTCGCCACCGCCGACTTCTCGTCGTTCCTGCTCCAGGCGCAAGGCTCGGGCTCGAAGCTGATCGCCTTCGCCAATGCCGGCGGCGACACCGTCAACGCGATCAAGCAGGCGCACGAGTTCGGCCTCGTCCAGGGCGGCCAGACCCTGCTGGCGCTCCTCATCAACATCGACGACGTGCACAGCCTCGGGATCGAGGTGGCGCAGAACCTGCTGCTCACCACCGCCTTCTACTGGGACCGCACGCCCGAGACCCGCGCCTTCGCGACCCGCTTCAAGGAGAAGGCCGGGCTGATGCCGACGATGCACCAGGCCGGCGTCTATTCCTCGGTGCTGCACTACCTGAAGGCCGTGCAGGCCGCCGGCACCGACGACGCCAAGACGGTGGTCGCCCGGATGCGCGAGACCCCGGTCAACGACATGTTCGCGACGAACGGCAAGATCCGCGAGGACGGCCGGATGGTCCACGACATGTACCTGATGCAGGTGAAGACCCCGAAGGAATCCACCGGCGAGTGGGACCTCTACAAGCTCATCGCCACGGTGCCGGGCGACGAGGCGTTCCGGCCGCTCGCCGAGGGCGGCTGCCCGCTGGTGAAGGCGGCCGCCAAGTAGCGCCGCCGCCCCGCCCGCGGCGGGCGGGGCGGAAACCTGGCGCCGCCCTTGTCAGGCCTGCCCGCAATCCAGGCATGGTGGCGTCGGGGCGCCTATCGACAAGACTCCCGCCATGCGGCCTAAGGGCTTAAGAACCGCCAAGCTAACACGGAGAGGGCCCGTCATGGTATCACGCAGGGACATCGCATCGCTTCTCGGCGCCGGCACGCTGGCGGCGGCCGCCCTCTCCCCGATCGGTACTGCCCAGGCTCAGACGGGGCCCGCGGCCGAGAACACGTTCCAGCGCATCCGGCGGACCAAGAAGCTGCGCATCGCCGGCATCGTCGGGACCGAGCCGTACTACAAGAAGGACATCGCGTCCGGCGAGTGGTCCGGCTTCTGCGTGAGCATGGCGCAGGACCTCGCCAAGGCGATGGATGCCGAGCTCGAGATCGCCGAGACCACCTGGGGCAACGCGGTGCTCGACCTCCAGGCGAACAAGATCGACATCATGTTCGGCCTGTCGCCGACGCCCTCGCGCGCCCTCACGGTCGAGTTCACCCGGCCGATCATGCTGAACACCTTCACCATCATCGCCAAGCCGGGCTTCGAGCCGAAGACCTGGGCCGACCTCAACAAGCCCGAGGTCCGGGTCGCCGTCGACATCGGCTCGACCCACGACCTGTTCGCCCGGCGCATCATCCCCAACGCCACGCTGCTCGCGCTGAAGACCCCTGACGACGCCATGCTGTCGGTGCAGTCAAACCGCGCCGACTGCGTCATCCAGGTCGCGATGCTGTCGCTGGTGACGGTGAAGAAGAACCCCAAGGTCGGCAAGATCATCGTGCCGACGCCGGCGAGCGCGCAGCCGACCTGCGCCGGCGTGCGGGCCGAGCCGGATCCTCGGTTCCGGACCTTCGTCGACAACTGGCTCGAGTACAATCGCGGCCTCGGCGCGATGAAGGGCTGGATCACCTCCAGCCTGGAGCTGGTCGGGGTCAAGGCCGGGGACATCCCGGCCGAGATCACGTTCTGATCCGGTTTTTTCGGAAGACGACTTCCGGAAAACCATATGACGCGCGCCCGTCGCCACGGCCCGGGACGTCCCGCCCGGGCCGTGTCCTCGCGCCCTCGACCCATCCTCCCCGTCTCGCTCCATGCCCCCTGACCCCGCCCCGCCGTTGGGCATCATCATGCTCGACACCCGGTTCGAGCGCCCCCCCGGCGATGTCGGGCACGCGGCGAGCTGGCCCTTTCCGGTCCTGTTCGAGGTCGTGCGCGGCGCCACCGCGCGGCGGGTCGTCGGGGGGCGGGACGCCGACCTGGCGGACGCCTTCGTGGCGGCCGGGGAGGCGCTGCGGGCCCGCGGCGCCGTCGGCGTCATCACGTCGTGCGGGTTCCTCGCGGCGCGGCAGCGCGCGCTCGCCGCCCGGATGTCGCTGCCGCTCGCGACATCGAGCCTGATGCAGCTCCCGCTGGTCGACCGCTGCCTGCCCGGCGGCAAGCGGGCCGGGGTCGTGACCTACGACGCCGACGCGCTCACGCCGGCCCACTTCGTCGAGGTGGGGGCCGATCCCGCCACGCCGGTCGTCGGCCTGCCGGCGAACGGGGCGCTGCGCGGCCTGATCGAGCGGGAGGCGGCCTACGACGCGGCCGCCCTCGCCCGCGACGTCCTGGCGGCCGCGGGCGCGCTGATCGCGCGGGGCGACGTCGGCGCCCTCGTGATGGAATGCACCAACCTGCCGCCGTTCTCGCGCGCCGTCGCCGAGGCGTTCGGCGTCCCCGTCTTCGACGTCATCACCCTGGGCCGCTGGTTTCACTCGGGCCTCACGCAGACACGATACCCGTAGAGCGGGCCGGAGCAGACGATGACTTACGAGTGGGACTTTTCGTTCCTGCTGCAATACAAGGGCCTGATCGCGATCGGCGCCCTGTACACGATCGGGTTCACCATCGTCACGGCGATCGCCGGCTTCGTCGTCGGCGGCCTGATCGCCGTCGCGCGCCTCGCCGACGCCAGGGTGGTGACCCTCCCGCTCCTGGCCTTCATCGAGATCTTCCGCTGCACGCCCGTGCTCGTACAGCTGGTCTGGATCTACTACGCCCTCCCGATCGTGATCGGCGTCGAGCTCAAGCCCGCGACGGCGGCGTTCATCGCCCTGACGCTCTACGGCGCGTCGTTCTTCGCCGAGATCATCCGCGGCGGCATCGCCTCGATCGACACCGGCCAGTGGGATGCCGGGCGGGCCCTCGGCATGCGCCGGGCGGCGCTGATGCGGCGCGTCGTCCTGCCCCAGGCGCTCAAGCGGATGATCCCGCCCCTCGTCAACCAGGTCGTCCTCCAGCTGAAGAACACCTCGCTCCTGTCCGTGCTCGCCGTTCCCGATCTGCTCTACCAGGGACAGCTCATCACCTCGGCGACGTACAAGCCGCTCGAGGTCTACACGATGATCGCGGTCATCTACTTCATCATCCTGTTCCCGCTCACGACCCTCGCCCACGGCCTCGAGCGCAGGCTCGCCCGGTGAGCACGAGGAAGGACCCCATGACGACGGAAGCGGTGCGGGCCATGCCGGAGACGACGATGATCGCGGTCGAGCACGTCAGGAAGTCGTTCGGCCCGGTGCCGGTGCTCAAGGACATCTCCCTGAGCGTGCCGAAGGGCGGGGTCCTCTCGCTCATCGGCCCGAGCGGCTCGGGCAAGTCGACCCTGCTGCGCTGCCTGAACCTCCTCACCATCCCGTGCGAGGGCACGATTCGCATCGGGTCGCACGCGATGCGCTTCGGCCCCGACCATCGGATGCCGCGGGACCGGGACCTCGCCGCCTTCCGCTCGACGGTCGGCATGGTGTTTCAGAACTTCAACCTGTTTCCCCACATGTCGGTCGTCCAAAACATCATGGAGGGGCCGGTCACCGTGCTCGGCCGGGGGCGGGACGATGCCCGGGACCTCGCCGTCCGGCTCCTCGACAAGGTCGGCTTGCGCGAGAAGGCCGACGCCTATCCCGACCGGCTCTCCGGGGGACAGAAGCAGCGGGTCGCCATCGCGCGGGCGCTGGCGATGCAGCCGGAGGTGATGCTGTTCGACGAGGCGACCTCGGCGCTCGATCCCGAGCTCGTCGGGGAGGTCCTGAGCGTCGTCCGCCAGCTGGCGTCGGAGGGCATGACGATGGTGCTCGTCACCCACGAGATCGCCTTCGCGCGCGATGTCGCCGACACCTGCGTGTTCATGCGCGACGGGTTCGTGGTCGAGGAGGGACCGGCCCGGCAGATCATCGAGGACCCCCAGCAGGCCGCGACGAAGGCCTTCCTCAGCCATTTCCACAAGGCGGCGGTGTGATCCCGCCGCGTCGCGGTCAGCGCTGCATGTTGCGCAGCCGGCAATAGCCCCCGTTGTCCTGGTAGCCCGCCGGGCAGCGCCGGACGCAGGCGCCGGCCGCGAATTTCAGCGGCGGCCGGCAGACCTGGCCGCGGCCGAGCTGGCGGCGCTGGTACATATAGTCCTGGGCCGGCCCGGCCTGCGCGGGCGTCAGCGGCAGGAGGCCGGCGAGAAGCAGCAAGGCGGTGAAGGTCGGGCGGGTGGGCATCGGGGATCTCCGGCGCGGGGCGCCGGGGTAACTGCCTCAGGGGCAGGAAGTTCGGGATGTGGGCGAGACGCTGGTCTCCCCCCCGCGCGGCCAGCTGCGGGCTGCGCAGGTTCTGGCTCGTGTTCTGCGCGGAGCGTTGTCCGCTTTTTCCGGCTCGGGCGCGATGGATGGGAGAATTGGGGGGCTGGAACGCGCTGTGACCCAGGCCGCGGGGCATGGCTATCGGAGCGGATGGTGGCGCGCTCCGGTGGCTGGAGCCGCCACGGCAAGCCCGCCGACCCCAGATCGTACCCAAGACCACGCCCCGCGGCAGGAACCGCTTCGCCGTGGCCCTCGCCGATGTCGTCGTCGCTCGGCCCGGCAAAGGCCTGTGTCGTTCGTAGCCGCCCGCAGGAACAGGAGAAGATCCGTGCTCCTCCTCCCCGAACGGCGCTTGTCGTCCCGGGCCCGGACAACGAGGCCGGACGCGCGGGAACGATAGGCGCCCCTACCCCCCGAACACCGACGTCATCTGCTGCCCGCCGCGGTTGATCGTGACCTCCCACATCGGGGCGGTGGCGCGGGTGACCCGCTCCAGGTCCTTGGTGGTGGCGACCGGGGTGCCGTTCACCGCGATCAGGATGTCGCCCTTCTGCAGGCCGACCCGGTTGGCGACGGTGCCGGCCTCGACCTCGGAGATGATCACGCCCTCGCCCTGCGTCGCGGCCGGCAGGTCGAGCTGCAGGTCCTCGATCACCGCCGGCGACAGGTTGACCACCGTGGAGCCCAGGAAGGGCGAGCGGGTCTTCACCTTGAGCGCGTCGCGCGGGCGGGTCTCCGGCGCCGGGCCGAGGCGCACCGGCACCGTCGTGCGGCTGGAGCCGCGCAGGACCGTCAGCTTGGTCTCGCCCTTGATGCCCTTCAGGGCGAAGCGGTAGCCGAAGGCCTCCGGATCGTCGACCGTCTGGCCGTCCACCGCCAGGATCACGTCGCCGCGCTTGAGCCCCGCCTCCTCGGCCGGGCTCTTCGGCTGCATCGAGGCGACCATCACGCCGGTCGGGTGGTCGAGGCCGACGCTCTCGGCGATGTCCGGGGTGACGTGCTGGAGGCGCGCGCCGAGCCAGGGCCGGCGCACCGTCTTGGCGCCGCCCTTGGCGGTCTCCACCACCGCCTTGACCATGCTGGCGGGGATGGCGAAGCCGATGCCGTGGCTGCCGCCGGACTGCGAGTAGATCGCCGTGTTGATGCCGACGAGGCCGCCGTTGAGGTCGACCAGCGCGCCGCCCGAGTTGCCCGGGTTGATCGCCGCGTCGGTCTGGATGAAGAACTGGTAGTCGGCCGAGCCGACCTGGGTGCGGGCGAGCGCCGAGACGATGCCCTGCGTCACCGTCTGGCCGACGCCGAACGGGTTGCCGATCGCGATCACGAAGTCGCCGACCTGCAGGTGCTCGGAATCGCCGATCTCCATCGGCGTCAGGCCGCCGCTCGGGCTCTTGATCTTGAGGATGGCGAGGTCGGTGCGGGGGTCGCGCAGCAGGATCTGCGCCTCGAACTCGCGCCGGTCGTTCAGCGCCACCTTCACCTCGTTCATGTTCTCGATGACGTGATTGTTGGTGACGATCAGCCCCGAGGCATCGACGATGACGCCCGAGCCGAGCGAGCGCTGCGCCCGCTCCTGCGGCAGGTTCGGGCCGGCATCGCCGAAGAAGCGGCGCAGGAACTCGTCCATGGCGCCGCGGTTGGCGGCGCGCTTCTCGACATGGGTGCCGTAGACGTTGACCACGCTGGGCGCCGCGCGCTTGACCAGCGGCGCGAAGGAGAGCTGCACCTGCGCCTTCGACTCCGGGACCGTGCGGTTGTCCTGAAGGGCGCGGAACGGCGGCACCGACTCGGCCTGCGCGCCTGCCGGGTGGGCGGCGCCGAGGAGGAGCGCGGCGAGCAGCAGGGAGGTCGTCGGGCGGCGCATCGGCATTCGTGTCCTGTCGGTGTCTGGGTGCTCTCTCACATGACAGCACTGCGCTGAAAAGATGGCGCCTCGGCGGCTCCCGTCATCCCCGCATAGAGGTCGCACAGGGCCGCCGCGTGGGTGGCGAGCGTCATCGGGGCCGCCCAGTAGCGCTCGTGCGCGGCCGCGCCGAGGCGGCGCACCAGGGCGTCGTCCTTCAAGCGACCGAAGGCCTCGGCGAGCGCCGCGACGTCGGGCGCGACGACGAAGCCGGTCTCGCCGTCCCGGATCTTCTCTCCGGCGCCGGCCCAATCGGAGGCGACCGCCGGGATGCCGGCGGCGAGCGCCTCGTAGACGGTCAAGGGCCCGGTCTCGAGCCAGCGCGACGGGGCCGCCACGGCCCGGACCCGGCGGCGCAGCAGCGCCTCGACCTCCGCGGGTGCGCGCCAGCCGACCACCTCGGCGCCGGGCACGGCGCGCAAGTCCTCCGCGAGCGGCCCGTCGCCGACGAACAGCGACGCCAGCCCGGCCCGGTGGGCGGCCTGCGCCACGAGGTCGGCCCCCTTCTCGCGGGTGAAGCGGCCAACGAAGGCGACGGCGTCGCCGCCGGCCGGATCGGCCGGGGCGGTACGCTCGACCCGGACCGGGTTGTCGATGCGGTGGTGGAAGAACGGTCCGCCGGCCAGCATCGGTTCGAGCCGCGCCCTGCTGCCGTCGGAGACGTGGACGAGGGCGAGCGGCCGGCGCCCGAAGCCGCGGAAGATCGCGGCCAGTTGGACGAAGCCGCGCACCAGCCGCACCGCCTTATGGGCACGCGATTGCGGATCGCAGGACGCCGCGAGGCAGCCGGGCGAGAACGGCCGCAGGGAGCAGGGCTCCGCGGTGTCGAAGCGGTAGTAGACCCCGTTGGGGCAGGCGAGGAAGTAATCGTGCAGGGTCACGGCCACCGGGGCGCGCTGGCGCGCCAGCACGGAAAACACCGCGGGCGAGAGCGAGCGGGTCCACTGGTGCAGGTGCAGCACGTCGGGCCTGTCCGGCAGGGCCGCCAGCGCCGCGTCCAGGCGCCGCGCCGCCTCGCGGCTCCAGATCCCCTCGATCGCGCCGCGCCAGGCCGGCCGCTCCCACACGTCGGTGAGGCCCAAGGACACCCGGCGGATGCCGGAATGGTCGAGGAGCGGGTCGGCCGGCCCGTCGACCCCGTGGATCAGCGTCACGGCGACGCCGCGCTCGGCGAGGCCGCGGGCGGATTCGATCGCGACCTTCTCGGCGCCGCCCTTCGGCGTGGCGAAATTCGTCAGGATGACGGCGTGCATCGGCGGGCCCTCTCACCCGCGCACCCTAGCCGGCGAGGCGCCACCGCGCGGTTAAGCGCGGGGCGGACGAAACAGGCGCCGACCCCGCGCGTTAGCCGGGCAACCCGTCCCGTGCCGGGACGCCACGCCCAGGGAGGCCCCGATGGCCGACGACACCAAGACCCCGAACCAGGACCAGCCCGGCTTCCGCCGCGACAGCGCCTCCCCGGACGACAAGGCGCGGCCGGAGAACCAGCAGAGCAAGCTCAGCGAGCGCCTCGACGAGGGGCTGGAGGAGACCTTCCCGTCGAGCGATCCGGTCTCGGTGAAGATCACCAAGTAACCCCGGGTCGGTTGCCCGGAACGACGACGGCGCGCGGGGCGATCCCCGCGCGCCGTCGTCGCGTCGGGGGCTCGTTCGGCCCCCTCGCCTCACTGCACCTCGAGCAGGCGCCGGGCGATGACCTGGGCCTGGATCTCGGCCGCCCCCTCGAAGATCGACAGGATGCGGGCGTCGCAGAGCAGGCGGCTCACCTGGTATTCGAGGGCGAAGCCGTTGCCGCCGTGGATCTGGAGCGCGTTGTCGGCCGCCGCCCAGGCGACGCGGGCGGCGAGGAGCTTGGCCATGCCGGCCTCGAGGTCGCAGCGCTTGCCCTCGTCCTTCTGGTGGGCGGCGTAGTAGGTGAGCTGGCGGGCTATCGCGATCTCGACCGCCATCATGGCGAGCTTGTCGGCGACCCGCGGGAACGACACCAGCGGCTTGCCGAACTGCACCCGCTCCTCGCCGTAGCGCAGGCCGACATCGAGGGCCGCCTGGGCGACGCCGACGGCCCGGGCCGCGGTCTGGATGCGGGCCGATTCGAAGGTCTGCATCAGCTGGGCGAAGCCCTTGCCCTCGACGCCGCCCAGGAGGTTGCCCTCCGGCACCGCGAAACCGTCGAAGGCGAGCTCGTATTCCTTCATGCCGCGATAGCCGAGCACCTCGATCTCGCCGCCCGACAGCCCCTCGACCGGGAAGGGATCCTCGTCGGTGCCGCGGGGCTTCTCGCCGAGCAGGAGCGACAGGCCCTTGTGGCCCGGCTCCTCGGGCTTGGTGCGCACCAGCACGGTCATCAGGTCGGCGCGGACCGGGTGGGTGATCCAGGTCTTGTTGCCGTGGATCCGCCAGGTGTCGCCGTCCTTCACCGCCTTGGTGCGGAGCGAGGCGAGATCGGAGCCGGTATTGGGCTCGGTGAAGACCGCGGTCGGCAGGATCTCGCCCGAAGCGATCCTGGGCAGGAAGCGGCTCTTCTGCTCCTCGGTGCCACCGCAGAGAATGAGTTCGGCCGCGATCTCCGAGCGGGTGCCGAGCGAGCCGACGCCGATATAGGCGCGCGACAACTCCTCGGAGACCACGCACATCGAGATCTTCGGCAGGCCCATGCCGCCGTACTCCTCGGGGATCGTCAGGCCGAACACGCCGAGCTCGGCCATCTGGCCAATGATCTCGAGCGGGATGTAGGCGTTCTCGAGGTGCCACTCGTGGGCGTGGGGCGCGACCTCGGCCTGGCCGAAGCGGCGCATCTCGGTGCGGATCGCCTCCATGTCCTCGTCGAGGCCGCTGTCGCCGACGGTCGCGACGGCGACGCCCTCGCGGATCAGCCGCACCAGGGCGGCGCGGTTCTTGGCGGTGTTGCCCTCGGCGATCAGGGTCTCGACGGCGTCCGAGCGGTGGCGCGCCACCTCCTGGGCCTTGAGGCCCAGCGAGGTCGTCGGGCGCACCATCTCGCCCTGGCTCATCGGTATGCCGCCGAAGAGCTGCTCCAGGTACTCGCCGAGCCCGATGCGCACGAGGAGCGTCTCGGTCTCGCCGAAGCGCCCCTCGCCTGCGAGGCGGGCCGCGTAGGCGCCGAGCTGGACGATCGCCTCGGCGTAGGTCGAGAGCCAGGCGAGGCCGTGGGCGGCGTGCTGCTCGGCCTCGAGGCGCTCCGCCGACAGGCGGCCGTCGGCCCCGACGAGGCCGGCGCGCACGCGCCGGGCGGCATCCGCGGCGAGCGCCTTCGCGGAAAGGCCCGCCTCCTGCGCGAGGGTGACGAGATCGGTCGGGGCGGGGGCGGCCTGGGCGGACATCGGTCAGGTCTCCGGAGAATTTGCTGCGGCGCATACAAATAGCCGCGAATCGGCGACCTGTAGAGGGGGCAGCCTGCCGCCGGGTTCCGACTTTCGGGGCAGCCGTTTATTGGGCGGTCACGCCGCCGTCGATCACCATCTCGGCCCCGGTGACGAAGCCGGCCTCGTCGGAGGCGAGGTAGGCGGCGAGCCCGGCGATCTCGTCGGCCGCGGCGTTGCGCCCCAGGGGCACCGCGGCCTGCAGGCGCTGGCGCAGCTCCTCTGGGCTGTGGCGGCTGCCTGCGGCGAGGTCGCGCAGCATGTCGGTCTCGGTGAAGCCCGGATGGATCGAGTTGCAGCGCACGCCGTAATTCTGGCGCGCGCAATGCAGCGCGACCGACTTGGTGAGGAGCCGCACCGCCCCCTTCGAGGCGTTGTAGGCGGCGAGGTTGTGCCCGCCGACGATGCCGGAGACCGACGAGAGGTTGACGATCGCCCCGCCCCGCCCGGCCGGCGGCTTCATCGCCCGTACGGCATGGCGGCAGCCCAGGAAGGTGCCGTCGACGTTGACGTCCTGGACCCGGCGCCACTCCTCCAGGGTCACGGATTCGATCGTGCCGACGACGGCGATGCCGGCATTGTTGATCAGCACGTCGAGGCCGCCGTGGCGGGAGATCGTGCGGTCGACCGCCCGGGTCCAGTCCTCGTCCCGGGTCACGTCGAGAGCGCAGGGCTCGAAGGCGGGGTTCTCGGCCGCGACGCGCTCGGCCTGCGCCGCGTCGATGTCGGCGAGGATCACCGCGGCCGCCCCCTCGCGGGCGAAGCGCCGCGCGATGGCGAGCCCGATCCCCCGCGCGCCGCCCGTCACCAGGGCGACCTTGCCGGCCAGACGCTGCATCGGGAATCTCCTGCCCTTCGGTCCGCCTCTTCTCGCGGGGCGGCCCGGCAGGGTGGCGCGGCGGAGCCGCGCCCGCAAGCGCCCGCCGTGAACGGGACCTAGAACTTCACCGCGGCACCGCCGCGCACGGTGTTGATGTTCGACTTGTGGCCGTCGAAATCGCTGAACAGGACGTACTGGTACTCGGCGCGCAGGATGAGGCCCGGGGTGATCGCGTATTCGAGGCCCGCGCCCGCCGCGAAGCCGCCGACGATCTTCTCCTTGGTGCGCCCCACCACGACGGGGGCGAGGAGCTGGCCCGCGGTCGGCGCGTAGGGGTTGAAGGTCGCATCGGTCTGGTCGAACGTGCGGTAGCCGGCATTCCAGAGCGGGGGGCGCTTCGACGGGTCGGTGATCGACTGGTTGGCGCGGTAGGTCGTCTGGTCGAACTCGTAGGCCTGGACCGAGACGCGCTCCGTGACCTGCGCCCGGCCGATGGCGAGACCGCCGGTGACGTAGGGCATGAGGTTGCCCATCGCGTAGCCGGCCCGCGCCCGGATCGTGGCGTAGTCCCCGATCTCCGTCGAGGCGTCGCCGCGCAGGTTGATGGCGCGGTAGTCACCGTTGCTGCCGGTGATGCTGCGACCGATTGTGTTGGTCAGCGCCCGCCCGGTGATTCCGGAATGGGTGTAGTCGAGCTCGATGCCGAAGACCGCGTCGTCGAACTGATAGTTCACGCCGGCATAGGCGCCGAAGCTCACCCCGTCCCGGCGCACCGAGCCGGCGTGCAGCAGCGTCGAGGCTTGCAGGTCGCTCTCGATCGCGCGGGCCCGCAGAACTTCGGCGACGATCGGCTGGTAGACCGCGCCGAAGCCGAAGCTCGCGCTCGACCAGCCGCCATGGCCGCCGACATAGATGCCGTCCCAGACGGTCGGCGACGGGGCGGCGACGGGATCGTAGTCGCCGCCGCGCAGGACCCCGAAATCGAGGTCGGCGGCCTGCGCCGCCAGCGGTGCGCCGAGGCCCAGACCGGCCAGAATTCCGAGAATCGCGAAACGCATGGTGGACCCGCCCCCGGCCATTCGATCGGCAGTCGTCGCCGCGCCGTTATGGGCAGAATGACTCGGTAACCTTAATATTGCGTTTCCGGAAACTGGTTTCTGCGAGTCGCTTCCCCAAAGTCAAACGCCCGGTGCGACGGGCGCACCGGGCGGTTCGATCGATGGTGACGGCGCATGCGCGGTGCCGGCGGCGCTCCTCGGCGACCGTCGGCATGAAGGCTCAGTAGGTCAGCCCGCCGAGCCCCGGCAGCGCCAGGCCGTTGCCGAAGGCCCAGCGCAGGCCGACCCGGAACTCGTTGGCGGTGATGTCCTTGATGCGGGTGTTCTGGGCGAAGGCGTCGAAGCCCGAGCGCGCCTTGCCGGCATTGAGGTAGCGGTAGCTGGCATCGACGCTCACGCCGGCGCCGATCTCGTAGGAGATGCCCGCCATCGCCGCCCAGGCGAGGCCGATCGCGGTGTGGTTGGCGCGCACGTCGAAGCCCTGGCCGCCGAGCTTGTACACGCCGTCGACGCCGCCGCCGCAGGCGGTGGTGTAGCAGGTCGTGCCGGTCCAGGCATCGCGGAAGCGGTTGCTCGCCATGCCGACGCCGGCGCCGACATACGGGGTCAAGCCCCACCAGGTGCCGAGGTCGACGTAAACGTTGAACAGGCCGGTCAGGACGTCGATCTTGCCGGCCTCGGTGTTGAAGCCCTCGGTGAACAGCGTGCGCGAGGAATAGTCGCGGAAGCGGCTGTGGGTACGCCCGTCGATGGTGACGTCGGCGCGCAGGAAGCTGTTGAAGCGGTAGCCGATGCCGCCGCCGTATCCGTCGGTGCTCCCCATGCGGAAGCCGACGAGCGGCGCGCCGTCGGTGCCCGGCAACGTGCCGTCCTTCGGGTGGCGGAAGTCGCTCGCCGTGTAGTCGCCGCGCAGGTACCAGCCGGAGCCGACTTCCACCGGGGCGACCGGCGGCGGGGGCGGCGGCGGAAGCGCCGGGAGCAGATCGGCGGCGAGGGCCGGCGCGCCGAGCAGGCCGAGCCCGAAGGCCGCGACCGGAATGCAGTGACCGAACCGTGCCATGGGGCGCCCTCTTCTGCCCGGTCGGCTCCTCAGCCGGGGCGTACGTCGTGATCGTGCCGGACGGACCCGCGGGCCCGATGACGAGGATTAAGACCGCAAGGTTAGCGGGCCCTTAACCTTAAGTGCCTTTCGCCGCGCCGCCCGCCCCCGATGCGGGGGCGGGCGTGTGCGAGGTTTTTCAGTACTTGCGCACCAGCGGCGCCATCGGCATCGGCGGCGGGGGAGGCTCGTAGGCGGCGGTCACGACCGGCGCGCCGAACATCCAGCGCATGCCGAGCTTGATGTCGTGCGACTCGAGCTCCTTGGCGCGGTACACCGTCTTGAGGGCGCAGCTCGGCAGGCAGCCGACGACGCCGGTCTCGGCCTCGCCCATGTTCAGGTAGCGGTAGGCGAGCTCGAGCTTGAGGTTGGGCGTGACCGCGTAGCTGAGACCGGCATGGGCCGCCCAGGCGAAGTTGGTCTTGTCCTTGGCGCGCCCGTAGCCGAGGCCGCCGGCGTAGGTGCCCTGGCCCTGGTCCGTCACGCTGCCGAACATGTGGTGGGCAAAGCCCACGCCGGCGCCGACGAACGGGGTGATGCCGTACCAGTTGCCGAGATCGACGTAGCCGTTCGCCAGGCCGACGACGGACGAGAACTTGCCCGTGGTGAGGTTGTAGCCGCCGCGGGTGTCGTAGGACCGGTCCTCGGCCAGGAAGCGCCATTCCGCCTGCGTGCGGTACTCGCCGGTGACGTCGAAGCGCAGCCAGGGATTGTACTGGTAGCCGACGCCGACGCCGACGAAGGCCTGGTCGCCGACGTGGTCCTCGATCGCGGTGTACTTGTAGGGGACGCGCGGGGTCGAGACGTCCTCGACGACCGTCTTACGCAGATCGAGGATGCCGACGCCGACATCGCCGCGCAGGTACCAGCTGCCGCCGATCTCAACCGGCGGGGGCGGCAGCGGCATCGGCGGCGGGGGCAGGAGGTCGGCGGCGTGAACGAGCCCCGGCGCGGCCACGCTCGCAGCGAGCGTGAAGATGCGCGCCAGCGCGAGTGGCTTGCTGCGGCCCATGACGGTTCCCTGTTGCGAAGGGCCGCTGGAGATCGGGCGGCCGTTCCGAAAGACGTCACGACTCTTGCCGCGTTCGGTAAACCCGACCTTAACGTTAAGCCTTATGCCTGAGAAATCGTTGCTTTCGCGCGAGACTGCATCCGGCAGGACGCAGCGCCGGCACAAACCGGGGAGACCCGGATTTCCGCCACGCGCGCAATGCCTCCGCCGGACGAGGCGGCGGGTTCCCGCGCCTCGTCCGTCGATCGCGCGACGGTGGGGGCGTCCTCGCTCAGGCCGCGACCTTGCGCAGGGCCTCGATCACGTCGTCGACGACCTGGACCACGAGGTCGCGGTCGTCGCCCTCGGCCATCACGCGGATCACCGGCTCGGTGCCGGAGGGACGGATGACGAGGCGGCCGCCCTCGCCGAGGCGCTGGCGGGCGCCCTCGATGGCGGTGACGACGCTGTCCTGGCGCAGCGGCTCGCGGCCGGCGCCGTAGCGCACGTTCTTGAGCACCTGCGGCAGCGGCTCAAAGCAGTGGCAGACCTCGCTCACCGGGCGCTGCTGGCGCTGCACGACCGAGAGGAGCTGGAGCGCCGCCACCAGCCCGTCGCCGGTGGTGGCGTAGTCCGACATGATGATGTGGCCGGACTGCTCGCCGCCGAGGTTGTAGCCGTGCTCGCGCATGTGCTCGAGCACGTAGCGGTCGCCGACGGCGGTGCGGACCATGCCGAGGCCCAAGCCCCCGAGATAGCGCTCGAGGCCGAGATTCGACATGATGGTGGCGACGATGCCGTTCTTCGTCAGCCGCTGGTCCTCCTGCCAGGACCGGGCGACCACCGCCATCAGCTGGTCGCCGTCGACCCGCTGGCCCTTCTCGTCGACGATCAGCACCCGGTCGGCGTCGCCGTCCAGCGCGATGCCGATATCGGCGCGCAGCTCGCGCACCTTGCCGACGAGCGCCTCGGGGGCGGTCGAGCCGACGTCGCGGTTGATGTTGAAGCCGTCCGGCTCGGTGCCGATGGCGATCACCTCGGCGCCGAGCTCCCACAGCGTCTCGGGCGCCACCCGGTAGGCCGCGCCGTTGGCGCAGTCGACCACCACCCGCAGCCCGTCGAGGGTCAGCGCCCGCGGCAGGGTGCGCTTGGCGAACTCGATGTAGCGGGCATGCACGCTCTCGATCCGCTTGGCCCGGCCGAGGTCCTGCGAGCCGGCGAGCTTGGTCTGGAGATTCGAGTCGATCAGGCGCTCGATCTCGCGCTCGACCTCGTCGGAGAGCTTGAACCCGTCGGGCCCGAAGATCTTGATGCCGTTATCCTCGAACGGGTTGTGCGAGGCCGAGATCATCACCCCGATATCGGCGCGCATCGAGCGGGTCAGCATCGCCACGGCCGGCGTCGGCATCGGGCCGAGCAGCATCACGTCCATGCCGACCGAGGTGAAGCCGGCGACGAGCGCCGTCTCGATCATGTAGCCCGACAGCCGGGTATCCTTGCCGATCACCACCCGGTGGCGGTGGTCGCCGCGCAGGAACACGAGCCCGGCGGCCTGGCCGACCTTGAGCGCGAGTTCCGGCGTGATCACGCCGTTGGCCCGGCCCCGGATGCCGTCGGTCCCGAAATACTTGCGCACGCTCGTCGTCTCCCTGTCCCGTCCGGGCCGTCGGCGCTAGGCCGCGCCGC
Organism: Methylobacterium ajmalii; assembly: GCF_016613415.1. GTDB lineage: Bacteria > Pseudomonadota > Alphaproteobacteria > Rhizobiales > Beijerinckiaceae > Methylobacterium > Methylobacterium ajmalii. The sequence continues at coordinate 44,498 of NZ_JACWCT010000001.1, read as the reverse complement.
TCGGGGCGCGGCGACCGATGCCGCCTCTTCCCGCCGGACGCGGTCACACGTTGGTTGGGTTATTTTGGGGCTCTGCCACAACGACAAGGGGCGACGGGATCCCTCCCGCCGCCCCTCGCTGCAAAAACCGGCCGGTGTGGACTTTTTAGCCCGCCCCGGCTCGTTCGGTCGCCCCGGCGCCGTCAGGCCTGGGGCTGGGGCTCGTAGCCACCGTCGTTCTCCCGCGGCCGGCCGCGGCCGGCGGAGGGGACCGGCGAGCCGCGGCTCGGGTTGGTCGGGTAGTCGCCGGCATCGCGCACGGGAGGCTTGCCGTTGATGAGATCGCGGATCTCGTCACCCGACAGGGTCTCGTACTCGAGGAGGCCGCGGGCCAGGGCCTCCAGGTCGGCGTGACGCTCGCTGAGGATGCGGCGGGCATCCTGCAGGCCGGCCTCGATCAGGCGGCGGACCTCGGCGTCGATCTTCTGGGCGGTGGCCTCCGACACGTTCTGCTGCCGGTTGACCTGCATGCCGAGGAAGACCTCGTCATTGTTCTCGCCGTAGGCGACAGTGCCGAGCTCGGGGCTGAAGCCCCAGCGGGTCACCATCATCCGGGCAAGACGGGTCGCCTGCTCGATGTCCGACTGGGCGCCGGAGGTGACCTTGTCGTGGCCGAAGATCATCTCCTCGGCGACGCGGCCGCCCATCATGATGGCGAGGCGAGAGGTCATCTGCTCGAAGGACATCGACAGCTTGTCGCGCTCCGGCAGCTGCATGACCATGCCGAGCGCCCGGCCGCGGGGGATGATCGTCGCCTTGTGGACGGGATCGGTCGCCGGGACGTTGAAGGCCACGATGGCGTGGCCGCCCTCGTGATAGGCGGTCAGCCGCTTCTCGTCCTCGGTCATGACGAGGGTGCGCCGCTCGGCACCCATCATCACCTTGTCCTTGGCGTCCTCGAACTCGTGCATCGTGACGATGCGCTTGCCGCGGCGCGCCGCCAGCAGGGCCGCCTCGTTGACGAGGTTCATCAGGTCGGCGCCCGAGAAGCCGGGGGTGCCGCGGGCGATCACCTTCAGGTCGACGTCGGGGGAGAGCGGGACCTTGCGGACGTGGACGCGCAGGATGCGCTCGCGGCCGATCACGTCCGGGTTCGGCACGATGATCTGGCGGTCGAAGCGGCCCGGGCGCAGCAGGGCGGGGTCAAGCACGTCGGGGCGGTTGGTCGCCGCGATGATGATGATGCCCTCGTTGGCCTCGAAGCCGTCCATCTCCACGAGGAGCTGGTTGAGGGTCTGCTCGCGCTCGTCGTTGCCGCCGCCCAGGCCCGCGCCGCGGTGGCGGCCGACGGCGTCGATCTCGTCGATGAAGATGATGCAGGGGGCGTTCTTCTTCGCCTGGTCGAACATGTCGCGGACGCGGCTGGCGCCGACGCCGACGAACATCTCGACGAAGTCCGAGCCCGAGATGGTGAAGAACGGCACGTTGGCCTCGCCCGCGACCGCCCGGGCGATCAGGGTCTTACCGGTGCCGGGGGGGCCGACCAGCAGCACGCCGCGCGGGATCCGGCCGCCGAGGCGCTGGAACTTCTGCGGGTCGCGCAGGAACTCGACGATCTCCTGGAGATCCTCCTTGGCCTCGTCGACGCCCGCCACGTCCTCGAAGGTCACGCGGCCATGGGCCTCGGTCAGGAGCTTCGCCTTGGACTTGCCGAAGCCCATGGCCCGGCCGGCGCCCGACTGCATCTGGCGCGACAGGAAGATCCAGGCTCCGATGAACACCAGGATCGGCAGCCAGTTGACGAGCAGCGCGATGAACCACGGCGTGTTGTCGGAGGGCGGACGGGCCGTGATGGTCACGCCCTTGCCCTGCAGCTTCGACACCAGCGAGGGGTCGTTCGGCGCGTAGGTCGTGAAGGTGCCGCCGCTCGTGTAGCTGCCGCTCACCTCCTGGCCGGAGATGACCACGTTCTGGATGCGGCCCGCCTCGGCGTCGTTCAGGAGCTGGCTGTAGGCGATCTCCCCGCCGCCCGAGCGGTGACCCGGATTCTGGAACAGGGTCACGAGGGCCAGCACCAGCAGGAAGATGACGACCCACAGGGCGAAATTTCGGAAATTGGGGTTCATCGAAGAGTCAATCCCTGAGGAGCGCGGCGCCGCGCGGGCGTGCTGGGTTGGGCACCGGCACTCGGAACGCAATGTAGGCACCCACCCGGTGCTTGCCAAGTAATGGCCCCGCGCCTGCGGCGCCGCGCGCCGCATCGCTCGCGCATCCCCTGCCCGCGCGTCACGCCGCTGGCGGGCGCCGGCGCGGCGGCTCTGGCTCCAGGACCAGCCGGCCGCCACGGGCGGTGAGGAGGAGGCCCGCCACCGTGCGCCGGCAGGCGGCCCCCGCCCGCAGGGCCGGCAGAACCTCGCCGAGAAGCACCCGCTCCAGCCGTTCGAGCCGCAGGGCCGGCCCGTGCCCGCCGATCGCCTCGAGCCCGAGCCCCGCGACCCGAAGGGCTACCGCCTCCGGCAGGGCCGCGAGGCCGGGACCGTCGAGGACGAGGCGTCCCTCCCCCGCCGGATCGGTCCGTTGCAGGTCGTGGAACGCCGCGGCGGCGGCCTGCGCCAAGGCCGCCTCGTCGCGGCGTAGCCGACCGGCAAGGCGGGCGAGGCGCTCGGCGCTCAAGCCCTCCTCGGCCAGCAGCGGCAGCAGGCGCCGCAGCCGGGCGCGGCCGAAGCGCGGGTCGGCGTTCGAGGGATCGCGGACGAACGGCCAGCCATGGGCCTCGCAGGTCGTCACGAGGCGGGCCTTCGGCACGTCGAGGAAGGGCCGGCCGAGGGTGACACGAACGGGACCCGGGCCGTGGAGGAGGCGGGCCGGTGCCATCCCGGCGAGCCCTGCCGGGCCGGAGCCGGCGCAGAGCCGCATCAGCACCGTCTCGGCTTGGTCGTCGCGGGTGTGGGCGGTCAGCACCAGGTCGGCCCCGGCCTCGTCGGCGAGAGCCGCGAGAAGGCGGTAACGCTCGGCCCGCGCCGCCGCCTGCAGCCGTGCGGCCGGCTTCGGCCCGGTCCAGGACAGGATCCGGTGCGGCAGGCCGAAGCGCGCGGCGAGATCCGCGACACCCTCGGCCTCCGCGCGCGAGCTCTGCCGCAGGCCGTGATCGACCGTGGCGACGAGAAGCGGGATGGCGGCGTCGAGGAGCGCGGCGCAGCCCATCAGGGCGGTCGAATCGGGCCCGCCCGACACCGCGAGCACGGCGCTCCGGTAGGGCGTGCCGGGTCCGATCCAGGGATGGAGGAGATCGTCGCGCTCGCACGGGCCGAGGGGAGCCTCCCGGTCGCTCATGCGGCGTTTCTCACACCGGGCTTCTCGTACGATTGCCCGCGGATCGATTCGCGATGCGGAAATCGGCTTCGGTCAGGCTCCGCGCAGCCGCTCGGGCCGGGCCGCTCACGCGGCGCAGCGCGCCCGCCGCTGCTCGCGGTCGACGCCCTGCTTCACGGTCGAGGAGGCCTGCGGGAACTTGCGCTCCAGCTCGGCCAGGGTGGCGCAGGCCTGCTCGCGGGCGCCGAGCGCGTTGAGCGAGGCGCCGAGCTTCAGCATCGCGTCCGGTGCCTTGCGCGAGCGGGCGTAGTCGGTCGAGACCTTCAGGAACTGCTCGGCCGCCTCGCGGGTGCGGTTGCGCTGCAGGTAGCTCTCGCCAAGCCAATAGGTCGCGTCCGGCACCAGGGTGTCCCTGGGATGCGACTGGATGAACTGGCGCAGGCTCATCTCGGCCTGCTCGTACTGGCGCTGCAGCACGTAGGCGTAGGCCGCCTCGTAATCGGCCTTCGCGTCGCCGGTGCCGGTGGCGGCGACGCTGGCGGAGGGGCGCGGCGCCGGCGTCGCGGCCGGGGCGGCGGCGCGAGCCGGCGGGCGCAGGTCCACGGGGGCGCCGTAATCGGGGGTCTCGTCCTCGATCGCGCCGCGGGGCGCGCTCAGCGCGGCGGTGGCGTTCGGGGTCGCGGCGGGGCGCGGCGCGGCGGGAGTCGCCTGGGACGGGGTCGCGCCGGAGGCCTGGGCGGTGCCGAGCGCCTGCGGGGCGCCCGGGGCATCGGGGTTCTGGGACGGATCGAAGGCGTCGCTGCGCTTGTGCGGCTTGGCCGGCGGGGTCGCGGAAGCCGGGCGCTGGCCGCCCTTCGACTCCTGGAACCGGAACTCGACGTCCTCCTGGAACTTGCGCAGCTGCTCCTTGAGCTGGCGGTTCTCGTACTGGAGCGACTCGATCTGCCCGGACATCTGGCGCGACTGGTTCTCGAGCCGGTTGAGGCGCACCACGAACTCCGACGCGTCCTGGGCCGCGGCCGGGCAGGCGGCGGCGAGGGCGAGCCCCGAGACGGCGAGGACGGGGGCAAGGAACAGGCGGCGAAGCATGGCGGGGCGCATCACGGCTCGGGTCAGGCTGCGGGTCCGCACTCGGCGAGTCCGCGCTCGGGAGGGCGGGTTAGCAGAAGCCGCGCCTCCCGGCAAAAGGGGGCGGCCGGGGCCGCCCTCCCCTGTCGAGGCTCAGGAGCCGGCGCCGCCGTCGAGCACCGTGACGGCGCGGCGGTTCTGCGACCAGCACGAGATGTCGTTGCAGACCGCGACCGGACGCTCCTTGCCGTAGGACACCGTGCGCATGCGGTTCGAGCCGATGCCCCGGGAGGCGAGGTAGTCCCGCACCGCCTGCGAGCGGCGGGCGCCGAGGGAGAAGTTGTACTCGCGGGTGCCGCGCTCGTCGGCGTGGCCCTCGATCAGGAAGGTGTAGCGCGGGTAGCGCTGCAGCCACTGGGCCTGCTTGTCGAGGGTGGCGACGGCGGTGGGGTTCAGGTCGGTCGAGTCGGAATCGAAGAAGACCCGGTCGCCGATGTTGACCACGAAGTCCTGGGCGCTGCCCGGCGTCGCGGGGCCGCCGCGGCCCCCGTACCCGCCGGCCCCGCCCGCGCCCCCGGCGCCGTAGGCCGCGGAGGCGTCGGCGAGGTCGTTGTTGCTCGCGCAGGCGGCCATCGAGAGGGCGAGCCCGAAGGCGGCGGCGATCTTGAGCGCGCGCAGGGGCGCGAGCGGCAGCGACATCGACCAAAACTCCTCTGGCGGCCCCGGGCGGGGCCGCGCCCGGCGACGGCCCGGAGCGGATCCTCCCGTCCGGCGGCGCCACGAACTGGAACACCGGATCGTCTGTAGTCCCGGCCGGTTAAGCGAAGGTTCCGTCAACCTTGACGGGACCTCGACGCGCCGGCCGGTACCTGTCGGCCCCGCACGGTGACCGGAACCGGCGACACAACACCGTCGAAATACGGCCACGCTGCGGCGCCGCCGGCCGGCCGGCCACGGGCCGCCACGCCGTTGCACGAAGGCCACAGATCGGGCGGTCCGGGCACGGCAGCGCCGGCCACGGGATTGACGTGCGGTTAACCAATTCGCGCGAGCGTCGGGGAATCGATCATCGGGACCGTCCGGCGATGCCAGCGCCTCTCCCCCCGCCTCCGACGCCCCGACCGGACGTCCCGCGCCGCCCCGGCGACCGGCCCTGCGTGCTGATCGTCGAGGACAGCTACATGCTGCTCGAGCTCCTGGTGACCCTGTGCGAGCAGCACGGGGTCGCGACGCTGACCGCTTCGAGCGGCGAGGCGGCCCTGATGCTGCTGCGCGAGCACGGCGCCCGGATCGACTGGCTCCTCACCGACATCCGGCTGCCCGGCCTCGTCGACGGCTGGAGCGTCGCCGAGGCCTTCCGGCAGATCCAGCCGCACCGCCCGGTAATCTATTCCTCGACCACCGCCAACCTGCACCACCCGGCGGTGTCTGGCAGCATCTTCGTGACCAAGCCCTACGTGATCGGCGACATCCTGCGGCTCGCCCGGATGATGGGGGGCGAGATGGAGCAGGCCCGCCGGCTCAGCGCCTAAGGCCGCCGCGCGATCCGGTCGCGGCCCGGGCCGCCGCCTCGGCCTTGGCGTTGGCCGCCTCCTCGGCGGCGTCCGCGGCCTCGCTGAGGCGAAAGTCCCGAGCCCGCGCCTCGCAGCGGGCGCGCAGGCCGTCGAGCTCCTCCTCGGTCAGGTTCTCGATGCCGATATAGGCGTTCTGGGCCGCGCTCGCCCGGATCAGCTCGTCGAGCTTGGCCTGGATCGCCGCGCCGTCGCGGTTCTGGGTGTTCTGGATCAGGAACACCATCAGGAACGTCACGATGGTCGTGCCGGTGTTGATGATCAGCTGCCAAGTGTCCGAGTAGTGGAACAGCGGGCCGGTCAACGCCCACACCGCGATCAGCAGCAGGCTCGCCGCGAAGGTGCCGGGGCGCCCCGCCGCCCGGGCGACCGCGGCGGCGAAATCCGAGAAGGTGCGGATGCGTGTCGTGACCATCGTGGCTCCCGCGGTTTCCCCGGGGCTTCCCCAAGGTTTTCTCGAATGTTTCCAGGGGCTCCAAGTCGACGAGACCCCGCTTACGAATTCCGATTGCGCGCCCGCGGTTCCCCTCTTGACGCAAGCCCCCGCCCGGCGCAGTGACGGGTCGCCCGCAGCGCGCTCTCGCGCCGCAGCATTCCCGGACACCCCCGACTCCATGCCGAGCGACAGTCACAGTCGACCGCCCTTGCCGTCTTCGGCCTGAGGTCCCGCGCGCTCAGCCTTTCGGCGGCTCGCCGCGACCGGCCGGAGACGGCCGGCCGACGCCAGCGCCCAACAGGTGAGCCATGACCGACACCGTGATCGACGCCCCCGTCGAGCCCGCCGCCCTCGCCGCGCGCCTCTCCGAGGAGAGCGCCCCCGATATCGTCGAGGCCCTGAACCGGGAGGCGCCGGAGGTGGCGGCCGCCATCCTGCTCAGCCTGCCGCACGACCGTGCCGTCGAGGTGCTGGACCAGCCCGAGCTCGACTGCGCCCCCGACATCATCGAGATGCTGCCGCGCGACCGCGTCGCCTCGTTCCTGTCGGGGATGTCGGCCGACCGGGTCACCGACGTCTTCCGCGAGATCGAGGAGCCGGGCCGCTCCGACCTGCGCACCCGCCTCGACGTCGAGACCCGCGGGGCGGTCGACAAGCTCATCGCCTATCCGGAAGAGAGCGTCGGCTCGATCATGACGACCGAGTTCGTCGCCGTGCCGACGACGTGGACGGTGGGGCTCACCCTCGACTACATCCGCAAGGTCGAGCGCACCCGCGAGACGATCTACTCGATCTTCGTCCTCGATCCGCGCACCGGGGCGCTCGCCAAGGCGGTCCCCTTGCGCCGCCTCATCACCGGCAACCCGGAGGACAACATCCTGTCGGTGGCGCCGAGCCGCCGCCCGGTGGTGGTCTCGGCCGATGCCAGCCGCGACCAGGCGGCCCGCCTGATCTCGAAATACGACCTCCTGGCGATCCCGGTGGTCGACGCCACCAACCAGGTGGTCGGCATCGTCACCGTCGACGACGTGATCGACGCGATGATCCAGAAGCAGACCGAGGACGTGCAGCGCTTCGGCGGCATGGAGGCGCTCGACGAGCCCTACATGTCGATCAACTTCCTGACCATGATCCGCAAGCGGGCCGGCTGGCTCTGCGTGCTCTTCCTGTCCGAGATGCTGACCGCCAGCGCGATGCAGGGCTTCGAGGGCGAGCTGGAAAAGGCCCTGGTGCTGACCCTCTTCATCCCGCTCATCATGAGCTCGGGCGGCAATTCCGGCTCGCAGGCGACCTCGCTGCTGATCCGGGCGCTCGCCCTCCACCAGGTGCGCTTGAGCGACTGGTGGCGGGTGGCGCTCCGCGAGATCCCGGCCGGGCTCACGCTCGGGGCGATCCTCGGGACGATCGGCGTGGTGCGGATCGTGATCTGGCAGAAGCTCGGCTTCTACGATTACGGCGAGCACTGGTTCCTGGTGGCCGCGACCGTCGGCACCGCGCTCGTCGGCATCGTGCTGTTCGGCTCGCTCACCGGCTCGATGCTGCCCTTCGTGCTCCAGCGCGTCGGCTTCGACCCCGCCACCGCCTCGGCCCCGTTCGTCGCCACCCTCGTCGACGTGTCGGGGCTGGTGATCTACTTCACGGTGGCGCTGGTGATCCTGAAGGGGACGTTGCTGTAGCGCCCGGGATCGCCGTCCCGCGGCGGGGTCCGACCGATCCCGTCCGCGGCCTCCGGCCCACGGCCTTCGAGGTATGTCTCTACGGCGTATCGTCTGAGATCGATCCCGGATCGGGGCGCGGTCTTCCGCTCCGCGGCTTCCCGAGTCCCGGATGTCATCCCACGCACGCTCCGGTCATTCGGGACGGCGCGCGGCTCCTACTTCGGCAGGGCGTAGATGTTGACCTCGAGCGCCTCGTCGGACGGGCTCGCGAGCGGCGTCAGGTACTCCTCGACGAAGGCGTCCTGGACCAGGATGCCCTTGGCGTCGAGATAGGCCGTCACCGTCTCGTAGGTCTGGTCGATGCCCTCGTAGGGCCCCTTGTGGGTGAAGCGCAGGGCCTTGCCGCTCGGGGTCGCGCCGAAGCGCAGGTCGTCGGGCAGGCCGGCGGGGCGCGGGTTCGGCACCGCTTCGACCGGCACCATCACCTCGTACTGGAAGCCGTCGTCGTCGGTGCGGTTGAAGACCGAGATCGGCTTGCCGTTGGCCTTGATGCCGGCCTGGGCCAAAGCCGCCTCGACCTTGGCGATCGCCTCCTTGAGGCTCGGCACCGCCTGGTCCCACTTCGCGTTGCCGGACAGGATCGCGGCGGGCTTGGCCGGCAGCGTCACCTCGTCGACGTCCGACGGGTCGCCCGGATTGGCGACGAGGGGCGGTCGGTTGGCGCTCGACGGCGCCGGCGCGGCGGGCGGCACCGCCGGGGTCCCGGGCAGCAGCGCCTTCTCGGGGGCGGGTGGCGTCGGTGCCTGGTTCGCGCCCGGGCCGGGGCCCGGGGCCGTGGTGGTCGGCAGCGGCGTCGTCTGGGCCGGCGAGGGCGTCGCGGCCGGGGGCGCTGCGGTCGACGGCACAGGGGCCGGCGCGGGCGCCTGGGCCAGAACGGAGGCCCCGCAGGCCAGGGACGCGGCGAGGCCGATCGCGATCGTCGGGAGGCGGGTCTTCATCACGGGCGGAACGCTCCGGTCTCTGGCGTAGGCCGGCCGGGGCCGGCTCTGGCAGGGGCCGGCGGAGGGCCGGCCGGCTCTGGCGTAGGGCCGGCATCGCCGGCCCGGTCGAACGCGTCAAGCGCAAAGCCGTTGCGCCCTCATCGCGAGACCGTGAGCATCGGCCCCACGGATCGCCCTCGTCTCGCCTGCGGACCGGTTCTGGTCCATACAGCGGCCGGCCCCTGTCCCATGTGCCCGCCGGAGAACCCCGCCCGTGTCCCCCCTCGCCCATCGCCGCTTCCTGAAGATGAACGGGCTCGGCAACGAGATCGTGGTTCTGGACCTGCGCGGGAGCGACGTGCGGGTGCAGCCCGCCGAGGCCCGGGCCATCGCGGCCGACCCGGCCTCGCGCTTCGACCAGATGATGGTGCTGCACGATCCCGTCACCCCGGGCACCGACGCCTTCGTGCGGATCTACAACACCGACGGTTCGGAGGCCGGCGCCTGCGGCAACGGCACCCGCTGCGTCGCCTGGGCGATGCTGGACGATCCCGCGATGGCGCGCCCGCCGCTGGGCGAGAACCTGCTTCTCGAGACCCGGCCCGGCCTGCTCGCGGTCGTGCGGGTGTCGCCGGTGGACTTCACCGTCGACATGGGGCGGCCGCGCCTGCGCTGGGACGAGATCCCCCTCGCCGAGCCCTTTCCCGACACCCGCCGCATCGAGCTGCAGGTCGGGCCGATCGACGATCCGGTGCTGCACTCGCCGGGGGCGGTCAGCATGGGCAACCCGCACGCGGTGTTCTTCGTCGAACGCGACCCCGACAGCTACGACCTCGCCCGGGTCGGGCCGCTGCTCGAATGCCACCCGATCTTCCCGGACCGGGCCAACATCTCCCTCGCCCGGGTCCTCGACCGCGGCCACATCCGCCTGAAGGTGTGGGAGCGCGGCGCCGGCCTGACCCGGGCCTGCGGCACGGCGGCCTGCGCCGCTCTCGTCGCAGCGGCGCGCCTGCGCCTCACCGACCGCGAGGCCACCGTCACCCTGCCGGGCGGCGATCTGCGCATCGTCTGGGGCGAGGACGACCACGTCCGCATGACCGGCCCGACCGAGCTGGAGCACGAGGGCACCTTCGCGCCCTCGCTGTTCGAGGCCGCCTCGTGAGCGTGGAGGTCCTGAGCTTCGGCTGCCGCCTCAACGCCGCCGAATCGGAGGCGATGCGCCGGCAGGCGGAAGCCGCGGGCCGCACCGATCTTCTCCTCGTCAACACCTGCGCGGTCACGGCCGAGGCCGGCCGCCAGGCCCGCAAGGCGATCCGGGCCGCCGCCCGCGCCAACCCGGCGGCCCGGGTGGTGGTGACGGGCTGCGGCGCGCAGGTCGAGACCGACGCCTACGCCGCCATGCCGGAGGTGGCCGAGATCGTCGGCAACCGCCGCAAGCTCGACCCGGCGACCTGGACCGTCCCCGCGCCCGAGCGGGTGCGGATCGACGACGTGATGGCGCCGGGCCCCGATCCGGTGCCCGCGGCGACGGCGATGCGGGCGCGCACCCGCGCCTTCCTGCCGGTGCAGAACGGCTGCGACCACCGCTGCACGTTCTGCGTCATCCCGTTCGGGCGCGGCAACTCGCGCTCGGTGCCGGCCGCCGAGGTCGTGGCGCAGGTCCGTGCGCTGGTGGCGGAGGGCACCCGCGAGGTGGTGCTGACCGGCGTCGACCTCACCGCCTATGGCCGCGATCTCGGCGAGACCAGCCTCGGCGCCCTGGTGCGGGCGATCCTGCGCGGGGTGCCCGACCTCGACCGCCTGCGCCTGTCCTCGATCGATTCGGTCGAGGCCGATCCCGAATTGGTGGCGGCCTTCGCCGAGGAGGCGCGGCTGATGCCGCATCTCCACCTCTCGCTCCAGGCCGGCGACGACCTGATCCTGAAGCGCATGAAGCGCCGCCACGGCCGGGACGACGCGATCCGGTTCTGCGCCGAGATCCGGGCTCTTCGCCCCGACGCGGTGTTCGGCGCGGACCTGATCGCCGGCTTCCCGACCGAGACCGAGGCGCAGTTCGCCCGCTCCCTCGACCTCGTCGCGGAATGCGGCCTCGCCCAGCTCCACGTCTTCCCCTACTCGCCCCGCCCCGGCACCCCGGCCGCGCGGATGCCCCAGGTCGCCCCGGCGGCGATCAAGGAGCGCGCCGCGCGCCTGCGCGAGGCCGGCGCGATCGCCTTCGCCCGCCGCCTCGAGCGCGAGGTCGGCGAGACCCGTCGCGTCCTCGCCGAGCGCGGCGGCACCGGCCGCACCGAGGGCTTTCTGCCGGTCCGGCTGCCGGAGGGCGTCGAGGCCGGGACGCTGATCGACCTGCGGATCGCCGGGCATGACGGGCAGGTCTTGCAGGGACAGAGGGTGCGGGCGGGGTGAGACGGGAAGCGGCCCCGGCCTCACGCGACACCGCCTCACCGCCCCAGCGACTGCCGCTCCGCCGGTCCCTCGATCAGCCGGTCGCTCTCGTCCTTGAGCGCCACGCCGGTCAGCTCCCGGGTCAGCGCCTGGTCGATCAGCCAGGACAGCTTGAACGCCGCGAGGTCCGGCGCGAGCCCGGCGGCGCGCACGTTCGACAGGCAGTTGCGCTCGGCGTCGGTGCGGCCGGGGCGCGGGCCGAAGGTAAGGTAGACGCCGAGGCTGTCGGGCGAGGACAGGCCGGGCCGTTCGCCGATCAGCACCGCGACGGCGCGGGCCTTGAGCAGCGCGCCGACCGCGTCGCCGAGCGCGACCCGGCTCTGCGTCGCGACGACCACCGGGGCGAGGCGCAACCCGGCGCCGGCGAGCGCCGGCTGGAGCGCCGCCAGCAGCGGCACCGCCCCCTCGTGGACCGCGCGGGCCGACAGGCCGTCCGCCACCACGAGGGCGAGGTCGACCGGATCGCTCGCCGCCGCCGCGAGCGCCGCCGCCGAGGCCTCGTCGAGGCGCCGCCCGAGATCGGGCCGGCGCAGGTAGGTCGCCCTGTCCGGCGCGGCCGAGGCCGCCACCAGCGTCTCGAAGCCGAGCGCCGCGATCGCCCCCCGCACCGCCTCGACGTCGAGGGGCGCGTGGACCGCGTCGCGGGCCTGGGCATGGGCGAGGGAGAAGCGCAGCACCTCCCGGGTCGGCAGGCCGGACCCGGCACGGCCGAGGGCGATCCGGGCCGGGGTCAGGGCGGCGAGGCGCCGCCAGGCCCTCGCCGCCTCGTCGTCGCGGCTCACGCGGCGATCCCCGAGAGCAGCGGCGCCCCGCCGCCGGGCCGCAGCGCGCCGTCGGCGTCGGTCAGGCCCATCCGGGCGAGCCAGGCGGCGAATTCCGGCGCGCGCTTCAGGCCCGTCACCTCGCGCAGGTAGAGCTGGTCGTGGAACGAGGTCGACTGGTAGTTCAGCATCACGTCGTCGGCGCCGGGAATGCCCATGACGTAGGTCACCCCGGCGGTGCCGAGCAGCGTCAGCAGCGTGTCCATGTCGTCCTGGTCGGCCTCGGCGTGGTTGGTGTAGCAGACGTCGACGCCGAGCGGCACGCCCATCAGCTTGCCGCAGAAATGGTCCTCCAGCCCGGCCCGGATGATCTCCTTGCCGTCGTAGAGGTATTCCGGCCCGATGAAGCCCACCACCGTGTTGACGAGGAGCGGCCGGAAGGCGCGGGCCACCGCGTAGGCCCGGGCCTCCAGGGTCTGCTGGTCGATGCCGTGATGGGCGTTCGCCGAGAGCGCCGAGCCCTGGCCGGTCTCGAAATACATCACGTTGTCGCCCAGGGTCCCGCGCCTCTGCCCCAGGGCCGCCTCGTGCGCTTCCCTGAGGAGCGGCAGGGTGACCCCGAACGACGCGTTGGCGGCCTGCGTGCCGGCGATCGACTGGAAGACGAGGTCGACCGGCACGCCGCGGTTCATCGCCTCCAGCGTCGTGGTGACGTGGGTGAGCACGCAGCCCTGGGTCGGGATGTCGAAGCGCTCGATCGTCTCGGACAGGAGGTGCAGCAGGCCGGCGAGCCCCTGCACCGAATCCGAGACCGGGTTGATGCCGATGCAGGCATCGCCGCAGCCATAGGCCAGCCCGTCAAGGATCGCCGCGGCGATGCCGGCGGGATCGTCGCTCGGATGGTTGGGCTGGAGGCGCACCGCCATCGTGCCGGGGAGCCCGATGGTGTTGCGCAGGCGGGTGACCACCCGGGCCTTGCGGGCGACCAGGATCAGGTCCTGGTTGCGCATGATCTTCGAGACCGCGGCGGCGATCTCCGGCGTCACCCCGGGGGCGATCGCCGCCAGGGTCTCGGACGGGGCGGTGAGCAGGAACTCGCGGAAATCGCCGACGGTCAGGTGTCCGATCCGCGCGAAGGCCGCCGCGTCGTGGGTGTCGAGGATCAGCCGCGTCACGTCGTCGGCCTCGTAGGGGATCAGCGGCCGGGCCAGGATCTCGGCGAGTGGCACCTCGGCGAGGCACCAGCGCGCCGCGACGCATTCCTCGGCGCTTTCCGCCGCGAGCCCCGCCAGCCGGTCGCCGGAGCGCGGCGGGGTCGCCTTCGCCATCAGCTCGGCGAGGTCGGAAAAGACGAAGGTCCGGGGTCCGACGACGTGGCGGTAGCTCATGCGGGGCCTCCCGGGGTGGAACCTAGCGCAGGCCGCCCCCGGCGTCAGGGCCCTCCTCGGCGGTCGAGATCGCCGCGACCGTGCGCTCGCCCGTCTCCGGCGCGCCGTCGGCCCGCTCGATGCGGATCTCCATGCCGGTCGGGCTCATCTCGCCGAAGGGCGTCGAGAAGGCGATCTCGGCCGCGTCCCGCCCGACGCCGATCCGCACCAGCCCGTCGAGATTGGCCTGCCGCGTGGCGTCGAACAGCCACCAGCGCCCGTCGAGATAGGCCTCGAACACCGCGTGGAAGTCGCACGGCACGAGGCCGTAGGCGTAGCAGCTGACGAAACGGGCCGGGATGCCGAGCGCCCGGCAGAACGCGGCCCCGAGATGCGCGAAATCGCGGCACACCCCGGCCCGTTTCAGCAGCGTCTCGTCGGCGGTGGTCTCCTCGTCGCTGGCGCCGCGCACGTAGGCGATGTGGTCGTGGATCCAGTTGCAGATCCGGTTCACCCGCTCGAAGCCCGGGGGGACGTCGCCGAACTCCGCCTCGGCGAAGGCCGCGAGGCGATCGGAGGAGACGAAGCGGCTCGGCAGCAGGTAGGGCAGGATGGCGAGCGGCAGGTCCTTCACCGGCGTCTCGCCGATCCCGGCGGGGTCGGCCCGGTGGGGATCGAGCGTCACGGCGGCCTCGTAGTCGAGGCTGAAGCGGCCGGGCGGCACCGTGACGGCGACGTAGCGGTTGCCGGTCTCCGGCGCCTCGTGTCGGCGCAGGGCGAGATCCGGGGAGAGCCGCAGCGTCTCCGAGAGGTCGCCGTGGCGCGCCAGCCGTGCGACCTCCAGGTTGAAGATGAAAACCGTCTCCGTCTCGACCTCGTAGGAGAGACGACAACCTAAAGTGTAGCGCACGGCTTGAGTCCCTTCCCGCTGGCGGGCTAGGGTGACGCAAGAGCCGCGCCGAATCGACCGGTCTCGTGGGCCGCTCCGGGGCGGCCCGAACTTTGCTAGGCAAGGCTTAGCCTGCGTAAGGCCGATTGTCGTGGGGCCCGGCAAGACCGGGGCGAGCAGGGAGGACACGCCGTGCACCGCTACTTCTTCGACCTCGAAGCCGGAACCTGGGACGCCCGCGACACGATCGGCGTCGTGCTGATCGATGCCGGCGCCGCCCATGCCGAGGCCGTCCAGGCCCTGCGCTCGTGCTCCCTCGACCCGGCCCGCTCCGCCGGCGCCGCCCTCGCCATGAACGTCCGCGACGAGACCGGGCGGACGCTCTTCCGGGTGTCGCTCGCAGCCGCATAGAGCCGAGCCCGCCGCTCCGGGGTGTCTTCGCCGGGGCGGCGCGCCGTCAGATCATCGGCTTGCCGTTGGTTACCGCCGCGGTGGCGCCCGAGACGTAGCTCGCCTCCTCGCTGGCCAGCATCACTTAGTGCACCTCACAAAACTCCCGCTGCAATGTCGCTGCCACAGCAAGCCGAGGCGGTGATCGGGAGTTTTGTGAGAGACATTTAGATGGGGCTGAGGTCGACCGGCTGGCCGGGGCGCTTCATCGGCGCCTGCGAGCCGAACTGGCGCAGCTTCTCCTCGGGCATGGTCGAGGGGATCGGCGGGGTCCAGACCGGGCCGGGGGCGACGCAATTCACCCGGATCTCCTCGGCGAGCAGCTGCGCCAGGCCGCCGGTGAAGTTCCGGATCGCCCCCTTGGTGGTGGCGTAGGCGAGCAAGTGCGGGCGCGGCGCGTCGGCGTTGATCGACGTCGTGTTGATGATCGCCGCGCCCGGCCGCATGTGCGGCACCGCCGCCTTGGTCAGGTAGAACATCGCGTGGATGTTGGTGCGGAAGGTGACGTCCAACCCCCGTGGGGGCCGATCACCACGCGGCGCGATCGCCTGGATGCCGTCCTGCGCCGGACTGTTCACGGCCTTGGCGACCACCGGCTCTTGGCTCGGCGTTGGTAAAGGCGAACAGCGACAGGGTCGTCCCGTCATCCGACCGCAGAGTGCCGCTCGTCGACGAAGCGAGAGATCGAATGCCTTCCTGATCGCCGCAACGTCGACCTTGCGAGGGACGTGGACGCGCAGGCTCGGCACGGTCTCGCCGCAGCCTGCTCGAGGCTGCGGCTCGGGTCATCGAACATGGCGTCGTCCGTGGTGCCTCCTCAGGACGGGCGTCGTCGCCATCCAGGGCACCAACGAGATCGTGCTCCGTGCCTCCCGCGACGCAGCCGTGCGAACGGCTGCCCCGGCGACGGCGCGGGCCGTCGCTGACGGTGTGATTCCTTGGCGGGTCGCACGCGCGGCACGGCTTTCGCGAGGCGGATGGCCGCTTCTCTCACGCCATCCGACCCCCCTCCCGGCGTAAGGCCGCCGTCGCCGCGAGGTCGAGGCATGGGCGGTCCTCGCCGGCGATCACCACGCCGTACCGGGCTCGCGCCGCCGCCCTGCTCACCTTTTCGTCAATCACGTCCTGAAGCACCAGGGCGGGGTCACGGGTGAGAGGATCGCCCCAGCCGCCGCCGGAGGGCGTGACGTGGAGGAAGATGTCGCCGCGGCGCAGCCGGACCGGAACCGTCACCAGAACCGGCAGGGTGCGCTCGGCATCGCCCGAGAGCACGCGGTTGACCGGTCCGCTGCCGGCCTCTCCTCCGTCGAGCCCGTGCGGGGGGAAATCGCGCTTGTCCGACCGCAGGGTGAGGACGCCGCTCTCGCCCAGAAACTCGTATTCGCGCAGGAGCGCGTGGCCGCCGCGCTGGCGCCCGGGGCCTCCCGTATCCGGGGCGATGCCGTAGCGCCGGACCCGGATCGGGAAATTGGCCTCGATCAGCTCGACCGGCACGTTGGCCTGGTTGGCGCCCATATGCGGCACGCCCTCCTGGCCGTCATGGCCCCGTGCCGCGCCCCAGCAGCCCATCAGGGTCTCGGAGAACACGAACGGGCGCCCGTCGTGCCAGCCGCCGATCGCCGGCACGGAGGCGCCGCCCGGACCGTCCGCCGTGACGCGGTCGGGCAGGACCGGGGCGAGCGCCGCGATCACGCAGTCGATGATGCGGTAGCCGGTGATGCCGCGCGCGCCGGTCGGCGCCGGGTAGACCGCGTTCACCACGGTACCGAGGGGCGCCGTGACCGTCACCGCCCGGGTGAAGCCGTGGCAGTTCGGCAGCTCGGAGCCCATGATCGAGCGCAGCGCCGTGTAGACCCCCGCCTTGGTGAAGGGCAAAGGCGTGTTGACCCCGCCCTCGACCTGGGCCGAGGTGCCCTCCCAGTCGATCGTGATCGCGTCGCCCGCCACCGTCACGGCGACCTGGAATACGATCGGCTCAGGGGTCTCGCCGAGGCCGTCGATGTGGTCGGTGAAGCGGTAGGTCCCGTCGGGAATCTCGCGGATCTCGGCCCGGGTCAGGCGCTCGGTGTAGTCGTGCAGTTCCTCGGCATAGGCCAGCACCTCCTCGACCGAGTAGCGGGTCATCAGCTCGGTCAGGCCGCGCCGGGCGGCGGCGCAGGCGGCGATCTGGGCGTTGAGGTCGCCGGTGAGCTGGTCGGGCACCCGCACGTTCAGGCGCAGCATCTCCCACAGCTTGGCGTCCGGCCGGCCGCGCTCCTCGAGCTTGAGGAAGGGCACCCGGATCCCCTCCTGGATGATCTCGGTCGCCCCGAGCGCGTTCGAGCCCGGGACGATGCCGCCGACATCGGCGTGGTGAGCGACCGTGGTGGCCCAGCCGACGAGGCGCCCGGACAGGAAGATCGGCTGCACGATGTAGAAGTCGGGCAGGTGCTGGCCGGCCGCAGCGTAGGGATCGTTCCCGATGAAGGTGTCGCCTTCGTGCACGTCGCCGGCGTAGCGCGTGATCAGGTGGCGCATGGCGTCGTAGAACGAGCCGAGATGCATCGGCGTCGTCACGCCTTGCGCCAGGGTTTGCCCCTCGGGGTCGCAGAGCGCGGTCGAGAAGTCCATCGAGTCGCGCACGATCGGCGAGTGGGCGGCCCGCATCAGGATCAGGGCCATCTCGTCCGCGATGGTGTCGAAGGCGTTCTTCATCACCTCGAGGCGGATCGGGTCGATGTCACGCATGGGTGGGGCTCCGCTGGGCTGGGTTCCGCGCGGTGCCGGCCGCGGCGGCTCCGAGCGCGATCAGGATGTTGCCGTCGGGATCGAGGCAGGCGGTGCATCCGGGTGGCACCAGGGTCGTGCCCTCGTACTCCTCGACCACGAGGGGGCCGGGGCGCGGGACCGGGCCGAGGTTGGCCCGGCCGATCACCGGGGTGTCGTGGGCGCCGAGGTCGCGCCCGAAATAGACCCGCCGGGTCTCCTGGGGCGTCGCCACGGCGCGGCCGTGGCCCGGCGCCGATGCGTCCCGGGGCAGCCGCCCGGTCACCCGCAGGGTGACGATCTCGATCGGGTTCCCCGGCAGGTCGTAGCCGTAGCTGCGCCGGTGCGCCTCGGAAAACAGCCGCGCCGCCTGGGCGAGGTCGCGGCCCGCGTCGAGGTCGAGGGTCAGCTCGAAGGCCTGGCCGGCATAGCGCAGGTCGGCGGCGCGGGTGAGGACCAGCCGCTGCCGCGTCTCGCCGAGCTCGGCGAGGACCTGCTCCTCCAGGGTTTCGTAGGCAGCCTCCAGGGCGTGGGGCTCGGCGGCGTCGAGGCGGCGCGGATGCGCGACGGAGGCGCCGGTCTCGACCTCGGCGTAGAGGAGGCCGAGCGCGCTGAACACGCCGGCTCCCGGCGGCACCACGATCCGGGTGATGCCGAGCGCCCGGGCGAGGGACGCCGCGTGGATGCCGCCATTGCCCCCGAAGGCGAGCAGCGCGAAGTCGCGCGGGTCGCGCCCGCGATAGGTCGAGACGCTCTTCACCGCCCGGGTCATCACGGTCGTGACGAGTTCGTGCACGCCGTGGGCGGCCTCGTCGAGGGACAGGCCGAGGGGCTCGGCCACGCTCTCGCCGAGCGCCCGCCGGCTCGCCGCGGCGCTGATCGGCACGCTGCCGCCGGCGAGCGCCCGCGGGTTGAGGTAGCCGAGGACGACGTTGGCGTCGGTGACGGTCGGGGCGGTGCCGCCGGCCTCGTAGCAGGCCGGGCCCGGCACGGCGCCGGCGGAATGCGGCCCGACCTTCAGCGCCCCGGCCTTGTCGATCCAGACGATCGAGCCGCCGCCGGCCCCGACCTCCGAGATGTCGATCACCGGCAGCTTGAGGGCGTAGCCGCCGCCCTTCGACAGCTTGGACGAGAGCGAGATGCCGCCGCCGACCTCGTACTCGTCGGTGCGCGAGAGCGCACCGTTCTCGATCAGCGATGCCTTGGCGGTGGTGCCGCCCATGTCGAAGGAGATCACGTCACGGTATCCCGCCGCAGCGCCGCGATGACGGGCGCCGAGCACCCCGGCGGCCGGACCGCACTCGACGATCTGGGCCGGGCGGCGCATCACCGTGCGGGCATCGACGATGCCGCCGGCCGAGTGCATCATGAACAAGCGCTCGGGCAGCCCCTCGGCGGCGAGCCGGGCGACGAGCGATTCGAGGTAGGCCCGCACCGCCGGTCCGACATAGGCGTTGATCACCGTGGTCGAGGTGCGCTCGTATTCGCGCATCTCCGGCAGCACGTCGACCGAGAGCGACACGAAGGCGTCGGGCAGGCGCTCGCGCAGGAGTACGCCGATGCGCCGCTCGTGCTCCGGGTTGGCGTAGGAATGCAGCAGGCAGACCGCGACCGCCTGGACGCCCTCGGCGGTGAGCCGGTCGATCGCCCGGATCACGCTTCCCTCGTCGAGAGGTTCGAGCACCCGGCCGGCGAAGTCGAGCCGCTCGTCGACCTCGAGACGCAAGGAGCGCGGCACCAGCACGGGGGGCTTGCGGTAGAGCGGGTCGTAGAGCCGCGGCACGCGGATGCGGCGCAGCTCCAGCACGTCGCGAAACCCCGCCGTGGTGATGAGGCCGGTCTTCGCGCCCTTGCCCTCCAGGATCGCGTTGGTGGCGACCGTGCAGGCGTGCAGCACCTCCGACACCGCGCCGACCGGCACGCCCTCCGCCGCCAGGATCTGGCGGATGCCCTCGACGACGCCGCCCGCGTAATCCGCCGGGGTCGATGGCACCTTGCGGGTGGCGATGCGCCCGTCCGGATGGATCAGCGCGACGTCCGTGAAGGTGCCGCCGATATCGGCGGCGACCCGCACGCCGCCCCGTTCTATGCCGCTCGTCATGCCCGTCATCACGGCGCTCCCCATCCGCCCCCGCAGGGGGTCTCCACGATCACCATCTCGTCGGCGCCCACGCCGTGCGAGCCCTTGCCCGGTACGGTCCGGGCCGCGCCGTTCCGGTCGACCAGGCGGTTGATGCCGGGCCGCCCGTCCTCGCCGCCGTGCAGGCCGTAGGGCGCGTGGCGGCGCCGGTCGGTCTGGAGCGAGACCCGGGCCTCGTGATCGAGGACCCGCAGCGCACGCACGACGCCGCGCCCGCCCGGATGCAGGCCGCCCCCGCCCGGCACGTCGCGGAGCTCGTAGCGCTCGACCCGCAGGGGATAGGCGATCTCGAGCGATTCGACCGGCGTGTTGAGCGTGTTGGTCATGTTGACCTGGACCGCATCCATGCCCGGTCCGCGCGGGCGCCCGCCCTGCCCGCCGCAGATCGTCTCGATGTAGGTGTAGGATCGGCCGGTGCGTGGATCGCGTCCGCCGATGCCGATCAGGTTCATGGTGCCCTGGCTCGCCGCCGGGATGCGATCGGGCGCGACCTGCGCGAAGGCGCGCAGCACCGTGTCGCAGACCCGTTGCGTCGTCTCGGTGTTGCCGGCGCAGACCGCCGCCGGGTGGCGGGCGTCGAGGACGCTGCCTTCCGGGATGCGGATCTCGATCGCCCGCAGCACCCCGGCATTCGGCGGCAGGGTCGGGTCGGTCAGCACCTTCACGGCGAAGAAGGCGGCCGATTGCGCCATCGGGGCGACCGCGTTGACGTTGCCGGCGCGCTGCGGCGCCGTACCGGCGAAGTCGAGGATCAGCCGCTCCGGCGAGACCGTGACGGAGACCCGGATCGGCACCGGCTCGTCCGAGGTGCCGTCGTCGTCGAGGCGATCCTCGGCCAGGTAGGTTCCGGGCGGCAGCTCGGCGAGGCGGCGCCGCATCCGCCTCTCGGAATAGTCGAGGATCGCGTCGAACCCGGCGACGAGCGTGTCGGCGCCGTAGCGCCCGGCGATCTCGGCGAGGCGGCGTGCGCCGACCCGGAGGCAGGCGAGCTGGGCGTTGAGGTCGCCGCGGCGCTCCTCCGGCGTGCGGACATTGGCGAGGATCAGCGCCATCACGTCGGCCTGCTCGGCGCCTGCGCGCACCAGGCGCACCGGCGGGATGATCAGGCCCTCCTGGAACACCTCGGTCGAGCGGCCGGGCATCGAGCCGGGCTCCATCCCGCCGACGTCGGAATGGTGGGCGCGGCAGGCGAGGTAGCCGACGAGCCGGTCGCCGTGTTGCGCGTCTCGGACATGGACCGGCGCCACCAGGGTGATGTCCGGCAGGTGGGCACCGCCGACGAAGGGATCGTTGACGACGATCACGTCGCCGGCTTCGAGCGGCCCGGAGCGGGCGAGGATCGCCGGCATCGCCCGCATCATCGCGCCGAGATGGACCGGGACGTGCTCGGCCTGGGCGACGAGCTGGGCGCGGGCGTCGAAGATCGCCGTCGAGGCGTCCATGCGCTCCTTGATGTTCGGCGAGAAGGCGGTGAGCTTGAGCACCGCGCCCATCTCCTGCGCCACCGCCTCCAGGGCGTTGCGCAGCACCTCGAGGGTGATCGGATCGACGGTCATGCGGGCATCTCCACGATCAGGCTGCCGGACGCGTCGGCGACGGCGCGGTCGCCCGGGTAGAGGATGGTGGTGGCCGAGACCTCCTCGATCACCGCCGGGCCCTCGACGACGTTGCCGGCGCGGAGCGCGGCGCGGGCGAAGACCGGTGCGTCGTGGAAGCCCGGGATGTCGGTTCGCGACAGCGCCTCGAAATAGACTGGGCGCGAGCCGGTCCGTGCCTCCGGCGGGGGCACCGCCCCGCCCTCCTCCAGGACCGGCAGGACCGGGGTGTCGATCCGCCCGACCGCGGTGACGCCGAAGCTGACGCACTCGACGGGGGCGGACGCGTCCGCATGGCCGAACCGCGCGCGGTGGGCGTCGTGGAAGCGGGCCGGCACGCCCGCCCAGTCCACCTCGTCGAGGCGCGCGGGAAGTGCGATCGGCAGCTCGTAGCTCTGGCCGACGTAGCGCATGTCGACGAAGGCGGAGACGGTCCGCCGGTCCGGCGGGACCGTGTCGGCGGCGAGTAGCGCGTCGCCGCGAGCGGTCAGCGCCGCGACGATCCCGGCCGCCCGCTCGGCTGCGAAGTCCGCGTGGGCGCCGACATGCGTCTCGACGAGGTCGTGGCGCAGGTCCGACACGAGCTGGCCGAGCGCGCACAGGATGCCGGGGGTCGGCGGGACCAGGAGGCGGGGGATCGCCAGGTCGCGGGCGACCGGGGTGCCGTGCATCGGCCCGGCACCGCCGAACGGCACCAGGGCGAAGTCCCGCGGGTCGAGCCCGCGCTCCACCGATACCACCCGGATGCCGCGCACGATGGTGGCGTGCGCCACCCGCAGGATGCCGGCCGCCGCCGCGACGACGTCGAGGCCGAGCGGCGCGGCGATCGTCGCGACCGCCGCCCGCGCCGCCGCGAGGTCGAGGGTCAGGTCGCCGCCGAGCCTCGTGTCGGCGCCGAACCGGCCGAGCACCAGGTTGGCGTCGGTGACGGTCGGGCGGGTCCCGCCGCGGCCGTAAGCGGCCGGGCCCGGCACCGCCTCGGCGCTCATCGGACCGACCCGCAGGGCGCCGCCGTCGTCGATCCAGGCGATGGATCCGCCCCCGGCCCCGATGGCGTTGATGTCGATCACCGGCAGGCGGATCGGCACCGTCTCGAGCCGGGCCTGTCGGGTGAGGATCGGCTTCCCCTCGCGGATCAGGCTGATGTCGGTCGAGGTGCCGCCGATATCCATCGTGACGATGTCGCGGATGCCGGCGAGCCCGGCGACGTGGGCGCTGCCCACCACCCCGCCGGCGGGCCCCGACAGCACGGTGTGGACCGGCTTCTCGCGGGCCGAATCGAGGGTCATCAGGCCGCCCGAGGCCTCGATCACCATCACGGGGCTGGTCTCGGGCAATCCGAGGCCGTCCTCCCGGTCCGCGAGCAGACCCGCCAGGGAGCCGAGATAGGTTTCCATGATCGGGCGCAGATAGGCGTTGAGCACCGCGGTCGAGGCGCGCTCGAACTCGCGGAATTCGGCGACGATCTCGGTCGAGGCGCAGACCGGCACGCCGGGCAGGAGGCGCTCCAGCAGGGCCTTGGCGGCGCGCTCGTGCGCCGGGTTGGCGTAGGAATGCAGGAACGTCACGGCGACCGCCTCGACGCCCCGTGCCCGCATGTCGGCGGCCGCCGCTTCGAGGTCGGCGAGCGAGAGCGGCTCGATCTCACGGCCGGCGGCATCGATGCGGCCGGCGGCGGTGTAGCACAGCTCCTGCGGCACCAGCGGCGGCGGCCGGACGTCGTCGAGATCGAACAGGCTCGGGCGGTCCTGGCGGCCGATCAGCAGGAGGTCGCGAAACCCCCGGTTGGTGACGAAGGCGGTGCGGCCGCCCTTGCGCTGGATCACCGCGTTCGTCGCCGTGGTCATGCCGTGGCCGACATAGGCGATCTCGGCGCCGGAGAGACCCTGCGCGGCGACCGCCCGCTTCAGGCCCGCCACCGTGCCCAGCGCGCGGTTGCCGGGCGTCGTCGGCACCTTGGAGACGCTGATGCGGCGGCTCGCCTCGTCGTAGGCGATGCTGTCCGTGAAGGTGCCTCCGACGTCGGAGGCTACACGAAGCCGGGCGGCGGCCATGATCGCTCCTCTCAAATCGAATGTAACAGTACCGTTTCCGTTACTTTTATCTCTAGGGAAGTGGGCTCGGGGCCCCCTCCCCTACTTCACGAAGGTCCGCGACAACCCGGCGGTGCGATCGACCACCAGCACGATCATCACCGTGAGCGCGATGAGCAGCACCGAGACCGCGGCGACGAGCGGGTCGGCCTCGTTCTCGACGTGGTGGAACATCCAGACCGGCAGGGTCGTCAGGCGCGGCCCGGTGAGGAAGAGCGAGATCACCACCTCGTCGAAGGAAACGAGGAAGCAGAGCGCGGCCGAGGCCGCGAGCCCCGGGCGGATCGCCGGCAGGGTCACGCGCCAGAACACGCGCAGGGGCGAGGCGCCGAGCGTGGCCGCCGCCTCCTCGGCCGCGAGCGGCGCCGCGGCGAGCGCGGTCGAGAGGACCCGCAGGGCGTACGGCAGCGTCACCACCAGATGGGCGGCGACGAGGCCCGGGAAGGTGGCCAGCAGCCCGAGCGGCGCGAACACGATCAGGATCGCGAGACCGAGCACGATCGCCGGCAGCAGCAGCGGAGCGGTGAGGAAGCCCTCGAGGGCGCTGACCCACCCCCAGCGCAGCCGCACGAGCGCGACCGCCGCCGGCAGGGCGGTCAGCAGGCTGAGCGCGGTGACGATCAGCGCCAGGATCACGCTGGTCGCGAAGGCGTCGAGCACCGCACCGCCGGAGAACGCGGCGCGGTACCAGCGCAGGCTCCAGCCGGAGGGCGGGAAGGACAGGTAGGGATCGGCGCTGAACGAGATCGGGATCGTGATCAGCACCGGCGCCAGCAGGAAGGCCAGCAGCGGCACCGCGAGCAGAACCAGGCCGGGGGACACCTTGCGCTCGTCCATGGTCATCCGCTCCTTCGTTACCCGATCTTGCGCACGAGGCGGCCGTAGAGGACGAGGGCGAGGCCGAACATCGCCAGGATGACGATCGACAGGGCGGCGGCGAGCGGCCAGTTCAGGGTGACCATCGCCTGGTCGTAAATCTCGGTGGCGAGCAGGAAGACCCGGCCGCCGCCCAGCAGCTTCGGGGTGATGAAGGAGCTGAGCGCCAGCACGAAGGTGAGCAGGCAGCCGAGCGCGATCCCCGGCAGGGTGAGCGGCAGCACGACCCGCAGGAAGGTGCGCAGCGGCGAGGCACCGAGCGTCGTCGCCGCCTCCTCGCAACGCGGATCGAGGCGCCCGAAGCCGGCGAGCAGCGACAGGATCATGTAGGGCATCAGGATCTCGGTGAGCCCGATCACCACGCCCACCGTGTTGAACATCAGCCGCAAGGGGGCCGACATCCCGAGCGCCATCAGCACGCCGTTGACGAGTCCCTGGTCGTAGAGCAGCGCGACCCAGCCATAGGTGCGCACCACCGCCGAGGTCAGGAGCGGGGTGATGACGAGCACGAGGAGCAGGGTGCGGACCGTGCCGCGGCAGCGGTGGATCAGCAGCGCGATCGGGTAGCTCAGGACCAGGGTGAGCCCGGTGATGAGCGCACAGGTGCGCACGCTGTCGACGAGGAGTTCGGCGTAGAACCCGTCGGTGAGGATCGCGCGCCAGCTCGACAGGTCGAAGCTCTGCCGCAGGGTGCCGATCGCGTCGACCTTGAGGAAGGACAGGCGCAGCAGGTTGAGCACCGGCGCGACGAAGCCGAGCAGGTTGACGGCGACGATCGCCGCCAGCAGCGCCGGGCCGGCGGGCAGGCGCCTCGGGTTCGGCATGTCGGGGGGCGGCACGGCGAGCGCGGCGGTCACGGGCGCATCCTCTCGTCTCACGCGGCGGCTGCGAACAGCAGGGTATCGTCCGGCCGCCACGACAGCCGCACCGGAGTACCCGGCGCCACCGGCCCGGCATGGGAGCGCGTCGCCTCCTCGACGCAGAGCATGGCGTCGCCGACCGCGACCTCGTAGTGCAGCACGTCGCCCGCGAAGGTGGTGCGCGCCACGGTCCCGGCGACGG
The DNA here is from genome assembly GCF_016613415.1 of Methylobacterium ajmalii. Lineage (GTDB taxonomy): Bacteria > Pseudomonadota > Alphaproteobacteria > Rhizobiales > Beijerinckiaceae > Methylobacterium > Methylobacterium ajmalii. Next base: position 19,071 of record NZ_JACWCT010000001.1, on the reverse strand, counting down.
TGTTGAGGGGCGCGTCGGACGTCTCGGCCGGGGCCGAGACCGGGGACAGGGCGATGCGGTGGGGCCGGATCATCACCTCGACCGGTCCCTCGGCCGGCCCCGCCCCGGTGATGCGCGCCTCGCCGAGGCTGACGGTGCCGCCGGCGGCGCGGGCCCGGAACTGGTTGATGCGGCCGACGAAGCGAGCGACGAAGGGGGTCGCGGGACGCTCGTAGAGGTCGAGGGGGGTGCCGAGCTGCTCGAGCCGCCCGCCATTCATCACCGCCACCTTGTCGCACATCGTCAGCGCCTCGACCTGGTCGTGGGTGACGAAGATCGCCGTGATGCCGAGGCGCTGCTGGATCTCGCGGATCTCGACCCGCATCTCGTCGCGCAGCTTGGCGTCGAGGTTGGACAGGGGCTCGTCGAGAAGCAGGATCTGCGGCCGGATCACCAGGGCGCGGGCGAGCGCCACCCGCTGCTGCTGCCCGCCGGAGAGCTGGGCCGGGCGATGCTCCTCCTTGCCGGTGAGGCGCACGAGGGCGATCGCCTCGCGCACCCGCGCCTCGCGCTCGGCCCGGCCGATGCCGCGCATCTCCAGCCCGAAGGCGACGTTGCGGGCGACCGAGAGGTGCGGGAACAGGGCGTAGGACTGGAACATCAGGCCCATGTCGCGCCGGTGGGTCGGCACGCCGGTGAGGTCGCGCCCGCCGACGACGATCCGTCCGCCGCTCGCCGGCACCAGCCCCGCCACCATCCTGAGCGACGTGGTCTTGCCGCAGCCCGAGGGGCCGAGGAAGGCGAGGAGTTCGCCGCGGGCCACGTCGAGATCGAGGCCGTCGACGGCGGTGAAGCCGCCGTAGCGCTTCGTCAGGCCGCGGATCGCGAGGTGGCCGGGCGCGTCTGTGGTCATCGACGCCTCCCTAGCGGCTCAGCGGGATGACGCGGCGGCGCCACTGTTCCAGGATCGCGTCGCGCCGCCCGGCCATGGCGATCCAGTCGAGGGGGATCATCCGGTCGGCGTGCTTGAGCGCCGTGCGGTCGATCGCCTCGGGCGAGACCGCCGCCCGCGCCTTGGCGTTCGAGGGGACGTAGAACATCGCCTCGGTGAAGGCCTTCTGGGCTTCGGCGCTCAGCGCGTAGTCGATGAACTTCTTGGCGGCGGCGGCATTCGGGCTGTTGGCCGTCAGGTTGATGGTGTTGGCCTGGAAGACGCTGCCCTCCTTGGGCAGCACGGCCGCGAGCTTGCCGCCGGAGATGTCGTGGTTGAGCTGCGCCCGGGCGTTCCAGCCGGCCCCGATCGCGGCCTGCCCCGAGACGATCGGCGCGTAGACCTCCGGCCGCGGGTCCCAGGTCTGGACGTTCGGGGCGATGGTGCCCAGAGCCGCGATGCCCTTGTCGACAGTCTTCAGCGGATCTTGCCCGCCCTCCGCCTTGTCGAGGATCACCGTCAGCGCCAGCCCGACGATGTCGGGCATCGCCGGAATCGCGACCCGTCCGGCATAGGCCTTGTCGCGCAGGGCGTACCAGGAATCCGGGCGTTCCTTGACGAGGTCGGTGTTGGTGAGGAGCACGAGGTTGTCGAAGGTGACGCCGACCCCGGCGAGCTCCGGGCGGCGTGCCTCGGGCACCAAGTCCTTCATGTTCGGGATCTCGGCCTCGTCGAGCTTGGCGAGCAGGCCCTCGTCGGTGCCGGCCTTCGAGACCGCCAGGTCCATGATCACGACGTCGATCTGAGGCGCGGCCTTCTGGGCGCGCAGCGTGCCGAGCATCTGGGCGGAGCTCGGCAGGCCGAAATAGCTGACCTTGATGCCGGGATTGGCCTTCTCGAACGGCGCGATCACAGCCTTGGTGTAGCGCTCCTGGAACAGCACCGGGAACGACATCAGGTTAACGGTCTCGGCGGCGGCGGGCCGGGCGAGCAGCCCGAGCAGAAGGGCGCCGCCGGACAGGATCCGGATAACAGGGCTCATCGAACACCTCGCGAAAACGGGGTTGTCGGGACGCGCACTTCTCGGGATTTGATGTTTTTGTAAAAAACGCCACGCTCTGGTTTTCGCTGCTCGCGAAAATCCGGCTGAGACTACTGTCGAAATCACCCCAGGGAGGGGATCCCGCGTCGCTTTCCTCGGGAGAGCTGCCCAGCCGTTCGGGGCCGCGCCCCGCTCGCTCGTAGGCTCACCCAAAGAAAGGTAACAGTAACGGTCCCGTTACTCAAGTGGGCATCGCATCCGAAGGTGCGGGTTTGTCCACCACCGGTGCGAGAAAGGCGTGCACCACGCTGAGGATGTGAGCGAGACGATCGGCGCCGATCGCGGGGTTCGCGGCCGCCGGACCGAAAGTCGCCGCGATGGTGTGCTTGTTGGCGACCGAGAACCAGCACATCGCCGCGATCGAGATCCACAGTTGCACCGGGTCGATGCCGGGGCGGAACTCGCCGCTTGCCTCGCCGCGCCGCACGATGTCCCGTATCAACTCGACCAGCGACGACCGCAGGCGCGGCAGGTGCTCGGAGGCGGCGATGTGCTCGGCCTTGTAGAGGTTCTCGGTCGCGACGAGCGAGATGAAGTCCTCATGCTCGAGGTAGTACGTCCAGGTGAACCGGATCAGCCGGTCGACGGCGTCCCGGGGCGCCAGCAGGTCCAGGCCGAGACCCTGCTCGGCCTGGCGCATCGCCGCGTAGGCGGTCTCGAGCACCGTCCGGAACAGCTCGTCCTTGCCGCCGAAATGGTGGTAGACAAGGCGCTTGTTGGTGTTGGCAGCCTCGGCGATGTGCTCGATCTTGGCGCCGGCGAACCCTTCGCGCACGAAGACCGCGTGGGCGGCATCGAGGATGCGCTGGCGCGTGCGCATCGAGCGCTCGGCCTGGCTGCCGGGCCGGTGAGCCGGCTCGGGACGGTCCTTGGAGGCGCGGTCTGTCGTCGTCATCCCGTCCATCCGCGGCGAGTGATCGCCCGCCGGCGCGGGACCGCCCCCGTCCTAGCCGGGGGATGGGAGACGAACAACTGCCGAGGCGTGGGCCAAATCTAGGACATGCCGAGGACGATGGCCAGCGAGCGGGTCACCGCCAGCAGGCGCTCGTCTTCGAGACGGCCGAAGGACGATCCGATCGTCTCCCGCTTCGCCGACATGGGTGAATGGGGCGCAAGCCCGCCGCCCGCAGAGCATCGCGGCGCTTGCGGACCGTCCGACCGACGAGCACCGGCATGCACGCCTCCGTCGATCCGTTGCATGGAGCGGATGAACGGTGAATCGACGAGGCAACGAGCGGACCGCGCCCTACCGCGAAAGCCGCCCCTCGTCATCGATCAGCGTCAGGCGTGCGGGTATCGCCCCAAGGCCGCAGGACGAGGTTCGGGTCCTGGTCGCCCGCCCCGGGTGCGAAGCTGCGAACCGGGAGGCCGTGGAAGCCCTCGCCCATGAGTCGCCGCGCGAGGCCTTGCGTCGGCGCCTCGCCCAGCGCCCGCATCCGGTCGCGCCGGGCCGGGTCCGCGAGGCCGTCGCGGTCCATGCCGACCGTTCTCAGCGCGGCCTCGTCCCGGACGTCGAAGACGGGATCGATCTCGGCTTCATAGGAAACCAGCGTGGTCGGCTGCAGACTGCCGATGTGCAATCTCTGTGCGCTGCCGTGCGGCTGACGCGAGATGGCGCCGGATCGTGCGGCATCCGAGAGGCGGCGCCCCGGACTCAGCAATCCAGCGTCGTATCCCGTTCCCACTGGGTCAGGTGGCGGCAATAGGCGCTCCACTCCTCGTGCTTGAGCTTCAGGTAGCTCGGCACGAAGTCCCCCAGGGCCTCGCTCAGGACGGCGTTGCCCTCCAGCGCCCGCATCGCGTCGAGGAGGTTGAGCGGAAGGCGCTTCACGCCCTCCACCGTGTGGCCGTGAGTGTACATGTTGAGGTCGAGCCGCGGGCCGGGGTCGCGGCGGTGGCGCATCCCGTCGAGGCCGGCGGCGAGGATCGCGGCCTGGAGCAAGTAGGGGTTCACCGCCCCGTCGGCGAGGCGGAACTCGAAGCGGCCGCTGCCGGGAATGCGGATCATGTGGGTGCGGTTGTCGCCCGCATAGGTCACGGTGTTGGGCGCCCATGTCGCCCCGGAGGCGGTGCGCGGGGCGTTGAGGCGCTTGTAGGAATTCACGCACGGGTTGGTGATGGCGGCCAGGGCCTCGGCCGAGTGGATCAGCCCGCCGATGAAGTGGTAGCCGGCCTGCGACAGCCCGACGGCGTCGCTGCGGTCGCAAAAGGCGTTCTCGCCCCCGCGCCACAGCGAGACGTGGGCGTGGCAGCCCGTGCCGGTCAGGTCGGCGAAGGGCTTTGGCATGAACGTCGCCCGCAGGCCGTGCTTCTCGGCGATCGAGCGGGCCATGTACTTGAAGAAGGTGTGGCGGTCGGCGGTGACGAGGGCGTCGTCGTACTCCCAGTTCATCTCGAACTGGCCGTTCGCGTCCTCGTGGTCGGTCTGGTACGGCTTCCAGCCCAGCGCCAGCATCGCGTCGGAGATCTCGCTGACGACGTCGTAGCGCCGCATCAGGGCGGACTGGTCGTAGCACGGCTTCATCTGCCGGTCGGCGGTGTCGGCCGGGGCCGCGCCGTCGGGCGTGATGAGGAAGAACTCGCACTCGACGCCGGTCTTCATCTGCAGGCCGTCGCGGGCGGCCTCGGCGATCAGGCGCTTGAGGAGGTTGCGCGGCCCCTGCGCGACGGGGCGGCTCGCCATCGCGAGATCGGCCGGCAGCCAGCCGACCTCGGGCTTCCAGGGCAGCTGGATCAAGCCGTCGGGATCCGGCACCGCGACGAGGTCGGGATCGGCCGGGGTCATGTCGAGCCAGGTAGCGAAGCCGGCAAAGCCCGCGCCGTCGCGACAGGCCGACCCGATCGCCGCCGCCGGCACCAGCTTGGCGCGCTGGGTGCCGAACAGGTCGGTGAAGGAGACGAGGAAGTACTTGATGCCGCGCTCCCTGGCGGCGGTCTCGAGGTCGAGCGACATCGCGAAAAACCCTCTGGTGGGCGAGGACGGCCGGATGCGGGAGCCGCGCCCGTCCGGGGCGCGGCTCGGAGGGGCGTGAACGGGCGGCTTCAGAGAAGTCCCTTGCCGGGGATCCAGCCGGTCCCGGCGAGCGGCACCTGCGCCATCGCGGCGGCCTCGATCGTCAGGGCGACGAGGTCCTCGGGTTCGAGGTTGTGCAGGTGGCTCTTGCCGCAGGCCCTGGCGATGGTCTGGGCTTCCAGCGTCATCACCGCGAGGTAGTTGGCGAGCCGCCGTCCGGCCAGTTCGGGGTCGAGGCGGGCGGACAGTACCGGGTCCTGCGTGGTGATGCCCGCGGGGTCCCTGCCCTCGTGCCAGTCGTCGTAGGCGCCGGCGGTCGTGCCCAGAGCCTCGTACTCGGCCTGCCAGCGCGGATCGTTGTCGCCCAGCGCGATCAGCGCCGCGGTGCCGATGGCGACCGCGTCGGCCCCGAGCGCCAGCACCTTGGCGACGTCGGCGCCCGAGCGGATGCCGCCGGAGACGACGAGCTGCACCTTGCGGTGGAGACCGAGATCCTGCAGCGCCTGCACCGCCGGGCGGATTGCGGCCAGCGTCGGGATGCCGACATGCTCGATGAACACGTCCTGCGTCGCCGCGGTGCCGCCCTGCATGCCGTCGAGCACCACCACGTCGGCGCCGGACTTCGCCGCGAGCGCGGTGTCGTAGTAGGGTCGCGAGGCACCGACCTTGACGTAGATCGGCTTCTCCCAGTCGGTGATCTCGCGCAATTCCTCGATCTTGATCGCGAGGTCGTCGGGTCCGGTCCAGTCCGGGTGGCGGCAGGCCGAGCGCTGGTCGATGCCCGGAGGCAGGCAGCGCATGCCGGCGACGCGCTCGGTGATCTTCTGGCCGAGCAGCATGCCGCCGCCGCCGGGCTTGGCGCCCTGGCCGACCACGACCTCGATCGCGTCGGCCCGGCGCAGGTCGTCCGGGTTCATGCCGTAGCGGGACGGCAGGTACTGGTAGACCAGGGTCCGTGAGTGCCGCCTCTCCTCCGGCGTCATCCCGCCGTCGCCGGTGGTGGTCGAGGTGCCGGCCAGCGTCGCGCCGCGGCCCAGGGCTTCCTTGGCGTTCGCCGAGAGCGAGCCGAAGCTCATGCCCGCGATCGTCACCGGGGTCTTCAAGCGGATCGGCTTCGAGGCGAAGCGGGCGCCCAGCACCACCTCGGTGCCGCAGCGCTCGCGGTAGCCCTCGAGGGGATAGCGGCTGATCGAGGCGCCGAGGAACAGCAGGTCGTCGAGATGCGGCAGGGCGCGCTTCGCCCCGGCGCCGCGGATGTCGTAGATGCCGGTCGCCGCGGCACGGCGGATCTCGGCCATGACGTCCGGGGTGAAGGTCGCCGATAGGCGCGGGGCCGTGCGCGGGGCGGGCGGATGCTCGGCCATCAATAGGCTCCGGCGTTGTCGACGTGGAAGTGGTAGAGGGAGCGGGCCGAGCCGTAGCGGCGGAACTCGCCCGGATCGACCTCACCCGCGAGCCCCGCCGCCTCGAGCTTGGCGAAGACCTGCGCGCGATGCTCGTCGCGCATCGCCTTCTCGACGCAATCGGCGCCCAGGCTCGCGACCGCGCCGCGCACGTAGAGCCTCGCCTCGTAGAGCGAGTCGCCCAGTGCCTCGCCGGCATCGCCCAGGACGGTGAGGGTGCCGGCCTGGGCCATGAAGGCCGACATGTGGCCGATCGAGCCCTTCACGAGGATATCGACGCCCTTCATCGAGATGCCGCAGCGCGCGCCGGCATTGCCGTCGATGAGGAGCATCCCGCCATGGGCGGTCGCGCCCGCCGCCTGGCTGGCGTCGCCGCGCACGTGGACGAAGCCCGAGATCATGTTCTCGGCCACGCCGACGCCGGCATTGCCGTTGACGACGACGCTCGCCCGCTTGTTCATGCCGGCGCAGTAATAGCCGACGTGACCGTCGATCTCGACGCTCACGGCCGCGTCGAGCCCGACCGCGACGGCGTGGCGCCCGTCCGGGTTCCCGATCAGCCAGCGCGTCTCGTTGGTGTCGGGCCGCAGGGCGTGCAGGGCCCGGTTCAGCTCGCGCAGGGGGGCGGTCCGCAGGTCGAAGCTCGGCATCAGTGGCGCTCCCAGACGTAGACCCGGGCCGGCTCCGGCTCGAACACGGTGGCACCCGCGATGCCCGGCAGGCCGACCAGCGCCCGGTACTCGGACCCGAAGGCGACGTAGTCGTCGGTCTCGGCCATCACGGCGGGTTTGCAGGCGATCGGGTCGCGCAGGACGGCGAAGCCCGTCTCGGTGCCGACCACGAAGGTGAAGAAGCCGTCGAGATCGTCGAGGCTCGCTTCGAGGGCCTGACGCAGCGAGGCGCCCTCGCGCATGCGCCAGGTCAGGTAGCCGGCCGCGACCTCGGTGTCGTTCTGTGTCGAGAAGGACAGGCCGGCGCGGCCGAGGCGCCGGCGCAGGTCGTTGTGGTTCGACAGCGAGCCGTTATGGACCAGGCACTCGTCCGTGCCGGTGGAGAACGGGTGGGCGCCGTCGGTGGTCACCGCGCTCTCGGTCGCCATGCGGGTATGGCCGATGCCGTGGCTGCCCGCCATCCCGGCGAGATCGAAGCGCGCAGCGACCGCCGCCGGCAGGCCGACCTCCTTGTAGATCTCCATCCGCCGCCCGGCCGACACGACGTCGAGCCCGGGGGCGCTGGCACGCAGCCATGTCCGGATCTCGCCCTCGGCCTCGGCGGGCATCGACAGGACGGCGTGGGTGTCGCGCATCTCGACCGGGAAGGACCGACCGGTCGCCGCCGCGAGCGCCGCGATGCCGGCCCTCAGGGCCGCCTCGCTCGGTCCCCGCAAGGTCAATTTCAGGTCTTCCGCTGCGGAACCGTAGACGGCGAAGCCCGCGCTGTCGGGACCGCGATCCGTCATCGTCCCGAGCATCGATGCGAGGAGCGCGCCGAGCTGTGGCTCGAGCTGCGGATTCTTGAGAAACAGGCCGACGATCCCGCACATCCGGAGATTTTCCCGCGCCGTTTGGTGTGAATATGGTTCGCACGGGAAACAGGGCGCGTCAACTATGGATCACAAAAATTTCTTCTCAGGAAAAAGGCGGTCGTGAGATCCCATGCAACAGCGGTGCCGGCCCGGGGGTGCGGACGGATGCCGGCAGAGGAACGAACCCGGCAGGCGGCGCACTGCGATCACGGCGAGCTCGAATTCCCCAGTCGCGGACCGGGGCTGACGGGGACAGGACGAGGCGCGGTGTCCCCCCTCCCCCGCGGGTGGGGAAAGGCCCGAGCTCCGAAGAGGCTCACGGGAGCCCGATCTCCGAAGAGGCTCATGGGAGCCCGATGGGCGAGGGTCAGGTGTCGGAGGACCCCCACGCGTCGAGCCCCCCTCGCTCTCGCTCGGGCTGCGCCTCCGCCAGCGACAGGGTCGCCGGACCCCTCTTCCCGCCCGTGGCGGAGAGGGGAAAACAGCGTTTTGCCTTCTCCGGACTGCCCTGCACGGTGGGAGATTGGGAAGAGCCGCGCTCTTTAACTGTTCCGACGGCTTCCGCGGGAGCGTACGGGAGAAAGGATCGCACGGATTCCGGTTGCCGGGGCGGTCGCATGACGACGTCGGCAGCCCCTATCGCTCGAGACGACGCTCACCGCACCGCGACGACGTAGCCGAACTCCGCCGCCGCCTCATCGAGCCACCTCCAGACGCTCCCGGCGAAGCTGCGCGGCACGGCGAGATCGTAGGTCGGCGCCGCGTCGAGCTGCCAGAGCTGGGCACCGACATGGGCGATCACCGTGACGGCGGCGTCGCCCGGCCCGAAGGCGCGGGGATGCAGGTCCACCGCGACGCCCTTGCGCAGGGCGTCGCCGGCGCGGGGACCGGTGAGGCGCAGGACGGCACGGGAATCGCTCTGCTCGGTCACGGCGGCGAGCCCATGCAACTCCTCGGCGAGGCCGGACAAGACGCCGGGTTCCTCGGCGACGGCGAGCCACTGGCCGGGCGCCGACCAGACGAGGCCGCGCTCGCCCGTGAAGCGGGCTTTGCCGGGCTCGGGGAGCCCGCCGAACGCCAGCAGGCGATCGGCCAAGACCGCTTCGCACCCGTCCGCGGCGACGATCGTCGCGAGCCCGAGCCCATCGCGCAGTGCGACGTGCATGCCCGGTGCGCCCGTCGCCGCGCCGTGCCGGCCCGGTCGCGCGAGGCCCACCCAGGGGCTGCGGGATTGCCAGAGGGCGCGCGCCGCCTCAGCCATGGTGTCTCTCCCCGTCCGGATCGATGAAGGTGGGCGCGCAGATCTCCACCACGACGTCGCCGCCGCGCACCGGATCGTAGGCGCGCACCCGCTCGCCGTATCGCTCGGGCCCGCGCCGGATCAGCCCGAGGCCGATCCAGTGGCCGAGGCTCGGCGAGTAGGCGACGGACGTCATCACACCCTCGTCGGCCCCCAGGCTCGGGGCGGCGCCGAGCGCCAGGAAGTGCGCGCCCGCGCGCAGGCGCTCGCCCACCGCGACCGGGCGGAAGCCGGCGAGCGCCGGCCGGTCGGGGTCGGTCAGGCCCGGCCGGTCGGTCATCCGGCGGCCGACGAAGTCCTTGTCCCCTGCGACCATGCCGGCGAGGCCGAGGTCGCGGGCGGTGGTCCGACCGTCGATCTCGGGCCCGGCGGCGTAGCCCTTCTCGATCCGCATCACCCCGAGCGCCTCCGAGCCGTAGGGCGCGATGCCGAACGGCTCGCCCGCCGCCATCAGCGCCCGCCAGGCCGCATCGCCGTAGGAGGCGGGCACCGCGATCTCGTAGGCGAGCTCGCCGGAAAACGAGAGCCGGAACAGCCGCGCCGGAAGGCCACCCCCGACCGTCACCGCGCCGCATGCGAGGAACGGGAAGGCGTCGTTCGACAGGTCGAACCCGTCATCGACCACCGCCCGCAGGGTGTCGCGAGCGCGGGGACCGGCCAGCGCGAACTGAGCCCATTGCTCGCTCACCGAGGCGAGCTGCACGTCGAGGTCCGGCCACAACCATTGCCGGCCATATTCGAGGTGCTCCATCACCTTGGCGGCGTGCGCGGTCGAGGCGGTCATCACGAAATGCCGCTCGCCCATGCGGGCGATCGAACAATCGTCCTTCAGGAAGCCGTCCTCGCGTAACATGAAGGCGAAGGCGGTGCGGCCGACCGCCAGACCCGCGAGTGAATTGGCGCAGACCCGCTCCAGGAAGGCGAGGGCGTCCGCGCCCTGGATATCGATCTTGCCGAGGGTCGTGACGTCGCACAGCCCGACCCGGGCCCGCACGGTCTCGACCTCGCGGATCACGGTCTGGAGCCAGTCGGTCTCCCCTGCCCTCGGGTAGTAGGCCGGGCGCAGCCACAACCCGGTCTCCACGAAGACGGCACCGTGTTCCTCGGCCCAGGCATGCGAGGCGACGCAGCGGGTCGGGCGAAACGCGCGGCCGCGATGCGTCCCCGCGAAGGCGCCGATCGCCACCGGGGTGAAGGGCGGTCGGCACACCGTGGTGCCGACCGCCGGAATCGGCTGCCCGGTCAGCTCGGCCATGAGGCCGAGGCCCGCGAGGTTCGCGGTCTTGCCTTGGTCGGTCGCCATGCCGAGGGTCGTGTAGCGCTTCAGGAGCTCGACCGCCCGGAAGCCCTCCCGGTGGGCCAGCGCGACGTCGTTGGCGGTGACGTCGTTCTGGAAATCGACGAAGGCCTTGCCGGACGCGCGCCGGCCGGGCGGATGCGCCACCCGCCACACGGGCGTATGGGCGGCGCTCTCCGGGTCGGTCGCGGGCGCGGGGACGGATTCGGCGGCAAAGCCGCACTCCGTCGCCGCGGCGGCACCGGCCGCACTTCCCGTCTCCAGGCACTCGGCGAGGGTCAGGCGGCCCGCGGCGGCACCCGCGGTGATCATGCCGCCGGGGGCCGGGCTCGGCACGAAGGCCTGAATCGCTTCGGACCAGGCCGGCCGGCGCGACAGGTGCGAATCGAGATGGATCGCGGGGTTCCAGCCGTTGGCCATCGCGAGGCCGTCGCACGCGATGGTGGCGCCCACGCCGCGCCCATCGACGACCTCGATCGCGGCGAGCCCGAGGCGGCCACGGGTACCGATGACGGCGCCGCCGAGAATCACCCGGGCGCCCGCCGCCTCGGCCCGGCGGCGCAAGGCCTCCGGTGCCTGCGGGCGCGTGTCGATCACCGCCGCGACCTCGCCGCCGGCGGCGAGCACGTCCGCCACCGTCCGCCAGCCGTCGTCGCCGGAGGCGAGGATCGCGATCCGGCGGCCCGGCAGCACGCCGTAGCGGTTGAGGTAGGTCCGCACCGCACCGGCCAGCATCACGCCGGGGCGGTCGTTGCCGGGAAAGACGTGCGGGCGCTCGATGGCGCCGGCGGCCAGCACCGCGCGGCGGGCCGTGATCCGCCAAAGGCGCTGGCGCGGGGCGTGGGGCGGCGGCACCGCCAGATGGTCGGCCACCCGCTCAACCGCCCCGTAGGCGCCGTGGTCGTAGACGCCGAACAGGGTGGTCCGGGCGAGGAAACGCACCTCCGGCAGGCTCCGCAGCTCGGCGAGCGTCGCGGCGAGCCACTCGGCGGCGGGACGCCCGGCGATCTCCCGGCGCTCGCCGTTGAGGCGGCCGCCGGGCACGACATCCTCGTCGACCACGAGGACCCGGGCGCCGGCGCGCCCGGCTGCCAGCGCCGCGGAGAGGCCGGCCGGACCGGAGCCGATCACCAGGACGTCGCAATGGGCTTGGGTCCGGTCGTAGCAGTCCGGATCGGCCTGGCCCGCGGCCCGGCCGAGGCCGGCGGCGCGGCGGATCAGCGGCTCGTAGAGCTTCTCCCACAGGCCCGCCGGCCACATGAACGTCTTGTAGTAGAAACCTGCCGAGAGCACCGGGCCGACGAGGCCGTTCACCGCGAGCGCGTCGAGGGCGAGCGACGGCCAGCGGTTCTGGCTCGCGGCTTCGAGGCCGTCGTAGAGTTCCGCCACCGTGGCGCGGGTGTTGGGCTCGCGCCGGGCGCCGCCGCGCAGCTCGACCAGGGCGTTCGGCTCCTCGGAGCCCGCCGACAGGATGCCCCGGGGTCGGTGGTACTTGAAGGAGCGGCCGACGAGGCGAACGCCGTTGGCGAGCAGCGCCGAGGCTAGGGTGTCGCCGTGGAAGCCGCCGTAGCGGCGTCCGTCGAAGGTGAAGGCGAGAGGCCGGGTGCGGTCGATGAGGCCGCCGGCGACCCGCTGCGGCTGCGCGGATGCCGGGGCGGCGGGCGCGTCGGCGCGCGCGAGGGCGAGCGCGGTCATGCGGCGTCTCCTTCCTGCCGCGCGCGGGCCACGGCGCGGGCAGGCACGACGGCGGCGATGGCGTGGCTGCTTGTGTCGCGGGTGACCACGAGCCAGGCGCGGCAGCCGGCGGCGTGGAACCACAATTCGTCGATCGGGCCGGCCGGGTTGTCGCGCAGGTAGACGGCGTCGTGCACGGCCTCGGGCGTGTCGGCATCTCCCCCGGAGAGCCGCGGCGCGGCGTCGCCGCGGTAGCTGAACTCGCCGTTGTCGCGCTCGCCGCAATACGGGCATCGGATGCGCATCGGTGCCGGTCCTCAATGCAGGTTCGGTTGCGCGCCCACGCCCTTCTCGTCGATGAGATGGCCGGTGGCGAAGCGGTCGAGGCGGAAGGCGGCGGCGTCCGGATGGGCTTCGTCGCGGGCGATGAGGTGCGCGAAGCAGAAGCCGGCGGCGGGCGTGGCCTTGAAGCCGCCGTAGCACCAGCCGGCATTGAGGTAGAGGCCGTCCACCGGCGTGCGGTCGATGATCGGCGAACCGTCCATCGACATGTCCATGATCCCGCCCCAGTGGCGCAGCAGGCGCAGCCGGCCGAGCCCCGGCCACAGGGCCATGCCGCTCTCCATCACGTCCTCGATCGTCGCGAGGTTGCCGCGTTGGGCGTAAGAATTGTAGCCGTCGATGTCGCCGCCGAAGACGAGGCCGCCCTTGTCCGACTGGCTGATGTAGAAGTGACCGGCCCCGAAGGTCATCACGCCGTCGATCAACGGCTTCACGCCCTCGCTGACGAAGGCCTGGAGCACGTGGCTCTCGATCGGCAGGCGCAGGCCCGCCATGGCGGCGACGAGCGAGGACGACCCCGCCACCGAAAGGGCGACCTTCCTCGCCCGGATCGGCCCGCGGCACGTCTCGACGCCGACGACGCGCCCGCCCTCGCGCCGGATCCCGGTGACGGCGCAGTTCTGGACGATGTCGACGCCGCGGGCGTCCGCCGCCCGGGCGTAGCCCCAGGCGACCGCGTCGTGGCGCACGGTGCCGCCGCGGCGCTGCAGGAGGCCGCCCTTCACGGGAAAGCGCGCATTGTCGAAATCGATGAACGGGACGATCGCCCGCACGCCCTCGCGATCGAGGAGTTCGGCATCGACGGCGGCGAGCCGCATGGCGTTGCCGCGCCGCGCATAGGCGTCGCGCTGGCCATCCGAATGGTAGAGGTTCAGCACCCCGCGCTGGCTCACCATCGCGTTGTAGTTAATGTCCTGCTCCAGCCCCTCCCACAGCTTCATCGACCGCTCGTAGAACGGGATGTTGCCGGGCAGGCCGTAATTCGAGCGCACGATCGTGGTGTTGCGCCCGACATTGCCGGAGCCGACGTGGCTCCTCTCCAGCACGGCGACGTCGGTGATGCCGTGCTCCTTGGCGAGGTAGTAGGCGGCGGCGAGGCCGTGGCCGCCTCCGCCGACGATGACGACGTCGTACGCATCGCGCGGGCCGGCATCCCGCCAGTGCGGCGTCCAGCCCCGCTGCCCCCGCAGGGCTTGGCCTAGGACGCTGAGGAGCGAGAAGTGCATCGGGGAACCTGTCGGGAGCGCCGGGCGACCGCCCCTCGATAGCCGGCGTCCAGGCCGTCCCGGCTTGCATTTCGCGACGCATTTCCGGCAAATCGCGCCGAAATCCTCGTCGTGTCCCTCGGAGGCGGCCCTTGGCGACGATACCGGGAGCGGCGATCGCGGGCGGGACGGAGCGGGTCCGGCGGACGATCGGGTTCGTGCTCGTGCCCGACTTCCCGCTGATGGCCTATGCGGCGGCGGTCGAGCCGCTGCGGGCCGCCAACACCCTGTCGGGCGCCGATCTGTACCGCTGGTGGCACGCCGCACCGGGGGGCGGCCCTGCGCGGGCCTCGAGCGGCATCGCGATTCCGACCGACGTCGCGGTCGGCGCCGCGGTCCCGGGGACCGACCGGGTCTTCGTTTGCGCCGGCGGCAACCCGGCCGCCTTCGACGATCCCGCCCTCTCGGCCTGGCTGCGCGATCTCGCCCGGAGCGGCGCCGTGATCGGCGGGATCTCGGGCGGTCCCTATTTCCTCGCCCGGGCCGGCCTGCTCGAGGGCCGCCGCTGCACCGTGCACTGGGAGCACGTGCCGGCCTTCGAGGAGCAGTTTCCCGAGGCGGACGTGGTCCGCTCGCTGTTCGAGATCGCGGGCAACCGCGTCACCTGCTCGGGGGGAACCGCCGCCCTCGATCTGATGCTCCACCTGATCGGACGCGATCACGGCCCGGGCCTCGCCGCCGGCGTGAGCGACTGGTTCCTGCACAACCGGATCCGGGAGGGCCTGAGCCCGCAGCGGATGGACCTGCGCCAGCGCCTCGGCGTACGCGATCCCCGCTTGCTGCGGGTACTCGCCGCCATGGAGGCCAACCTGGAGGCCCCCCTGGCCCGGACGACGCTCGCCGCGCTCGCGGGCGTCTCGGTGCGTCAGCTCGAGCGCCTGTTCGCCGACGGGCTCGGGCACGGGTTGCACTGGCACTATCTCGGCGTGCGCCTCGACCGGGCGCGCCAGTTGCGCCGCGAGACGGCACTGACAGCAGCGCAGATCGCCGCGGCGACGGGCTTTGCCGGGGCGGACGAGCTGTCCCGGGCCGAACGACGGCGGGCGGCTGGAACCGCGGCGCGGCAGCGAACGGCCGAGGCCAGGGACAGGCCCGAAGGTCCTTAAGTCCGCGGATACGCGATGATCGACAAATACGTCATCGGCCGCTCGATCAGCTCACGCGGCCCGTGCAGTGCCTCCGCGTCGAACAGCAGCGCGTCCCCGGGCTTCAGGTGATAGTCCTGGCCGGCATGGTGGTAGCGCACCTCCCCGCTCAACATGAAGATGAACTCGACGCCGGCGTGGCGAAAGCCCGTATAGGCCTCGGCGTCCTCTTCCAGCGTGATGAGGTAGGGCTCGAGCACGGTCTCGCCGCGGATGCCGGCGCCGAGAAGCTCGTAGATGTGGCCGACCTTGGTGCCGCGCCGCTCGATCACGACGCCCGTCCCCTTCCCCACGTAAGAGCAGTCGCGGCTCTCCTCGAACGCGGCGAACAGGGTGGTGATCGGTACGTTCAGCGCCCGCGCCAGGGCGTTGATCGTGGCGAGCGACGGGGAGATCTGTCCGTTCTCGATCTTCGAGACCATGCCGTGCGAGATGCCGGCCGCGGCCGCGAGATCGGCGAGCGAGAGGTCGCGCTCCCGGCGCAGCGTCCGGACCTGATGGCCCAGGGCGCGCTCGAGGCTCTTGTCGTCTTCGATGGGCGCGTTCGAACCGGTCTTCAGCATGGCGTGCCCGTGAACTTCGGACGAGGGCGAAGCCGGGGGGCCCGGCTCGCTCGATCGGCGCCGTCATAGCGGATCTGGGCTCCCCGCGCCCCGCCTTCTCGCCCGCACGACCGCGCAGGCGACCACCGATCAGGTGGGCGGTCGCGGTCTCGGCGTCCCCGATTGAACCGCCCCGGGTTTTTCTGAGGCTGTTTGTGTCGGGTCAGGCGGCTGGTGCGCGCAGTGTGCGAGCGGCGAGACCGAGGCGGGCATCGGCTATCCCCGCTCGCCCTCGTGTTTCAACACGCCCCCGGGCCCGGGACAATACAGCTCCATCTGATGCCAGTGACTGTATCCAGAGCAAAGCACTGATCGCGGAGCGATGCCAGGCGCTTCGCGACGCGGGGATTCACGGGCGCGACCGCCGACCGGCTACCGTGCCGCCTCGCGGTCTTCCCCCTCGCCGCCGCCACGCAGCAGTTCCCCCGCCACGTCGCCCAGCCGCGGCGCCGGCTCGCGGGTGAAGGGCAGCGGTCGGCACACGGCCAAGGCCGCGAGCCCGAACCGTGCCGTCATCAGGCCGTTGAGCACCCCCTCCCCGAGCTTGGCCGAGATCCGCGCCGCGACGCCGAGACCCAGCACCGACTGCACCAGGCTGTCGCCGACCGCGACGCTGCCGGTGACGGCGAGGTGGGCGAGCGCCGCGCGGGCGAGGCGCAGGAAGCCGAACAGGCCGGGCCGGCCGCCGTAGATGGTGGCGATGCGGCGCAGGAGCCGGACGCCTGCGAAGATCACGAAGGCGACATCGACGATCGCCCGCGGGCTCAGTGCCGTGACCGCCGACACTTGCTTGGCCGCATCGGCGACCGCGGCCTTGGCGGCGCGGTCGAGGGATCGCAGCAGTTCCGCCTCGGCGATGCCGAGCCGGTCCTCGACGTCGAGGATCTGGTCGTCGAGGGCGGCGAGGCGGGCACGGGCCGCCTCGGCCGCCGGGCGGCCGGCATAGAGGGCCGAGAGACTGCGCACCACCGCCTTGGCGGCGCTGTGGTCGCGCGAGCGCAGGGCGTCGAGGGCGTCGCCCCGCAGCGCCTCGATGCGGCGCTCGCGCAGGACGCCCGCGACCTCGCGCCAGACGATGGCGGCGAGCGCCACCACGGCCACTGCCAGCAGCACCAGCGCGACGATGCCGAGCCAGGGCGCGGCGGAGAACAGGTCAGCGATCAGCCGCTCGACCGCGAGGCCGATGCCCAGCGAGGCCAGCCCCCCGAGGGCCGAGAGGAGCAGGGTCGCCCAGGGTGCGCGAGAGCGCGGCGCCACCGGGACCGGCACGCCGTCGGCGGCCTCGACGATCTCGAACGGCTCCTCCACCACCCGGATCCCGTCGGGAAGCGCCGTCTCGGTGCCGGGCGGCGGCGGCGCGCTGGCGGTCTGCGCGCCGGCGGGGGGAAGGCGGAAGGCCCGGGGCTTTGCGGGAGGCGGCTGGGTCATGGAAGAGCCCTCAGGCGAGGCGGTCGCCGATCAGGAAGTTCAGGGCGCGGTCGAGCCGGATCTGCGGCAGGCGGCCCGGGCGGCCCAGCGCATCGCGAGGGACGGCCGGCGGGCGGAAGCGCGGGAAGCGCAGCGAGCCCGGGGTCACCGCGCCCTCCAGCACCGCCTCCGGCCGCTCCGGCAACTCGCCCGGGAAGATCGCGGCCTCGGTCTCGCCGTCGAAGGTCTCGCCGTCGATGCTCTCGCCGGCCTCCGGCGTGCCGGCCACCGCCCGGAAGCTCGCCGGCCCGTCATGCACCACGGTCTCGCGGGTCGAGCGCACGGAGGCGAGCGCCTGGGTGCTGACATGGGCGCCCGCCGCCTCGGTGCGGCGCAGGGAACGGGCGACGAGGAGGCGCAGCAGCGCGTCGAGCCGGTCGTGGCTCGCGTGGTGGAGGTGGTCGGCCTTGGTGGCGGCGAACAGGATCCTGTCGGCCCGCGGCGCGAAGAGCCGCGACAGGACGGTGTTGCGCCCGACCCGCAGGCTCATCAGCACCCGGTCGAGGGCCTCCTCGAGCTCGGCGAGCGCCGCCGCCCCGGCATCGACCGCCGCCAGCACGTCGACCAGCACGATCTGCCGGTCGATGCGCTGGAAATGGTCGCGGAAGAACGGCGTCACCACCCGGCTCTTGTAGGCCTCGAAGCGGCGCTGCATCAGGCCGCCCAGGCTGTCGGGATTGACCGGCCCGTCGAGGATCAGCGGCGCGAAGGTCAGCGCCGGCGAGCCGGCGAGGTCGCCCGGCATCAGGAAGCGGCCCGGCGGCGTGGTCGCCACCGCCTCGGGGCCGGCGCGCACCGCGGCGAGGTAGGTGGTGAAGGCCTCGCTCGCCCGCTCGGCCACGACCTCGTCGAGGGGCTGGTTGGGGTCGAGGGCCCGCAGGGAGGCGAGCCAGGGCGCGGCCATCGCGGCCCGGCCGGGGCGCTCGGCGGCGACGATCGTCTCGCGCGACCAGCCCTCGTAGGTCTGCTCGATGAGGGCGAGGTCGAGCAGCCACTCGCCCGGGTAGTCGACGATGTCGACCATCAGGCTCGCCGGTCCGGTGCGCCAGCCGCTCTTGCGCTCGTAGTCGATCTCGAGGCGCAGCTGGCTGATCCGGTCGGTCGAGCGCGGCCAGCGCCGCGCCTCGGTCAGCGCCGCGAGGTGATCCTCGTAGGAGAAGCGCGGCACCGCGTCGTCGGGCTGGGGCACCAGGCGGGCCCGGCGCAGGCGCCCCTCCTGCGAGGCGCGCAAGGCCGGCAGCGGGTGCAGGCCGGTGAGCTGGTGCACGAGCGCGGTGGTGAACACCGTCTTGCCCGACCGGGCGAGGCCGGTGACGCCGAGGCGCACCGTCGGCTGGACCAGGAGGTCGTTCGAGGCCTCGGCCAGGGAGCGCGTGGCCTCCGTGACGGATTTGACGAGGGAGCCGGCACGCGCGGCGAAATCGGTCAGGGGCGGCACGCGGATAAGCTCTCGCTTGGTCTGGTCCGGGAGGTGGCGCGGGGAGCGGGCTTCCGCAAGGGCTCAGGGCGTCGCTGGAGGGCCGGCCTCGGCCTGCCGGCGCGCCGCCGTCCGCTCCGCATCCGCCCGCGCGATCGCCGCGGCGACGAGGGCCGGGCTCGCCCGCAGCGCGCCGAGCTCGACCGACGACATCGCCAGGAGGACGGGCGCGAGGCGCGGGGTGGCGCGGCCATCCGCCGTGAACAGCTCGAGATCGTCGCCGGGCTTGACGCCGACGCTGCCGGCGATGCGGGCGGCATAGGCCTGGATGCGGACCTCGTCGGAGCCGCAGAGGGGCGCGGGCGGGCGCAAGGCCGGCGGCAGCGACGAGGCCGGGACGGCGGCGAGCGTCGGCAGGGCGGCGGCCTCCGCGGCCAGCCGCGCGCCGTCGAGGATCCGGCCCGGCTCGACCGACCCGCCGGTCGAGCCGGTGGCGCGCGGCGCCTCGCCGATGCCGGTGGCGATGGTGGGGAGCGCCGCCGCCGTGACGGCCCGCACCGGCCGGCGCGGCCGGCCCTGCATCCGGGCGAGCGCCGACCAGGGCTGGAC
>NZ_JACWCT010000182.1 GCF_016613415.1 Methylobacterium ajmalii | reverse complement strand
AGTTGGTCATAGGTCCAGACACAGGGCCGATACAGCGCCATCTGGCGCCAGCACCTGTATCCAGAGCAAAGCACTACAGCCACAAGGCGGCCTTCACCGAGCGCTTACCCGACTCCGTTGCTTGCGTTCGTTCCGCCATGGGGGCCGATTACGCGACCGCAACAAAAAAGCGTGGCACCCGCCTCTCGACCGGGAGGAGGATGCCACGCTCATGTCCGTCGCAAGCGGGACCGGACGAGCGCCGGCCCCGCGGGTGTCAGGCCGCTTCGCGCGACAGCTTGATCGTCTCGCGCTGGATCAGGTCGCGATAGAATCCGTCGAGGTGGACGAGGCGGTCGGGGGAGCCGTCCTGGATCACCTGGCCGCCGTCGAGCACGACGATCCGGTCGAAGTCCTTCAGGGTCGAGAGCCGGTGGGCGATGGCGATGGTGGTGCGGCCCTTCATCAGGTTGCCGAGCGCCTCGCGGATCGCCTCCTCCGACTCGGTGTCCAGCGCCGAGGTCGCCTCGTCGAGGAGCAGGATCGGCGAGTTCTTCAGGATGGCCCGGGCCACCGCGATGCGCTGGCGCTGGCCGCCCGAGAGCTTGACGCCGCGGTCGCCCACGATCGTGTCGAAGCCGCCCGGCAGGTCGTTGATGAAGTCGGTGCAGCGGGCGGCTTCGGCCGCGGCCCACACCTCCTCGTCGGTGGCCTCCGGCCGGCCGTAGCGGATATTTTCGCGCAGCGAGCGATGGAACAGCGAGATGTCCTGCGGCACGACCGTGATCGCCTCGCGCAAGCTCTCCTGCGTCACCCGGCCGATATCCTGGCCGTCGATCAGGATGCGGCCGTTCTGCGGGTCGTAGAACCGCTGGAGCAGGGTGAACAGGGTCGACTTGCCGCCACCCGAGCGGCCGACGAGGCCGACGCGCTGGCCGGGCTGGATGTCGAGGTCGAAGGCCGAGAACACCTCGCGGCCGTCGGGGTAGTTGAACGCAA
This sequence comes from Methylobacterium ajmalii, assembly GCF_016613415.1. Taxonomy (GTDB): domain Bacteria; phylum Pseudomonadota; class Alphaproteobacteria; order Rhizobiales; family Beijerinckiaceae; genus Methylobacterium; species Methylobacterium ajmalii. The sequence continues at coordinate 2,750 of NZ_JACWCT010000182.1, read as the reverse complement.
CCTTGTCGAAGGTGATGCGCGCACCCTCGCCGACGAGGGGCTTGGCCTCCGGGTGATCGCGCAGGTCGTGCGGCTGCAGCAGGGTGCGCAGGGCCTCGGACAGGCGGGCGGTGTGCTGGGTGACGTCGACGAGGGCGACCGCGAGGTCGCGGGTCGCCGCCAGGATGGTGATGCCGAGCGTGCAGACCAGCACGACCTGGCCGGCGGTGGCGCTGCCCGCCTGCCACATCTGGATCGCCCAGTAGAGCAGCCCGAGCACCGCCGCGACGGTGATGAGGGCGTGCATGATCCGCAGGCGCTCGAGGTAGAGCAGCGAGCGGCGGCGCGCCTTCATCTCGGTGCCGATGGTCTGGTCGAAGCGAGCGAACTCGCGCTTGTAGGCCGAGAAGGCCCGCACCAGCGGCATGTTGCTGACGAGGTCGACCATCTCGCCGTCGACGGAGGCCGCCTTCTCGGCGAAGTCGTGGTGCAGCGGCTTGCCGGCGGCGGCGATGCGGAACATCAGCACCACCACGCCGCCGCAGATCACCAGTAGGCCGAGCGCCATCGGGACGCTCACGCTGCCGACGTAAAGGATCGCGCCGAACGCCGCCGCGCAGGGCGGCATCACGTTCCAGACGAACATGTTCTCGGCGGTGAAGATCGCGTTCGAGGTCGCCGTGATGCGGCTGGCGAGAGTGCCGGGCTGCCGGTCTGCGAAGTAGGACGGCGAGTGGCCGGTCAGGTGCTGGAACAGGTCGCGGCGGACGTCACCCGTCACCTTCACGAAGGTGAAGCTGGCGATCAGGCTCGCCACCCGCCACAGCATGTTGTCGGCGGCGATGAAGCAGATCAGCACGGTCAGGGCCGGCCAGATCAGATGGTTGTTCTCGGGTCCCTTGCCGAGGGCGTCGACGACGCCCTTCAGGCCGTACTGGGTGCTCACCGAGCAGGCCACGGCGCCGAGCACCGCGACCAGGATGGCCGCGTGGGGCACGATGCGGCGCCGCAGGTAGCGGGCCACGAAGGCCCAGGGCCGGTTGGCGTACGCGCAGAGGTCATCCATCGTGGCGATCGATCCCGGTTCTTCGCACGCGTGCGGCCCACGGTCGGGAGAGGAACGGGATGCAAGAACCCCGCCGCACCCTCGTCCCGCTCCTATCGCAAGCCCCACCCGCTTCTCGCAACGCGCAAGCGTCGCCATGTGTTGCAGGCAAAGAGTGTGTTGCAGGCAAACGGTGCCGCGCCGTCGTACTCCGTCGTTCCTGAACGGGAGTTGAGCGGGCGCTGCACCGCACCCACCGCGCGCCCGTCCCCTCGTTCAATCCTGGGTGCCCGGCGCCGCCGCTGCGCGGCGGGTCTCGGGCATGATCGCCACCACGAGGACGAGCGCGACGCACGCCACCCCGGCGAGGCCCACGAAGGCGGCGTGCGAGCCGAAATGATCGGCCATGTAGCCCGACAGGGTGGTGCTGGCCGCCGCCCCCAGCCCCATGGCGGTGCCGACGGCGCCGAGCGCCATGTTGAAGCGGCCGGTGCCGCGGGTGCAGTCGGCGACGATCAGGGGCACCATCACGCCGAGCACCGCCGCCGAGATCCCGTCGAAGACCTGCACCGCCACCAGCAATTCGGGCGCATCCGTGTAGGCGAACAGGAGGCCGCGGATCGGCAGCGCGGCAAAGCCCAGGATGAGGAGCGGGCGCCGGCCATAGGCCTGGGCGGCCCGGCCGACCGCCGGGGCGATCAGCGCCATCACCACCTGCGGCGCCATGATGCAGGCGGCGATCAGGATGGTGGCGGTGTGGCTCGCCCGCACCGTGAGCACGCTGCCCACCAGCGGCAGCATCGCCGCGTTGGCGACGAAGAACAGGGTGATGCAGGCGGCAAAGCACAGCAGCGCCCGGTTGGTGAGCAGCAGCTTGAGGCTCGCCCAGCCGCCCGGCGCCGGGCCGCCCTCGGGCGCCTGCGGCCGCACCATGTCGATCTCGCTGGCGCGGACGAACCACAGGGCCGCGAGCGTCGGGATGGCGAGCGCCGCCGTGACGTAGAACACCGCCTCGCTCGACAGGTAGTAGCCGCAGGCGCCCATGCCGGCGGCGGCGAGCGCGTTGCCGATCGAGGAGAAGCGGGCATTGCGCCCGAGCCGCTCGCCCAGGCCGGCATGGCCGACGAGGCCGAGGCTGATCGCGGCGATGGCCGGGGTGAGCGTGCAGCTCGCGATCGAGTGCGCCGCCATCGAGAGCGCGACGATCAGGAAGGTCGGAAACAGCGCCAGCCCAGCCGCGGAGGCGCCGATGATCGCCACCGAGAGGGCGGCGACGAAGCGCTTGGAGCGCACCCAGTCGACGAAGGCGCCGCCGGGCACCTGCCCGAACAGGCTGAACAGCCCGCCGATGGTGAGAACCAGCCCGATGTCGGACTGGGTCCAGCTCTGGGACGTGAAGTAGACCGCCACGAACGGGCCGAAGCCCGTCTGCAGGTTGGCGACGAAGAACGTGAAGGCGTCGAGGCCGCGGCTGCTGGTCGGCGAGGGCGCCGGCTTCTCGCCGCGCCGGACCGCCGCGCCGGCCCGGAGCGGGTCCTGGCGCGACGCATCCTGCCTCGGGTCCTGGCGGGGGTCCGGTCGCATCTCGGAACGAGGGACCTCCCGGTCACGGTGGGCGAGGGTGCGGCGGTGGGCCTGGCGCGGGCGCGTCATTTGTCCGGGGGGTTGCGCGCCGCGGCCTGGTCGGCGTCGGGGGTGGGGGCGGCGGGCGCCGTCGCGGCCGCCG
>NZ_JACWCT010000181.1 GCF_016613415.1 Methylobacterium ajmalii | reverse complement strand
AGGCGATCGAGACCGCCACCGTGCTGATCTCGCGGATCCGACCGGTGATCGCCCCGATCGCCGCCACCGCCTGATCCGTCACGCCCTGGATCTCGCCGATCTGCCCGGCGATCTCCTCCGTCGCCTTGGCGGTCTGGGTGGCGAGTTCCTTGACCTCGGCCGCCACCACGGCGAAGCCGCGCCCGGCCTCGCCGGCCCGCGCCGCCTCGATGGTGGCGTTGAGCGCGAGCAGGTTGGTCTGGCTGGCGATCGACGAGATCATCCCGACCATGTCGCCGATGCGGCCCGAGGTGGTGCGCAGGGCCTGGACGAGCTGGCCGGTCCTGTCGGCCTCGCCGACCGCCGCCTGGGCGAGGCCGGCCGAGCCCTGGACCTGGCGGCCGATCTCCTGGACCGAGGCGCCGAGCTCTTCGGCGGCGGCCGCGACCGTGCCGACATTCGAGGCGGCCTCCTCGGCGGCGGCCGCGACCGCGGTCGATTGCGAGGCGGTCTGGGTCGCGGTGGCGGTCATCGTGCCGGCGGTGGCCTGCAGCTCGGTGGCCGAGGACGACACCAGGCCGACGATCCCGCCGACCGCCCGCTCGAACCCGTCGGCCATCTGGCGCATGCCGGCCTTCCGCTGTTCCTCGGCGCTATTCCGCGCCAGGAGCGTCTCCTGCTCCAGTTGCCGCGTCCGGACCAGGTTGTCGCGGGACGACTCGACGGCGCCCGCGATGGCTCCGATCTCGTCGGTGCGGTCGGTATGGGGCACGTCGCCGTCCACGTCGCCGGCGGTCAGGCCGCGCATGCGCCGGATCAGGCGGTCGATGGGCCGCGTGATGCCGCCGACGACGTAGGCGGCGCCCGCAAGAGCGATCGCCAGGCCGAGGCAGCACAGGAGCCCGGTGAGCCAGAGGGCCCGCGAATAGATCGCCTGGGCCGCCAGCTGGGCGGCTTCGCCCCCCTTGACGTTGAGGGCCGTGCTGCGATCGAGGGCGGCCAGGGCCGCGTCGAAAGGCTGGCGCGAGGCCTGGAACAGCTCGCTCGAGGCACGCTGGTCCCTGGCCCGGGCGGCGGCCACGATCTTCGACCGCATCGCCAGGTATTCGTCCCAGTGCCGCCGGAACGTCGTCCAGAGGCCGCGCTCCTCGGCGTTCGAGATCAGTGTCTCGTAGCGGGATGCAACTTCATCGATGTTCTTGGCACGGCTCTCCGAGACGGCGTCGAGCTCGTTCACCGCCTCGGACGCCATGACGTATCGGGCGTCGACGAGGCGAAGTCGCGTCACCTTGTATTTGAGTTCACCCAATTCCCGGACGCTCGGCAACCAGTTCTCCGACAGATCGAGGGAGTTGGCGTTGACGGCGCGGAGCTGCGATCCCCCGACGACACCCTGCGCCAGCAGGCCGGCCGACAGGATGGCGATCAATCCGATCAAGATATGTGAGATCTTCAGCTTCATGGTACCGCTCGGTTGGTCGTCGATAGATTGTCGAAGAGGCATAAATATTTGTTTAATCATCCGGATCTTTAGGTAATTTAGGAATTATGTCCGGTACGGGCGCCTTGCGGGCCAACCTCTCTGGCTTCGGTGCCCGAGGCGACGGGATCCGGGCCACGAGCCACGGCCCCGCCTGCCGTGCATCCGCGCCGCGAAACCGGAAGGCCGCCCCGGTGTTGAGGTCGCGACGCTTCCCAACGGACAGGCCGATGACCAGAACCGCCCGCGCGCTCGCCACCATCCTCGGCCTCGCTCTCGGCCTCGCGGGTCCCGCCGCGGCCCAGACCGCCCGGGTGCCGCCGCCGAGCGACGCGGTCGGCGCGCCGGGCCCCGGCACCGGCACGAAGCCGCCGGCCTCGCGCCCGACCCGGAATCTTCCCGGCAACCCGAGCAGCACGTCGGTGCCCGGCACCAACCCGGGTGTCTGGATCGGCGGCAGCCCGACCGCGGGACCGCCCGGCAGCGGCGGTACGGCGGGCGGGCCGGCCGCGGGGAATCGGTGATTCACGGTCGCGTGTGAACGGAGGCCGCGTGATGCTGACGATCCACCACCTCGGTCGCTCGCAATCCGAGCGCATCCTCTGGCTGTGCGAGGAACTGGGCGTTCCCTACACCCTCGTCCGCTACGACCGCGACCCGGTCACCATCCTGGCGCCGCCGGACCTGCGGGCGCTGCATCCGCTCGGCGCGGCGCCGGTGATCGAGGAGGATGGGCTGGTGCTCGCCGAATCCGCCGCGATCGTCGAGTACATCGCGGTCAGGCACGGCGGCGGCCGGCTGCGGCTCGGGCCGGAGCACCCGGACTATGCCGCCTTCCTGTACTGGTTCCACTTCGCCAACGGCAATCTCCAGCCGGTCCTCGGCCGGACGATGATGGTCGGCCGCGTCGGGCTTCCCCCCGACCATCCGGTCCAGGCGGCGGTGCAGGGCCGCCTCGACCGGGTGATGGCGCTGGTCGAGGCGCGGCTCGCCGAGGTGCCGTACCTCGCCGGCCAGGAGTTCACGACGGCCGACATCATGAGCGTTTTTTCGCTCACCACGATGCGGCTGTTCCAGCCGGTCGATCTCGCGCCCTATCCGGCGATCCGCGCCTACCTGCAGCGCATCGGGGCCCGCCCCGCCTATCGCCGCGCCATGGAAAGGGGCGATCCCGGCTTTGCCCCGATGCTGACCTGAGGCGTCAGGCGTCGAGCCACTCGCGCAGCAGCGCGGCGGTCCCCTCCGGCCGCTCCAGCGGCGGGAGGTGGCCGCACTCGCTCAGGACGTGCAGGTGCGAGCCGGCGATGCCGGCATGGATCTCCTGCGCCAGGGCCGGGGGCGTCAGCACGTCGTCGGCGCCCACCGCCACCAGGGTCGGTACCCGGATCGTCGCGAGGGTCGGCCGGCTGTCCGGCCGGGCGAGGATCGCCCGCTGCTGGCGCAGGAAGGCTTCACCCCCGACCCGCTCGGCCATCGCCTTCACGGCGTCGCCGACCGGGCCGGCGACGTGCGAGGCGTGGACGAGCTTCGGCAGCAGGCGGGTCGTCACGCCGGCGAAGCGCCCGACCTTGATCTGCTCCATGCCCTGGCGCCGCAGCGCCGCGTGCGCCGCGTCCTCCGGCGCGGCGCCGGTGTCGAACAGGGCGAGCCGCGTCACCCGCTCGGGCGCCTGGCGCAGGATCTCGAAGGCGACGTAGCCGCCCATCGACAGGGCGACGAGACCGAAGCGCGGCGGCGCCGCGGCGAGCGCCCGGCGGGCCATCGCGGCGACGCTGTCGTCGAGGGTCAGGTCCGCCACCGCGGCCGCGCTGCGGTCGGCCAGGGCGGCGATCGGGCCGCGCCACAGGACGGCGTCGTTGAGGAGCCCGGGCAGGAACAGCAGCGGGCCGGAAGGGAAGGTCATGGGGGATTCCGTGGCCGCCCCCGGGACCCCGAGGGCGGCGTTCGCCGTCTTGCGATCTCTGGCTGATCGCGTCGCGAGGCAGACATCGGCTTTGCTCGGGCGCCGCGCCGGCTTGTGGCACGGATTCCGGAGGGCATCCTCCGAAAATCGCGTCAGTAGGAGCGCGGCATGCCCAGCACGTGCTCGGCGATGTAGGACAGGATCAGGTTCGTCGAGATCGGCGCCACTTGGTAGAGCCGGGTCTCGCGGAACTTGCGCTCGACGTCGTACTCTTCGGCGAAGCCGAAGCCCCCGAAGGTCTGGATGCAGGCGTTGGCCGCCTCGAACGAGGCGTCGGCGGCGAGCATCTTGGCCATGTTGGCCTCCGCCCCCGGATTGGCTCCGGCCTCGTAGAGCGCCAAGCCCTCCCGCACCATCAGCTCGGCGGCCCGCATGTTGGCGTAGGCCTTGGCGATCGGGAACTGGATGCCCTGGTTCTGGCCGATCGGCCGGCCGAACACCTGGCGCTCGCGGGCGTAAGCCGAGGCCTTGGCGATGAACCACTTGGCGTCGCCGACGCACTCGGCGGCGATCAGCAGCCGCTCGGCGTTCATGCCCGACAGGATGTAGCGAAAGCCCTTGCCCTCCTCGCCGACCAGGTTCTCGGCCGGCACCTCCATGTTGTCGAAGAACACCTCGCAGGAATTGTGGTTCATCATCGTGCGGATCGGCCGGATGGTCAGGCCGCGGCCGAGCACGGTGCGCATGTCGACGATGAAGGTCGAGAGGCCGTCGGTCTTCTTCGCCACCTGGTCGCGGGGCGTGGTGCGGGCGAGCAGAAGCATCAGGTCGGAATGCTCGGCCCGGCTGGTCCAGATCTTCTGGCCGTTGACGATGAACTTGTCGCCCTCGCGCCGCGCCGTGGTGCGGAGCGCGGTGGTGTCGGTGCCGCTCGTCGGCTCGGTGACGCCGAAGGCCTGGAGCCGCAGGCGGCCGGCGGCGATCTCCGGCAGGTAGCGCTCCTTCTGGGCCTGGGTGCCGTGCCGCAGCACGGTGCCCATCGTGTACATCTGGGCGTGGCAGGCCGCGCCGTTGCAGCCGGAGCGCTGCACCTCCTCGAGGATCGCGGCCGCCGCCGAGAGCGGCAGGCCCGAGCCGCCGTATTCCTCGGGGATCAGCACCGAGAGGTAGCCGGACTCGGTCAGCGCGTTCACGAAGTCCGTCGGGTAGGCGCGCTCGGTGTCGAGGCGGCGCCAGTACTCGTCGGGAAAGCGCGCGCAGAGCTTGGCGACCTCCTCGCGGATCTCCGGATGGCGCAGCGCGTCGGTCTCGGTCATTCGGGCGTCTCCTGCCTGCCGGGCCGCCGGGTGGGGATCCGGGGCGCCGGTCGTTCGCGACAGGTTTACACGGTCCGCCACCGTCCGTGTCATACCGTCGAGGCGTGCCTGCCATCGCGGCCGGCGTATCTCGCGGCGGTCAGAAGTCGGCGTGCAGCCGGGTGCCGAAGAAGTTCGCCGGGCCGCGGTCGCGGTTGTAGGCGGGGTTCACCACCAGCTGGTAGTTGAACGACACCGTCACGGCCTTGGTCAGGCTCAGCGCGTAGTAGGTCTCGAAGGCGCGCTCGGTGCCGTAGGTCAGGCGTCCGTCGCCGATCAGCAGGCCGAGGCCGCCGTTGGCGAAGTAGGCCCGGTGCGACGGCGACAGGCCGTTGATCGCCCCGCCGATCCCGACCGTGTCGCTCGGCCGCTCCCAGGCGGTGCCCTTCAGGGACAGGCCGCCCGAGACCGAGCGGTCGACGTCGGTGAAGGACAGGCTCTCGTTGCGCCCGTCCGAGACGCTCGCCCGGGCGAACAGGCCGAGATCCGGGGTGAGCGCCTGCTCGAGGTTGATGTAGGCGCCGGTCTTGCGCCGGGGCCGGCGGGTCGCGGCGGCCGCGTCGTTGATGTCGTCGTAGACGCCTCCCTGAGTCAGGTCGACGACCTGGCGATAGTTGGCGGTATTGCCGACGTTGCTGAACAGGCCGATGCGCAGCTTGCCCGGCTGGTCGAGGCCCGGCAGGACGTGGCGCTCCTCGAACTCGATGTTGGTGCCGGCGCGCTCGAAGACCCGCGGGTCGAGCACGTCGTTCGAGGGCTGCTTGGGTACCTGGGTGTAGGCGGCCCGGATCGCGAATTCCGGCCGGTTGTACTCGACCATCACGCCTTGCGTGAAGCCGGGGAGGTTCGCCGGGAAGTCCCAGGCCGAGGAGCCCCAGATCGACCAGTTCATGAAGTCGACCCGCGGGTCGTGGGCGTAGACGTTGCCGTCGAAGAAGTCGCCCAGCGCGAACTTGCCGGCCACCACCGAGATCCGCTCGACGTCGCGGGTCATCGCCACCTGGTTGACGCCGTCCGGCACGTCCTCGGTGGCGCCGCCCAGCCCGAAGGTCTGGCGGATGAAATAGCGGTTCGAGCGCAGCTTCGGGAACGGCGCGCCGGCCTTCTGGGCCTCGCCGTTGACGAAGCCGGCGACGCCGAGCGTCCTCGACAGGCCGAAGCCCTGCGAGAATTCCGGGTTGTAGTAGAGCTCGGTGCTGTCGGTCAGCTTCACGCCGAGGAACAGGGTCGCGGTGGTGGTGGACTGGACCTGGTTCGGCACCAGGCTGTTCTCGCCGCGATAGGGCGCGCGGAAGCCCGGTACCCCTTGCATCACGAAGGTGGTCTGGCCGTGGAAGGAATAGCGGCCGGTGTCGCGGCTGGCCGGCGCGTCCTCGGCCACCTCCGCCGGCCGCCTGAGGCCGTAGGGATACCAGGAGAGCCGCGCCATCATCTGGTGCGACGAGAACGCGGCCTGGGTGGCGACGGGGCCGAGCCCCGGCACCGCGCCGAGGTCGAAGCGGCCGGACCGACCGAGGTCGATGTAGCGGTAGTCGAGGCCGAGCGCGAGGTTGGGGGTGATGGCGTATTGCACGCCGGCCCCCAGGGTGAAGCCGAGGAAGGACAGGTCCTTGCGCGCCGTCGCCGTCGTGCCCGCGGCGGCGTCCGGGTAGGTCGCCAGCACCCGCGCGTCGGCGCCCGCAAGCCCGAAGGTTGCGTAGACGAGGTAGCTCTCGAACGCGTAGCCGAGGCGGGCGCGCAGTGCGCCATAGAGATCGGTCTTGGCGCGGATCACGCTGAAGGCCGGATCGACGTCCTCGTAGCCGAAGCCCAAAGCCGTCGAGGGGACCGGGCGCTTGAGGTTGGCGCCGTAGAGGTCGGCCTCGATCCCGTAGAGGTAGGGACCCGTCTGCCAGTTGTAGCCGCCGAACAGGCCGCCGACCGCCGTGGTGGCGGTGCGGCCCGCATCCGAGCGCCGCGTCGAGTCGCCGCTCTGGAAGGCCGGGATCGCCCGGCCGCCGACCGTGCTCGGCCCGAAGCGGTAATTGCCGAACGAGGCGCCGGCGCTGCCCTCGACGCCGAGATAGGGGCCCGACCAGTCGGTGTAGGTCGGCCCCTCCGCGGGCGCGGGCGCGGGAGGGCGCAGGTCGGCGGCCTGCGCCAGCCCGGCCCACAGGCCGAGCGCCACACCGAGTCCCGCTCCGCCCGCACGCCGCATCGCCGCTTCCCCTGCCGTTCCGGTGCCGGGTATAGCAATTGCTATATTCCTGGCAACCGGCCACGCTCGTCCGGGAAAGGCCTCTACGGTTTCCGTGACGGTATTGTCACGGTCCGGCGCCCTAGGCCGGTTACCCTACGCCGAGAGCGTCGTCAGGCGCCGAGCAGCCCGCGGCCCGCGAGGTTGCGCATCAGCGCCGCCGCCCCGAAGGTCCAGGGCTCGCAATCCTGGCAATGGCGCATCCGGTTGACCAGCGCCCCGAGCCCGGGGCTGCGGATCACCACCCGGTCGCCGACCTGGTGGGTGAAGCCCTGGCCCGGCGCGCCGCGATCCTCCACGGGGGCGAACATCGTGCCGAGGAAGAGCACCGCGCCGTCCGGGTACTGGTGGGTCCCGCCCATCATCGCCTCGACGAGGTCGGCCGGGTCGCGGCTGATCTCCGAGAGGGGCGAGGTGCCCGACAGCCGGAAGCCGTCCGCGCCCATCACCTCGAGGCTCACCACCGTGCGGCGGACGTCGTCGAGGGAGAAGCGATCGTCGAACAGGCGCACGAACGGCCCCAGCGCGCAGGAGGCGGCGTTGTCCTTGGCCTTGCCGAGCAGCAGGGCCGAGCGGCCCTCGAAGTCGCGCAGGTTGACGTCGTTGCCGAGGCTCGCCCCGACGATGCGCTGGTCGGAGGCGACCACCAGGGCGATCTCGGGCTCGGGGTTGTTCCACTGCGAGCCCGGATGCAGGCCGGCCTCCTGGCCGCAGCCGACCGCCGAGAGCGGCTGGGCCTTGGTGAAGATCTCGGCGTCCGGGCCGATGCCGACCTCGAGGTACTGGCTCCAGGCGCCCTGCGCCACCAGCACGGCCTTGAGCGCCATCGCCTCGGGCGAGCCGGGCTTCAGGCGCCGCAGGTCGTCGCCGACGAGGCGCCCGACCTCGAGGCGGATCGCCGCCGCGGCGTCCGGGTTGCCCCGCGCCCGCTCCTCGATCACCCGCTCCAGCATCGAGACCGCGAAGGTCACGCCGGCGGCCTTGACCGCCTGGAGGTCGATGGGGGCGAGGAGCCACGGCCGTGACGGGTCGCGGGTGTCCGGCGGGGTGTTGGCCAGCACCGCGTCGAGGGGGCCGAGCGTCTCGCCCGTGGCGGCCCGCAGGGCGCCCGCCGGATCGGCCGCCTCGCACAGGTCGCGGACCGTCGGGAAGGCGCGGGTGACGTCGACGAGCTCGGGCGCGCCCGACGCGCCGTCGCGCACGGCGACGACGCTCGGGCCGTTCAGCTCCGGCCGCCAGACGCGGCCGGCGAGCGCCCCGGCACAGCCGTCCTCCGGCAGGATGGCGCGGGCGTCGAAGGCATCGAGGATCGGCTGCATGGGTGTCTCCTCCCGGCCGGCTCCCGTTCGGCGGGGCGCAGCATGGGGAGAGACCTAAGCCGATCGGCCGCGGCGGGGAAGCGCGGAAGACGCCGGATCGTCCGGATCCATGTGCCTGCCTCCGGGATCCCCCGCGGCGAGGGGCGTCAGGCCGCGTCCGGCCGGCAGGCCAGGACATGGCGGAGCGCCTCGTCCAGGGGGGCGGGGCGGCCCAGGTGGTAGCCCTGCACGAAGGGGCAGCCGAGGCTCCGCAGCATCGCGAGGTCCTCGGCGGTCTCGATGCCCTCGGCCACCACCTCGAGGCCGAGGGCACGGCCGAGGCCGAGCACCGCCTGGACCAGCCCGCGCTTGTCGTCGGAGTCCGCCAGGCCGGTGACGAGGCTGCGGTCGATCTTCACCCGGCCGGCCCGCAGGTGGCGCAGCGAGGCCAGCGACGAGTAGCCGATGCCGAAATCGTCGAGCGCGACGCCGATGCCGGCCCGCGACAGGGCGAGGAGCTTGCCCTGCACCGCCTCGATGTCGAGGGCGGTCTCCTCGGTGATCTCGATCTCGAGCATCGCCGGCGGCAGGCCGAGCGCCCGCAGGCGCTCGAGCACGATCTCGTCGACCGGGACCTGCACCATCTCCCGCGGCGACACGTTCATCGCCACCCGCACGCCCTGGACCCCGCCGGCGCGCAGGGCCTGGAGCGCGCCGCAGACCTGCTCCAGGATGACGCGCAGGAGCGATTCGGTCAGCCCCGCCCGGGCGGCGGCCGCGACGATCTCGCCCGGCGGGACCCAGCCGTGGACCGGGTGGTACCAGCGCACCAGGGCCTCGAGGCCCGCCACGGTGCGGCCGCCCTCGCCGAAGATCGGCTGGAACCAGACCGCGACGCCGGTCTCGGCGAGCGCGTGCGACAGGTCTCGCTCGCAGTCGCGGCGCAGCTCGATGCGGCCGCGCAGGCTCTCGTCGAAGATCCGGAAGCGGTTGCGCCCGGCGGCCTTGGCGGCGTGCAGCGCCTCGTCGGCGCAGGTCAGCATCTGGGTCAGGTCGGGCCCGTGGGCGTGGCACAGCCCGGCGCTGATGCCGAGCCGCCCGGCATCCAGCCCGTCGAAGGGCTCGACCGCCGCCTTGATCAGGGCCGCCGCGAGGTCGGCGGGCGGCAGGGCGGCGGACGGGTCGTAGAGGACCGCGAACTCGTCGCCGCCGAAGCGGGCCGCCAGGGCCTCCGGCGGCAGGCTGCGGCGCAGGCGCCGGGCCACCTCGACCAGCACCCGGTCGCCGGTGGTATGGCCGTAGACGTCGTTGACCGACTTGAAGCCGTCGAGGTCGAGGAGCATCAGGCACGGCGCCGGGCCGGGGCGCTGGATCCGCTCCTCCGCCGCCAGGGCGAAGCCGGCGCGGTTGTTGAGGCCGGTGAGCACGTCGTGGGTGGCGCGCCGCCGCATCTCCTCGGCGAGGATCGAGGCGGCCGCATGGGCCTCCTGGCGCGAGCGCGCGAGCGCCGTGGCCTCGTTCTTGAGCCGGCTGGTGCGGCGGAAGGTGCGCTCGGTCTCGGCCGCATTGCGCAGGAGCGCCGCGAGGTAGAGCAGCACCGTGAAGGCGAGGCAGGTACGGTCGAAGCCGCCGGCCCAGGCGAGGCAGCCCGCCGCGGTCAGCAGCGGCGGCGTGATGAAGCCCGTGGGGATGGCCGCGAAGGCCGTGCCGTGCGCGACCGCGCCCGAGGTGATGCCGCAGGTCACGATGAGGTAGAACAGCGTCTCGGGCGCGGTGTAGCCGGCGCACAGGAGCGGCACCAGGGACCAGACCACGCCCGACAGCAGGGCCGCCAGGGTGGCGAGGCGCAGGTGCCGGTCGACCGAGCGCGCCGCATCCTCGGCCTGCTCGGGCGCCTCGCCGGCCGCGAGGCCCTGGCAGGGCGCCCGGCACAGGCCGACGCGGATCAGGTTCACGGCCGACGAGACCGCGAACCAGGCGAGGCCGGCCTGCCCGTTCCCGGCATGCCAGGCCACCAGGGCGCTGGCGGCGCCGAGCAGCGCGTTCACCAGCATGGCGGGCTGGACGCTGCGCCGGACCGATTCGAGCTGGTCGCGTCGGATCGATGACCGCAGGTCGGTGTCGTCGCTCGCGGGCAACATGTCGGAGCCTGCTTCCTGGCTGCCTGTTCCTGACATGACCCCTCGGCGCGTCAGTGTGCTTCCCTTAGCGGTCGCAGGTAAAGAATCGTTGACGGCGGGATACGTCAACCCGCCCATTACGCGCAGTTCGCCCGACGCGACGGAACGTCGGCCGAGCCTGGCCGTTGAATTCGCGCTGCAGAGCGGAGGAGGGAATATGCGGAACGTGGCGAAGGCGGCCGTGGTGGTGGCCGTGACGCTGATGGGCGCCGGGGCGGCCGAGGCCAAGGGCTGCATCAAGGGTGCGATCATTGGCGGCGTGGCCGGCCATTACTTGGCCGAGCGCGGCGTGGTCGGGGCCGTGGCCGGCTGCCTCGCGGGCCGGGCGCTGGCCAAGCGGCGCGACCAGCAGCGCGACGTCGATTATGGCGCCCGCGTCGGACCCCGCGACGGCTACGCGCCGCGCCGGAACTACAGCTACTGACGGATACCCGTCCCGGGCCGGCCCGTGCCGCCCGGGATCGACACCGCGCGCCGGCGCGGCGATCGGTCCCGTGCCGGCGGCGCCGGCCGCCCCATCTGATCGCGCATTCCTCCCGCCGTCCGGATGCGCATGGCCGTCTTCTTCACCGCCGACACGCATTTCGGCGACACCCACATCCTGCGCCAGCGCGGCCGCCTGTTCGCCTCCATCGCGGAGCACGACGAGACGCTGGTGGCGAACTGGAACGCGGCGGTGGGCCCCGACGACGAGGTCTGGCACGTCGGCGACTTCGCGGCCCATGCCGAGCGGTCGCATTGCGCGACGATCTTCGCCCGGCTGAACGGCATCAAGCGCCTGGTGCGCGGCAACCACGACAGCAACCGCGTCCTCGACCTGCCCTGGGCCGATCCGCCGGTGGAGAGCGTCCGCGTCATCCTGCGGGAGGAGGGGCGCGAGTGGCGCCTCTTCCTGGCGCATTACGCCCACCGCGCCTGGCCGGGCCTGTGGCGCGGCACCCGCCACCTCTACGGCCACACCCACGGCACGCTGCCCGACACCACCCGCTCCTGCGACGTCGGGGTCGATGCCTGGGACTACCGGCCGGTGGGCCTGGCGGCGCTCGCCGCGCGCCAGGACGCCGCGACTCTGGTGCCGGAGGAGCTGGCGCGGGACGGCGCGACCGGTCGGAAGCCGGAGGAATGACGTCTCGATCCGTCGCACCCACGAACTCATCCTGAGGTGCCGGCGATCTGTGATCGGCCGGCACCTCAGGATGAGGTTTCGGTTGGGATGAGCGGGGGGCCGAACGGCTCCCCGGCTCCACTCAGCCGCCGATGTTGTAGGCCGCCAGCGCCGCCATGTTGACGATGTCGGAATCGGTCGCGCCGAGCGGGACGATCTGCACCGCCTTGTCGAGGCCGACGATCAGCGGCCCGAGCACCTGGGCGCCGCCGAGCTCCTGCAGCATCTTGGTGGAGATGGCCGCCGAGTGGAAGGCGGGCATCACCAGCACGTTGGCCGGCTGCTTGAGGCGGCTGAACGGGTACTGGGCGAGCAGGTCCTTGTTCAGTGCGACGTCGGCCGCCATCTCGCCGTCGTACTCGAAGTCGACCCGCATCCCGTCGAGGATGCGCACCGCCTCCTGCACCTTCTCGGCGCGCTCGGCCTTGGGGAAGCCGAAGGTCGAGAACGACAGCATCGCCACCCGCGGCTCGTAGCCGAGGCGGCGTGCCACGCCCGCCGCCTCGATGGCGATGCCGGCGAGTTCCTCGGCGCTCGGCATCTCGTGGATCGCGGTGTCGGCCACCAGCACCACCCGGCCGCGGGCGAGGCAGAGCGAGACGCCGATCACCCGGTGGCCGGGCTTGTGGTCGATGACCCGGCGCACGTCCTCGAGCGCGATCGAGTAGTTGCGGGTGGTGCCGGTCACCATCGCGTCGGCGTCGCCGAGCGCCACCATCGAGGCGGCGAAGTGGTTGCGGTCCTGGTTGATCAGGCGCTGGCAGTCGCGGAACAGGTAGCCCTTGCGCTGCATCCGGGCATACAGGAACTGTGCATAGACGCTGTTGCGGTCCGACTTCGCGGCGTTGTGGATCTCGATGTTGTCGCGACCGGCGAGATCGATGCCGGCGGCCTCGGCATTGGCCATCACCCGGTCCTCGCGGCCGACCAGGATCGCGGTGCCGAGGCCCTGGTTGACGAAGGAGATCGCGGCGCGGATCACCACCTCCTCCTCGCCCTCGGCGAAGACGACGCGCTTGGGGTACTTGCGCACCCGCTCGAACACCCGGTTCAGCGTGCCGGCGACGGGGTCGCGCCGGGCCGAGAGCTGGGCCCGGTAGCGGTCCATGTTGTCGATCGGCTTGCGGGCGACGCCGGTCTCCATCGCGGCCTTCGCCACCGCCGGCGGGATGGTGAAGATGAGGCGCGGGTCGAACGGCACCGGGATGATGTATTCGCGCCCGAAGCGCGGCCGCGTGCCCTGGTAGGCCGCCGCCACCTCGTCCGGCACGTCCTCGCGGGCGAGCGCCGCGAGCGCCTGCGCCGCCGCGATCTTCATCTCCATGTTGATCGTGGTCGCGTGCACGTCCAGCGCGCCGCGGAAGATGTAGGGGAAGCCCAGAACGTTGTTGACCTGGTTGGGGTAGTCCGAGCGCCCCGTCGCCACGATGGCGTCGTCGCGGACCTGCGCCACCTCCTCGGGGGTGATCTCCGGGTTCGGGTTCGCCATTGCGAAGATGATCGGCTGCGGCGCCATCGAGGCGATCATCTCAGGGGTGAAGGCGCCCTTGACCGAGAGGCCGAACACGATGTCGGCGCCCTCGAGCGCCTCCGAGAGCGTGCGCTTGTCGGTGGCGACGGCGTGGGCCGACTTCCACTGGTTCATGCCCTCGGTGCGGCCCTGGAACACCACGCCCTTGGTGTCGCACAGGATCACGTTCTCGGAGCGGAAGCCGAGCGCCTTGACGAGCTCGATGCAGGCGATGCCGGCCGCGCCCGCGCCGTTGACGACGAGGCGGGCCTCGGAAATGTCGCGGCCGGTGAGGTGCAGGGCGTTGATGATGCCCGCCGCCGAGATGATCGCGGTGCCGTGCTGGTCGTCATGGAAGACCGGGATGTCCATCAGTTCCCGCAGGCGCTCCTCGATGATGAAGCACTCGGGGGCCTTGATGTCCTCCAGGTTGATGCCGCCGAAGGTGGGCCCAAGGTAGCGCACGCAGTTGATGAACGCCTCGGCATCCTCCGTTTCGACCTCGAGGTCGAAGGAATCGATGTCGGCGAAGCGCTTGAACAGGACCGCCTTGCCCTCCATCACGGGCTTGGAGGCGAGCGCGCCGCGATTGCCGAGGCCGAGGATCGCGGTTCCGTTCGAGATCACCGCCACGAGGTTGCCCTTGGCGGTGTAGTCGTAGGCGAGCGCCGGATCGTCCGCGATGGCGAGAACCGGCACGGCGACGCCCGGCGAGTAGGCGAGCGACAGGTCGCGCTGCGTCGCCATCGGCTTCGTCGCCACGACCTCGAGCTTGCCCGGGCGACCCTGCTGGTGGAACTGCAGCGCCTCCTGGTCGGTGAAGGTCGGGCGCTTGCCGCGGGTGACGGGGCGGGACTCGCTCATGCCAGGCTCTTCTCGTGCGACCAGGGTCATACTCTGGGGGAACCGTCCCTTAGGGCCATGATCCGGCCGGCTCAAGCGGCGCCGGAGCGCTAAACCGTGTCGGTCCGCGATTTTAAACCGGGGACGACCATCCCCATCATCCCCGCTGTGCCGGTCTGGAGCGTGGCCGTCGGCCTCTGTTAGTCTGCCCGACCACGATGCCGCGGACCCGACAGCCCCCCGATCTCATGACGATGGACAGCGATACCGGCCGCCTCATACGCAGCGAGGCCTACGAGCCCGCCGACGAGGCGCCCCCGGCCCCCGCCCGCGGCCGGCGCCCTGCCGCGCCCGACGACGAGACCAAGGTCTCGCCGATGATGGCGCAGTACCTCGAGATCAAGGCGGCGAACCCCGATTCCCTGCTGTTCTACCGCATGGGGGACTTCTACGAGCTGTTCTTCGAGGATGCCGAGATCGCCTCGCGGGCGCTCGGCATCGTGCTCACCCGCCGCGGCAAGCACGGCGGCGCCGACATCCCGATGTGCGGCGTGCCGGTCGAGCGCTCCGACGACTACCTCCAGCGGCTGATCGGGCTCGGCCACCGGGTCGCGGTCTGCGAGCAGACCGAGGACACGGCCGAGGCCAAGAAGCGCGGCTCGAAATCGGTGGTGCGGCGCGAGGTCGTGCGCCTCGTCACTCCCGGCACCATCACGGAAGACCGCCTGCTCGATCCCGGCCGGGCCAACGTGCTCCTGGCGCTCGCCCGCCGGCGCGCCTCGGATGCTGCCTGGACCTACGGGCTCGCCGCCGTCGACATCTCGACCGGGCGCTTCTCGCTCGGCGAGGTCGAGGGGCCCGGCCTCGCCGCGGAGATCGCCCGGCTCGACCCGCGCGAGATCGTGATGGGCGAGGCGATCCACCAGGATCCCGAGATCGCCCGGCTGTGGCGCGAGACCCGGGCCGCCGTCACGCCGGTCGGGCGCGGCGACGTCGATCCGGCCTCGGCCGAGCGGGCGATCAAGGAGCAGTTCGGCGTCCAGACCCTCGACGGGTTCGGCGCCTTCAGCCGGGTCGAGATCGCGGCGGCGGGCGCCGTGCTGCACTACATCGCCCGCACCCAGCTCGGCGCGAAGGTGACGTTGAGCCCGCCGACCCGCCAGGCGGCGGGCGCCAGCCTGATGATCGACGCGGCGACGCGCCAGAACCTCGAACTCACACGCACCCTGTCGGGCGAGCGCGCAGGCAGCCTGCTGGCCGCCATCGACCGCACGGTCGGGGGCGCCGGGGCGCGGCTTCTCGCCGAGCGGCTGGCCGGCCCCTCGACCGACCTCGCGCTGATCCGGCGCCGGCACGACGCGGTCGCGTTCCTGGTCTCCGAGGGGCCGTTGCGGGCCGAATTGCGGGCCGAGCTGGCGCGCGCGCCCGACATGGCCCGGGCGCTCACCCGCATCGGCCTCGGCCGGGCCGGGCCCCGCGACCTCGCGGCTCTGCGCGACGGGCTGATGGCCGCCCGCGGCATCGCGACGGCGCTCGCCGGGGCCGGCGCGCTGCCGGGCGAGATCGGCAAGGCCGCCCGCATCCTCGCCGGGCTCGACGAGGGGCTGGCCGACGACCTGTCCGCCGCGCTCGCCGACGACCTGCCGCTGCAGCGCCGCGACGGCGGCTTCGTGCGCGAGGGCTACCGGGCCGAACTCGACGAATCCCGCACCCTCCAGCGCGATTCGCGCCAGGTCGTCGCCGGTCTCCAGTCCCGCTACGCGACCGAGACCGGCTGCCGGACGCTCCGGATCAAGCACAACAACCTGCTCGGCTACTTCATCGAGGTGCCGCAGGCCTTCGGCGAGACCCTGCTGAAGGACCCCTGGCGCGCCACGTTCGTCCATCGCCAGACGATGGTGGACGCGATGCGCTTCACCAGCGTGGAACTGGGCGAACTGGAAACGAAGATCGCCAATGCCGCCGGGCGCGGGCTCGCCCTCGAGCTCGAGGTCTTCGAGAGCCTGTCGGCGTCCGTGATGGCACAGGCCGACGCGATCGTGGCGGCGGCAAGCGCGCTCGCGGCGCTGGACGTCGCGGCCTCGCACGCGGAGCTCGCCGTCGAGCTGAACTGGACCCGGCCGGTGGTCGACGACGGCCTCGCCTTCCGGATCGAGGGCGGGCGCCACCCCGTGGTCGAGGCGGCGCTGACCAAGGCCGGCGAGGCCTTCATCGCCAATGCCTGCGACCTGTCGGGGCGCGAGGCCGGTCAGATCCTCCTCGTCACCGGCCCGAACATGGGCGGCAAGTCGACCTTCCTGCGCCAGAACGCGCTCATCGCGGTGCTGGCCCAGATGGGCGCCTTCGTGCCGGCGATCTCGGCCCATCTCGGCCTCGTCGACCGGCTCTTTTCCCGCGTCGGCGCCGCCGACGACCTGGCGCGCGGCCACTCGACCTTCATGGTCGAGATGGTCGAGACCGCGGCGATCCTCAACCAGGCGACGCGCCGCTCCCTCGTCGTGCTCGACGAGATCGGGCGCGGCACCGCGACCTTCGACGGCCTCTCGATCGCCTGGGCCTGCCTGGAGCACCTGCACGGCACGAACGGCTGCCGGGCGCTGTTCGCCACCCATTTCCACGAGCTGACGGGGCTGGCCCAGCGTCTGGAGCGGCTCTCCAACGCCACCCTCAAGGTGACCGAGTGGAAGGGCGACGTGGTGTTCCTGCACGAGGTGGTGCCGGGCGCGGCCGACCGCTCCTACGGTCTCCAGGTCGCGCGCCTCGCCGGCCTGCCGGCTCCGGTGATCGCCCGCGCCAAGGCGCTGCTCGCCGAGCTGGAGAAGGGGGAGGGCGGCTCCGGACGGCGGAAGGCCCCGGCCGAGCTGCCGCTCTTCGCCGCGATGCCGGCCGCCCCGCCCCCGGCCCCGCCGCCGGTCGAGACGCCCGACCCGGTCGGGCGCCTCCTCGACGGGATCGACCCCGACGCGCTGAGCCCGCGCGAGGCGCTCGACGCGCTCTACCGGCTCAAGGCGGCGCGGGCGGAGGGGTAGGGGCGGGGCGCGGGCGGTCCTCGCGGCGCACCCCGCCGTTCCTCGAGCCGTCAGGCGGCGCGCGTCTCGCGTCGCCCGGCCCGGTGATGCGCGATCCCCTCGGCGATGACCTTCGCGTAGCGGCCGAAGGCGTTGCCCTCCGGCAGGAGGAGGCGCGGGATCGCCAGCTCGCATTCGAGCAGGCGGAGGCGGCCGTCGGCGTCCTGGAGCCCGTCGATGCGGGAAAACCAGAGCGGGCCGTAGCGCCGTTCGAGCGCGTCGTTCACCCCCGTCGCCCAGCGTTCCTCCGCGGGGCTCGGGGTCCAGCGATGGTTCCGGCCGCCCAGCCGCTCGTGCGCCCACCAGCCTCCCTGGTCGCCGACGGTCTTGCGCACGACGTGGCTCAGGCTTCCGCCGAGGAACACGAAGGACAGCTCGCCGAAATCGAGGACGGAGGACAGGAACGGCTGCACGATCAGCTCGTGCGTCCGGGCCAGCGCGGCCATCTCGGCCTGTCTCGGGAACCCGCCCTCGGCGAGGACGAAGTGGTGCTCGTCCAGCGCCGGACCGCGCCGGGACACCCGGATGGTGTTCCAGGAGCCCGACGACACGGTCGGCTTGACGACGACGTCGTCCCAGCCGGCCTCCTCCATCGTCCGGACCACGTCGAAGGCGGAGCCCCTGGCGATCCAGCGGGTGGGAACGAGGTCGATCCCGTCCTGCGCGAGCTTTCGCAGGTAGCGTCCCTTGTCGAGGGCATCGAGGACCAGCGGCAGGGGGTTGGCCAGCGGAACCGGACCGTTCGGTGCAGCCAAGAGCCGCTCGTGGACGTGCTCCACGCGCTCCTGGAAGCGCGGCTCCTTGTGGTACCACCGGCACATGCGCAGGTTCACGAGATCGATCTCGCCGAGATCGAGCGTGTCGAACGCGTCGAGATGGACCATCCGCGCCGCCACGCCCTCGGCGCGAAGGGCCTCCTCCACCGCGGGATATTCGAGGTGGGGCGCGCCGAGGCTCAGGTAGAGGGCCTTACGCATGGGAGCCCCCCGCGTTGTTCGTCAGGTCGGTGGAGAGGGGCGAGGATTTCCCGACGGTCTTCGGCGACAGCCGCATCAGGAGCTTGCGCCGGCCGGTATCGGCGGCGTCGTAGACGTAGCCGAAGGCGAAGCAGGCCAGAAGGCCGAGCGGGCGCAGCCTGATGACCCAGTCGAGCTTGGTGTTGATCGCGACCGGCAGCCGGTCGAACCACGTCGCCGTCCCGGCGGGACGCTGCGCGGCCGGCTCGACGAGGTCGCGGGCGCTGATGTCGAGCACCTGTCCGTGCCGGGCGAAGGGCAGCCGCCAGATCCACGGCAGCGGCGCCGTGACCGACAGGACGCTCTTGAGCGGGGGAGGGACGATGCCGTGGCGCTGGCGCCAGCGCGCCCGTTCGGCGATCCTGCCCTGCAGGAAGCGCTGGAGACGCTGCACCCGTTCGGGCGACAGGCCGAGCCAGTAGGGCGAGCGCGAGTAGAACAGGCGGCGTTCCACGTCGCGCCGGAGCCGTTCGAGCGCCGGGGTCTCCCGGTCCGAATGGCCTTCGGTGCGCACCAGCCAATGCGTCAGCTTGGCCCGCGTGCTGCCCATGCACCAGAAGATCGCCATGTCGAGGATGTGGGACAGAAGGAAGAAGCGCGAATCCTCGATCGCGGGCGTGTACTTCTCGCGCACCATGTTGCGCATCATCGCCCAGTCCTGCCGCGTCGCCTCGTTGATGCGGTCGATGTAGGCGTCGTCGATCTCGCCGGTCTTGACCTGCCGCTCCATCACGTTGGCGATGTGCCAGCTCGAGACCAGCGCCAGCGCGATGCCCTGGCTGTAATAGGCGTCGATGATGCTGCCGGCATCCCCGGCCATGGCGTAGCGTTTGGCGCTGACGAACCGGTCGGTCCAGTGCTGGACCTGGCGATAGGCCTGGAACTCGAGCAGCGTCTCCTCGCCGATGATCCCGTCGAGCACCGGATGGCGGCGGATCAGGGCCCAGAACTGCTCGCGCAGCGTTCCCTCGACGGGCGTGCGGCGCAGGTCGAAGGTCACGCCGACGCTGATCCGGTTCTGCGAGAGACGGATGACCCAGATCCAGTAGCCGACGCCCCACAGGTGGACGGTGTAGAGGTCGCGCGGCGTCCGCTGGCCCGAGGCGAGCAGCGCGGTCCAGCGCTCGTCGAACTTGGCGTCGTCGACGTGGGAGAACTGGCCCCAGGCCGCGGAGGTCTGGAACCCGTCGTCCATCTCCTGCCGTTCCGCCCGGTGGTCGAGCTTGCGGGCCAGCAGGCGGTTGCGCCCCGAGCAATCCATCACCCAGCCGGCTTCCAGGGGCGACGGGTACTTGTCGCCGGCGAGCGTCAGGCGATGCGGGGCGTCGGTCTCGGAGAGATCGATCGCCTCGACGCGGACGTCGTCGAGGAACCGGATGCCGGGGTGTCGGCGGACGGCGTCGCGCATCGCGGCCTCGGCGTCCGGCCGCGCGATCTGCATGTCGAGGAACATGCAGCGGAACCACTTCTTGTCGGGGGCGTGGTCGAAGAGATAGTGCGGCGGATGCGGGTCGGCGTTGACCGCCCACTCGGTCGTTCCGGAGAATTCCGTCTTGTGCTCCGCGCCGGCGGTGAACCAGACGCCGAGCTTGATGAACGATTCCTCGGAGATGAAGTGGTCCAGCTCGCCGACGGTCCGCAGGAAGGCGCTCGTGAACACCAGGAAGGATTCGCCGACCTTGTAGCTGTCCTTCCGGCTCTCGACGTTGTCGACGAGCGTCACCGTCAGGCCGCGCTTGGCGAATTGCAGCGCGTTGGTCAATCCGACGATGCCGGCGCCGACGACGACGACATTACTGTAGGTCTCGCACCTGGAGTTTTTCTCGTGCCCGGAGGCTGGCGTCGCTTGAGCGGAACGAAAGTTTACTGAGGTAGGCATCGGCTACACTCCGTCGACAATGTCGTTCAGGGCGCCGCCCGCCAGGCGGCGTTCGGGGCGGGCGGCGGTGCGCGTACGCGCCGTCGCCCGCCGGCTCTGCGACCCCTGGCGCATCGGCCGGGACACGGCCCGGCCTTCGTCGGGGCGGGGTGCGCCGACGTCCTCGCGCCGCCAAGTTGCGGGTCGTCGAGAGATGGTAAAGGCCAGCATTTGAAGTTTTTATGACGATGTCAAAGTCGAATATGCGCTTTTTACTACCCGAGGTTGATCTATTTACCTAAGGGAAACAAAATTAAACATATGTAATTGCGGGAGGCGCCGGTCCTCGTCGAGGGCCGTGCCCGGCGCGTCCCTCGCGGCGGAGGGGCCGGACGCCCATTGTCCGATCGCGAGAAATCCCGTCGGCGGCCGGCGGACATTCCGCTTGACGGTGGACGGGGTGGGCGACAGTGTCGCGGGACATGAGCCCGGACCGGACCCTTCGCGATCGACGCCGACGTCGCCCCTCTCACGCGGCGGCTCCGTGCGCTGCGCGTCGATCGGCGTTCCTCCGCGTGGCGGCGGCCTGACCCCTCGGGCCTCGACCGACCCCACCACGCGTCGCAGCCGCCCGGCCCGCATGCCCGGACGACCCCCGCAGCCCCCGGCTCCGGGGGTTTTCTTTTGCCCGCAACCCGGAAGGACATTCCCATGAGCATTCGCGTCGGCATCGTCGGCATCAGCGGTTTCGGCGGCGGCGAGGCGATGCGCCTGATCGCCGGCCACCCGTCCTTCGAGCTCGTCTACGCCGCCGGCGAGGGCAGCGCCGGCAGCCGCCTCGCCGAGCGCTTCCCCGGCGCGCCGGCCCGGTTCGCCGATCTCGTCATCGAGAAGTGGGACCCCGCGGCCCTGCCGCCGCTCGACGTGCTGTTTGCCTCGCTGCCGACCGGCACCTCGGCCGAGGCGCTGGCGCGCGTGCCCCGGAACGTGAAGATCGTCGATATCGGCGGCGACCACCGCTACGCCGAGGGCTGGGCCTACGGCCTGGCCGACGTCTGGCCGGACCGGATCGCCGGCCGGACCCGCATCGCCAATCCCGGCTGCTTTCCCGCGGCGACGCTGATCGCCCTGGCGCCGCTGCTGGCCGCGAAACTGATCGCGCCCGGCCACATCATCGTCGACGCCAAGACCGGCATCTCCGGGGCCGGCCGGGGCGGCGGCGACAGCCGGTTCGGCTACGCCGAGAGCAACGAGAACCTGGTGCCCTACGGCCTCCTCCAGCACACCCACATGCCCGAGATCGCCGAGACGATCGAGCGGCTGGGCGGGGGCAGCGCCGCCGGGCTGGTGTTCACGCCGCACCTCGTCCCGATGACCCGCGGCATCCTCGTTACCCTGTACGCCCGCGGCCGGGCGACTACGCAGGAGTGCCTGGAGGCGGCCCGGAGCTTCTATGCCGGGCGGGCCTTCGTCCGCGTGACCGATAGGCCGCCGCAGACCAAGTGGGCGACCGGCTCGAACCTCGCCTTCGTCAGCTACGCGGCCGATCCCGCGCGCGATCTGGTGATCGCGATGGGCGTGGTCGACAACCTCGGCAAGGGTGCGGCGGGCCAGGCGGTGCAGAACGCCAACCTGATCTGCGGCCTGCCCGAGACCGCGGGGCTCGACGGCGCGCCCGTCTGGCCCTGACGGAAGCGCCGTTCCGCGCCGCGCCGGCCCGTGCGGGCGGCGCCGATCAGTCCGGCAGGTCGGGATCGGGTGCCGCGTCCCCGCGGATCGCGGGCGACAGCACCACCCCGTCCGGCGGCTCCGTCGACGCGCCGCCGTGGCGGCGCCACGCCACGTAGGCCAGGGCTGCCCGGATCACCCGCTCGGAATAGGGCTTGGCGATGATCCCGGCGGCGCCGGCGAAGTCCGGCGGCACCCGCTTGGCGTTGGCGGTGGTGAACAGCACCGTCGTGCCGGGCCGGGCGCTCAGATCCTGCGCCACCCCGATCCCGGTCGGCCCGTCGGCGAGGTGGACGTCGACGAGGGCGACGTCGGGCGAGAGATCGCGGGCGAGCGCGACCGCCTCCTGCGACCGGGTCGCCACGCCGACCGCGACGTGGCCCGCCTCCTCGATCAGGCATTCGAGCTCGAGGGCGATGAACGCCTCGTCCTCGACGATGAGAACCCGCAACGCCGGTCCGCTCACCGCCCGGGTCCCGAGTCGGGTCCCAAGGGCAGCACGACGTGGGCCCGGGTGCCCGGGCCCAGGTCCTCGACGACGAGGCTCCCGCGCAGCTGGCGCACCAGCATGCCGACGAGATCGCGCCCGAACGCCTCCGGGTTGGCGGGCGCGTCGGAGAGGCCGATTCCGTCGTCCCAGACTTCGAGCACCAGGTGCTCGCCCTCGCGCCGCGCCGTGAGGGCGACCCGGCCGCGGCGGCCGTCCGGGAAGGCATGCCGGACGGCGTTGGTCGCGAGCTCGTGCATCAGCAGCGCCAACGGCGCGGCCATCGAGGCCGGCACCGCCACCGCCTCGACGTCGACCGTCAGCGCGATCCGCTCGGGGTCGATCCCGGCCTCGAGCTCGATGGCGAAATCGGCCGCGAAGTCGCGCAGCTCGAAGCGCGAGACGTCGTCGAGGGTGTAGAGCAGGCGGTGGACGGTGGCGAGCGCACCGATGCGGTCGGCCATGCTGCGCAGCACCTCGCGGCAGGCCGCGTCCTGGGCGCGCCGCGCCTTGAGCAGCACCAGGGAGGAGATGACCTGAAGGTTGTTCTTCACCCGGTGGTCGACCTCGTGCAGCAGCGCGGTCTGCTGGTCGAGCGCGGCCTGGAGCGCCCGGTTGCGGGCCTCAATGTCCCGGGCGAGGACCTCCTTCTCCCGCATCAGCGCCAGCTCGGCCTGCCGGGTGCCGGTGACGTCGGAGAGGAGCGCGAAGTAGGTGGACAGCGTACCGCGCTCGTCCCGGACCGGCGTCAGCGTCATGGCGTTCCAGAACGGGCGCCCGTCCTTGCGGTAGTTCAGGATGTCGACCTGCACCGGCTCGCCCTGGGCCACCGCCTGCCGCACCCGGGCGACGGCGGCCGGGTCGGTGTCGGGCCCCTGGAGGAAGCGGCAGTTGCGGCCCATCACCTCGTGCTCCTCGTAGCCGGTGACGCGGCAGAAGGCGGGGTTGGCGAACACGATCGGGTTGTCGGCCCGGCCCGGGTCGGTCATGACCATCGGCGTCTCGCTCGCCCGGAAGGCGTCCGCGAAGCGGGCCCCGTGAGCGGCGTCGCCCGCCTGCGCGGCGCTCGCCTCGGCCTGCCTGGGAGCGTCCAACCCGATCATCCGCACTCGCCCACCGCCGGCTGGCACCACCCGGAGGAGCCCGGACGGAGAGGGGAATCACCCCCAATCTATCCCAGCGAACCCGCGACCCGGGGTGCGGTTCCCATTCGCAGCGTAAGCTTCGGTGGACGCAATGTTAATCCTTTCTCCATCATGATCCCGCCCACATCCTGGCGTCGAGTGCGCGGCGGCGGCCGGGCGCGGCGCCGCCCGGCGGAAATGCGCGGCGCAATTCTGTCGTGTTCATTGTTTTTGCATCGTCTCGCCGCCGGCTCCGGCGGGGGAGGTGCGGTGCCCGGAAGGACGACGCGCGCGATGACGGCAGCCGGGAAGACGACATCCGGGACGGGACGGCCGGCCGCCGGCTGGGTCGCCCGCACCCGCGCCACCCTGCGGGACGTGGCGGCCGACCGGCGCATGGCCATGATGCTGGTGCTCGGCTTCGGCGCCGGCCTGCCGATCCTGCTCGTCTTCGCCACCCTGTCGGCCTGGCTGCGCAGCGCCGGCATCGAGCGCTCGAGCATCGGCCTGCTCAGCTACGTGTCGCTCGCCTACACGCTGAAGTTCCTCTGGGCCCCGGTGATCGACCGGCTCGACCTGCCGGTGCTGTCGCGCCTGCTCGGCCGGCGCCGGGCCTGGATGCTGCTGTCGCAGATCGCGGTCGCGGCCGGCCTGATCGCGATGAGCCGGGGCGATCCGGCGACCTCGCTCGGCTACACGGTGGCCTGCGCCCTCGTGATCGCCTTCGCGTCGGCGACCCAGGACATCGTGGTCGACGGCTGGCGCATCGATTCCGCGCCCACCGAGCGCCAGGGCATGATGCTGGCCTCCTACCAGCTCGGCTACAGCCTCGCCCGCATCTGCGCCGGCGCCGGCGCGCTGTTCGTCGCCGACGCCTTCGGCTGGGCGCCCGCCTACGGCGCCATGGCGCTCCTGATGCTGGTCGCGCTCGGCGGCACGCTCGCCGCCCCGAAGGTGCAGGCGCGCGACCCCGGACCCCGGCGCGGCTGGCGCCACGCGCTGCGCGAGGCGGTGGTCGAGCCCTTCGCCGACCTCGTCGCCCGCAAGGGGACGGGGCTGGTGCTGATCCTGGCGCTGATCACCGTCTACCGCCTGCCCGACATCGTGTCGGGCATCATGGCGAACCCGCTCTACATCGACATGCAGTTCACCCTGTCGGAGATCGCCACGGTCTCGAAGGTCTACGGCGTCTGGATCGGCATCGCCGGGGCCTTCGCGGGCGGCATCGCGGTGAGCCGGCTCGGCCTCTACCCGGCGCTCCTGATCGGCGGCATCGCGGCCTCGGCCTCCAACCTGATGTTCGCCTGGCTGGCGCTCGCCGGCCACGACCTGCCGCTGCTGGTGGCCAGCATCAGCATCGACAACTTCGCCGGCGCCTTCGCGGGCACGGCGCTCATCGCCTACATGTCGAGCCTGACCTCGCCGGCCTTCGCGGCGACGCAGTACGCGCTGCTCTCCTCGCTCTACGCGCTGCCGGGCAAGTTCGTCGGTGGCCTGTCGGGCTTCGCCGTCGAGTCGCTCGGCTACCCGGTCTTCTTCGTGATGACCGCGGCGGTCGGCATCCCGGTGACGCTGCTCTGCCTCGGCCTGCGGCTCCTGCCGGGCGAGACCGAGCCGGCCCCGGGGGCGGAACCGGCGCAGGACCTGCCGGCCCGGGCCTGAGGCGGCCCTCGCGCGGCGCCGCTCGCCGGCGCCTCTGCCGCCCCTTGCGGAACCCTCCCCAGGCGCCCCAGCTTTATCGGCACGTTCGATGCGACGGCCCGCCCGTCGCACCGCCTGTCGCCCGAGAGGGAGCGCCCGTGTCCGAGATCGTCGCCGTCGAGCCCGTCCCGTCCCCCGTCCCGGTCGGGGCGCCCGAGCCCCTCACCGCGGAGGATCGCGCCGCCCTGCGCCGGGCGGTCGCGGCGTTGGAGCGGCCGAGCCTCGCCGGCCGGCTGTCGGCCATGGCCGGCGCCCCGCTCGACCTCATCGGCCGCGCCCTGCCGGCTCCGGTGATGGACGCGGTCGGTCATGCCACCGAGACGGCGATGCGCGGCGCCCTGCGGGCGGCCCTGGCGACCCTGCCGGCGAAATCCGCCGCGACCGCGGCGGACCCCGACGCCGCGGCGCTGGCACCCCTCGGGCCCGACATCCAGCCGTCCTGGTCGCCGTCCTGGCGCGACCGGGCGATCGACCTCATCGGCCGCTTCCCGCCCGGCGACCGCGGCCACAAGGCGCTGGCGGCCTTGTCGGGCGCCGTCGGGGGTGCCTTCGGGCTCACCACGCTCGCCGTCGAGCTGCCGCTCTCCACCACCCTGATGCTGCGCTCGATCGCCGAGATCGCCCAGCGGGAGGGCGAGGACCTCGGCGATCCCGAGGCGGCGCTCGCCTGCATGCAGGTCTTCGCCCTCGGCGGCCGCGGCCCGGTCCAGGCCGATGCGCCGGCCGGGAACGCCGCCGAGAGCGGCTACTTCGCGGTGCGCGGTGCGCTCGCCAAGGCGATGTCGGAGGCCGCCCGTTACGCCGCCGGCCGCGGCCTCCTCGACGAGAGCGCGCCGGCGCTGATGCGGTTCGCCGGCCAGGTCGGCGCCCGGTTCGGCGGCGTGGTCTCGCAGAAGCTCGCCGCCCAGGCGGTGCCGGTGCTCGGCGCGCTCGGCGGCGCGGCCGTCAACACCGCCTTCATGGACCATTTCCAGTCGATCGCCCGCGGCCACTTCACCGTGCGGCGCCTGGAGCGCCGCTACGGCAAGGGCCCGGTGCGGGAGGCCTACGAGGCGGAGCGGGCCGCCCTCGGCGCGGCGTAGCGGCGCTTCAGGAGGGCGTAGACGAGGCGCGCGGTCTGCACCTCGCCGCCCTCCGGCCGGCCGGGCTTGGCGCTCGGGTTCCAGCCGTAGAGGTCGAGGTGGACATGCGCCTTCGCCGCGGGCGCGAAGCGGCGCAGGAACAGGGCCGCCGTGACCGCCCCGGCGAACGGCCCGCCCGAGACGTTGTTGAGGTCGGCGACCTTGGAATCGAGCAGGCCGGCATAGGGCGCCCAGAGCGGCATCCGCCAGACCGGATCGTTGACGGAAAGGCCGGTGGCGCAAAGGTCCGCCGCCAGGGCGTCGTCCTCGGTGAACAGGGCCGGCAGGTCGGGGCCGAGCGCCACCCGGGCGGCGCCCGTCAGGGTGGCGAAGTCGAAGACCAGTTCCGGCGCTTCCTCGTCGGCGAGCGCGAGGGCGTCGGCCAGGATCAGCCGGCCTTCCGCGTCGGTGTTGCCGATCTCGACGGTGAGGCCGCGCCGGCTCTTGAGCACGTCGCCGGGCCGGAAGGCATCGCCCGCGACCGCGTTCTCGACCGTCGGGACCAGCACCCGCAGCCGGACGGGCAGGCCCGCCCCCATCACCATCTCGGCGGCGGCGAGCGCCACCGCGGCGCCGGCCATGTCCTTCTTCATCAGCAGCATCGCGGCCGAGGGCTTGATGTCGAGGCCGCCGGTATCGAACACCACGCCCTTGCCGACGAGGGTGACGCGCGGCGCCGACGGGTCGCCCCAGGCGATGTCGATCAGCCGCGGCGCCCGCGGCGAGGCCCGGCCCACCGCCGCGATGAGCGGAAAGCCCGCCTCCAGCGCCTCGCCCGCCACCACCGTGCAGGCGGCGCCGAACCGTTCGGCCAGGGCCCGCGCGGCCGCCTCGACCTCCGCCGGGCCGAGGTCGTTCGCCGGGGTGTTGACGAGGTCGCGGCCCGCCGCCACCGCGTCCGCGATGCGGTCGATCTCGGCGGCGTCGACGCCCGCAGGTGCGGCGAGCCGCGCCTGCGGCGCCGCCCGCTCGCGGTAGCGGCCGAAACGGTAGCCCGACAGCCGCCAGGCGAGCGCCGCCAGCGCCGGATCGCCGGGATAGCCGTCGAGCCGGTAGGTCCCCTCGGGGAGGGCATCGGGCAGGCGCCCGGCCGCGAAGGCGTCGCCCTTGTCCCCGCCCTCGACCCCGAACAGCACGCTCTCGATCGCGCCCTCCGGCCCCGGCAGCAGGGCGATGCGGCCGGGCTTGGCCTCGAACCCGCTCGCCCGCGCGAAGGCGGCGGCGAGCGGCGGAAGCGCCGCCAGGGCAGCCGGCCAGCCGGCGGCGTCGACGCAGCGGATCGGGATGGCGGTCTCGGTCGCGGGCAGGAGCGTGGTCACGCGGGGGCATCCCTTCCTTCAACGCGGACGGCTGAGGGCCGGAGGGGGAGCCAAGACGGGACGGTTGTCAATCCTCGGGCAATGCACCTCGGGCAGGCGCTTCGAGCAGGCGCCCCGGGGTAGGCGCCGGAGCGCGTGGCCCCGGTCGCCTCGCCGCAGGCCGGGAACCCCGGCGGGCCGCCAGCGTCACCCAGGACCCCAACCGCCCGACGAGGAGATCGACATGACCGAGGACAGGAAGCCCATCAACCCGCTGGAGCGGCGCGAGACCATCGGCATCGAGGACGGCAGCCGCCACGACGGCGAGGCCGTGACGGCGAGCCGGCACGGGACCGGGACCGATCGTGGCGGCGCCGAGACCCGGCCGCCGGCCCCGAAGGCGACACCCTCGGACACGCCCCGGCGTTAACGGCCGATTAGGGTTAACGACCTATCACCACGTTCACGAGGGCCGTGGGAGCGGGTTGCCACATCCCAGGCCCGTTCCTGGAGTGGCCGATGCCCGCGACCGTCGAGACCCGTCCCGTCCGCTCGAACGCCCTGCGGCGCCTCGCCGTCGTCGCGGCGGTGGCGCTGATGGCCTCGGGGTGCCTGTCGCGCAAGCCGCTGACCACCGGCTCGATCGACGCCGCCGCGCCCGCCGATACTGCGCGCCGCGACGTCGGGCGGCTCGCCGCCCGCTACGAGCGCGACCCGGGCGACGTCGGCACCGCCATGGCCTACGCCCACGCGCTGCGCGCCACCGACCAGGGCTCGCAGGCCGCGGCGGTGCTGCAGCAGACCGCCCTGCGCAACCCGAAGAATCCGGCGGTGCTCTCCGCCTACGGCAAGAGCCTGGCCGAGGTCGGCCGCCTCGCCGAGGCGGCGGAAGTGCTGCGCAACGCCCACTCGCCGGCCAATCCGGACTGGCGCGTGCTCTCGGCGCAGGGCGCGGTGGCCGACCAGATGGGCGACCATCTGCAGGCCCAGCGCTACTACGAGGCGGCGCTGAAGATCGTCCCGGGCGAGCCGGCCGTGATGTCGAATCTCGGCCTGTCCTACGCGCTCGCCAAGCGGCTGCCCGAGGCCGAGGCGACCCTGCGCCAGGCCAGCGCCGACCCCCGCGCCGACGCCCGGGTGCGCCAGAACCTCGCCCTGGTGCTCGGGCTGCAGGGCCGCTTCGGCGAGGCCGAGCAGATCCTCACCCGCGACCTCGGGCCCGCGGAAGCGGCGCAGAACGTCGCGGCGCTCCGCGCCTCCGTCACCCAGCCCAATGCCTGGAAGGCGATCCGCTCGGCCGAGAAGGCCGAGGCCCCGGCCCCACGGCCGCGCGTCGCCGCCTCGGCGATGTGAGGGCCCGTCCGGGACACCGTTCGACCCCGGGTCGCCTCTCTCATCCCGATCTCGACCTCCTCCCGAGGTGTCGGGCGATCGCCTGACCTCGAAGGAGGATTCCGGCAGGCGCGACGTCGTCAGAGCCCTCCTTCGAGGTCATGGTCGGGCAAGCCCGTCAGGCCGGGATCGCGGACGATCCCGGATTTCCGGGCGGTCGCGCCGCGCGCAGGTCAGGACGGCTGCGGGGCCACCCACACCGCGTCGCGCACGGTGATCGCCCGCGGGATCAGGCCGAGGCGATGGAAGCGGTCGGCGGTGGCCTGCTGGCCGTCGAGGATCCGGTCGGTCAGCGGCCGCACCGCGAACTGGGTCCGGTCGGCGGCGGCCTTCTGGATCGGCAGCGGGATGCCGGTGACCTCGGCGAGCGCCTGCGCCACCTGATCGCGATGCGCCTCGGCCCAGGCCGCGCCCTGCTCCAGCGCCCGCAGGGCCGCGCTCACCACCGCCGGATGGGCCTGCGCGAAGGTCTTGTTGGCGAGGAAGTAGCCGGACACGTCGAGGGTCTGCCCGGAGGTGGTGAGGACCCGGGTCTTGTCGCGCGCCTGCGCGACGGCGAAGTACGGATCCCAGATCGCCCAGGCGTCGACGCTGTCGCCGGTGAAGGCCGAGCCCGCATCGGCCGGCGAGAGGTAGACCGGCGTGATGTCCGTGAAGCTCAATCCCGCCTTCTCGAGGGCGGCGACCAGCAGGTTGTGCGAGGAGGTGCCGCGCCCGACCGCCACCTTGCGGCCCTTGAGATCGGCGACCGTGCGGATCGGCGATGCGTCCTTCACCAGGATCGCCTCGCCCTCGCCGGAGGGTGCCGCCGCCGCGGTATAGACCAGGTTGCCGCCGGCGGCCTGGGAGAAGATCGGCGGCGCGTCGCCGGTATAGCCGAAATCGATGCTGCCCGCGTTGAGCGCCTCGAGGAGCGGCGGGCCGGCCTGGAACTCGAACCAGCGCACCTTGACGCCGCGATCGGCGAGCTGCGTCTCGATCAGCTGCTGCTGGCGCGTGACGACGATCAGCCCGATCTTCTGGTAGCCGATCCGGAATTCCTTGAGCGCGGTCTGCGCGGCGCGGGCCGGACCCGCCGCGAGGGCGCCGGCCGTCATCAGCCCCGCGAGGACGGAGCGGCGTGTCGGATGCATCGAACAAACTCCCGCAGAGATCATCCGAGGCGTACAGCAGTCGTTGCCGGCTCGTCGGATGATGTCGAAAGCTCTCATCCCCCGGTTCGGCCGTCAATGAACGGGAAATCCAAACTCGGCGGCGAGCCGGGACAGGATTTCTCTCGCGGCGGGCATCGCGGAAATTTCGTTTTCCGAACCCGCGAGGGTGCCCGGTTCGGCGGATCGTCGCGGACCGGCTCGCTCTCCCGCGAGAGCGGCCGGGTGAAAACACTCTGAAAAATCGAGCGCGGGATCTCCTCTCCCGCACGGGGGGAGGGGAGGCGCGCCACATCCCGTCCTGGACGACCCTGCCTCTCGCGAGGCGGGATCGCGCCCGCCGTGACGGGTTGCGTCGTCCGGTCCATCCCCAGGGGGCGTTCCCGCGTTGCCGCCCGGGCCGCCCGCCGCCATGATCCGCCCGGCCAAGGCGCCCGGCTCACCGGGGCGCCGCCGGAGGAACGCCTCGTGTCCCGCGTGCTCTACGAACTCGCCGCCGCCGACCCGGACCGGCGCTTCAGCCCGTTCTGCTGGCGCATCCGCCTCGCCCTGGAGCACAAGGGCCTCGCCTTCGAGGGCCGGCCGTGGCGCTTCACCGAGACCGAGGCGCTGGCCTTCTCGGGCTCGGACAAGGTGCCGGTGCTGATCGAGGACGGGCGTCCGATCGCCGAATCCTCGGTCATCGCCGCCCACCTCGATGCGGCCTACCCGGATCGTCCCTCGCTGTTCGGCGGCGCGGCGGGGCAGGCGCTGACCCGCTTCCACGTCGCCTGGACCGACCAGGTGCTGCACCTCGCCCTGGTGCCGCTCCTCCTCCTGCCCATCCACCGCCACCTCGACGACGACGACCGGGCCTATTTCCGCAGGAGCCGCGAGGCCCGCTTCGGCAAGCCGCTCGAGGCGGTCTGTCCCGATCCCGAGGCCCAGCTCGCCGTCCTGCGAAAGACCCTCGCGCCGGTCCGCGCCGTGCTGCGCGCCCAGCCCTTCCTCGGCGGCGACGCCCCGCTCTACGCCGACCACGCGGTGATGGGGGCCTTCCTGTGGGCCCGCGGCGTCGGCGGGCCCGACCTGCTCGAGCCCGACGATCCGGTGGAGGCGTGGCGCCGCCGGATGATCGAGCGCCTGGGCGAGGGGTCGCGGGCGCTCGCCTCGGGCTGACGCCCGCCCGCGAGGGCTCACCGAAAGGCCTTCCGCCAACTCCCTGTGGACCCCGCGGCCCGGCGCGGATCGGGGCGGTCCCGGCCGTGTTACGAGTCGTGGCCGTTGCAGGGAGCCGAGATGACGATCAGCGTCGAGATGGGGGTGGCGAGCGGCGGCCGGCCGGCCGCCCTCGACCTGGAGGAACTGCTGGCGACGCGCCTGCTCGTCCAGGGCAACTCCGGCTCGGGCAAGTCGCACCTGCTGCGCCGGCTGCTCGAGCAGAGCGCGCCGCACGTCCAGCAGGTGGTGATCGATCCCGAGGGCGACTTCGTCACCCTGGCGGACGCCCACGGCCACGTCGTCGTCGAGGGGGACCACGGCGAGGCCGACCTCCAGCGCATCGCCGCGCGGGTGCGGGCGCACCGGGTCTCGGTGGTGCTGACGCTCGAGAACCTCGACGTCGAGGCGCAGATGCGCGCGGCCGCCGCCTTCCTGGGCGGGTTGTTCGAGGCCGAGCGCGACCACTGGTACCCGGTGCTCGTGGTGGTGGACGAGGCGCAGCTCTTCGCGCCTGCCGCCGCCGGCGAGGTCTCGGACGAGGCCCGCAAGGCCTCGCTCGGGGCGATGACCAACCTGATGTGCCGCGGCCGCAAGCGCGGGCTCGCCGGCATCATCGCGACCCAGCGCCTCGCCAAGCTCGCCAAGAACGTGGCGGCGGAAGCGTCGAACTTCCTGATGGGCCGCACCTTCCTCGACATCGACATGGCGCGGGCCGCCGACCTTCTGGGCCTGGAGCGGCGCCAGGCCGAGAGCTTTCGCGACCTGGAGCGCGGCCACTTCATCGCGCTGGGGCCCGCCCTCTCGAAGCGCCCGCTGCCGATCGCCATCGGGCCGGTCGCGACCTCGGCCCGCTCGTCGAGCCCCAAGCTCGTGCCGCTGCCGAGCCCGGCCGCCGGCGATTCCCTGCGCGACCTGATCCTGACGCCCGCCGAGGACGAGGTGACGTGGATGCCTGCGCCGCGCCCGGCCCCCGCGCCGCGGGCGACGCCGACCGACCTCCTTCAGCAGCTCGCCCAGTACCGGCCGCCCGAGCCCGTCGAGGCGCCGCCGAGCATGAGCGAAGCCGAGCGGGACGCCGCGCTCGCCGAGATCCTGCGCGAGATCGCCGCCGACCCGGACGGGTCCCATCACCCGATCGCGGTGCTCTACCAGGACTTCCTCGTCCGCTGCCGCATGCGCCGGCTGCCAGGCGAGCCCCTCGATCTCGGCCGCTTCCGCCGCCGCCTCGCCATCGCGCGGGCCGGGGTCGACGGCGAGGCCGCCGAGGGCGACGAGGCGGAGGCCGTGATGGCAGCCTGCGCCGGCCTGCCCGAGGAGGTCCAGGGCCTCTTCCTGCTGCTCGCCCGCGCCGCCCGGGCCGGCGCCCCGTGCCCGTCCGACGACGCGCTGGCCCGCGCCATCGGCTCGCGCTCGCCCGGCCGGGCGCGGCGGCTCCTCGCCTATGTCGAGAGCCGCGGCGCCGCGGTGTGCCGCACCGATTTCCGCGGCAACCGCGTCGTCGCGCTGCCGGCGCTGGGCTGCGAGACCGCCCCGGGCGACCCGAAGGGATCGACGCAGGAGCCCGCCGGCCTGTTCGCGGCGGAATAAAATCTCTCCGGCACCCGCGAACCGGGCGCCGAACCGTGTCCGTTCGTGTCGCGTGCACCGGGCATTAAGCCTCATCGGAGAAGGTGGGCCAGCGGCAGCGTACGCCCTTGCGGTCGAACGACCCTCGGGCGACACAACTACCGCTCACTTGAACGATCGTGGCGGACGCCTTGAAGTTGCAGAGCCAGCTTGAACCGGAACCGGGTGCCCGGCCGATCCAGATCCGGGTCGGCGGCCGCTACCTCCTGCCGGGCGGGGCGGAGCATGCCTGCGAGACCCGCAGCCTGTCCCTCGCGGCCATCGAGGTGCTGGCGCCGGAAAGCGGCCTCCTGGGCGATCCGGTCACGCTCTACCTCGACGACGTCGGCCCGGTGGCCGGTGCCATCCGGGCGATCAACCCGGACGGCTTCACCCTCGCGGTCGATGTCGGGCCGGAGCGACGGGCCCGCTTCGCCGCCCGCCTGGACTGGCTCGCCGGCCTGACGAGCGGACGGAGCGACCAGCGCAGCGACCCGCGCATCGTGCCGACCGTCCGCACCGTCGAGGTGCGCGGCGCCGACGGCCGGGTCCAGCCCGGGACGATCATCGATCTGTCGATGACCGGCGCGGCGATCTCGGTCCCCGACCGGCCGGCCGTGGGCGAGGCGGTCACCATCGGCAAGCGCCGCGCCACCGTGGTGCGCCACCTCGAGAACGGGTTCGCCGTCACCTTCCGGCTGCCGTTCCGGCCCGAGACCTTCGGCCTGCACGTCATGCTGTGAACCGAAGCGTGCCGCGAAAGCCGCACGCTTCCGGCGCACGGGACCAGAATCCGCCCCTCACGCAACGGCCCCGCGCGGCCGGGAGACCGGGATGCCGGGCACGAACCGGGGCGGCAAGGCCCCGCGCGATCGCATCGAGCGGATCGACCGCGGGTCCGGCCGGGACCCGGTCGACATCCGCATCGTCGTCTCGACGGCTCGGGGCGGGCGGGGGCGCGCCCGCTTGCCCTGGCCGGTCAGGCTCGCGCTGACGCTCGCGGTTCCCGCCCTGGTGCTGGTCGTCGTCTTCGTGCTGCCGCACTACCTCGACTGCCGCGGCCGGGCCGGGGCCGGCTTCGTCGTCCAGGGCGTGGGCGACGCGGCCTGTCTCCGCCGGAGCGTCTCCGGCCAGATCGACGAGACCCACAAGCGCTTCGAGGACATCGCCCGCGCCGTCGGCGCGCGCTGACCGGCCGGCCTTCGATCGCAAGACGGGAAGTCTGTCAGGTACCGGCGCGGGCGACAAGGCGGATCCCGGCACGGGGCCTTGCGCCGCGCCGCCTGTCTGTTTTGGGAGCGCTGCCTTAAGTTCGGGACGATCCCCTCCGGTACGAGGACGAGGCCCGATGTTCCCAGACGTGAAGCTCCACATCGCCGGCGAGTGGCGCGCCGGCAGCGGCGGCCAGACGCTGCCGATCCTCAACCCGGCGACCGGCGAGACCCTGAGCCAGCTCGCCGTCGCGACCCGGGACGACCTCGACCAGGCCCTCGCGGCGGCCGAGCGCGGCTTCCAGGCCTGGCGCAAGGTCTCGGCCTTCGAGCGCAGCAAGGTGCTGCGCAAGGCCGCCAACCTGATGCGCGAACGCGCCGACGAGATCGCCCGGATCATGACCCTCGAGCAGGGCAAGCCGGTGGCGGAGGCCAAGATGGAGGTGCTCGGCGGCGCCGACACCATGGACTGGTTCGCGGAAGAGGGCCGGCGCGCCTACGGCCGGGTGATCCCGCCCCGCGCCGAGGGCGTGATGCAGCTCGTGATCCGCGAGCCGGTCGGCCCCGTCGCCGCCTTCACGCCGTGGAACTTCCCGATCAACCAGGCGGTGCGCAAGGTCTCGGCGGCGCTCTGCACCGGCTGCTCGGTGATCCTCAAGGGCCCCGAGGACACGCCGGCGAGCTGCACCGCGCTGATCCAGGCCCTGCTCGACGCCGGCGTGCCGGGCGACGTGCTCGGCCTCGTCTTCGGCGATCCGGCGACGATCTCGTCCTACCTCATCCCGCACCCGGTGATCCGCAAGATCACCTTCACGGGCTCGACCGCGATCGGCAAGGAGCTCGCCGCGCTCGCCGGCCAGCACATGAAGCGCGCCACGATGGAGCTCGGCGGCCACGCCCCGGCGATCGTCTTCCGCGACGCCGACGTGCAGAAGGCCGTGCAGGTGCTGGGCGCCAACAAGTTCCGCAATGCCGGCCAGGTCTGCGTCGCGCCGACCCGCTTCCTCGTCCACGATTCGGTGTTCGACGCCTTCGTCGACGGCTTCGTCGGCCTGTCCCAGGGCCTCAAGGTCGGCAACGGCCTGGTGGACGGCGTCAAGATGGGCCCGCTCGCCCATGGCCGCCGCATCGAGGCGATGGAGGCCTTCGTGGCCGATGCCGAGCAGAAGGGCGCCACCTTGCGCACCGGCGGCAAGCGCATCGGCAACCAGGGCAACTTCTTCGAGCCCACGGTCTTCACCGACGTGCCGCTCGACGCCCGGATCATGAACGAGGAGCCCTTCGGGCCGATCGCCGCGATCCAGCGCTTCTCGGACGACGAGGAGGCCTTCACGGAGGCCAACCGTCTTCCCTATGGCCTCGCCGCCTACGCCTATACCCGCTCGGCCGAGACCGCGACCAAGCTCGCCACCCGGGTCGAGAGCGGCATGATGTCGATCAACCACCACGGCATCGCCCTGCCGGAAACGCCCTTCGGCGGCGTCAAGGATTCGGGCTACGGCAGCGAGGGCGGCTCGGAGGCGATCGAGGCCTACCTCAACACCAAGTTCGTCACGCAGGCCGGCTTCTGACCGACGGGGAGGGGCCGGCCCGGCCGGCCTCTCCCGCGATGGTGCCCGTAGGGATTCCCGCCGGACGAAATGAAAAGTCGCGATCCGGGGTGGCGGGCGAACTCGGTTTCGAGAGCCAGCCCGGCACACGCAACGGATTAACAGAAGATCTTGCCTCCGGCACACGACCTCGGGATGAGGTCGAGAGGAGGACAAGATCTTCCGCTCGAGTCGAACAGGCCCTTACAGACTGGTCGAGTGCCGTCCCGGCCCGGTGGCGAGCCGTGCGTCGAACACGGCGCTGGCCGAGCGCAGCAGGCCGCGCATCGCCTCCGGCACCGCGATGCGGTGGCCCGACCGTGCGACGACGCCGAGGCGGGCCATGGCGTCGAGCCGCGCCAGTTCCGGCGCGAAGGCAGCTTCCGCGCTGACGCCGTGCCGGCCGCAGACCTCGTCGAGGTCGACGGCGAGATCGCACATCAGGCGCTCGA
Organism: Methylobacterium ajmalii; assembly: GCF_016613415.1. Lineage (GTDB taxonomy): Bacteria > Pseudomonadota > Alphaproteobacteria > Rhizobiales > Beijerinckiaceae > Methylobacterium > Methylobacterium ajmalii. Next base: position 26,145 of record NZ_JACWCT010000181.1, on the reverse strand, counting down.
TCACGTCGCGGCGCAGGCGGTCCTCCGGGGTCAGCGCGAGGCCGCGGGCGGTCGGCAGCTCCCCGCGGGCGACGGCCTCGGCGTAGGCCGCGATGTCGGCGATCGACTGGGCGTAGCCGCCGGGCAGGCTGGAGATCGCCGAGGCGCCGAAGCCGAGGAGCGTGCGGGTCCCGTCGGTGGTGTAGCCCTGGAAGTTCCGGCGCAGGGCCCCGGTCGCCGCGGCGCGGGCAAGGGAGTCGTCGGGCGCGGCGAAGTGGTCGAGGCCGATCCGCACGTAGCCGGCGCGCACGAGGCGCGCGGCCGCCGCCTCGAACTGGGCGTGACGCTCGTGCGGGCCGGGCAGGGCGGTCTCCGGCAGGGCGCGCTGGTGCGGCTTCATCCAGGGCACGTGCCCGTAGCCGAACACCGCGACCCGGTCGGGCCCGAGCGCCAGTACGTGGTCCACCGTCGCCACGACGTTGGCGACGCTCTGGTGCGGCAGCCCGATCATCAGGTCGACGTTCACCGCCTCGATGCCGGAGAAGCGCAGCCAGTCGACGGCCCGGGCGGTCTCCGCCACCGATTGCTCGCGGCGGATCGCCCGCTGGACCTGCGGGTCGAGGCTCTGCACCCCGAGGCTCGCCCGGGTGACGCCGATCGCCGCCAGGGTCTCGACGTCGGCCGGGGTCAGCGTGCGCGGGTCGATCTCGACCGCGATCTCGATGTCGGGCGCGACCGTGAAGACCTCGCGCAGGCGCGCCATCAGCCGGCGCATGTCCGAGCCGCGCAGCATCGTCGGGGTGCCCCCGCCCCAGTGCAGGTGGCGCAGGACCGGCCGGCCGGCGACGCGCTCCGCGACGAGATCGATCTCCCGGACGAGCGCGGCGACGTAGGCCTCCACCGGCGCGTAGCGGCGCACGACCCTGGTGTGGCAGCCGCAATAGAGGCAGAGCTCGGCGCAGAACGGGACGTGGAGATAGGCCGAGACCGCCTCGCCCGCCTCCACCTCCCCGAGCCATCGGCCGGTCGCGGCGGGGCCGACCGCAGCGGTGAAGTGCGGCGCGGTCGGGTAGCTCGTGTAGCGCGGCACGCGCTCGCCGCCGAGGCGGTCGATCAGGTCGGGCGTGATCGTGGCAGGCGAGACCATGGCGGGGATCGCTCCGGAAACGGGTCGGGCGAAGGCTCGCAAGGTCGCGGGCCCGGCGCCTTGCGGTGGATCAACCCCGCCCGCCGCTGCGTGCGTCGTCACGGTCATCCCCCGGTGCGGCCGGGGCCGGCTTGAGGCAGATCAAGGCTCGGCCGGAAGGCCCGTGACCTAACGGGGCGATCACGCAACCCGTGCGTGGAGCCAGCCGAATCCCGCCATGCCCGCCCTACCCGCACCCAAATACATGACCGAGGGGGAGGCCGGCCTGTGCGCCGCCTTCGGCCTCGGCGCGCTCCTGTGCCTCGTCGCCTCGGCGAAGGCCGTCGATCCCGCCTACGGATTCCATGCCGGGCTGTTCTCGCTGGCGGCGGTCGCCGGCATCGTGGCGATCCTGCGCCGCTACGCCGCCCGCGACCCCGAGCCGGTCCCCCAGGAGATCGGGGGAAAGCCCAACTACAACCTCGGCCCGATCAAGGTCGCCGCGGTCGCCTCGATGGGCTGGGGCATCGCCGGGTTCCTGGTCGGCTGCATCATCGCCTTCCAGCTCTGGGCGCCCGCGCTCAACCTCGGGCTCGAATACACCACGTTCGGGCGGCTGCGCCCGCTCCACACCTCGGCGGTGATCTTCGCCTTCGGCGGCAACGTCCTGATCGCGACCTCGCTCTACGTGGTGCAGCGGACCTGCCGGGCGCGGCTCGCGGGCGATCTCGCCCCGTGGTTCGTGGTGCTCGGCTACAACCTGTTCATCGTGGTTGCCGGCACCGGCTACCTGATGGGCGTCACCCAGTCGAAGGAATACGCCGAGCCGGAATGGTACGCCGACCTCTGGCTGACCATCGTCTGGGTCGTCTACCTCGCGGTGTTCCTCGCCACCCTGGCCAAGCGGCGCGAGCCGCACATCTTCGTGGCGAACTGGTTCTACCTCGCCTTCATCGTCACCATCGCGATGCTGCACGTGGTGAACAACCTCGCGCTCCCGGTGAGCGTGTTCGGCTCGAAGTCCTACCCGATCTTCTCCGGCGTGCAGGACGCGCTGGTGCAATGGTGGTACGGCCACAACGCCGTCGGCTTCTTCCTCACCGCCGGCTTCCTCGCCATCATGTACTACTTCATCCCGAAGCGGGCGGAGCGGCCGGTGTATTCCTACCGGCTCTCCATCATCCACTTCTGGGCCCTGATCTTCATGTACATCTGGGCCGGCCCGCACCACCTGCACTACACGGCGCTGCCGGACTGGGCGCAGACCCTCGGCATGACCTTCTCGATCATGCTGTGGATGCCGTCCTGGGGCGGGATGATCAACGGCCTGATGACGCTGTCCGGCGCCTGGGACAAGCTGCGCACCGATCCGATCCTGCGCCTGATGGTCGTCTCGCTCGCCTTCTACGGCATGGCGACCTTCGAGGGCCCTATGATGTCGATCAAGGCCGTCAACGCGCTCAGCCACTACACCGACTGGACCATCGGCCACGTCCATTCCGGGGCGCTGGGCTGGGTCGCCTACGTGTCGTTCGGCGCGCTCTACTGCCTGGTGCCGTGGCTGTGGAACCGGCGCGAGGTCTATTCGCTGCGCCTCGTCGAGTGGCACTTCTGGGTCTCGACGCTCGGCATCGTCCTCTACATCACGGCGATGTGGGTCGCCGGGATCATGCAGGGCCTGATGTGGCGCGCCTATAACGACTTCGGCTTCCTCGAATACTCCTTCGTCGAGACCGTCGAGGCGATGCGGCCCTACTACCTGGTGCGGGCGCTCGGCGGCGTCCTGTTCCTGATCGGCGCGCTGATCATGGCCTACAACCTCGCCATGACGATCCTGGGCCGCGAGGCGAACGCGCCCAATCCCGCGCCCGCCGCCCCCGGCGCCCTCGTCCCGGCCGCGTAGTCCGACGAGCGATCCATCGGGCCCGCCCGCCGGCGGGCCCCGTTCCTTCCGTCACACGCGAGAGATTCCGGCCATGGCCATCGCCCAGCCCGGCCTCTGGAAGAGGCATGAGTTCTTCGAGAGGAACTCGATCCTGCTGCTCATCGGCATCCTGATCGTCGTCGCCATCGGCGGCCTGATCGAGATCGTGCCGCTGTTCTACCTGAAGAGCACCATCGAGGCGGTGGAAGGGGTACGGCCCTACACGCCGCTCGAGCTTGCCGGCCGCAACGTCTACGTGCGCGAGGGCTGCTACCTCTGCCACAGCCAGATGGTGCGCCCGATGCGCGACGAGGTCGAGCGCTACGGCCATTTCTCGCTCGCCGCGGAATCGCTGTACGACCACCCCTTCCAGTGGGGCTCGAAGCGCACCGGGCCCGACCTCGCCCGGGTCGGGGGGAAGTATTCCGACGCCTGGCACCGCGAGCACCTCAAGGACCCGCGTGCCGTCGTTCCCGGCTCGATCATGCCGGCCTATCCGTTCCTCGACCGGCCCCTCGACGCCGAGGCCATCGCCGGCGACCTGACGGCGAATGCCCGGCTCGGCGTGCCCTACAGCCGCGACATGATCCTGCGGGCGGACAGCGACCTCACCGCCCAGCTCGACCCCGACGGCGCGGATGCGGGCTTCGCGCAGCGCTACCCCGGCGCCGTCGCGCACGCCCCCGGCGAGAAGGGCCGCCCGACCGAGCTCGACGCGCTGGTGGCCTACCTCCAGGTGCTCGGCACGATGGTCGACTTCAAGCTCTACGACGACCGCAGCAACCTGAGGTGACGCCCGTGACCTACGACCTCGCCTCCCGCTTCGCCCAGACGAGCGGCCTTCTCTATTTCGTGGCGCTGTTTGCCGGCGTCGGCCTCTACGCCCTCTGGCCGCGCAACCAGGGCCGGTTCGACGCCGCCGCCCGCCTGCCCCTCGACGAGGAGTGAGCCTCGTGACCGACCTGAAGTCCTCCAATCCCGCCGCCGGCCCGGAGACCACCGGCCACGAATGGGACGGCATCGCCGAGTTCAACAACCCGCTGCCGCGCTGGTGGCTGTACTCGCTCTACGCCACGATCGTCTGGGCCTTTGGCTACTGGATCCTCTACCCGGCCTGGCCGCTGGTCTCCGACCACACCAGGGGCCTCCTGGGCTACTCGACCCGCGCCTCGGTGCTGGCCGACGTCGCCGCGACCAGGACCGCCCGCGCCGCCCTCGGCCAGTCGACGCTCGCCGCCGCGGATCTGACGCGGATCGCCGCCGATCCGGCGCTGCTGCCCCTCGCGCTCGCCACCGGCAAGGCGGCCTTCGGCGACAATTGCGCCGGCTGCCACGGCACCGCGGCGACCGGCCGGACCGGCTACCCGAACCTCCAGGACGACGACTGGCTCTGGGGCGGCAGCCTGGAGGCGATCGCCGAGACGATCCGGGTCGGCATCCGGTCGGGCCACGCCGATGCCCGCGCGGGCGAGATGCCGGCCTTCGGGCGCGACGGCCTCCTCAAGCGCGACGAGATCGAGACCGTGGCGAACTACGTCCTGTCGCTCTCCGGCAGGGCCTTCGCGCCGGCCCTGAGCCTCGAGAACGGCGCCGCGCTCTTTTCCCGGAACTGCGCCGCCTGCCACGGCGAGCAGGGCCGGGGCAACCCGGAGATGGGCGCCCCGAACCTGACCGACGCGGTCTGGCTCTACGGCGCCTCGCCCGGGGACGTGATCGCGACGATCCAGGGCGGGCGCAAGGGCGTGATGCCGACCTGGGAGGGGCGGCTCGACGCCGCGACGATCAAGTCCCTGGCGGTCTACGTCCACGGGCTCGGGGGCGGGCGGTAGCGGGAGGAGCCGCAGAAAGCCGGGCTGGACCGCCTCTCCGGTCCGGGCCGGCCGGCTCCTCCGGCGCCCCGAAAGGCCGGGCGCGGGTCTCCTTCGAGTTCGCGCGTGACCTGCGCCCTCGGGCCTGCGCGCCCGGCCTCACCCCCCGGCACCGGTCCACGCCGCGTGCACCGCGCCGGAGGCGGTGTCGGGCTTGGCCTCGCCGATGAAGATCACGACCGGTCCGTGCGCGTCGCGGCGGGGGTCGTAGAAGTCGAGGAGGTGCGGGTCGCGGTGCTGGAGGAAGTCCGGCCGCAGGCCCCGGCGGCGCATCAGGTGGTCGATGACGACCTGGTCGCCGTGGACCGCGTTGGGGACCGGCCCGCAGGCGCCGGCGGTCATCCAGCGTTCCGGCTCGGCCGCGAAGGTCTCGTAAAGGAAGGCGAGCTCGTCGCCCTGCCAGCGCAGGAGCGCGCTGGAGACCCGCCCCTTGTGGAAGTAATCCTCCATGGCGGCGAGGCCGGGCGCGGCCAGCGCATCGGCCGGCCCGGTGAGCACGGTGTCGAGGTCGCACAGCAGCACCGGGCCCTCGACCGCGAGGTCGGGCCGGAACGCCTCCATCTTCGCCCACCAGGCCGGCCAGTCGTGGCGAAGGCGCACCGGCTCGACGCCCATCGCCGCGAGGGGGGCGAGGGCGAGCGGGGTGTCGGTGAGGCAGAGGATCCGGGCGAACCCGGGCGCGTGGCGGCGCACGCCGCGGGCCAGGCGCTCGACCCAGGCCGCGTCGTAGCGGCCGCCGCTCTTGAGGACGGTGATCAGGGTCGCCATCGAGGGTCTCACGCGTCGGTCGGGGGAGGGTGCAGGCGCAATCGGCCCGCCGCGGCGGCGCGGCTGCACCAGGCCCGCTCGGCCGCCCAAGGGTGGCCGGGCCAGCCGGCGAAGCCGAAGCCGTGCGCCTCGACCGGGGCCGCCGCGGCGGGGCGCCCGGCGAGGAGGGCGAGCACGGTCAGGAAGCCGGTGCTCGGGTTCGGCCGCTCGCCCGCGAGCGGCGCGAGGCCGGCCCGCGCCGTCTCGTGCAGCTCCTCGGGCAGGATGTGGACCGGCTTGCCGAGGGGACGCAGCATCGCCAGCGCCTCGCGGGTGAAGCAGATCGGCTCGGGACGGTTATGGGCCTCGGGCAGCATCGGGAAGGGCAGGACGAAGGCTTGGGCCCGGCGCACGACCGGGCGGTCGCAGAACCCCGGATCGTCCAGCCACTCGCGCATCTGCCCTCCGCGGTTGACGAGGACGAGATGGGTGACGTGCGAGCCCGCCCGCTCGCCGAAGCCCGCGGCGTTGTTGAAGCGCACGACGCTCGCGCCCGCGTCGATCGCCGCGGCGGCGTCGACACCCGGCGCGTTGCCCACCACCACGACCGCGCCGTGCAGGGACGGACCCGGCCACGCGGCGCGGAGGGGATCGGGGGCGGGCATGGGGCGGTGACGGTTCCGGGGTGGCGAAGTGCGCCGTCGTGCGGTCACGCTTTCGCGGATAGGACGGGGAAGTATGGCGCCCGGCCCGGGGCGACCAGCCCCGACCGTCCCGGAGTCTCCGCGATGACCGCCGAGAGCGGACCTGACCGACGCTGCTTCCTCTGCGCCGCCGCCATGCTGGCGCCGAGCGCGCGCCGCCTCGCCTATCCGGGTGGCCGCGAGCGCGCCTTTCCGATCGCCTGCGGCTCCTGCGGCGTGCTGACGGCGCCGGACGCGGACCCGGACCGCTGCCGGGACGACCTCGCCCGGCGCCTCGGCGAGGAGGTCTTCGTTCCCGATCAAGACGCCGCCTACGGCCTCGATATCTACACCCTGCGCAGCGCCGCGACCCGGCTCGCCCGCGGCCTGCGCCCGCGCGGTCCCGACGACCGGGCCGCCCTGCTGCAGCCCCACGCGGTGCGCGCCGCCGAGGCCGTCCTGTACGACCTCGCCGCCGGACCGGGACGCCCCGTCTCCCTCGGGCTGATCTGCCGGGTGGCCGAGCGCGACGCGGTGCTGGCCGGTCTTGCACCCCACGCCGCCTGGACCGACGACGTCGTCCTGCTCCTCGACGCCGCGGCCTCGCCGCCCCGCCCGGTCGCGGCCCCGGGATTCGCCGACGGCGCCGTGCGGGTCGCGACCCGGCCGCTCTCGGGCGATTTTGCCGCCCAGCGCAACGCCCTCCAGGACCTGGCGCGCCACCCCTGGATGCTGCAGCTCGACGCCGACGAAACGATCGATCCCGCCCTCGGCCGGGTGCTGCCCGCGCTCGCCGCGCTGGCCGAGGACGGAGACGTCGTCTCGGTCGGGCTGCCCCGGCGCAACCGGGTCGACGGGATCCTCTCGGACGTCTACCCGGACGTGCAGTACCGGCTGAACCGGGCCTCGACCCGCTATGCCGGCCGCGTCCACGAGCGACCGGTCCTCGACGGGGGCTGGTCCCGCAGCCTCATCGCCCTCACCGGGGCGATCGATCACGGCTTGAGCCTCGCCCGTGTCCGGGCGCGCTCGCGGGCCTACGAGAGCCTCGATCCCGGGCGCGGGCGGCTCGAGGAGGAGGAGGCGCTGCTGCGGCCCTACCGGGCGTGAGGCCGGCTCCGCGCCGCCGCGACCGCCCTGCGGTACAGGTCGAGCGTCTCGCGCCCCAGGCGCGCCCGGTCGAACCGCCCGGCCGCCGCCAGCGCGCGGGCGCGGTAGGCGAGGCGCAGGGCCGGATCGCGCAGGAGCGGCCGCAGGGCGTCGGCGAGTGCCGGACCGGTCGCCTCCGCGGCGAGCGGCCCCGCCCCGGGCGTGCCCACGAAGGCGCGGGCGCTGGCATCCTGCGCGCAGGCCACCACCGGGCGGCCATACGCCAACGCCTCCTGGTAGACGAGGCCGAAGCTCTCGTAGCGCGAGGGCGCGAGGACGACGTGGGCGTGCCGGTAGGCGTCGTCGAGCCCTGCCGCGTCGATCCGGCCGCGGGCCTCGACCCGGGCGCGGGCCGGGGCGGCGAGGTCGGCGGGCAGATCCTCCGGCGGCACCCCGACGAGGTCGAGCCGGAACGGCGGCAGGGCGCCCCGCTCCTGCTCGTCGGCGAGGATCGCCAGCGCGGCCATGAGCGCGTCGAAGCCCTTGCGCGCCTCCGCCCGGCCGACGAAGAGCAGCCGCACCGGACCTTGCGTCTCGGGATAAGCGGCGTCCCGGGCGCCCGCCACGATCTCCGGCGGTAGGCTCAGCCCGATCACCGCGGCCGGTTGGCCGCCCGAGAGCCGGTAGGCCTGGTCGATCACCGCGGCGTGCGCGGCAGTGTTGGCGATGAGGCCGGCGCTGCCCCGCGCCTGGCGCCGTTCGAGCGCGTCGGCGCTCGCCCCGTCCAGGCGGTCGCGCAGGTTGGGTGCGGGGCCGCGCGTGAAGGCGGCCGGCGTCGAGGAGCGGGTGACCAGCGGCAGGTCGCGGCGCCCGGCGAGCAGCACGGCCGGGGCGTACCAGTTCGTCGCCTCGACGACGTCGAAGGGGGCCTCGCGATGGGCGGCCAGCACCGCGCGGCGAAAGGCGAGGGGCGCCGCGAGATGGCCGAGCGAGCCACAGCGGCGCAGCCGCGCCAGGGCCCCCCCCGGCTTCAGGGCGAGGCCGACGATCCGGACGCCGCCGGCCCGCGCGGTGCCGGCGCGGTCGAGGGTGAACACCGTCACGTCGGCGCCGGCTTCGGCCAGGCTCTCGGCGATCTCCCGGGCGGCGGTCGAGAGGCCGCTCGGGGCCGGCGGGTAGTCCCAGGTCAGGAGGGCGGTGCGCATCAGCGACCGAGAAGGCGCCGGTAGAGGGCGAGGTAGTCGCGCGCCATGCGCTCGGCGGTGAACCGCTCCTCGAAGCGGCGGCGCACCCCCGCCCGGTCGAGGGTGCCGATCCGGGCGAGCGCCCCGACGGCTTCCTCCTCGGAGGAGACGACGAAGCCCGTCACCCCGTCCTCGACGATCTCCGGCACCGAGCCGCGGTTCCAGGCAATCACCGGCGTGCCGCAGGCCATCGCCTCGATCATCACGAGGCCGAACGGCTCCGGCCAGTCGATCGGGAAGAGGAGCGCGATCGCCTCGCGCAGGAGCGCGCCCTTGCCCGCGTCGTCCACCGGCCCGAGATAGACCGCGTCCTCGCCGAGCAGCGGCCGCACCTCCCGGTCGAAATAGCCCGGATTGCCGACGTCGATCGTGCCGCCGAGCCGGATCGGCAGGCCGGCGGCCCGGGCGACCCGGATCGCGGTGTCGGGCCGCTTCTGGTCGGTCAGACGGCCGACGAAGGCGAGGTGGCGGCCCGGCGCCGGGGAGGCGGCGTAGCGGTCGCGGTCGATGCCGTGATGGACCACCCCGGCGCGGTTCGCCGCCGGGATGCCGGCGGCTTGCGCGGCCGAGATACCCGCGACCGGCAGATCCGGAAATCCCTGGAAGAACAACGCACGGTCGAGCTCGTCGACCCGCCAGTGGATCGTCGTCAGGCTGTGGCGACGGCGCTCGCCGAGCAGCGCCGCATGGGCGAACTCGCCGTGGCAATGGACGATGTCGAAGGCGTCGAGGTGCTGGCGCAGGGCCTCGAGCTGCAGCGCGTCGAGCGCCGCCGGCACCCCGGGCGCGACCGTGCCGTGGCGCCGCTCCAGGGCCGCGAGGCTCGGATAATTACCGATACGGGGTAAGTGTGTCGCACTGTCCGACGGGGCGAACAGCGTTACCTCCACCCCCAAGCTTCGCAGCGCCGTGCTGAGGTCGTGGATGACCCGTTCCGTGCCGCCGTGATGCTCCGGGGGGATGGGAAAGATGTTCGGAGCGACTTGGGCGACACGGATGCTTTGGGTGGCTTCGATCACGAAAGATACCTCACGCGAACCGTCCTGTCTTTGCGGCGCCTCTGCTGCGGCAGCGGCGTGATGTTCGTTCTGCACGTCGCCCTGCAGGGCTGCCTGCGCGGTCGGGATGTCGTCTACGGGCTCACCGCCGATACCGGCGGCCATATCCGCTACCTGCTCGATCTCGTCGCCGCCTCGGCCCAGGATCCCGGGATCGACCGGATCGTGGTGGCGACGCGGCGTTTCGACGGTCCGCCCGGACCGGACTACGCCGTGCCCGAAGAGCGCCTCGGCGACAAGGTCGCGCTCGTGCGGCTGGCGAGCGCGTCCCCGGGTTACCGGACCAAGGAGGAGATGCACGCGGAGGTGGCAAGCCTCGCCGAGAACCTGATCGCCTGGATCGGCGCGCAGGCGCGCGCGCCCGACCTTCTCCACGCCCATTACGCCGATGCCGCCGCGGTGGCGGCGATCGTCGAGGAGCGCCTCGGCATCCCGTTCGTGTTCACCGCCCATTCCCTCGGGCGGGTCAAGGCGGCGACGCTGGGGGAGGGGGCCGAGAACCGTCCCGACCTCGCCCGCCGGATCGCCACCGAGGAGCGGGCGCTCGCCCGCGCGAGCCTCGTCGTCGCCTCCTCGCGCGACGAGGCGGAGGTGCAGTACGCCGGCTACGACGCCTACGATCCCGGCCGGATCCGGGTGCTGCCGCCGGGCAGCGACCTCGCCCGCTTCGCCGACAGCCGGCCCGACCCGCGGGTTGACGCCACGCTCGCGCGCTTCCTGCACGAGCCCGGGAAACCGGTGCTGCTGGCGCTCGCCCGCCCGGTGGCGCGCAAGAACCTCGCGGCCCTGGTGCGGGCCTACGGCGAGAGCGCGGAATTGCAGGCGCGGGCGAACCTCGTCCTGGTCGCGGGCACCCGCCAGGACATCGACGCGCTCGACGGCGACATGGCCGCGACGATGCGCGACCTCCTGGTGCTGATCGACCGCTACGATCTCTACGGCCGGATCGCCTATCCCAAGACCCACCGGCCCGAGGACGTGCCGGCGCTCTACGCCCATGCCCGCGTGCGCGGCGGCCTGTTCGTCAACCCGGCGCTGAACGAGCCGTTCGGGCTGACGCTGCTCGAGGCCTCCGCCGCCGGCCTGCCCCTCGTCGCCACCGACAGCGGCGGGCCCAACGACATCGTCGAGACCTGCGGCAACGGGATCCTGGTCGATCCGCGCCAGCCCGACGCCATCGCGGCGGCGGCCCTGCGCATCCTCGACGATCCGGCCTTCTACGCGGCTTGCGTCGCCGGCGGGGCGCGGGCGGCGGCGGCCTACGACTGGGACCGGCACGCCGCGCGCTACCACGCCCTGCTGCGGGCGCTGCACGCCCCCGTGCCGCCGATGCGGGCGCCGCGCCAGCTCCTGATCAGCGACATCGACAACACGCTCGTCGGCTGCCGGGCCGGCTTGAGCACCTTCCGCCGCTGGCGCAGCCGGCAGGCCGCGCTCGCCTTCGGGGTCGCGACCGGGCGCTCGTTCCACAGCGCGATGGCGATCCTGGAGCAGCAGGACAGCCCGCGCCCGCAGGTGATGATCACCTCGGTCGGCTCCGAGATCTACCATCTCGATGCGAACGGCGTGACCTACACGGCCGACGCGGCCTGGCGCGAGACCGTCGCGGCCGGCTGGAAGCGGGAGGCGATGCGGGCCGCGCTCGACGGCCTCGACGGGCTCGCCCCGCAAGGCCCGCTGGAGCAGCGCGCGTTCAAGCTGAGCTATTTCGGCGACGCCGCGGCGGTGGCCCGGGTCCGCGCCCGGCTCGCCCGGGCGGGGTTGCGCGCGAGCGTGATCCACAGCCACGGCCGCTACCTCGACGTCCTGCCGGAGCGGGCCTCGAAGGGTACCGCGGTCGATCACGTCCGCGCGCTCTACCGCCTGCCCGAGCGGGCGGTGTTCGTCGCCGGGGATTCGGGCAACGACGTCGAGATGCTGCGCGCCCGCGCGCAAGCGATCATCGTGGCGAACTATTCCGACGACCTCGCCGGCCACGCGGCCCTCCAGCATTCCTACGTCGCCCGCGCCTCGCATGCCCGCGGCATCATCGAGGGCGTGGGCCATTTCCGCCGGGTTCTCGCGTCCCAGGTCCTCGAAGCCCATGCCGGCTGAACCCGGCGCGGTGAGCGTGCTCACCCTGGTGCGCGGCCGGGCCGACCGGCTGCGCTACCTGATGCGCGGGCTCGCCCGCCAGACGGCCCCTCCGCGCGAGCTCGTCATCGCCTGGATGCAGCCCGAGGCCGAGCCGGACCTGCCCGATCTCGGCTGCCCGGTCAGCCACCTGCACGTCCCGGGCGAGCCGATGCCGCTCGCCGCCGCCCGCAACCGGGCGGCGGAGGCGGCCTGCGGCGACCTCCTGGTCTTCCTCGACGTCGACTGCATCCCGAGCCGCGGCCTCGTCGCCGCCTATGCGGCGGCGGCGGCGCGGGCCGACGGGCTGTTCCTCGGCGAGGTCCTGTACCTGCCGCCCGGCGGCCTGCCGGCCGCCTCCGCCGCGCCCGACGACGCGACCCTCGACCGGCTCGGCCGCGTCCACCCGGCCCGGCCCCCGGTGCCGGCGGCGGGGATCCGCCCCGAGCCCGATTCCGGCCAGCTCTGGGGCCTGTCCTTCGCCCTGCCGGCGCGGGCCTGGCACGCGGTCGGCGGCATGGACGAGACGTATGCGGGCTATGGCGGCGAGGAGACCGACCTCGCGGCGCGCCTGTCGCTCAGCGGCCTGCCGACCTTCTGGGTCGGGGGCGCGCGGGCCTATCACCAGCACCACCCGGTCCACGTCCCGCCGCTGCAGCACTTCGCGCCGATCCTCGCCAACGCGGCCCGCTTCCGGGCCCGGCACGGGCGCTGGTGCATGACCTACTGGCTCGGCCAGTTCCGCGACGCCGGGCTGATCGCCTGGGACGAGGCGGCGGAGTCGATCCGCCTGCTGCGCCCGCCGACCGAATCCGAGATCGCCGCCGCCTCGCGGCCCGACGCCCTGTTCTCCTGACGACCGAGAGACCATGAAGAAGCCGATCGCATTCTTCGTCCACCACCAGGGACGGGGGCACGCCAACCGCACGATGGCGGTGGCGGCCGAGTTCGCCCGCGACCGCCCGGTCTCGGTGCTGACCGCGGGGCCCCACCTGTTCGACGGCTTCGCTCGCGACATCGAGATCGTCGCCCTGCCGAACATGATCGGCGCCGCGGTGCCGACCCCGCGCCTCTACGCCGAGCCGACGCCGCAGGTGATGCATTGCGTGCCCCTCGGCCTGGCCGAGATGCGCCGGACGATGCGCCAGATCCTCGACCACCTCGACGAGCGCGGGATCGGCCTGTTCGTCGTCGACGTCTCGGCCGAGATCGCACTTTTGTCGCGCATCGCCAGCGTGCCGGCGGTGCAGATCCGGATGCACGGCGATCGCCAGGATATCGGCCATGTCGGGTCCTACGAGGCCTGCGTCGGGATGCTGGCGCCGTTCGATCCCCGGATGGAGCAGGACGACTACCCGGCGCACTTGCGCGCCAAGACGTTCTACAGCGGCGGGCTGTGCACCAGCGTCGACCGGGTGCCGGACCGGGCCGAGGCGCGGGCTAGGCTCGGCCTCGATCCCGACCGCGAGATCGTCGTGGCGGTGACCGGCGGCGGGGGCAGCGGCACGCCCTACGCGCCCCTCACGGTCGCGGCGCGTGCCGCCCCCGACGCCCTGTGGCTGACCCTCGGGCCGACCCACCGCGAGGGCCACGAGACCGATTTCTCGAACCTGCGCGAGCTCGGCTGGGTGCCGTCCGTCACCGACTACCTGGCGGCGGCCGACATCGTGGTGGCCTCGGCCGGCGACAACACGGTGCACGAGGTCGCCCGCGTCGGCGGCCGCCTGATCGTGATGCCGGAATGGCGCTATTTCGGCGAACAGACCCGCAAGGCGGAAGCCCTGGTGCGCCTCGGCGCCGCCGTCCAGGCGCCTGTCTGGCCCGGCGACCTCCAGGGCTGGCGCGACCTCCTCGCCCGGGCCCGCGCCCTCGACGGGACGGCGCTGCGGAGCCTCTACGCGCCGGACGCCGCCGCCCGCGCCGCCGGCTGGCTCGAGGGGCTGACCGACGACCTCTGGCAGGGCGCCGCCGAGCCCCAGCAGGCCGCCGCCCCGCTGCGCGTCGTCGCGGCCGGCTAAAACCCGTCCGATCCCCCCTTGCCGGAGCCCGGAGCCCGCATGTCCACCGTTTCCGTCGTGACCCTGGCCAAGGGCCGGCCGGCGCATCTCGCCAACGTCCTGCGCGGCCTGGAGCGCCAGACGCAAGCCCCCGTCGAGTTCATCGTCGCGGTGATGCAGGACGACCTCTACGACCTGCCCGCGTCGTCGGTGCCCGTGCGCCAGATCCGGGTGCCGGGCGAGGCGCTGCCGCTCGCCGCCGCGCGCAACCGCGGCGTCGCGGCCGCCACCGGCGACGCCGTGGTCTTCCTCGACGTCGACTGCATCCCCGCGCCCGACCTCGTCGCCGACTACGCGCAGGGGCTCGCCACCCTCGACGGCCTGCTGATGGGCGAGGTCATGCACCTGCCCGAGGCCGCAACCCTCGGCGCCTGGACCTACGAGGGCCTGGCCGGAGTCGCGGAAAAGCACTCCGACCGCCGCGGGCCCCCGGCCTCGGGACTCGAGATCTGCCGCGACTACCGCTGCTTCTGGTCGCTCAACTTCGCGATCCGCCGCGCCACCTTCCTGGCCACCGGCGGCTTCGACGAGCGCTATACCGGCTATGGCGGCGAGGACACCGATTTCGGCAAGGCCCTCGACCAGCGCGGCCTGCCGATCGCCTGGATGAAGGGCGGGCTCGCCTATCACCAGTACCACCCCCACCACATGCCGCCGGTCCATCATCTCGACAGCGTGGTGCGCAACGCCGAGTTGTTCGAGGCCAAGTGGGGCTACCGCACCATGGGGCACTGGCTCCACGCCTTCCGGGTGATGGGGCTCATCGACGACACCCCCGACCGGCCGATCCGCATCCTGCGCCGCCCGGATGCCGGCGACCTCGCGCTCACCGGCCAGCAGGGCCACCAGCCCTACACCAATTCCGCTTCCGTCATCCGCGCCATCGAGGCCCGGGAGGAGCCGGTACAGGACGCGGTGCCTGCGTGAGGATCGCGCTCCTCGCCCATCTGCGCCACCCGATCGCGCCGCCCTTCGCGGGCGGGCTCGAAGCCTATTGCTGGCACCTCGCCGAGGGGCTGACCGCGCGGGGCCACGACGTGGTGCTTTTCGCCACCGGCGACAGCGACCCGCGCTTTTCCCTCGACCCGGTGAGCCCGGTCCACCACGAGAAGAGCTTCCCGGGCCTCGAGCACCGGGGCGATGCCGGGTTGCGCGCCCATGTCGACGCCGCCTACGCGGCGGCGCTCGACCGGATCGGCGCCGGCGGCTTCGACGTGGTGCACAACAACTCGCTCAGCCGGCTGCCGCTGGAACGGCGGCGCACGGACACCGTCCCGACGCTCACCTCCCTGCACGCGCCGCCCTACGACGCGCTCCGCTGGTTCGTGCACGACAGCCCGTCGCCGCATCACCGCCTCACCGCGACCTCGGCCGCCCACCTCGCCGCCTGGTGGCCGGACGGCGCCCCGCCCGAGGCGTCCGTCCTGCCCAACGGCGTCGATCCCGCCGCCTGGCCCTTCGGCGCGGAGGGGGACGGCAGCGCCGCGTGGAGCGGGCGCCTGACGCCCGTGAAGGGCGCCCACCACGCGATCGCGGCGGCGAGGAGCGCCGGCCTGCCCCTGACCCTGTTCGGCCCGATCGAGGAGCCGGATTACTGGGAGACGGCGATCCGCCCGCTCCTCGGAGGGTCGATCCGCTACGGCGGCCATCTCGCCGGATCGGCACTCGCCGCCGAATTGGCCCGCGCCTCTTTGTTCCTGTTCACCCCGTGCTGGGACGAGCCGTTCGGGCTCGCGGCGATCGAGGCAATGGCCTGCGGCCTGCCCGTGGCGGGCTTTGCCCGCGGCGCGGCCCGGGAGGTCGTCGGCGAGGGCGGGTGCCTGGTCGCGTCCGAGGACGCCTCGGCGCTGGCCGGGGCGATCCCGGCGGCGCTCGCCATCCCGCGAGAGATCCCGCGCGAGCGGGTGCTGCGCCTGTTCACCCGCGAGCGCTGGCTCGACCGTTGCGAGGCGCTCTACGCGGCACTCCGCGCCGGCGACGCGTCTTCCCCGTTCCCCGCATCCCGAGCCGCACCATGACCCGCCAGACCATCATCGACGCGCTGTGGCACGGCCGCGATCCCTTCGCGAACCCGCCCGAGGCCCTGCGCGCCCTCGACCTCCAGGGCTGGCGCAGCATCCACCCCTACCTGGAGGAGGCGGTACGCGAGTGGCGGCCCGGCACCGTCGTCGAGATCGGCGCCTGGAAGGGGGCGAGCGTGCTCTACCTCGCGAGGACGATGGCCGAGCACGCCGTGTCCGGCACGGTGATCGCGGTCGATACCTGGCTCGGTGCCGTCGACCACTGGGCCGACCCGGCCTTGTTCGCGGAGCTGAGCCCCGAGCACGGCTATCCGAGCCTCTACCGCACCTTCCTGGCCAACGTCCTGCACGAGGGCATGGCCGAGCGGGTGGTGCCGCTCCCGCTCGATTCGGTGAACGCCGCCGAGCTGATGCGCCTGCGCGGGCTGTCGGCCGACGTGATCCACCTCGATGCCGGCCACGAGGAATCCTCGGTGGCGGCCGACCTGCGGGCGTGGTGGCCGGTCCTGCGCCCCGGCGGCCTGTTCATCGCCGACGATTACGACAGCCAGGGCGGGAAATTTCCCGGCGTCGCCCGGGCGGTCGACGCCTTCTGCGCCGAGCACGGGCTGGCGGGGCCGTGGTCGCTGCGGGGCAAGGCCAAGTTCGTGAAGCCGCTCGACGCCGCGTGATCCCGGCGGATCGTCCCGCCGGCACCCCGGCGGCGAGGCATGGCGCGCCTCCGCCGGGGTGCCCGCCCCGCCTCAGGCGGCGATCTTCCGGCACTCGGCCGCGCACCGGCGGCAGGAGTCGCGGCAGGCGCGGCACTCGGCGATGTCGGGGAACTTGGCGCATTCCGCCTCGCAGGCGGTGCAGACCTCGGCCACGGCCCGGGCCATCGCCGGGGTGCGGGGCGAGTCGACGGCGGCCAGCGTCTGAAGCGCCGCGCAGGCATGGACGAGGTCGTAGGTCGACCGCGTGCAGGCCGCCATGCGGGCGTCGTTCATCGCCAGCATGGCGAAGCAATGCCGCAGGCAGTCGTTGCCGGTGGCGACGCATTCGGCGCTCGACGCGGCGAGGGCGGCGAACCGCGCCGGATGGTCGTGCGGTGCCCCGGCCGGCGCCGACCCGTGATCGTGGTCGTGCGCGTGATCGGCCGCCGCGGCCCTCGTCGCCACGCCGCCCGCGAGGCTCGCCAGCGCGCCCGCCGCGATGAATTGCCGTCGTTCCATGTCGGTCCGTCCTTCTCGGTCCCTGCCCCAGGGGCACGCCCTCGCGCCCTCCTACACGCGCGGCATCGCGGCGGCGACCGGTCTCGTCCGCCGCCCGTCGCCGCACGGCGCGCCGGCCCCGGCACACGGACCCCGGGCACCGCGTGGCGCGGGGCTTGCCTCCAGGGCGGCACGCCGAGGAGGGGGCGCACGCCACTCGCCCTCAAGGCTCTGCGACACTCGCCGAGGGAGAGACTCATGAAGCGCGAAGACCTCACCGAGAAGCTGCTCGACATCAAGCGCGAGAAGGGCTGGACCTGGAAGCACATCCAGGACGAGATCGGCGGCATCTCGCCGATCCTGATCACCGCCGCCTGCATGGGCCAGATGAAGCTGCCCAAGGCTCAGGCCGCCAAGGCCGCCGCCCTGTTCGGCCTGACCCAGGCCGAGGAGCGGATGCTGAACGAGGCGCCGTATCGCGGTTCGATTCCCTCGATGCCCCCGACCGACCCGCTGATCTACCGCTTCTACGAGCTCGTCATGGTCTACGGCACTACCTGGAAGGAGCTGATCCAGGAGGAGTTCGGCGACGGCATCATGTCGGCGATCGACTTCAACATGACGATGGAGCGCGAGCCCAACAACAAGGGCGACAGGGTCAAGATGAACCTGTCGGGCAAGTTCCTGCCCTACAAGTACTACGGCAACGAGGAGGGCGTGCCCGAATACGGCTTCAAGGAGAGCTGAGGCGGGAAGCGGCCGGCGCCCGGCGGGCGCCGGCCGTCACGGACGGTCTCACCGCCCCTCCGCACCGTCGCCGCGGCTCCGGCGCCGTCGTCACCCCGAGCATCGCCGGCTGCGCGGAGCGGACCAGCCCGCGCAGGGCGAGGCCGAGCGCCTGGAGCCGCTCCTCCGTGAGCTGGGCCTGGAACGGGTGGGCCGCCACCACGAGGCGTGGGCGCCCGGTGCCGTCGCACAGGGCGGCGGCGACGGTGGTCACGCCGCGGATGAGGTGGCTGAGATCGAGGGCGTAGCCCCGGGCGGCCGCGGTCTCGGTCCATCCCGGCGCCCCCTTGCCGCGTCCGTCGTTTACGGTCCAGAACAGCGCTCAGCGGACGGAATGGAAACGCCCGATCCGCGCGCGGCCCGGGACAAGGCCGGACATCGTGGGAGGACCGGGATGGCACGCACCCGACGGGCTCCGGGGGCGCGTCGCGCCGGAGCGATGGTGCGGACGCTCTGCGCCGCGACCGCGCTCCTCGCGCCGGTGACGGCCCGCGCCGACGGCGACGTGCTCAGGATCGGCATCATCACCGACATGAGCGGCCAGTACAGCGAGGGCACCGGCGAGGGTTCGGTCGCCGCCGCGCGGCTCGCGGTCGAGGATTTCGGCCCGACGGTTCTGGGCAGGCGGATCGAGATCATCTCGGCCGATCACCAGAACAAGCCCGACATCGCCTCGACCATCGTGCGCAACTGGATCGACACGAAGGGCGTCGACGTGGTGGCGGAGGGCGTGAATTCCGCGGTCGCGCTCGCGGTCCAGGCGGTGACGCGGGAGCGCGGCAAGATCTTCCTGATCTCCGGCGCCGGCTCGTCCGACCTCACCGGCAAGTCGTGCTCGCCGACCGGCGTGCACTGGACCTACGACACCTACGCCTCGTCGAACGCCACGGCGAAGACGCTGGTCGCCCGGGGCGAGAAATCCTGGTACTTCCTCACCGCCGATTACGCCTTCGGCCACGCGCTGGAGCGCGACGCGGCCCGGGCGATCGAGACGGCGGGCGGGCAGGTCCTCGGCAAGGTCCGCCACCCGTTCAACAATCCCGACTTCTCGTCCTTCCTGCTCCAGGCCCAGGGATCGCCCGCCAGGGTGATCGCGCTCGCCAATGCGGGTGGTGACTTCGCCAACGCGGTCAAGCAGGCGCACGAATTCGGACTGACCCAGTCCGACAGGACCGTCGCGGCCTTGCAGGTGACCCTGACCGATGTCGCCTCCCTCGGCCTCGATGTGGTGCAGGGCGCGCTGTTCACCGACAGCTTCTACTGGGACCGGACGCCGGAGACCCGCGCCTATGCCGAGCGCTTCTTCGCCCTGCGCAAGGCGATGCCGACCGCCTACCAGGCCGGCGTGACCTCGGCCCTCACCCATTACCTCAAGGCGGTGCAGGCCGCCGGCACCACCGACGCCGCCGCCGTGATGGCGAGGATGCGCGAGACCCCCGTGAACGACTTCTTCGCGCAGGGCGGCAGGGTCCGGATCGACGGCCGCATGGTCCACGACATGTACCTGATGCGCTTCAAGAAGCCGTCCCAGTCGAAGGGCCGCTGGGACCTCTACGAGCTCGTCGCCACGGTGCCGGGCGACGAGGCGTTCCGGCCGATCGGTGAAGGCGGGTGCCCGTATGTCCGGAACTGAGCCCGCCGCCGATCTCGCCGCTCTGGTCCGGCCCGGCGCGGTCGCGATCGTCGGCGCCTCCGCCGACCCGACCCGCATCGGCGGCCGGCCGATCGCCTACATGCTGCGCGCCGGCTTCCCGGGCGCGATCCTGCCGGTGAATCCCAACCGGGCCGAGGTGCAGGGCCTCGCCTGCTTCCCCACCGTCGCGGCCCTGCCGTCGGCGCCCGACGTGGCGGTGATCGCCGTGCCGGGGGCCGCTGCGCTCCAGGCCGTCGAGGATCTGGGGGCGCGGGGCACGCGCTTTGCCATCCTGTTCACGGCGGGCTACGCCGAGGTCGGGGAGGTGGCGGCGCAAGACGCCCTCGTCGCGGCGGCGCGGCGGCACGGGATGCGGCTGCTCGGGCCGAACTGCCTCGGCCTGTTCAACGCGGCGGCCGGCTTCTACCCGATCTTCTCCGCCTCCCTGGAGGGCGGCCTGCCGCTGCCGGGACGGATCGGCATCGCCAGCCAGTCGGGCGCCTACGGTACCCACCTCTTCGCCGCCTGCCGCAACCGACACATCGGCACGGCGATGCTGGTCACCACCGGCAACGAGGCCGACCTGTCGGTCGCCGACGCGATCGGCTGGATGGCGCGGGACGACGACATCGACGTCATCATGGCCTATGCCGAGGGCGTCCAGGACGGGCCGGCCTTCGCGGACGCGCTTGCCGAGGCCCGGCGGGCGAAGAAGCCCGTGGTGATGATGAAGGTCGGCCGCAGCGCGGTCGGCAGCGCGGCGGCGCAGTCGCACACCGCCTCGATCGCCGGCAACGACGCGGTGTTCTCCGCGGTGCTGGCCGAGCACGGCGCGATCCGGGCCCGCTCGACGGAAGAGCTGATCGACATCGCCTACGCGGCGACGCGGCGGATCTACCCGGTGCCGAACAGCCTCGGCGTCATCACCATCTCGGGTGGCGCCGGCGTCCTGATCTCGGACGCCGCCGAGGCCGTGGGCCTGCCGATGCCCCCGATGCCCGAGGAGGCGCAAGCCCGCCTCAAGGCGATCCTGCCGATCGCCTCGCCGCTCAACCCGGTCGACTGCACCGCGCAGGCCTTCAACGACCTGTCGCTGATCGGCCGGTTCATGGAATCGATGATCGCCGACGGGGGCTATTCCTCGATCCTGGCCTTCTTCACCCAGATCGGCGGCGCCCCCAGCATGGCACCGGCGATCCGCGCCCAGCTCAACGCCGTCAAGGCGCGCCATCCGGACCGGCTCTACGCCCTCTCGGTCCTCGCCTCGGAGGAGCGCAACCGCGAATACGAGGCCGACGGCTACCTGCTCTACGAGGATCCGGCCCGCGCCGTGGTCGCCCTCGACGCGATGGGCCGCCTCGGCGCGAGCTTTTCGGAGATCGCGCCGGTGCCGCCGGCGGTCGGCGCCTCCATCCGGCTGCCGGAGACGAACCCGAGCGAGGCCGAGGCCAAGCGCCTGCTCGCAGCGGCGGGCATCGCGGTCGTGCCCGAGGCCGCCTGCTCCGATGCCGAGGCGGCGGTCGCGGCGGCCGAGGCGTTCGGCTTTCCGGTCGTGATGAAGATCCTGTCGCCGGACATCCTGCACAAGACCGAGATCGGCGGCGTGCTGCTCGACGTGGCCGATGCCGAGGCGGTCCGGCGCGGCTACGCCACCCTGATCGAACGCGCCGCCCGCCACGCGCCGTCCGCCCGGATCGAGGGGGTGCTGGTGGCGCGGCAGGTCGAGGGTGGGGTCGAGTGCATCCTGGGCATCCAGCGCGATCCGGTCTTCGGCCCGGTGGCGATGGTCGGCCTCGGCGGCGTCTTCGTCGAGGTGATGCGCGACGTGGTCTTCCGGCGCTGCCCGTTCGGCGAGGACGTCGCCGAGGCGATGATCCGCTCGATCAGGGCGGCGTCGCTCCTCACCGGCGCCCGCGGCCGGCCACCCTGCGATATCGCGGCGCTCGCCCGGATGCTGTCGCGCCTCTCGGTCCTCGCCGTCGCGGCGGGGCCGCGGCTGGCCTCGATCGATCTCAACCCAGTCTTCGCCCTACCCGAGGGGGCCTTCGCGGCGGATGCGGTGATCGAGGTCGGGTGACGGCGGTGCAGCACCCGGAACCCCGCTCAACAGGTGGCAAGGTTATTCCGGAACCTCCCGGGCCGGGGGCACGTCCGGCCACGCCGAAGGCGATCCGGTCGTCGAGACGCGGCCATGCGGGCACGAGGTGCACCCACCGCGCGATCACCGCTTCGCCCAGCCCCCCGGCGAGCCCGGACCGCGGCGCTCGGCCTTCGAAGTCCGGTGCTCACCAGCCGGCGCCCCCGGCGCGACCATTTCGCGCGTTCCCCGCACCGTGACGGCGGGCCCGCCGCGTCCATCTCGCGACGGAGGAGCGTCCGGCAGCGAGGGGTGCGATGGGGGCCGATCTGACCGTCTACTACGATGGGGCCTGCCCGCTCTGCCGCCGGGAGATCGCGCATTACCGCGGTCGGGCCGGGGCCGAGCGGGTGCGCTTCGTCGATCTGGCGGGCCCGGGCCGTCTCGATCTCGGACCGGACCTCGACCTCGCCGCCGCCCGGGCCAGGTTCCACGTCCGCGAGGCGGACGGGCGCCTCGTCTCGGGGGCGGCGGCCTTCGCGCGGCTGTGGCGGCGTTTCCCGGGCTGGCGCTGGCTCGCCCGCCTCGTCGAGCTGCGGCTCTTCGGCTGGCGGCCCCTGCTGCCCTTCGCCGAGGCGGCCTACCGGCTGTCGCTGATCGTCCGGCCCTGGCTGGCACGCCGCCTGCGCGACACGCATTGCGACGAGGCCTGCCGATGAGCGCGCCGGCTCCCGAGGGTGCGCAGGGCTCGGCGATCGTCGTCGGCGCCTCCGGCGGGGTCGGCGGTGCCCTCGTGGCGGCGCTCGCGGCGGGAGGGCCCCACGGCACGGTCTTTGCCCTTTCGCGCACGCCTGCGCCCCAGCCCGACGGGGTGCGCGCCCTGGCGATCGACGTCACCGACGAGGATTCGGTCGCCGCCGCGGCCCGGAGCGTCGGCGAGGCCGGCCCGGTCGGGCTCGTCGTCGTTGCGAGCGGCATCCTGCACGGGCCCGGCATCGCGCCCGAGAAGGCGATCCGGGCCCTCGATCCGGCCGCGATGGCGCGGGTCTTCGCGGTCAACACCCTGGGCCCCGCCCTCGTCGCCAAGCACTTCGTGCCGCTGATGCCCCGCAGGGGCCGCAGCGTCTTTGCCGCCCTTTCGGCGCGGGTCGGGTCGATCGGCGACAATCGGCTGGGTGGCTGGTACTCCTATCGGGCCTCCAAGGCGGCGCTGAACCAGGTGCTGCGCACCCTCGCGGTCGAGACCGCGCGCACCCACCCGGACCTGATCGTCGCCGGCCTGCATCCCGGCACCGTGCAGACCGGCCTGTCGCAGCCGTTCCGCCCCGAGCCCGGCCCCGGCCTGTTCACCCCGCAGGAGAGCGCCGCCCACCTCCTGCGGGTGATCGCGGGGCTGACCCGGGAGGGGTCCGGCCGCGTCCTCGCCTGGGACGGGCAGCCGATCCCGCCGTGAGTTTTCGGTGAGTCCCGGGTGATGGGTCGGGGGCATCCCTGTGCTTCCGCCGCCACGCTCCGCGAAATCCCTGTGCAGCACGTCCCGTTCGCCCTTGAGGCAACGCCTCCTTGAATGCGAGCGCGGCAGGATGGGGCCTGGCCGCGCGCGGGAGCAGGGATGGGTATCGAGGGCTTCGTCGTCGACGGGCTGACGCAGGCGGCGCAGCGGCGCGCCGCCGATCCGCGGGCCTCGGCCTGGGTGTCGGCCAATGCCGGGGCGGGCAAGACCAAGGTGCTCACCGACCGGGTGGTGCGCCTGCTGCTGCACGGCGCGGCCCCGGCCAAGATCCTCTGCCTGACCTTCACCAAGGCGGCCGCCGCCAACATGGCGATCCGGGTGTTCGAGCGCCTCGGGCGCTGGGTCACCCTCGACGAGGCGGCGCTCCGCGAGGAGCTGACGGCGCTGGAGGGCGAGGCGCCGGACGGCGCCACCCTGCGGCGCGCCCGGCGCCTGTTCGCCCGCGCCGTCGAGACGCCGGGCGGGCTCAAGATCGAGACCCTGCACGCGCTGTGCGAGCGGCTGCTGCACCTCGTGCCGTTCGAGGCCAACGTGCCGGCCCGCTTCGTGGTGCTGGACGAGGCCCAGACCCGCGAGGCGATCGACCGGACGATCGACAACGTGCTGGCCGACGCGGTCGATGCGCGTCACCCGCACCTCGCCGACGCGCTCGCCCTCGTCGCTCCCGAGGCGGCGGGCGAGGCCCTGCGCCGGGCGATGACCGCGGCGGTGCAGAATCGCGGCCTGATCGGCCATCCCGGCGGGGTGCCGGCCCGCCTCGCGGCGCTGCGCGACGCCCTCGGGCTCGGCCCCGACGAGACGCTGCCGGCGATCGAGGCCCGGATGCGCGACGGCGGGCCCGACCTCGCCGGGCTGGCGGCGGCGCTCCGCACGGGCAAGGCCAACGACGAGAAGCGCGCCGACGCCCTGGCGCTCGCGGCCTCCGCCACCGGCCCGGCCCGGCTGACGCTGACCCTCGCGGCGTTCTTCAAGGACGAGGGCGAGGGCGACCCCTACGCCGCCTCGTCGCTCGGCACCAAGTCCGTCCCGGCCGAGGCCAAGGAGGCGCTGCTCGCCGAGCAGGCGCGGCTCGCGGGGCTGCGCGACCGCCTCAAGGCCGCCCGGGCCTTCGCCCGCACCGAGGCCCTGTTCACGCTCGCCGCCGAGATCCACCGGCGGATGGAGGCCCAGAAGGCGCGCCTCGGCGCCCTCGACTTCGACGACCTGATCCACAAGACCCTCGACCTGCTGACGCGGGTCGATTCGGCCTGGGTGCTGTACAAGCTCGACCGCGGCGTCGACCACGTCCTGATCGACGAGGCGCAGGACACCAACCCGCAGCAATGGGAGATCCTGCGCCGGATCACCGAGGATTTCTGCGCCGGCGAGGGAGCCCGCGAGGCGGGCCAGGGCCTCGCCCGCACCCGCTTCGCCGTCGGCGACCCCAAGCAGTCGATCTACAGCTTCCAGGGCGCCGCGCCGGAGGAGTTCGAGACCACCCGGCGGGCCTGGCGGCGCGACGCGGAAGCGGCGGGCCTGCCCTTCGCGGATGTCGGCCTCACCCTGTCGTTCCGCTCGGCGATCGGCGTGCTGCGGGCGGTCGACGCGACCTTCGCGCTCCAGGACCATTATCGCGGCCTGTCCTTCGGCGACACCGCGGTCGGCACCGTGCATTCCACCGCCCGGGTGCGGGCGCCCGGCCAGGTCGAGCTGTGGCCGGTCGAGCGGCCGAGCGCCGAGGAGGAGCCCGACGCCTGGACCCACCCGGTCGACGCGATCGAGGCCGGGGCGCCTGCCCTCGTGGCCGCCCGGCGCGTCGCGAAGGCGGTGCGGCTCTGGACCACCTCGGGCGATGAATCCGGCCGGGTCTGGCGCCCCGGCGAGGTCCTGATCCTGGTGCGCAAGCGCTCGGCGGCCTTCGAGGGCGTGATCCGGGCGCTCAAGGCCGAGGGCGTGCCGGTGGCGGGCCAGGACCGCCTCGACATCGCCGCCCACATCGCCGTCCTCGACCTCGTGTCGGCCGGCCGCGCCGCCCTGCTGCCGCAGGACGACCTGACGCTCGCGACCGCCCTCAAGACGCCGCTCGTCGGCCTCTCCGACGACGACCTCGTCGGCATCGCGGCCGGGCGCGACCCGGCCGAGTCGCTGGTCGCGGCGCTGCGACGCCACGCCGAGGCCGGCGATCCGGCGGCCCTGCGCGGCGTCGCCGCGCTCGATCGCTGGACGGCGCTCGCCCGGGCGCACGGGCCGTTCGGGTTCTACGCCGAGCTGCTCGGGCCGCTGGGCGGCCGGGCGCTCCTCGTCCAGCGCCTCGGCGGCGAGGCGGGCGACGCGATCGACGTCTTCCTCACCGCGGCCGCCCAGGCCGAGGCCGGGCCCGACGCGCCCTCGCTCACCGGCTTTCTCTCGCGCTACGCCCCGAGCGGCGGGCGCGACGCCGGCGGCCACACGGTCAAGCGCGACCTCGACGCCGCCCGCGACGAGGTGCGGGTGATGACGGTGCACGGGGCCAAGGGCCTGGAGGCACCGCTGGTGCTGGTGCTCGATGGCTGCGACGCGCTCGGTCGCGACCCGGCCCTGATCCCGATGCGCCTTGCCGACGGCAGCACCGTGCCGGTCTGGTCGAGCGCCAAGGCCTACGACAGCTCAGGCATCGCGGCCGCCCGCGACGCGCTCCACGCCAAGGCCGGCGAGGAGCACAACCGCCTGCTCTACGTCGCGATGACCCGGGCCAAGGACCGGCTGGTGATCGCGCCCTATTCCGGCAACGACAAGGAGACGCCGGCCGAGGCCTGGTGCGAGATGATCCGCCGCGGCCTGGTCGCGGAGTTCGGCGGCGTCGAGATCGCCGAGATGCCCTACGGCCCGGCCGAGAGCTGGCGCGAGGGCGCCGCTCCGCCGGAGGCCCCGGCCGCGCCCGAGGGGGGCGCGGAGCCCGAAGCGGTGCCGGACTGGCTGCACCGCGCGGTCGTGCCCGAAGCCGAGCCGCTGCCGCCGCTTCGCCCCTCCGGCCTCGGGGCCGCCGACGAGCCGCGCCGCTCGGATGCCCGCTCCAGCGA
>NZ_JACWCT010000180.1 GCF_016613415.1 Methylobacterium ajmalii | reverse complement strand
GCCGGCCCGGATGTCTGCTTCATCTTCGCTCCTTGGGGGCTACGATGAACCAGTCATCCTCCGTTCGTGAAGGGCCTCACTCTGTCTCACGGGCGCTGACGGCGGACACACCTTAGAAGGTATGACTCTCAGACTGGTCCACCCTGGAATGATGGCCATCGACTCGGCGAAACAGTACCCGTCCGATTAGATTAAGCAGAAGCTGCGCTGCCAGGATCGCCGTCGTGCCGCTTCGATCATAGTCGGGAGCCACCTCGACCAGATCGATCCCGACGACCGGGTTGCGCTTGATTAAAGCGTCAAGGAATTCCAACACCTCATAGTAGAGGAAGCCGCCGTGACTCGGCGTGCCTGTGCCCGGTGCGATCGAGGGATCGAAGCCGTCGATGTCGATCGTGATGTAGAGCGGCATGCCGGCGGGCACGCGGTCCGCGAGGGCAGCGGTACCGAGTGCCCGAGCCTGCCGCACCGACAGGATGTCCGATCCCAGCGCGCGTGCGGCCTCATACCCTTCCTTTGCGGTCGAGGAGACGTTGCGGATGCCGACCTGCGTCATCCCCGACACCCAGGGCCTTTCGGCCGCGCGTCGCATCGGGCTGCCATGGCCGAAGCGAACACCATGCCGCTCGTCCACGAAGTCGAGATGCGCGTCGATCTGCACCACGTGGATCGGCTCGTGTCCCTCGAAGGCCTTGATGCAGGGGATCGTCACCGAATGGTCGCCGCCGAGGATGACGGGCAGTGCACCGGCCGCGAGGATCGCGCGAACGCCCGCCTCGATGTTGTCGTGGCTCCGCAGCGTATCGGTGTGGATGATGTCCGCATCGCCGATGTCGACGATGTCGACGTCTTCAAGGTACGTCGCGTCGTCCTCGTGGTCGTAGGCGCCCGCGTGGCCGAAGGAGAACAGCGTCGACGCCTCGCGGATCGCGCGGGGTCCGAACCGCGCGCCCGACCGCCACTGCGTGCCGAAATCGTAAGGTGCGCCGAGAATGGCGACATCGGCCGCGATGGCGCTCCAGTCAGGCTGATAGGGACGCTTTCCAAAGGTCGAAATGCCGACGAAGGGCAGGTCGAGCCGCCCGCCTTCGTAACCGTGCCGTGCCATGCCGGGAACCTCCGTCCGAGGGTACTTCGGCAAGTGTAAGCGCCTCGGAACCGCGCCGGCATGAGAAGTGCTGATGCGCCGATTTCGGCTTTTCATTTCATCGGCAAAGGGTCTGCTGCTTAACAACACGAAGACCTGAAGGGCGTCCGCTTTCAGCGCCCGATCACCACGAGGAATGCCGATGACCGAGCCCCTTGCCAGCGGCCAGAACGAACTTCTGCGTCTGCAGCGCATGCATAATGGCGCCAAGGTCACGCCGACCTTCAGTGCTGCAGAGATGAGCCGGCGCCAGGACGGGCTCCGTCATAGCCTCGCCGACCTGAGGCTCGATGCGGCGCTGCTAACTTCCTATCATAATATCAATTATTTTTCGGACTTTTTGTATTGTTCCTTCGGCCGACGCTACGCCTTCGTAGTATCGGCGCATCGTGCCACGTCGATCTCGGCCGGGATCGACGCCGGACAGCCTTGGCGCCGCACTTTCGGGGATAACATCACCTATACGGATTGGCGCAAGGACAACTTCTTCTACGCCCTGCAGGGTGAATTGCAGGGCGCCCGACGCATCGGCATCGAGTTCGATCACGTGTCGGTCGATCTGTTCCGACAGTTGCAGGATGCGCTGCCCGGGGTCGAACTCGTCAATATCGGGCAGGCCACGATGTGGATGCGCACGATCAAGTCGGAGGAGGAGATCGCCCTCATCAAGGCCGGGGCCCGGACGGCCGACCTCGGCGGTGCGGCGATCCGGGACGCCATCCGCGAGGGCGTCGGCGAGCATGAAGTGGCTCTGGCCGGGACGCAGGCGATGGTCCGGCACATCGCCGAAACCTTCCCCTATGCCGAGCTGATGGACACCTGGGTGTGGTTCCAGTCCGGCATCAACACGGACGGTGCCCACAACCCGGTCACGTCGCGCCGCCTGCGCCGGGGCGACATTCTCTCGCTCAACTGCTTCCCGATGATCGCCGGCTATTATACGGCGCTCGAACGGACCCTGTTCCTCGACCATTGCGACGAGGCGAGCCGGCGGATCTGGGAGGTGAACGTCAAGGTGCATCGCCGCGGCCTGGACATTCTTCGCCCCGGCGCAAGGTGCGGCGATATTGCGGCAGAACTGAACGAGATCTACCGATCGGAAGGCCTGCTCGGCTATCGCTCCTTCGGCTACGGCCATTCGTTCGGCGTCCTGTCGCACTATTATGGGCGCGAGGCCGGTGTCGAATTGCGCGAGGACGTGCATACGGTGCTCAAGCCCGGCATGGTCGTCTCCATGGAGCCGATGTTGACGATCCCCGAAGGGATGCCGGGCGCCGGCGGATATCGGGAGCACGACATCCTGGTGCTCACCGAGACCGGGGCCGAGAACATCACCGGCTTCCCGTTCGGACCGGAACACAACATCGTCCCGGCCTGAATCTTGCAAAGACGGCGGCTCCGGACACGAGGGGCCGCTCATCAATGCGCAGTATTCCTACCGACCTGCTCCGTGCATTCGTGACGGTGATCGACCTGAAAGGCTTCACGCGTGCCGGGGAGCGGCTCGGGCGGACACAGCCGGCGATCAGCTTGCAGATGAAGAAGTTGCAGGATCTGGTCGGGCAGCCCCTCTTCGCGAAGGAAGGAGCCGTCAGCGATCTGACCGAGGCCGGTGAAATCGTCGCCGGCTATGCCCGGCAGATCCTGGCGCTCAACGACGATATGATGCTGCGCCTCGCCAAGCGTGACACGCGCGGCAAGCTGCGCCTTGGCATCACCAACGATTATGCGGATCACTTCCTGCCGCGCCTCCTATCCGGGCTCGCGGCCGAAGGTCTGGGCGTCACCTTCGACGTCACGTGCGATCTTTCGATCGATCTGCTGAAGGGCCTGCGCGACGGGCGATACGACATGGTGGTGGCCATGACGCCGGATGGTCCGGCCGAGGGCGCCTTCATGACGTGGCGGGAGAGCCTCACCTGGGCCGGTGCCTTTCAGCGACCGGCCATCCCAGAGGGCGAGCCCGTTCGCCTCGTCTGCTATCCCGAAGGCTGTCTCTATCGTCGCGCCATGCTCTCGGCCTTGCAGCGCGAGGGGCGGTCCTTCGAGATCGTCTATGCCACGCCGAGCCAGTCCGGCATTGAGGCGGCGGTCAATTCGGGTTTCGGTGTCACGGCCATCGCCGGCCGCGTGCTGCCGCGCACGCTTCATGCGCTCGGCGACGAAACCGGCCTGCCGCGGCTGGCGGACATCGTGCTGGGCATTTATCTCGCCGAGGGCCGGAACCGCTCCGTCGTGGCACAGAGCCTCGCCGCGCGTTTCGCCGATATGCTCGTCGACTGCACCAGGGCGGCCTGAGCCATGGATGGCTCCGCACCCGCTGTGGGCTGTCCCCATCGCGCCGCGCTGCCGTCCTTCGCAGGCGTGCGGAGCCGCGGGCTCCGCCGCGCGGGCTCGTGAGACCAGATCCGGACGTGATCGTCCGGATCCGGAATACCATTACGTTTTTACCCGACGCGCCCGCGCGCTGAGCCAGGCGACGGTGACGAACAGGGCGGTGGACAGGGCCAGCAGCAGGGTTGCCGCCGCCATGATGGTCGGGTTGATCTGGTCCCGGATCCCCGAGAACATCTGCACAGGCAGGGTCCGCTGTTCGGCGCTGGTCATGAACAAGGCCACGACGACTTCGTCGAACGACGTCGCAAAGGCGAAGACCGCGCCGGCGACGACGCCCGGCAGGATCACCGGCAATGTCACGCGCCGGAAGGCGGCGAGCGGGGACGCGCCGAGCGAGCGCGCCGCGCGGGTCAGCACGGGGTCGTAGGTCGACAATGTCGCCGACACGGTGATGACCACGAAGGGGGCGGCCAGCGCCGTATGGGCCAGCACCAGTCCGGTCCGGGTGTTGGTGAGACCGAAGAAGCCGAACAGCAGATAATCCCCCACCGCCACGATTACGATAGGCACGATCATCGGCGAGATCAGCAGGGCCATCACGGCGCGGCGACAGGGGAAGTTCGGCCGGGCGAGGCCGAGCGCCGCCATGGTCCCGAGCGTGCTGGCGATCACGGTCGTGAACACGGCCGTGACGACGCTGTTCTCCAGCGCCGCGATCCAGCGCGTATTACTGAAGAAATCGCGGAACCAGCGCAGCGAATAGGTGTGGATCGGGAATGAGAAAAACGGGTCGTTGTTGAAGGACAACGGCACGACGATGAACAGCGGCGCCACCAGGAACGCGAGCACCAAGGTGACGCCGGCAATGAGCGCGAAGCGCGTCACGCGTTCGCGCGTGCCGGCGTAATGCGGAAGTCCCATCTCTGGCATGACGTCACCCGAGCCTGAGCTTGTCGGCGCCGACCACACGCAGGAAGACGCCGTAGATTCCGAGGGTGACGACGAGCAGCACGACCCCGAGCGCGCTCGCGAGCCCCCAGTTGAGTTCGCTGTTGATGTAGATCGAGATGAAGTTGGAGATCATCTGGTCGTTCGGGCCGCCGACGAGCGCCGGAGTGATGTAGTAGCCGAGCGAGAGAATGAAGGTGATGAGCCCGCCGGCCATGACGCCCGGTAGGGTCTGCGGTGCGTAGACCTGCCAGAAGGCGGCCGCCGGTGGAGCGCCGAGCGATCGGGCGGCCCGCATATGGGCGGCCGGGATCGTGCGCATGACGCTGGCGATCGGCAGGATCGTGAAGGGCAGCTGGATATGCGTCATGGCCGCCACCGTGCCGAAGCGCGTGAAGATCAGTTGCAGCCGCTCGCTGCTGAGGCCGAGCGCCAGGATCACGTCGTTGACGACACCATTGGTCTGCAGCAGCACCACCCAGGCCGTGGTGCGCACCAGCAGCGATGTCCATAGCGGGAGCAGGATGCACAGCATCATCACGGATGCGAGCAGCGGCGGTGCCAAGGCCAGCGCGTAGGCGACCGGATAACCGAGGACGAGCGTCAGCACCGTGACGAGCCCGGCGATGAAGAGCGTTCGGCCCAGGATGCCGAGGAAGATGCGCTGGTCCGCCGGTGCCGGGACGATGGCGCCATCGGCCGTCTGTCGCAGATCGGCGGCGGCGAGAAGATAGGAGGGCGTGAGGCGGCGGCCGTCGCGCTTGATCGTCGCCCAGACGATCGGATCGCCCCAGACGGGGTCGAGCTTGATGAAGGCCGCCTTGAAGGGCGCTTGCACCACCCCCGCGCTTCGCGCGGCCGTTATGACCCGGCTGCGCATCCCGGGGATCTCGTAGTTGAGCCGCTTACCGAGTCCGGCCGCCGTGCGCCCGCTGGCCGCACGCGCGAGATCCCGGGCGAAGGCCGCGAAGACGGCTTCGTCCGGCGCCCCTGCGCCCGGCCACGCATCCAGCGCCGCGACCGTCGCGGGCAGCACCGAGCGGGTCTCGGGATTGTCGACGGCCTTCGCGAAGAGCGAGACGATCGGCACCACGAAGGTGACGAGCAGGAACAGCAGCAGCGGGATCGCCAGCGAGAACGAGGCGCGGCTGGCCGGGCGGTTGGCTTTCCGGACGGCGCGGTCGAGGCCGGCCGGCTGCGACCGCGTGGGAAGGTCGGGCGTCACGGTCTCAAGCCTCGAGCAGACGGCAATCGTGAACGTGGCACCGCAACGCGATCGTATCGCCGCAGGCGAGCGGGAGCCGCTGGAGCGCCGGAATGCGCGCCACGATCGGCTTCTCGGCCCCGACATCGACGGCGATGCGGAGATGGTCACCGAGATAGAACAACTCGCTGACGGTACCGCTCAGCCGGTTGGTCTCCGGCGTGTCCCCGGTATCGACGAAGAAGCGTTCCGGGCGTATCGCGAGCGTCGAGGCGCCGGAGGAGCGCGTCGCCGTGGCGGCAGGGGCCCGCAGGATCGTGCCATCGCCGAGCGCCATGACGGCCGTGCCGTTCTCGATCCGCGTCACGTGTGCGGGGATTAGATTGTTCTCCCCGATGAAGCCGGCCACGAAGCGGTTGGCGGGCTGCTCGTAGAGCACTTCCGGCGTCGCGAGTTGCTGGATCCGGCCGTCGTTGAAGACCGCGATGCGGTCCGACATCGTCAGTGCCTCGCCCTGGTCATGCGTGACATAGACCATGGTGATGCCGAGCATGCGTTGAAGCTGCTTGATCTCCACCTGCATGTGCTCACGCAACTGCTTGTCGAGTGCACCGAGCGGCTCGTCCATCAGCACCAGCGTCGGGTCGAAGACCAGCGCACGGGCCAACGCCACACGCTGCTGCTGCCCGCCCGAGAGCTGGCTCGGCTTGCGTTCGCCGAGGTGACCGAGATGCACCATGGCGAGAGCCTTGGCGATCCTGCCCGCGGCGGCCCGGCCCTTGATGCCGCGGTAGCGCAGCGGGAAGGCGACGTTCTCGGCCACTGTCATGTGGGGAAACAAGGCATAGTTCTGGAAGACGAAGCCGATGTTGCGCTTTTCGGGCGGCAGGCGCTCCACCGGCTCGTCGTCCAGGAAGATATGTCCGAAGGTCGGCGCCTCGAAGCCGCCCAGCATCATCAGCGAGGTGGTCTTGCCGGATCCCGAGGGCCCGAGCATGGTGAGAAATTCCCCCTTGCGGACCGCCAGGTTCAGGTCGTCGACGACGAACTGCTTGCCGTCGTAGGATTTGCGTACGCCCTCGAAGCGCACGAAGGATGTGGCGTCCATGATGGCGTCGGCATCCCCGACCCGCACGCGGAAGGACGCAGATGCGACGGCACTCATGGCTTTCTCCCGAAAAGGCTGGAGCGGATGGTCAAGTTCTGCTCCAGACAGGGCAGGATGTCGTTAAAACCGAGGCCGGTGGACGCGAAACGCTCGCCTTACTGCGCCAGCCAGGTCGTAAAGCGCTTGCGGATCTCGTCCGCGTGATCGGCCCAGAAGTTCACGTCGAGCGTGAAGCTGTTGGTCATGTTCTTGGGCGTCGTCGGCAGGTTTTCGGCAATGTCCGGCGCGACGTCTGCAACTGCTGATTGCGTCACCGGACCGTATGGAATGTATTTCGATACTTTTGAAAGGATCTCTGGCTGCACATAAAACTTGATGAAATCATAGGATGCCTGGGGATTCTTGGCGCCCTTGGGGATGACCCACAGGTTCGAGTCGAGCATCTCGTGATCCCATACGATCTTAAACTGCCTGCCCTCCTTGTTGGCGTTGTAGATGCGGCCGTTCCAGGCCGTGGTCATCACCACCTCTCCTGAAGCGAGGAGCTGCGGTGCCTGGGCGCCCGCATCCCACCACACGACATCCTTCTTGATCGTGCCGAGTTTCTTGAAGGCGCGGTCGATCCCTTCCGGCGTGCCGAGGACCTTGTAGACATCGCCGACCGGGACGCCGTCAGCCAGCAGCGCGAATTCCATGTTACCGTAGGGGCTCTTGAACAATCCGCGCTTGCCAGGAAATCTGGCCGTGTCGAACAGATCCGCCATCTTGGTCGGACCGTTCTTCATCTTGGCGGCATCGTACGCCACGATTGTCGCATAGACGATGGTGCCGACGGCGCAGTCGGTCGCCGTGCCCTTGATCCAGTTGGACCGGTCACCGATCCTGCTCCAGTCGATAGTTTCGAACAGACCCTCGTCGCAGCCTTGAGACGCGGTCGGCGCGTCGACGTCGATGACGTCGAGCGTCGTATTGCCGGTATCGACCATCGCCTTGATCTTGGCGATCTCGCCGCCGTATTCCTGCTCGATGATCTTGGTGCCGGTCTTCGCGGTATAAGATTCGAAGACCGCTTTCCGCTGAGCCTCTTGATAGGCGCCGCCGAAGCTCATCAGAGAGAGCGTGGTCTCGGCGCGAGCGGCCGTGCCCGCAACGACGCTCATGCCGCTCAGAAACGAGGCAACCAGGAGACGCTGGCGAAACATCATCGAAATTCCTCTCGTCGAGCCGATATGGGTGAGATCGTGAGCCGGGCGTTGGCAAAAATCGTAAGTTGGGCGTTTCAGAACGGGAAATCAGAAGGCATTATGCCTCGATCAGGGCACCATATGATGCCGCCATTTTTTGCAATATGCTGTGAAGCGCGCATGTTCCGCCGCTTGTTTGGGCGAATGCCGTCATTGCCGTGGAAAGATGCTCACTCTGCCAATCGGGCAATCGCCTGTTGTGTGAGGGAGGGCGCTCCCTCGGGTTTCTGCCGCACATGCGTGGCACGGGGCGTCGTGCGGGCGATGCCGATGCCGGCGACCGGACGCCTTTCAATCGGGCTCGACAGGGGCTTGCCGCAGAGCAGGATCGCGCCTTTGGCAGCGGAAACCACGATGAACAGCGTTCGAGCGACATCGGCGGACGATCGGGATCGATCCGTGCAGCGAACGTGCCTGCATCAGGCAGATTGATCCAACCCTGCCAATAGAAATTTGAGAGTCTGTTTGATCGACTGCGTCGATGAACCCGGCATACCCACCGACACCACTCGACGTCATCCCGGGGCTCGTCGAAGACGAGAACCCGGGATGACGACGGAGTATTCGATTGAATTCATCCCAATCAAACAGGCTCTGATACATGATCGAGGCTTCCGCAATAATTAAATGTTATAATAAAAATCCATAAAAACCGTCATCTGCGCCGATAATTGGAGTCGAATTACGCAATCTGAAAAATTATAATCTCTTTTACGCTCGATTTGACGCTCGAATGCGTCACCATCCTCGGCCGTTGCCGTCGCACGAGTTCCGGTCGCCGCCGGCGATCCCGACGGGATCGCCTCCGCGGTGCGATGAGCCACGACGCTCGAGACGACGTGCCGGTTCTTTACGGGATCTCCGTGCTGAAGCGCCCGGAGATCCCCTCCGTCAGATGTCGAGCGCGATCTCGCGCGAGACGGCCGCGAGCAGGCTCCAGACGTGGTCGGCGAAGGATTGCCACACCTCGATGCGGTATCGCTCCGCGTCGTGCTTGACGAGCACGGCTGGCGCCCTGTCGAGGATGGTACGGGTTGCGGAGCCTGCCGGCATCGACTCGAGATCGAAGGCACAGAAGGACGAGAGAGCGAGCGTCGCGGCCGGGCCGCACACCGCGATCCCCACCTCGCGGTGGCTGACGTCGACGAGGCTGAACGGGCTCGTCGCCGTTGCCGCCATGCGCTCGTCCGCGGCCGCCGCCTCGCACTCGGGCAACAGCACGAACCATTCGTCGGGTCCCAGGCAGATCGCGAGACGCTCGCCGGACTCGTCGACCTCGCCGAACCTGTCGGGCAGCGTGAGGCCGAGGGCCGTTCCGGCCGCCGCGCGGCCCTCCGGTCTCAGCCGCAGGACGAGGCGGGCGCAGTCCGGTGCCAGCGTCACCGCGAGGCGGCCCGGTATGCCGGGGATCGCCGTGCCCTGCAGGGTCTTACATTCCTGGATCATGGTCGCACCTATGCCGCCAGCCGCTGGCCTTCGGGGTCGAGGAACACCATGCCGCTGACCGTCGCCGCATGGACGGTGTCAGGCATCGGCACGTAGATCGTCTGCCCCTGGAGGGACCTGCCTCCCTCGATCACCGCGAGGGCGATCGAGCGGCCGAGCGCCTCGCTCCAGTAGGCGGAGGTGACATGGCCGATCATCCGGCGCGGGATCGGTCCGTCGCGCTCTGCCACGATCTGCCCGCCCTCTTGGAGCACGATCCTGGGATCCTGCGTCAGCAGGCCGACGAGCTGCTTGCGATCGGGCTTCAGCATGTCGAGCCGGGAGAGCGAGCGCTTGCCGACGAAGTCGGCCTTCGCCTTGCCGACCGCCCAGCCGAGGCCGGCATCGTCCGGGGTCAGGGTGCCGTCCGTGTCCTGGCCGACGACGATGTAGCCCTTCTCGGCGCGCAGGACGTGCATCGTCTCGGTGCCGTAAGGCACGATGTCGTAGGGTCGGCCCGCCGCGTGGACCGCCTCCCAGACCGCCCGGCCGTAGCGAGCCGGGACATTGATCTCGAAGCCGAGCTCGCCGGTGAAGCTGACGCGGAACAGGCGCATCGGCACCCCGCAGATGCGCCCCTCCGCCACCGCCATGTGGGGGAAGGCCTCGGGCGCGAGGTCGATCCCCTCGACGAGCGACGCGATCACGTTGCGTGCGTTCGGTCCCTGAACGGCGATCACCGCCCATTGCTCGGTGGTCGACGTCAGGAAGACGTCGAGCTCCGGCCACTCGGTCTGGAGATAGTCCTCCATCGTGTTGAGCACCCGCGCCGCGCCGCCCGTCGAGGTCGTGACGTGGAAGCGGTCGTGGGCCATGCGCCCGATGACACCGTCGTCACGGATGAAGCCGTCCTCGCCAAGCAGCAGGCCGTAGCGGCAGCGCCCGGGTTCGAGCTTGGTCCAGGCGTTGGTGTAGAGGCGGTTCATGAAGGTCGCGGCGTCCGGGCCGACCACCTCGATCTTGCCGAGCGTCGACGCGTCGAACAGGCCGACGCTGGCGCGGACCCCACGGCACTCGCGGGCGACGGCCGCGTGCAGGTCCTCCCCGGCTTTCGGGAAGTAGCGGGCGCGCCGCCACAGGGAGACCGGCTCCCAGACGGCGCCGTTGGCCGCGGCCCAGGCGTCGATCGGCGTGCGCCGGGTGACCTCGAACAGGCTGCCGCGATTGTAGCCGGCGAAAGCCCCGAAGGTGGTCGGCGTGTAGGGCGGCCGGAAGGTGGTCAGGCCGACGCTCGGGGCCGAGCGGTCCAGGGCGTTCGCGGCGATCTGCAAGCCGTTGATGTTCGAGGTCTTGCCCTGATCGGTCGCCATGCCGTTGGTGGTGTAGCGCTTGATGTGCTCGACCGACCGGAAGCCCTCCCGAACGGCCAGCCGGATATCCTTGGCCTGCACGTCGTTTTGGAAATCGACGAAGGCCTTGGCGAAGGCGGCATCACGATCGGTGGGCAGGTCGCGGCAGGCGATGCCGGTCATCGCCGCCTCGCCCTCGACCGCGAATCCACCGGCCTTCGCGGCGAACCCCGCATCGCGCGCGGCCGCCGCCCCGGCCGCCGCCCCGTCGGCGAGCGCCGCGGCGAGGCCGAAGCGGCCGGTGCCCGCGCCTGCGCAACGGCAGGCCTCCGTCGCCTGGCCGGGCAGGAAGATCTGGTCGTCCTCGTCCCAGATCAGCTTGCCCCCGGTATGGGAGAACAGGTGCAGGCTCGGCGTCCAGCCGCCGGACATCAGGAGCACGTCGCAGGCGACCCAGCGCCCCTCCCCGACTGTGCCGGACGCCGCGACCGGGTTGACGCGCACGGCCGAGATCCGGAGCCGGCCCCTGGTATCCGTGACGGTCCCGCCGCACATGACCTCGATGCCGGAGCGGCGCGCCTCGGCGAGCAGGTCCGGGGACACGGTGGGCCGCAGGTCGACGATCAGCGGCACGGCGGTGCCGGTGCGGGCGAGATCGAGGGCGGCCGCCCAGGCCGAGTCGTGAGAGGTCACCACCACAGCCCGCTCGCCGACGCGCACGCCGTAGCGGTTGAGGAAGCTGCGTGCCGCACCCGCCAGCATCACGCCCGGCCGGTCGTTGCCGGCGAAGACGAGCGGCTTCTCGATCGCGCCTTGCGCCAGCACGACCTGCCTGGCCCGGACCTTCCAGAGCCGCTCCCGGGGCGCGCCTTCGGGCACCGTCGCCAGATGGTCGGTCAGCCGCTGGCACAATCCCAGGAAGTTCTGGTGGTAGTATCCGATCGCGGTGGTGCGGGTGAGGACCGTGACGTTCGGCATCCCGGACAGGATGCGCACGACATCCGAGAGCCAGACCCAGGCCGGCCGGCCGTCGATCGTCACGTCGGGCTCCGACAGGAGCCAGCCGCCCGCCTCCGCCTGCTCGTCGACCAGGATGACCTTGGCGCCGCTACGGGCGCCGGCGAGCGCCGCGGCGAGCCCAGCGGCGCCGGCGCCGACGACGAGGAGGTCGCAATGGGCATAGCGGGCCGCGTAGGTATCCGGATCGGGTTCGGTCGGCGGCTTGCCCAGGCCGGCCGCACCACGAATGATCGGCTCGTAAACCTTGTTCCAGAAGGACTTCGGCCACATGAACGTCTTGTAGTAGAAGCCGGCTGAGAACAGCGGCGCGAGGCGGTCGTTGATCGCGCCGACATCGGTCCTGAGCGATGGCCAGCAGTTCTGGCTCGTGCTGCAAAACCCTTCGAAGATCTCCGCGGTGGTCGCGCGGGTATTGGGCTCGTAGCGCCCTTTGCCGCGATCCGTGCCGACGAGGGCGTTCGGCTCCTCGCAGCCGGCCGAGAGTATGCCGCGCGGCCGGTGATACTTGAAGGAGCGGCCGACGAGATGGATGCCGTTGGCGAGGAGCGCCGCGGCGAGCGTGTCGCCCGCCCGTCCGGTCAGGCTGCGGCCATCGAAGCTGAAGCGCACCGGTGCGCCGGCGGCGTTACGGCCCCGGCCGGGCACGCGCAGGCTCGTCGCGGCGACCACGGGGATGACGGATGGCCGGGCGGTGGGGCTCTCGGTCTCCGCAGCG
Organism: Methylobacterium ajmalii; assembly: GCF_016613415.1. Classification (GTDB taxonomy): domain Bacteria; phylum Pseudomonadota; class Alphaproteobacteria; order Rhizobiales; family Beijerinckiaceae; genus Methylobacterium; species Methylobacterium ajmalii. The sequence continues at coordinate 31,817 of NZ_JACWCT010000180.1, read as the reverse complement.
TCGATCACGCGGGCATTGGTCATCGCTGGACACCTTCGGAGAGGAGGGCGGAAGGGCGCGCATCGCCGGCCCTGTAGGTCGCGGCGAACTTGTCCGTGACGGTGTCGCGGGCCGCGTTGAAGAAGCGCCCGCACCCGTTGATGTGGCGCCAGCGCTCGACATGCAGGCCGCGCGTGTTGCTGCGGATGTAGAGGTAATCGCGCCACGCCTCGTCGCCGAGGGCGGCAGGATCGGCCGGGCGGGCGATGTGCGCTTCGCCCGCATAGGCGAATTCGATCTCGGGCCGCGCCGCGGCGCAGTAGGGACAGGTGATGAGGAGCATCGGACGGGTCTCCTGAGCATCATTCGCCGAAGTGGTCATCGGTCCGGCGGCGGGAATGATGCAAAAACAAGGCGCTGGAGCATATTCCGACGAATTGGATGCCGGTTCGTCGAAGAAAATGCGACAGAATCAAAGATCTAGAGCGGTGCTCGATTGCAATATGATCGGGCGCTGCTCTAGAGCATTTTCCGACGAAGTGGATCCCGGTTCGTCGCAGAAAATGCGGCAAAACCAAAGACCTAGAGAGCTTCGCGATTGCAACGCGATCGTGAAGTGCTCTAGTGCGCGACGGCCGCGGCGGCGGCCTCGTCGATGAGGCGGCCGGTCGTGAAGCGCTCGATCGTGAAGGGCGCGTTGATAGGATGCGGCTCGTCGCGTGCCACGGTGTGGGCGAAGACGTTGGCGGCTCCGGGAGTCGCCTTGAAGCCGCCGGTACCCCAGCCGCAATTCACGTAGAGCCCCGGCACCGGCGTCTTGGCGACGATCGGCGAGCGGTCGGGGGTCACGTCGACGATGCCGCCCCATTTGCGCAGCATGCGCATGCGGGTGAAGATCGGGAAGACCTCGCAGATCGCCGCGAGCGTGTGCTCGATCAGCGGCAGGCCACCGCGTTGGCTGTAGGAGACGTACTGGTCCGTGCCCGAGCCGATGACGAGCTCGCCCTTGTCGGACTGGCTCATATAGGCATGGACCGTGTTGGACATGACCACGCAGGGAAAGGCCGGCTTCACCGGCTCCGAGACCAGCGCCTGGAGCGGGTAGCTCTCGAGCGGCAGCCGCACGTCGGCGGTGCCCATCACGACCGAGGTGCTGCCGGCGGCCGAGACCGCGACCTTCTTCGCCCTGATGAAGCCGCGCGCCGTCTCGACGCCGCTGATGCGACCGGAGGCGTCGCGCCGGATGCCGATCACCGGGCAGTTCTGCACGATGTCGACGCCCCGCGCCGCGGCGCCGCGCGCGTAGCCCCAGGCGACCGCATCATGCCGGGCGACGCCCCCGCGCCGCTGCAGCGCGGCGCCGACCACGGGGAACCGCGCGTCGGGCGCGATGTTGAGCGCTGGGCAGAACGCCTTCGCCTGCTGCGCCGTCAACCACTCGTTGTCGATCCCGTTGAGGCGGTTCGCGTGGATGTGGCGGCGGAAGCTCTGCTCGTCGTGGACATTGTGCGCGAGCATCATGACGCCGCGCTGCGAGAACATGACGTTGTAGTTGAGTTCCTGGCTCAACCCTTCCCAGAGCTTCATCGCGTGCTCGTACAGGCGCGCGCTCTCGTCGTAGAGATAGTTCGAGCGGATGATGGTGGTGTTGCGGCCCGTGTTGCCACCGCCGAGCCACCCCTTGTCGATGACGGCGACGTTGGTGATCCCGTGCTCTTTGGCCAGGTAGTAGGCAGTGCCAAGGCCATGGCCGCCTGCGCCCACGACCACGACGTCGTACTCCGCCTTCGGCTCGGCATCCGGCCATTGCGGCTGCCAGCTCTTGTTGCCGGTGAAGGCCTTTGCAAGCAGGGCAGGAAGCGAGAAGTGGCTCATGACGTGGTCCTTGGCCGAACGGACCTGTCCTAGGCCTCCGTCACCCCGCAAGACAGAATGATTGCGTGGGGATAGCATGATATTTGCGACACCGGGTCCGGACGCGGGTACGCCTCGGTCGCGGCCGATAGCGAAACTGGTGCGGCGTCCAGCCGTCGTGGCAGCGATCCTTCAGGAGGGTGCCCGGTATGCAGTCCGACCTCCGCCTCGCCGGGGCGACGCCGCGGGTTCGCCTGCGCGTCGGCTTCATCCTGGCGCGGCGCTTCACCCTTTGCGCCTTCGCGAACTTCGTCGACGTGCTGCGGCTCGCTGCGGACGAGGGCGACCGGAGCCGCCAGATCCTGTGCGAATGGGCGATACTGTCCGACAGCATGGAGCCGGTGATCTCGAGTTGCGGCGTCGCCGTGCAGCCCGACATACGCCTGGAACGCGCCCATGCGTTTGACTATATTGTCGTCGTCGGTGGCCTGATCAATGAGATCCCGAATCTCGGGCTCCGCCTCGTGCACTATTTACAGGCGGCCGCATCCCGGGGAATCCCGCTCGTCGGCGTCTGTACGGGCGCGTTCATCCTGCACCGCGCGGGGCTGATGAACGGGTACCGGTGCTGCGTGAGTTGGTTTCACCATGCCGATTATCTCGAGCAATTCGACGGGCTCGTGCCGGTGTCCGACCAGATCTTCGTCATCGATCGAGACCGTCTGACCTGTTCCGGTGGAGTCAGCTCGGCCCATCTCGCGGCGGCTCTCGTCGAGAAACACGTCGGCATCGCTCAGGCGCGCAAGAGCCTGCAGATCATGATCATCGACGAGGCTGCACGAGCCGACAAGGCGCAGCCGGGTATTCCGCTCGACTTCGTGTCGGCCGACGACTTGATCATGCGATCGCTGCATCACATGCACCAGAACATCGAGACGCCGCTCACCATCGCCGACATCGCGCGCCGCGTCGGGATCGCCCGGCGCAGCCTGGAGCGTCGGTTCAAGCAGTTGCTTGGTCGGTCGCCGAGCGACTGCTATATCGTCATGCGTCTGGATCAGGCCGACCTTCTTCTCAAGAACACCGAACAGACGATCGCCGCGATCGCGACGGCAACCGGCTTCTGCGACACCTCTCATTTCACCCGGACCTACCGCCGGCATCGCGGATCGCTGCCCTCGCACGAGCGTTAAGAAATAAATACAGGATCGAACGTCAGTTCGGCATCAGTGCGCGAGGGCAGCTGCTCAGCCACGCTCTAGAATATTTTTCGTTCAGGTAGAAATCTCTTCGCTTGTTGATAAAATTCCACCCACGTGTGCGGCTGCTGATTCTAATCTTACTGGTGCTCAAGCCGAAGGCATGCCCGCAGCCCTCTCGGTCGATCGTGATCATCGGTTCTTTGCTGCGTTGGGGCAGGGCTTGTCGTGCCCGCAAGCGGCTGACCGGTTCGGTGTCAGTCCAGCCAACGCCAGCCGCTGGCGTGCCCGGCTGAGCACGCACGGTGTGGATCGACTTCGAACTGGGACCCCCAGGCCGGGTGAGCACGAAGCCTGCGATGCGAACTTGGAAAACGTCGTCAAGGTGGAGTCCCGAGCGGCACCGATCAGGAGTATTTTTTTTATTTAAAGTCAATGATTTATCATTATTTCGCGATATAGGTCCGCTTCAATACTGATACACAGTCATGCGGTTCCTCCCCTCGCCGGTTGACTGCACGAGGTGGCCGGACGCCACGGCCCCTTCGGTCCAGCGCTATGACAGCGCATTCCTCCCTACTACGTGCCGTTCTGCCCCTGTGCCCCGCATCGGTACACTGAGCCTAACGGGGGTCACCCGCTCGGCTGTTTCCCTCGGCATCGGGATGTTAGGTCTTCCTGTTCTGGTCAGCCCCCATTGGAGTGGTCCGCCCTGAAGTATGGCTTTGAGCCGATGGAGGACGGACGGGATGGGAACGAAGAAGCACAAGCCGGAAGAGGTGGTGGCCAAGCTGCGGCAGGTGGACGTGCTGGTATCGCAGGGACAGAGCGTGGCTGGCGCGATCCGGGCGATCGGCTTGACGGAGGTCACGTACTACCGCTGGCGCAATGAGGCCGATCAAGCCCGGACAGTGGCCGGCATCGTCATGGACACCACACATCAGCACGAGGCCGAGGAGCGGCTCAACCAGGCCCAGAAGATGGAGGCCATCGGCCAGCTCACGGGCGGCGTGGCACACGACTTCAACAACCTGCTCACCGTCATCGTGGGCAACCTCGACATGATCGTGCGCAAGCCCGACAACGCACAGCGCGTGGAGCGCTTGGCGGCCTCGGCAATGACGGCGGCCAAGCGCGGGGCCGAGGTCACCGAGAAGCTGCTGTCCTTCTCGCGCCGGCAGGTGCTGCGGCCGGAGACGGTCAACCCGAACCGGCTGCTCAAGGACTTCCGGGCCCTGCTCCAGCGCGCGGTGGGCGAGACCATCGAGGTCCGGCTCGACCTCGACGCCAGCCTCGACCCGGTGCGGCTCGACCCCGGCCAGTTCGAGAGCGCGGTGCTCAACCTCGCGGTCAACGCGCGCGACGCGATGCCGGGCGGCGGGACGCTGACGGTGAGGACCTGCAACGCGCACCTCGACGCGCATGAGATCGCCGATCGGCCGGACGTGCGGCCTGGGGCCTACGTGCTCGTCTCGGTCTCTGACACCGGTCACGGGATGGATGACGCCACGCTCGCCCGCGCGTTCGAGCCTTTCTTCACCACGAAAGACGTCGGCAAGGGCACCGGCCTCGGCCTCAGCCAAGTCTACGGTTTCGTGCGGCAGGCCGGCGGCCACGCGCAGATCAAGAGCGAGGCCGGCCGCGGCACGTCCATCGAGCTCTACCTGCCGCGCTCGGCCGAGAAGGAGGCGCAGAACCGACCGGACGGGCCTATGCCCCTGCGCCGCGCCGCTTCGGGCGAGGTAGTGCTGGTGGTCGAGGATGAGCCGGCGGTGCTGGAAATGGCCGTCGAGAGCCTGGGCGAGCTCGGCTACCGGACGCTGACCGCGACGCAGGCCGAGCAGGCCCTGGAGCGGCTTGGCGGCCCGGAGCGGATCGACATCATGTTCTCGGACGTCGTGATGCCCGGCGGCATGAACGGTGTGCAGCTATCGGTGGAGGCGCGTCGCCTGCGCCCCGGCCTGCGGGTGCTGCTCGCCTCCGGCTACACGGGCACGGCGCTCGGCGAGCAGGGCGTGCCGGCCGACCTGCCGCTTCTCAGCAAGCCCTACCGGCGCGACGAGCTCGCGAACAAGCTCCGGGTCATCCTGGGCTGAACGGCGTGTCTGACCACCGACCCAACCGATCGATCACGCTTGCCGCCAAGTCGTGGACCTGTGCTACGGTCATGCCAGGAACCGGGACCCGGAGTACGGGCACGGACGGGCTGTGACGTGACGGACTACCGGGAACACGACCGCATCGACGCGGAGCTGACGCGGTCGGACGCGAGCTCCGACCCGTTCGCGGCCGCCGTGCGGGCGACGCGGATGCCGATGCTCGTCACCGACCCGAACCGGCCCGACAATCCCATCGTCTTCGCCAACGCGGCCTTCACGAAGCTGACCGGCTACACCCGCGACGAGATCCTCGGTCGGAACTGCCGCTTCCTCCAGGGTCCGGAGACCAACCCCTACGACGTCGCCCGAATACGGGACGCCATCGAGCGGCGCGTGCCCATCGAGATCGAGCTGCTCAACCACAAGAAGGACGGCGAGGTCTTCTGGAACCGCCTGCTGGTCTCGCCGGTGTTCGACCGCGACGGTGCGCTGACCTACTTCTTCGCCTCGCAGTTCGACGTCACGCTGGAGCGGAACAAGCTCGTGCGCCTCCAAGGCGAGCTCGCCGCGTTGGAGGACGAGGTCGCACGGCGCAAGGCGGAGCTCGCCCGGACCGATGACCGCATGCGGTTCGCCCTCAAGGCCGGCCGGATCGGCTCCTGGACGCTCGACCTCGCCGACCGCCGGCTGGAGGCGTCCGACATCTGCAAGGAGAACTTCGGTCGGAGCGCGAGCGAGCCGTTCCCGTACGAGGAGCTGCTCGCCGCCATCGTGCCGGCCGACCGGGAGCGGATGCAGGAGGCGGTGCAAACCTCGATCGCCGAGCGCGGAGACTACGACATCGAGTACCGCGCTCGCACGCCGAACGGCGAGGAGCGCTGGCTGCACGTCCGCGGGCAGACATTCTACGACCCGGAGGGCCGGCCTCTGAGCATGGCCGGGGTGTCCATCGACGTCACGGAACGCAAGCGCGGCGAAGAGCACCGCCGCCTCCTGGCGGACGAGCTCACGCATCGGGTCAAGAACTCGATGGCGACGATGCAGTCCATCGCCCACCAGACGCTGCGCAACGCGGGCGGCCTGGACGAGGCGCGCGAGACACTCGACGCACGCCTCGCGTCCCTGGCGGCGGCCCACGACGCCCTGATCCGTGGGGATTGGGGAGGAGCGACGCTGGGCGAGATCGTCGAGCGGGCCTTGCAACCGTTCCGGAGCGGCGCCGCCAGGCGCTTCACCGTCGCCGGTCCGGAGGTCTGGCTGTCGCCGCGGGCGAGCCTGGCGTTCGTGATGGCGTTGCACGAGCTGGCGACGAACGCGGTGAAGTACGGTGCCCTGTCGAACGATTCCGGCCGGGTGGTCCTCGACTGGGGGATCGTGGAGGGACGGCAGCCACCGCACCTCTGGCTGCGCTGGGAGGAGATCGGCGGCCCACCCGTCGCGAAGCCGAAGCGGAACGGCTTCGGCTCGCGCATGATCGAGCGGGCACTGGCGATGGAGCTCGGCGGCACGGCTCGGATCGCGTATCGCCCGGGCGGAGTGGTGTTCACCGTCGAGGCCCCGGCGCCCGAGGTCGCCGTCGCAAGCCAAGCGTAGGCGTCGAAGGTGACGATCGACGTCGGCGGCGTGCCGCGGCGCCGCACACGTAATGCCGGCGTAAGGCTTCGTGTGCCAGAACCCATGCGACGAAGAGAACGCCTGGGGAATGCCCGCCGATGGACCTGCCGCCCCGCCTCGCGAAGCGGCTGCGCTCCGCCCGCACCTGGATCGCGCTCGGCGTCCTGGCGCCCCTCGGCATGCTGGTCGTGTCCGGCCTGATGCTGCTCGACCTGCGCCGCGACGCCTGGGTGCAGGCGGAGCAGACCTCGAAGAACCTGCTGCAGGTCATCGAGCGGGACATCGTCCGCAACGTCGAGATCTTCGACCTGTCCCTGCAGGGCGTGCAGGAGAACCTCCGCGCCTCCGAACTCGACGCGGTGAGCCCGGCGATGCGCCAGCTCGTTCTGTTCGACCGTTCGGCGACGGCCCGAGACATGGGCGTCATGCTCGTCATCGACGAGCGCGGCGACATCGCGGTCGACGCCGGGGCGCTGCCGCCCCGCAAGGGCAACTACGCCGACCGCGACTACTTCCGCGTCCATGCGGAGCGGGGCGACCTCGGCCTCCACATCGGGCGGCCGCTCGTCTCCAGGCTGACGGGCGAGCGCATGCTTCCGTTCAGCCGCCGCATCTCGAAGCCCGACGGATCCTTCGGCGGCGTGGTGCTCGGCACCCTGAAGCTCGCCTACTTCAGCCGGCTCTTCGACCAGCTCGGCCTCGGCCGCGAGGGCGCGATCAACCTGTACCTGCGCGACGGCACGCGCATCATGCGCCAACCCTACGAGGAGGCGGACATCGGCGTGAACATCGCCGGAGCCCCCACCTTCAGGCGGTTCGTGAGCGCCTCTTCGGGCAGCTTCGTCGGCACCTCCGTCCGGGACGGGGTCGAGCGGCACTACGCCTTCACCCAGGTCGGAGATCTGCCTCTGGTGCTCAACGTCGCCCTCGCCACCGACGACATCGAGGCGGGCTGGCGCGCCAAGGCAGCCGTCATCGGCGCGATCGTGCTGGTGCTGTGCGGCCTGACCGCGACCCTGTCGCTCTCGTTCGGACGCGAGCTGAGTCGCCGGGACGCGATGCAGGCCGAGCTCGCCACGCTGTCGCGTACGGACAGCCTCACGGGCTTGGCGAACCGGCGCCGGTTCGACGAGGTGTTCGAGACGGCCTGGGCCAGCGCACGGCGCACGGGCAAGCCTCTGTCCCTCCTCATCGTCGACGCCGACCACTTCAAACGCTTCAACGACCGGTACGGCCACGCGGTCGGCGACGCGGTGCTCAAGGGGCTCGCCCGCTGCCTGTCGGCGAGCGTGCACCGACCCGACGACCTCGTGGCGCGGGTCGGCGGCGAGGAATTCGCGATCCTGCTGCCCGATACCGACGTGGAAGGCGCCGAGCGGGTCGCCAGGAAGGTGCACGCGATGGTCGGGACGCTCGTGGTCGCCTCCGCGGCCATCGGCGCGGGCTCGGTCACGGTCAGCGTCGGCCTCGCGGGCGGCGTCGGCGGGGCGGGCGTGGAGGCGGAGACGGTGTACCGCGCGGCGGATACTGCTCTCTACGCCGCCAAGGAAGGCGGACGCAACCAGACCCGGCGCGCGACGGTGGCTGGTCAAGGCGCCGAACGGCCAGCTTCCCTGCGCGTGGTCCAGGCCTGATCCGGCACGCGCTCCCATCCGGCTGCCGAGGCCGGCAACGGGCCGGGAACCGACCTCGGCGCGCATCGGAGCCCATCAGGCGGCGGTGCCAGGTAGCGGCATCCGGACCGAGACCCGCAGGCCGTCCGGCGCGAAGTCGACATCGACCTCGGCTCGTGTCTGCGTCGCCAGGACCTTGTTGAGCAGGCGGTGGCCGAAGCCCTCGCGCGTGGGATGCGGGGCCGGAGGACCGTCGTGCTCGGACCAGTCCCAGCGCAAGGCGCGTCCGGCAGGTCCCTCCTCGACCCACCAGGCCACCTGGAGCCGACCGGTCGGAGCGGCGAGCGACCCGTGGCGGAGGGCGTTGGTCGTCAGCTCGTGCAGGGCCATACCGACCGGCACGGCGAGCTCCGACGGGAGCACGACCGCCGGGCCCTCCAAGGTCAGGCGCCCGCGCTCGTCGTAGGGGTCGAGCTCGGCGCGCAGCAGCCCCTCGAACGAGGCGGCTTGGGCGAGATCCTCGGTGATCAGCGCGTGCGTCCGGGCCAGCGACGCGATGCGCCCGGACAAGGCCCGGGTGAATTCGGAGACCGAGAGCGACGAGCGCATGGTCGCGTTCAGGACGGCCTGCACCGTCGCCAGCGTGTTCTTCACGCGATGGTGAAGCTCCCGCACCAGCAACGCCTGCCGATCCTCGCCGGCGCGTCGGCCGGTGACGTCTCGCTGGGCGGAGACCCAGTGCCTGGTGCGGCCTTCGGTGTCGCGCACGGGCGTGATCAGCCACTCGACCACGTAGGTCGTCCCGTCCTTGCGGTAGTTCAGCGCCTCGCCCTGGGCCATCTCGCCGGCCTTCATGGCGGCGCGCAACCCATCCAGGACGGCCCGGTCGGTACCGGGACCCTGGAGGAAGCGCGGGGACCGCCCAATGACCTCCTCGGCCTCGTAGCCTGTCATGCGGGTGAAGGCCGGGTTGGCGTACTCGATGCGCGGACCCGGCTCGTCGATGTCGGCCGAGGTGATGAGGATCGCCTCGCCGGTGGCCTCGACCGCCGCGCGCAACAGCCTGGGATCCGGCGCACCCGTTCCCGTCCCGACACGTCCGGCCACCCCACCCTCCAGGATAAGCCGTCGCGTGTCGGCTCTCGAACCTAACGAGACCCTCGACAGGTCCCTGGAGCGTAACCTGGAAGCGGGTCTCGGGTTGCCGCGCCTCTTGCCCAGCGCTGCGCCCCATCGTCCCAGGCGGGAAGGCCGGCGACGAGGATCCCGTCGTTACGGACGTCATCATCGCCCCGGGGCAGGGCCTTGCCGTGGAACGCGGCGGCCGGCGATGACTTCCCATCCCGGTTCATGGAGGCGGGCATGGCGGATAAGAAGGGGGCACGGCAGCGCGACGGCCAAGAAGGCGAACGCGAAGGCGAGCCACGAGGGCAAGTCCAACCCGCGGACCTCCTCGACCGCGCAGGCCGAGCTCGGCAAGAAGGGCGGCAAGGGCAAGTAAGCCGGCGCGGCGCGTGACGTTGGGGCGGCGTAGCCGGGGCCGCATGCCGCAGGTGCGGGGCCAGGACGTTTCGGTGCCGCCGAGGTTGATCCAGGCGGCGCTGCCTTGCTGGGACAGCCGGACCGACCGACGAGGCAAGGGTTACCGTGCCGGACCGAGATGAACAGGGCCGCCCTTACCGGCGGCGCCTCGACGAGATGATGGCTTTTCGCCCCTCGCCGCCCTTCCCCGACCTGGAGGTCGCGCTGTTCAGGCGGTTACAGGCCTTCGACGTGGAGGCCCGGACGGCGGGCGCCTCGCGAGAGACCCTCGGCGCTATCTCGGCCGCACGGACCTCTTTGGGATCGTCTGACCTGAAGCAGTGGCTCCCCATGCCGCGCGGCAACTGAGGACACGTCGGAATCGTGCGATCATCCCACCCGCCGCTCCGCTTCCTCGTAGCCGAGAGCGAGACCCAGCAGGCCCGCGAGAAGCGTCGCGAGAGCGTCGGTCGGTCTTCCGACGAGACCTACCTGGACATCCTGCACAGGCTCGTGCCGGACGCCGCGTGCGACCGCATCCAGCCCGCGGACACCGATGCCGCGCTCCCGCCAGGCCTGTCGCTCACGGGCTACGACGCGGTGCTCCTCACGGGCTCGCCGCTGCACCTCTACGAGGAGACACCCGAGACACGGCGCACGGTCGCCTTCATGCGGGCCGTGTTCGCCTCCGGCACGCCGGCCTTCGGCTCGTGCGCCGGGCTGCAGGTCGCCACCGTCGCGGCCGGGGGCAGCGTGCGCCCGAACGCGCGGAGGCTGGAGGCCGGCTTCGCGCGGCGGATCACGCCGACCGGGGAAGGTCGCGCGCACCCGCTTCTGGCGGGCCGGCCGGCCGCCTACGACGCGCCCGCCATCCACACGGACGAGGTCGAGGCGTTGCCGCCGGGGGCCACCCTGCTCGCCGGCAATCGCTTGACCGCCGTGCAGGCCGCCGAGATCCGCTTCGATGGCGGCGTGTTCTGGGGCGTGCAGTACCACCCCGAGATCGGCCTCGACGAGGTGGCCGGCGCCCTGCGCCGCCAAGCGGACAGCTTGGTCGAGGCGGGCCTCGCGCGGGACGGGGAGGACGTCGAGGCCTACGCGTGGCAGGTCGACGGCCTGCATGCGGATCCCACACGGCGCGACCTCGCTTGGCGCCTCGGCCTGGACGAGCAGGTCACCGACGAGCGCCTCAGGCAGACGGAGATGCGCAACTTCGTCGAGGCCCTCGGGCGGGGGAGACCGCTGGCTGTGGATAGCTAGGACCGGTCCGAGGCCGCGCGGAACGCGGCGGAGGCGGCGCCGTTGCCTGAGGCCCCGCCATCCCACGCGGGTTTCGCGGCCATCCATGCGACGTGCGTGCCGAGCTCCGATGCAACTGCCTAGAGACGACCAGAACCACCCTCGGGCCGAAGCCTTTCGAGCCTTCATCCGCGATGCCGGCTTCCCCTGCGTCGGAGCCAAGTCGGCGCTGACCAAGGGCCAGATGCGGGTCCTGGTCGCCCGCGACATCACCTCGGCCTGGGACGACATGCGCATCTACCCGGCGCTGATGGCGTTCGCGGCCCGCTACCGCCGCCGGCCCGACCTCTTCCAGAGCTTCGCCGTCATTTTCGAGGGACCCGGCGACCTCGACGAGGCCGGCTTCGAGCGGCACCTCTGGGACCGGGTGCAGTCGCTCGCCGACAAGGATGCCTGGCTCGGCCATCCCTGGGACGGTCGCGTCGCGCAGGAGCCGGACAGCCCGCACTTCTCCCTGAGCTTCGCCGGCGAGGCGTTCTTCGTCGTCGGGCTGCACCCGCATGCCAGCCGCCCGGCACGCCGGTTCTCCTCGCCCGCCCTGGTGTTCAACCTGCATGCCCAGTTCGAGCAGCTCCGCGCGGCCGGCCGCTACGAGAAGCTGCGCTCCTCCATCCTGCAGCGGGACGAGGCGCTCGCCGGTTCGGTCAACCCGATGCTGGCGCGGCACGGTGAGATATCGGAGGCGCGCCAGTACAGCGGCCGGGTCGTGGACGCGGGCTGGCGGTGCCCCTTCCGGCCGCGTGGCGCGAACCCCGGGGGCGCCGATGTGCGCTGACGCCGGCACCCACGAGATCGCGCCGCGCTCGGGCGTCGCCTTCACCCTCGACAAGGGCGACCGCCTCACCGTCATCGACCCGCGCGGCGAGCAGGTGGCCGACCTACTCGCCTTCAACCGTCACGACCTCGACGAGGTGATCTCCTCCGGTCGCACGCTCGACTACGCGAGCCGGATCTACTTGACGACCGGCGACCCGCTCTACTCGAACCGCTCGAACGTGCTTCTGCGCATCGTCGAGGATACGGTCGGTCGGCACGACTTCCTGCTGACGCCGTGCTCGGCCGACACCTTCCGCATCATCTACGGCGACGCGGACCCGCACCGGGGCTGCTTCGGCAACCTCGCACACGCACTCGCCCCTTACGGGGTCGCCGCCGACCGCATCCCGGTGGCGTTCAACTGCTTCATGAACGTGCCGGTGGACGGTGCGACGGGGACGTTCACGGTCGAGCCGCCGCTCAGCCGGGCCGGCGACCACATCACCTTCGAGGCGGAAAGGGACCTGGTCATCGGCTTGACCGCCTGCTCGGCGCTCCAATCGAACAACGGCAGCTTCAAGCCCATCCACTACCGGATCGAGCGTGGCCGCCCAGGCGAACCAATTGAGGGGGCGCGCGAAAGCGTCGCCGACCGCAACGCTTTGCCTCCTGGCGCGTAGCCTCGCCAGGCCCCCACCCCGGGGCCGGCGAGGAGCGAACCGGACATGACGCATAAGCCGCTGCGCGAGCAGGTCATCGTGATCACCGGCGCGTCGAGCGGCATCGGTTTGGCCACCGCCCGCATGGCCGCCGAGCGCGGCGCCCGGGTCGTCCTCGCCGCCCGCAGCGGGGAGGTCCTGGCTCAAGTCGCCACCGAGCTCGGCCCGAAGGCTGCCTACGTGGTGGCCGACGTGGGTCGTCGCGAGGACGTCCGGGCCATCGCCGACAAGGCCATCGCGACGTTCGGCGGCTTCGACACCTGGGTCAACGTGGCCGGCCTGACCGTCTACGGCCCCCTAAGCGAGATCGCCTACGAGGATCACCAGCGCCTCATCCAGACCAACCTCTGGGGGACGGTGAACGGCTCGCTGGTCGCGGCGGAGCACCTGCGCCAGCGTGGCGGGGCGCTGATCAACGTCGGCAGCATCGCTTCCGACCTCGCCTTCCCGTTCCAGGGCCTCTACGCCACCTCGAAGCACGCGGTGAAGGGCTTCACCGACACGTTGCGCATGGAGCTCATCGCCGAGGGAGCACCGGTCTCCGTCACCCTGGTGAAGCCCGCCTCCATCGACACGCCCCTACCTAATAGGGCGCGCAACTACATGGACCGTCAGCCTACCCTGCCGCCGCCGATCTACCCGCCCGAGGAGGTGGCCAACGCCATCCTGCACGCCGCCGTGCACCCGCAGCGCGACATCGTCGTGGGCGGCGGCGGCAAGCTGTTCGTGATGGGCAAGGAGTTCGCGCCGGGCGCCTACGACGAGCTCGCGCCGGCCATCATAGCGCTGCAGAAGCGGTCTGAGCCTCCACGGGATCCGCAGGGCGCCCTGCACGCCCCGCGGCATGCCGGCGAGGTACGCGGGGACCCGCCGGTCTACGTCATGCGCACCAGCGCCTACACCCGGGCGACCCTGCATCCGCTCGCGACGGCCGGCGTGCTCGCAGCAGGCTTGGCCGCGACGGCCGCCGTGATCCTCGGCACGCGATCCAGGCGGCGCCATCGCTGATCTTGGGCGCCTCGCCGCGCCGGAACCGAGCCGCGCCCGACCTTCTTACCCATCCGATACGCGACGATCGGAGACGACCGACCATGAAAGCACTCACGTGGCAGAGCCGGGGCAAGATCACCTGCGAGACGGTGCCGGACCCGAAGATCGAGCATGGGCGAGACGTCATCATCAAGGTGACCGCCTGCGCGATCTGCGGCTCCGACCTGCACCTGATGGGCGGGTTCATGCCGACGATGAAGTGCGGCGACATCCTCGGTCACGAGACCATGGGCGAGGTCATCGAGGTCGGCAAGGACAACCACAAGCTCAAGGTCGGCGACCGCATCGTGGTGCCCTTCACCATCTGCTGCGGCGAGTGCCGCCAGTGCAAGTGGGGCAACTGGAGCTGCTGCGAGCGCACCAACCCGAACGGCAAGCTGCAGGCCGAGACCTACGGCTACCCGCTTGCCGGCCTGTTCGGCTTCTCCCACATCACCGGCGGCTTCGCCGGCGGCCAGGCCGAGTACCTGCGGGTGCCCTACGCCGACGTCGGGCCGATCGTCGTCCCCGAGGGCCTCACTGACGAGCAGGTGCTGTTCCTCTCCGACATTTTCCCCACCGCCTACCAGGCCGCCGAGCACTGCGACATCGGCCCGGAGGACACCGTCGCCATCTGGGGCTGCGGCCCGGTCGGCGTGCTGGCGGTGAAGTGCTGCTACCTGCTGGGTGCCAAGCGCGTCATCGCCATCGACAGCGTGCCGGAGCGCCTGGCCCTTGCCCGCGAGGCGGGCGCAGAAACCATCGACCTGTCGAGCCAGAACGTGCAGGACACGCTCATGGAGATGACCCACGGCCTCGGGCCCGATTCGGTCATCGAGGCGGTCGGCATGGAGTCCCACGGGGCCGACACCACGCTCCAGAAGGTCTCCTCCGCCATCATGGAGCACACCGTCAGCCTGGAGCGGCCTTTCGCGCTCAACCAGGCCATCCTCGCCTGCAGGCCCGGCGGCAACGTCTCGATGCCCGGTGTCTTTGCCGGTTCCGTCGGCCCCGTCGCCCTCGGCGTGCTCATGAACAAGGGCCTGACCCTGAAGACAGGTCAGACCCACATGGTGCGGTACATGAAGCCGCTCCTGGAGCGCATCCAGAAGGGCGAGATCGACCCCTCTTTCATCATCAGCCACCGCTCGACGAACCTGGAGGAGGGCCCAGCCCTCTACGAAGCGTTCCGCGACAAGACCGACAACTGCACCAAAGTGGTGTTCAAGCCGCACGGCTGACGCCGGCTGGGTCCCGGCCGCGAACGGCCTCAACGCACGAAGGCACGATGGTGGACGACACACGCGACCTCGCCCTGGTCTTTGCCGGCGGCAACGCCGTCGGCGCCTACCATGCCGGGACCTACGAGGCGCTGCACGAACACGGGCTCAGGCCCGACTGGGTCGTGGGCGCATCCATCGGCGCGGTCACGGCGGCCATCGTCGCGGGCAACGCCCCCGAGGACAGGGTTGCCAAGCTCCGGATGTCCTGGGACGAGGCGACCCAGGCCACGGGCCCGAGCCCGATCGGGCTGCTCAAGCCGCGCCAGGTCTACAACGGACTGCACGCCCTACTGGCGCTCGCCTGGGGACGCCCGAGCATCTTCGGCCACCGGTTGCCCGGCCCGTGGTCGGCGCTGCCATGGGTGCCGAACGATGTGGCCCTGTTCGACAACAGGCCGCTTCTCCGGACCTTGGAGCGCCTCGTCGATTTCGAGTGGCTGAACAGGGGCGACACCCGCCTGACGGTCGGCTGCGTCGACATCGAGACTGGCGAGGAGGTCTACTTCGACACCGCCCGCCAGGAGGTCCGGTCCGAGCACATCCTGGCCAGCACGGCGATCCTGCCCGCCTTCCCGCCCGTGGAGGTGGACGGGCGCGTCCTGTGCGACGCGGGCTACACCAACAACCTGCCCCTCGACCCGCTCTTCGAGACCGAGCCCGAGCGGGACCTCCTCTGCATCGCCTCGGACCTGTTCTCCCTGCGGGCGCCGCGTCCCGCCTCCCTCGACGCGGTGCTGGAACGCGCCAACGACCTCATCTTCGCCAGCGCCCCGCGCCGGGCGGTTGCGGGCCTCAGGCGCGAGTACGAGTTGCGCGAGAGGCTCGATCCCGAGGGACCGGCGGTGACGCTGCTCCACCTCGTCTATCAGGCCGGTGCCGACGAGCTCGCGGCCAAGAGCTTCGACTTCTCGCCCTCCTCGATCCGCGACCGTTGGGCCGCGGGCCAACGCGACGCGGAGCGCGGCCTGGGGTTGTTGAGGCCGGGCAGGAGTGCGAGCAGCCGCTTCGAGTATTTCACCCTTCCCGACGGCCCCGGCACCCGGAAAGCCGCGGAGCCTCGGGCCGCTTCCGCAGTGGCGTAACCTTGGCGGTGCCGGAGGTAGCCGACCTCGTGGCGGTCGGCGAGCCGGCCAGGCGCGGGCTCCCGTCAGGCCGCCACGCCGAGGCCCCCTTCGAGGGCCGAGTGGCGCAGGCCGGCGCGGATGTCGAGCCCCGCCGTGCCGCCCTCGCTCCACGCGACCGCCGCCGGCGTGCGCCCCCCGTCGGCCATCTCGAACTCGACCGCCTCGCCGGGCGCGAGTTGCGGGGCGCCCGCGATGCGGGCGCCGTGGGAGGAGACCTCCGCGAGGCGGACCGAATGCCGCCGCCCCCGCACGTGCAGGAAGGCCGCCTCGTCGACGGCGACACGAACCGTGCCGCGGCGCTCCTCCAGGTCGGTCGTCACCCGTTGCACGAACTGGGTCACCGAACGCGCGAGGTCGGCCGCGACCGCCTTGAGGGACTCGGACGCGGACAGGGCGCTGTCGGCGTGCCGCCGCGTCTCCAGGGTGGCCTCCGAGACCGAGACGGCTCCGGCGTGCGCCTCGGAACTGCCCTGGGCGACCTGCGCCACGGTGCGGGAGATCTCCTGTGTCGCCGCCCGCTGCTGGTCGACCGACACGGCAATCGACGTGGTCAGGGCGTTCACCTCCTGCGTGGCCGAGGCCATCGCGTGGACGGAGCCGACGGTGCGCCGCGTAGAGGCCTGGATGGCCTCCACCTGGGACACGATCTCGTCGGCCGCCCGCATGGTCTGGCCCGACAGCGCCTTCACCTCCGAGGCCACCACCGCGAAGCCGCGGCCGGCGGCGCCGGCGCGCGCTGCCTCGATGGTGGCGTTGAGCGCCAGGAGGTTGGTCTGGTCGGCCACCGACTTGATCAGGCCCATGACGGTGCCGATGCGGTCGGCCACGACGGCGAGCTGCTCGACCTCCTCGTTCGTGTTCCGCGCGATATCGGTCATGCGCGCGATGAGCTGGCTCGCCCGCTCTGTCTGGCCGGCGATGTCGGAGATGGAGGCGCTGAGTTCCTCGGCCCCCGCCGAGACCGAGAGCACGTTCTGTGCCGTCGCCGACGCCGTGGCCTCGGAGGCGGCCGCCTGACGGCTCGAATGCTCGGCGACGCCGCTGAGGGCGAGCGCGGTCTCGCGCATGCCGCCGGTCTCGCGTTCGACCGTGCGCTCGATCTCGACGAGGGCGTCGCGGAACTCGGCGACGACCTCGCCGAGGCGGCGCTGGCGGTGGGCCTCCAGGTTACGGTCCTGGCCGGCCGCCGCCTCGGCGCGGCGCTGCGCCAGCACGCTGTCGGCGGCCTGCCGGGTGGCCGCCTCCGCGGAGGCCAGCGCCTTGGCGAGCTGGCGGGCGGCCAGCACCAGGGCGGCGGCCTCGGTGACGAGGACGACGGCATGCAGCACGACGCGCAGGTACTCGGCCCCGTTCGGGAACACGGCGGCCGGGTAGAGTACGTTCAACGCGAGGTGGTGGACGGCCACGACGCCGGCCGCCACGAGGATGGACGACCAGCAGCACCAGCCGGCGGCGACCGCAAGGGCGGCGAAGAACACCATGTGCAGGTCGATCTGCAGGTGCGTGCCCGAGGCGGCCAGCACCAGCAGGCCGACCAGCATCATCAAGGAGGCCGACGAGAGGTGGCGCGTGATGGCCGCCGCCCCGTGCTGGCGGGCGGCGGCGAGGGTCGCGCCGGGCAGGAGGACCGCGAGGACCGTCACGGGCACGGGCATGACGTCTCGCCACCAGGCGAATGCCGTGACGATGACGGCGAGCACGCCGAGCGCGCCGAGCATCACCGGCAGGAAGGCGAGGCGGAGACGGTCGAGGCTGCCGCTGTCGGTCATGACGGGGATGGTCCGGTGAGGATCGGGGTAGACCGGTAGCCCGGGAGGCAGGCGCCCAGGGGTCCGGCGGCGAGGACGATGAAGGCGCCGGCCCGGCGCAGGTCGGCGGCGGCGTCGCCCCCGGAGGCGTCGAGCACCGCGACGTGCCCGCCGGTGGAGAGCCACAGGATGGAGGCGCCCGAGGCGGCGACGGCCTTGGGGATTGGGGCGTCGGGGAAGAGGGTGAGGACCGCGACGGGCTCGCCGGGGCGTGGCGCGAGGGCCAGGGCGACCGGGGCGAGGCCGCAGCCGGCGACCAGGGCGCATGTCAAAGCGGCGACCCGGAGCGGCGGGAGTGTCGTGGACGTGTCTCGTGTCATGCGCCCCTTCATGCCCGCCCCCGTCCAAGCCGACCCGACACCCTGATGCGGACGAGATCGACGCTCGCCCCCGCCGACAGGCTCAGGCGCGTTTTCGGTCGTCGGCGATGACGGGAACCGTGCCATGCGTGTGCTGGGCGAACTCTCCGATGGGCGACGGGCGGCCCATCAGGTAGCCCTGGGCGGCGTGGCACTGCTCGGCAGCGAGGAAGCCGAGCTCGGCGTCGGTCTCGACGCCTTCCGCCAGCACCGGCAGGCCGAGACCGCGCCCCAGGCCAAGCACCGAGCGCACGATGGCCGCGGTCTGCTCGTTGCTGTCGACGGAGCGCACGAACGAGCCGTCGATTTTGATCTTGTCGAACGGGAACGAGCGCAGGTTCGAGAGCGACGAGTAGCCAGTGCCGAAGTCGTCCATGGCGATGCGCAGCCCCAGCGACTTCAACTGCCTCAAGGTCAGCAGCGCTCGGTTCGGGTCGCTGATCAGGGCAGTCTCGGTCACCTCGACCTCAAGGCGGCCGGGCGCCAGCCCGGTCTTGAGCAGCACCTCGTGCACCAGCCCGACGAAGTGCGGGCTGTGGATCTGCACCGCCGAGACGTTGACGGCGATGGACAGCGGATTCGGCCAGGTCGCTGCCTCCCGGCAGGCCTCGCGCAGCACCCACTCGCCGATCTGCAGGATGGCGTCGCTTTCCTCGGCGATGGGGATGAACAGGGCGGGCGAGACGTAGCCGCGCTCCGGGTGCTTCCAGCGCAGCAGCGCTTCGAAGCCGATTACCTCGCCCGAGCCGACGTCGGTCTGAGGCTGGTACACGAGCTGCATCTCGCCGCGGGCCACGGCGTGGCGCAGGTCGTGCTCCAGCAGGCGGCGCTCGCGCACCTCGACGCCCATCCTCGCCTCGAAGAAGCGGTAGGTGCCGCGGCCTTCCGACTTGGCACGGTAGAGCGCGGTGTCGGCGTAGCTCAGGAGGGCCGCGCGCTCCTGCGCGTCGTCCGGGTAGAGGGCGACGCCGATGCTGGTGGCGATCTGCGGTCCGCCCGCATCCGCCCGGCCGGAGCGCAGCGCCTCCAGGATGCGCTCGGCGAGACGGCCGGCCTCCGACGGGCCGCCGCAGGGCATCAGCACGGCGAACTCGTCGCCGCCGAGCCGGGCCATCATCTGGGTGTCGTCGAGCTCGGCCGAGACGATCCGGGCGACCCCCTCCAGCATGGCGTCGCCGGCTGCGTGGCCGAACAGGTCGTTGACCTCCTTGAAGCGGTCGAGGTCGAGGCAGAGCACCGCGAGCTTGCGGCCGCCCGCGTCGGCGGCGTGCATCTCCTGGTCGAGGCGCTTGCCGAAGCTGGCCCGGTTGGCCAGCCCGGTGAGGGCGTCGTGGTGGGCGAGGAACTGGATCTGGCGCTCGGCCTGACGCCGCGCCCGCAGGTCGCGCACGGCGACGGCGTAGTGCGGCCGACCGGCATGATCGACCGGCTGCATGATGATCTCGACCGGCACGAGCGTGCCGTCGGCCTGGCGAAGCTCGGCCTCGACCGGGCGCTCGGGCTGGCCGGCGAGCGCGAGCCGGGCGGCGTCGCCCGGCAGGTACGCCGACAGGGCCGCGCCCGCGAGCGCACTGGGCGGCAGGCCGACCAGCTTGGCGAAGCTGCGGTTGGCGCTGACGATCGCGTCGCCGGTGCAGACGACGAGACCCTCGACCGCGGCGTTGGCGAGGCTGTGCAGGCGGTCGGCCTCCACCTTGGCGTGACGGCGGTCGCGCACGTCGAGCGCGAGTGCGGCCCCGGCCAGCAGCAGGATGGCGAAGCTCGCGAGGGCCACGGCGACGGCGAGCCAGGCGTTCGGGATCGCGGCCTCCGAGACGGCGCGTGCCGGGTCGGGCGTGACGGTGACGGCGCCCATGGCGGTGAAGTGGTGGCTGCAGATGGCGAGCAGCAGCAGGAGCGCCGCCGGCACCTGGCGAGCGAGGCCGCGGGCGCCGAGCTGGGCCGCCAGGGCGGCGCCGCCGAGGATGCCGCCCAGCGCGAGCGAGACGCCAACGGTTGCGGGATCCCACGCCTTGTGGCCGGCCACCTCGTAGGCGGCCATGCCGGTATAGTGCATCGCCGCGATGCCGAGGCCGAGGATCGCGCCGCCGGCCCAGGCCGCGGCCCGGCCGCCGACGAGGACGGCAAGGGACAGGCCGGAGCCGACCAAGGCGACGGCGATGGCGAGGGACAGGCCGGTGAGCGCGACATCGTAGCCGCTCGGCACGCCCGGCGCGAAGGCGAGCATGGCGATGAAGTGGGTCGCCCAGATGCCGGAGCCGCCCGCCGTCGCCGCGACGGCGAGCCACCCGGCCTGGGCCCACCCGCCCGCCCTGCGCGCGCGGCTGACGAGGCAGACTGTCGTCAGTGCCGAGAGGGCGCAGATCCCGGCCGCCAAGGCGACGAGCCGGAAGTCATGGGCTTCGACGAGGCAACCGACGACGGTGAGCATGGGGCGACCCCGCGGATGTGTCGATCCGCAAGATGGGCCATGCCGGTGTAGAACGATTTAATCGGGCGCGATCCCCGGACGATCCGGAGGTCGAGGATCCGCGCGACGGGAGCGACGTACGGTCGCGGGAGCCGCCTACGAGCATGCCTCGGCGGCCGTCCCGAGGTCCCTCAACTGTCGGCCTTCGAGCCGCTGAGCGTCAGGTCGAGGTAGATCTTGGTGACCGGCTCAATCAGACCCACGATTTCCTCGGCCGCCTTGGTCTCCTCCTCGACCGCGGCACGGAAGAACGGGCGGCCTGCTTTTCGGGTGTTCTCCGTGGTGTCGGCCGCATCCTGCGTTGACGCGCCTACCCGGAGGATGACGATGAACAACAACGCACTCAAGACGCTCGTGGCCCAGGGGCTCGCCGCCATGACGAACGGCGGCAACGTCGCCGCGCAGGCCACCGACGAGATCCGGAACGACGCCTACCATCCCGACCTCAAGGCCGCCCTGAAGCAAGGCAACTAAACCTCGCAGCAGTGAGCGAAGTGCATCGACCAAGCCCTGCAGGAGGCAGGCGGTGTGGTTCGACACCGAAGTGGGACCCTGGGCTGGAACAGGAGCAAGCTCCTGAAGCTACATTGGAAATGTCGGCCAAGGCGGGGTCCCGATCGGCGCCGATCGGGACCCCGCTAGGGGCCGGCATTCTGTTGCAAAATCAAAGCTCTAGGCCACATCCTGTGCGGGGGCCTGCTTCGGTGCTGATACACACCCTGGAGACTGAGTAGCTGCCGTCGTAGACGTCTGACATGCAAAGCGTCACGCCGATCTGCGGCAGGTCGATCTCCGCATCCAAGCCCTCGACGATCTGGCGCGACCAAGACCCGTCGCCCGCCTTCCGCCAAAGCCTGACGGCGGGTTGGTTGGGTTCAACCAGCAGAATGTATTCGAGGCCCGGGACCGATTTGTACTCGTCGAGCTTCTCGAAGGCGTCGAAGTCTCGGGTGTTTGGCGATAGGACCTCGACGACGAGGCGTGGGCCAGCCGCTATGGTGGAGCCAGGGTCACGGCTTCCGCAATCCAATCCGGCATCCGGACGCCTGATCTGATTTGGCCCAGTCCGTACGGTGCCGTCTCCGGTGAACGGGCGGCAACCCGAGCCACGGGCTGGTTCTTCAGGTCGGCGAGGATGTTGACGACGATGTCGTCATGAACGTTCTTGGCGCCGGCCATTGATTGAGGCCGGCCGCCGACCAGTTCGTATAGGTCTGGCTGCTTTTCCTGCCATGCGAAGAATTCCTCGATCGTCAGGCGACGCAATGCCGGATCGGCCATGGCAGACATCCCAGGAAAGGATTTCATCATACAGCCGGGTGCCGCCCGACGCCAGCGTTGCTCGTTGCGCGGTTGCTACAGCCTCCAACTGAGCCCGCATTTTCGCAACGTTTAAGGCAGATCGGGCTTTCTGTCTTAGATTTGTTTCGAAAATCCCTCCTCGCGATCCCTCGCGACGAGGACTTCCCCCACGAGCTCGGCCACCCGCTGCGCCGCGGCGCGGGCGCGCTTCTCCCGGAGGCCGACGATGCGGGGGCGTCCCCGGCGCCGAGACGACGAGCTCCCCGTCGGCCGCGAGGGTGACCACGGCTAGGAGGGCCTCCCCGCGGCCGGGCGGCTGCCCCTCCACTTCGGATATCGACGCGACCAGGCGACCCAATCGGCGCAGAATTCCTCAAGCCTCGCGTCCACGTCCGAGAGGGCCTCCCGCATTCGCGTGAGCGTCCCCTGCCGAACGCCCTCCCGTAGATAGCCAATGGCCGCTGCCCGTGTCGGGGGGCATCCTCGCGCCTGCTCCCGCCCGAGGGCAAGACCAGCCGGTGCGGAGGCTCAGGGGTACAGGGGATCCAGCGCGTCGGCGTCCTGGGAAGGCACGGGCGGGGGCGCCCACCTGGCGCGGATTTCGTCGACGCGCCTGGCCATCTCAGCTGCGACCCGCAGCGCGAGATCGCGCAGGGGCTCGACCATTGCCTCGGGCACGGGCCGGTAGCCCGAGATCCAGTGGGAGACCTGCGCCTGGCGAACCGGCCTGCCGGCGTGCTGGGAGAGCTCGGCCGCGAAGACGCTCTGCCAGCGCGCCCCGAAGGCCATCTCGCCGAGCATGATGACCTGCTCGCGCAGGAAAATCTGGCGCTGCGTGAGACCGCTCAGGTCGACCTGGACCTCGCGGCGGGGGGCGGACTTCTCGACCATGGGGGCTCCTGGCTGTGTGGATTTCAGATCACGAGGCTGGCGAGCGCCTCGACATCGTCGTCGGTGGGGTCGCGAGGCGGCGCCGCCGCCTCAGCAAGCGCTCGGTAGCGGTCCGCAACCGCATCCCACAGTTTCGGCGCCAGCGTCACGAATGCCGGGACGACGGCGGCCGTGCCGAGCTCGAACTTCTCGTGAACGGCCCGGGCGCTCTCCAGCGCGTCCACGGCGTGGAGCGCCCGGGCCAGCCTGTTCTCGGCCTTCCGCGATCGCCACGCCTCAGTGGCGTACCGCTCCGCGAGCGTGATGCCCGAAGCGACGATCGCCAAGCCATCGGCAGTCGAGCGCTCGCGGTTTCTCGGGATTACGGTGGTCTCCTGGCGGAAGAATAAATTCTTGAAATCGACCTCGTATTGCGCCTTCACCGCCGCCGCATCCTCAGCGTAAGAAGGCCTTCGAGACGACGATAGAGCGTGGATACCCTCGACATGGACTACGAGTATCTCTGGATGGTTGTAGCGTATACTCTCAACAATCTGGACTCGGTCCGCTCGCGCGTACGGATCCTCTACTAAGAGGATAAACTGTCGGGTTGGCGTCCGTCCTTCCGGTCCTAGGCAGGAGCACATGCGGTGTTTAGCTTTCTTTGATGTCCCCCACATATGGAATGGGTTTGTTTCCGCATCTGCCCGCTGACTGATAACAGTTCTGTTGAGCATACCCATGTTGCAATCTCCGTGAGGTGGTGACTGAGGCCAGTGCGAGGCCGGCGGGATCCGCTCTGCGGCGGCGGCGGCCCCAAGGCGGGGCTCAGGCGGCGGCGGTCGAGGCGGCGTCGGCGAGGGCCGCCCGGATCGCGTCGATCAGGAGGCCGACGCGGTCGTAATCGCGGTAGGGCCGCTCCACCCTCGCCTGGACGGTGTCGCCCCGGGTCAGGGCGTACAGCGAGCGCACTTTGAATATATCGGTGCCGCCGTTCTTCTGGCCGGCGACCACCGGCGTGACCGCGTAAGTGCCGCTCGCGTCGCGGTGGACGAGCTGCGCTCCCCGGCGCAGGTTCGGGATCCGCCAATCCACTTCGAGCTCCTCCCCCTGCTCCTCGCCGTCGTCATCGTGGCTGATGACGAACAGGTCACCGCGGACCGGGCGGGCCTTCTGCTGCGACTTCCAGGCCGTGAAGCCCGCCTCGTCGAGGAACCGGATGCGCCTGTCGCGGGCGATCTGGCGCGCCTTAGCCTCGGGCTCGGCCGCGTCATCGTCCCAGTGCAGGGCGCCGCCGGAACCGCCACCGATCCACGAACCGAAAACCTGAACCGCGTCGCCGTTGCGAGCCCACCGGCGCACGTAGCCGCCGGGCGGCCCATCGACGTAGGACGTGATCTCGCGGACGACGATGCGGTAGTCCTCCTGGACGGTGTGAAACAGCGTCGGGGAGGTCCCAACGACGGTGACGATCTCGCGCATGACGATCTCCGATGCGGATGCCCGAGGGAGGCGGGTGATGGGGGGCTCCCTGGCGAGTCTTCCCGGCGCGGGGGCGGTCGGCAAGGGAGACCGGGGCGATGCCTCGGTCCCTGGTTCCTCAGAAGGCGTTGAGGTCGGCGAAGTGGCGGAGCTGGGCGCCCCGGTCGGCGAAGGCCTCGGCGCCGGCCATACGCTCGGCGATCGTCACGGCCACGGCCGGGTCCTCGGAGAAGGCCACGCTGTTGCGGCCGGTCTCGCCCTTGACGCAGCGGGCGCCGCCGGCGGGGAAGTCCACCAGGATCTCGCCGGTCTCGGCGAGGGTGGCGGTGAGGCCAAGGGCGGTGATGGCGGTGATGGCGGTGTTCATCGGAAGGGCTCCGGGTCGTCGGAGCTTTCGTCGGCCCCGATGAGAGTAATTATTCTCTCACCAGAGGCGGATGCAAGGGCTGAGAGTAAAAAATATCTCACATTGATGCGGGTTTTTCCGAGGGTGCAGCCGGGCCGGGGTCCGGTGCCGATGGGAGAGCAAACCTCCTCGGGCGCTGCCGCGCGCCCCCGCCCTTGAGGCTGCCCGGCCGATCGAGCGGCTGCCGGTGCCCGAACGCTGGCGGTCGACCCCAAGGTAACCACGGTGCCCGGCTCAGCCAAGGCTGCGGCGCCAGGGCGTGAACCGCTCCGTGTTTCCCGGAGGCTCCAACTTCTGAGAGGATGGAGCCATGACGAAGCGAACAACGCCGTTTTCCCCTGAGGTGCGTGAGCGCGCTGTGCGGATGGTCCGCGAGCACGAGGGCGAGCACGGCTCGCAGTGGTCGGCGACCCAGTCGATCGCCGCCAAGATTGGCTGCTCGGGCGAGACACTGCGGAACTGGGTGCGCCAGTCCGAACGCGACCAGGGCGTGCGTCCTGGCCAGACGACGGACGAGCACGAGCGGATCAAGGTGCTCGAACGGGAGAACCGTGAGCTACGCCAGGCCAACGAGATCCTGCGCAAGGCGAGCGCATGTTTCGCGTTGGCGAAGCTCGACCGCCGGTCTCGGCCA
Source organism: Methylobacterium ajmalii (assembly GCF_016613415.1). Lineage (GTDB taxonomy): Bacteria > Pseudomonadota > Alphaproteobacteria > Rhizobiales > Beijerinckiaceae > Methylobacterium > Methylobacterium ajmalii. The sequence continues at coordinate 6,397 of NZ_JACWCT010000180.1, read as the reverse complement.
TGATCAGCTTCATCGACGATCATCGGGCCGTTTACGGGGTCAAGCCGATCTGCAGGGTGCTGCCGATTGCCCCGTCGACCTACTACCTGCACACTGCCCGGCGTGCCGATCCCGAGAAGCAGCCGGTTCGCGCTCGCAGCGACGCCGCGTTGATGATCGAGATCCAGCGCGTGTTCGAGGCGAACTTCTGCGTCTACGGCGTGCGTAAGATCTGGCGGCAGTTGGCTCGAGAGGGGATCGTGACCACGCGATGCACGGTGGCGCGGCTGATGCGCAGGATGGGCTTGGCGGGGGTGGTGCGTGGCAGGACCATGCGCACCACGATCCCCGACCCGGCCGCAGCTTGCCCCCTCGACCGCGTCAACCGTCAGTTCAAGGCGCCCCGGCCGAATGCTCTGTGGGTCAGCGACTTCACCTACGTGGCGACGTGGTCGGGCTTCGTCTATGTCGCCTTCGTCATTGACGTGTTTGCTCGGCGCATCGTTGGTTGGCGAGCATCACGCCGCGCCCATGCAAGCTTCGTTCTGGATGCCCTGGAGCAAGCCCTGCACGAGCGTCGTCCCGCCCAGGGCAGCGGGCTGGTTCATCACTCGGACCGCGGTTCGCAAGGTGGATTCAAGTGGTCGTCGCAACGGCTTGGCGGAGGGCGGTTGTGATGGCAGGTCGGCGACGTTCGGATCGATGCCTTCGGGAGAAGCTGCAGTCACCGGGTCGTCCCGGGGTCGGTCGACGCGAGACGCGGCGGGAGTTCTGGGCGTTCATCGCCCAAGGTCGTTCGAGCGAGGACGCAGCGATGAAGGTCGGGATCTCGCCACCGCTCGGCTCGCGGTGGTTCCGGACGGCAGGCGGGATGGCGCCCACCCATCTATCGCCGTCATCCAAGCTTCCTTCGGCGCGCTATCTGTCGTTGGCCGAGCGGGAGGAGATCGCGCTGCTGCGAGCCCAGGGGCATGGCGTTTGCGAAGTCGCTCGGCGTCTGGGACGGGCGGCGTCGACCATCTCGCGCGAGTTACGGCGTAACGCAGCGACCCGCAGTGGCGGCCTGGACTATCGCGCCACGACAGCGCAGTGGCACGCTGAACGCGCGGCACGCCGGCCCAAGCCAGCAAAGCTGGCGGGGAACGCCGCGCTGCGGATCTACGTGCAGGACCGGCTCGCCGGTGCCGTGGGGACACCGAGCGGGAGCGCTCTGCCTGGACCGAGCGTTGCCTGGAAGGGACGGCGACACGGGCGACGCCAGAGCCGGCGATGGGGTCGCTCCTGGAGCCCGCAGCAGATCGCCGAGCGCCTGCGGCTCGACTTTCCGGACGATCCGACGATGCGCATCAGTCACGAGGCGATCTATCAGGCACTCTACATTCAGGGCCGGGGGGCGCTGAAGCGTGAGCTGACTGCGTGTCTTCGCACAGGGCGGGCTTTGCGCGTGCCGCGGGCACGCTGCCTGCGCCGCGGCAAATCGTTCGTCACCCCCGAGGTGCTGATCAGCGAGCGTCCGCCCGAGGTGGAGGATCGCGCGGTACCGGGTCACTGGGAGGGAGACCTGATCCTGGGTCTGAAGAGCTCGGCGATCGGGACCCTGGTCGAGCGCACGACACGTTTTACGATGCTGCTGCATCTTCCACCGATGGACGGCCATGGGGTGACACCGCGTGCTAAGAACGGCCCGGCGCTGGCGGGGCACGGGGCCGGGGCGGTCCGCGAGGCGATCGCCGGCACGATCGCGCGCTTGCCAGAGCATCTGCGGCGCTCATTGACCTGGGACCAGGGAGCAGAGATGGCCGAGCATGCGCGCTTGCGGATCGACGCAGGTCTGCAGGTGTACTTCTGCGATCCACGCTTACCCTGGCAGCGGGGGACGAACGAGAATACGAACGGGTTGCTGCGTCAATACTTCCCGAAAGGAACGGATCTGAGCGCTCACAGCGTGGACGATCTTGCTGCTGTGGCCGCGGCCCTCAACAGCAGACCGCGCAAGACGCTGAACTGGAAGACGCCGGCAGAGGCACTCGACGCTGTTCTCGCAACCGGGCAAGATGGTGTTGCGACGACCGCTTGACCCCAAGCAATACTTGGCTTTGCGCTACACTGAGCGCTTGGCCGGAGCGGGTATCGAGCCGTCCGTCGGCAGCGTCAGCGACTCATACGACAATGCCCTGGCGGAAACGATCAACGGCTTGTTCAAGGCGGAGGTGATCCACCGACGCGGCCCGTGGCGCTCCTTCGAGGCGGTCGAGTACGCCACCCTGGAATGGGTCGACTGGTACAACTACCGCCGCCTGCTCGCGCCGATCGGCAACATCCCTCCCGCCGAGGCCGAGGGGCACTATTATACCCACGTCAGCGACCAAGCCATGGCCGCCTGACCCAAGACAATCAGCCTCCGATAAACCCGGAGCGGTTCATTGCGGTGCTCGGGCCGCAGCCGGACACAGGAGCCATCCCCGTCCCACAGCCGGCCCTTCTTGGGCTGACGGGCCGGTACCTTCAGCCCCTCCTGCCGCCACAGCCGCTCCACCCGCTTGTCGTTGACCAACCAGCCCGCCGCCCGCAGCAGGGCGGCGATCTTGCGGTAGCCGTAGCGGCCGTACCGGCGCGCCAACTCGACCAGGTCGGCCAGCAGCGCCGTCTCGTCGTCTCTCCCCCGCGGCACCTTGCGCCGCGTCGAGCGATGCTGTCCGAGGGCGCGACAGGCGCGCCGCTCGGAGACCGTCAGCACGGTCCGGACATGCTCGATGCAGACGCGCCGGCGCGCGGGGCTCAGAAGTTTCCCCGGGCGGCCTCCTGCAGGATCAGCTTGTCGAGGGTGAGATCCGCAATCGCCTTGCGCAGCCGCTGGTTCTCGGTCTCCAGCTCTTTCATCCGGCGCACCTGGTCGGACTTCAGCCCACCGAACTCCTTGCGCCAGCGGTAATACGTGACCTCGGTCACGCCGATACCCCGGATCGCGTCTGCCACGCTCTACCCCTGCGAGACCAGCACGTCCACCTGCCCGCAGCTTGGCCACGACCTCTTCCGGTTTGTTCTTCTTCGTTCCCATCGCGTCCGTCCTCCGTTGGCTCAAAGCCATACTTCAGGGCGGACCACTCCTATGGGGGCTGACCACTCGACACGTACGAGCGCGAGCGACCGATCGTGGAGCGGATGCTGCGGGCGGCCCCGCAGGTCGTGCCGCCTGAGCCCACGTCTGACCCCGAGCCTGTCGTGCGCAGGCCGGGCCGGCCAAGGAAGCCCAAATCGGAGAAAAAGCCCCGGCGTTGACCCCTCCCCTACCGCTCTTGCCCTTCGCTACATGGATGGGCGAATTTCCCTCGATCGCCAACGTAAGAGCACCGGCAGCCGCTCGATCGGCCGGATAGCCCTAAGGGCGGGGGCGTCACGGCCGCGCCCGGGAAGGTTCCCTCTTTCCTCCATGTCGAACTTCGGTGGTCTCGCGCGAAGGATAGGTGGTCAGCTGGAGACCTCCCCGTGCCCGCCAACGCCTACCTCGGCCTGACCTCGCTCTCAGGCACCCGCCCGCACGCCGTGCCCGACGATGTCCGGGGCTTCCGCCGCGAGGATCCCGCCGGGCGCTGCTCTTCCTGCCGGCACCACGCGCGCATCGAGGGCCCGGGCTCGCAACCCAGCACACTTACATCGCCGACGTCTGCCGGTCTTACCGGCGCGAGCTCCTCGTCGCCCGGCCAACGATCAGGTCGTGCGGGCGCCATGCTCGGCGCTGGTCCTTTCCTGACAAGATGTCATGCACGGTCTAGCGCCGCCGTCCACTGCCACACCAAAGCTCCGATCCCGGCTCCGTCGCATCCATAAAAATCTGAACCTCGCGAGATATTTTTTCTCTCACCCCTTGCGCTCGCCGTTTGTGAGAGTAAATTATCTCTCATTGAGGCTGATGAGGCCCCGACGACGCGGAACCCTCCCCGATGAATATCCAGTCCACCCTCACCGCAATCCGCGACTTCGACAAGGCCGCCTTCAACCGCGAGACCTGCGAGTACCGCGTCGACTTCCGCTGCAACGACCCCCGCCTGATCGCCGAGACCGCGCCGGGCAAAGGCAGCGCCTTCTACTGCAAGGATCCGGCTGTGGCGCTCTCCGCCGCCGAGCGGATGACCAATGTCAGCTGGTTCATCGACCCGGCTGCCCACCGCCAGCATATCGCCGGGCTCAACGTCCTCTAAGAGCGCCACGGGACCGGGGCCCGCCCCCGGTCTCTCTCGCAAGCCGCCCCCGCGCCGGGACGGCTCGTCGGGGAGACCGCCCACCGGCCGCCTCCCTCGGGCACCCTCGGAGATCGCCATGGCCAAGATCGTCACCGTCGTTGGAAGCTCCCCGACGCTCTTCCACGCCGTCCAGAAGGACTACCGCATGGTCGTCCGCCAGGGCGCGTCCTACGTCGACGGCATGCCGGGCGGGTACGTGCGCCGGTGGGCGCAGAACGGAGACGCGGTGCAAGTCTTTGGTTCGTGGATCGGCGGCGGCTCCGGCGGGGCCATGCACTGGGACAAGGACGCGGTAAGGCCTGTGGACAAAGCGCGCCAGATCGCCCGGGACCTGCGCATCCGGTTCCTCAACGAGGCGGGTTTCGCGGCCTGGAAGGCGCAGCAGGAGGCTCGCCCGGTCCGCGGCGACCTGCTCTTCGTTAGCCAAGACGACGGCGACGAACACTGGTGCGAGCTCAACGTGAACTGGCACGTCCCCGACCTGCGCCGGGGAACGCGGATCGCTTACCGCGACGCCAGCGGAACGTACGAGGTCACGTCCGAAGATCTCGCCTCGAAGGACGGCGGTCCCGTACGCTCGCTCTACACCCTAACCCGAGACGACGTCGTCCAGGCCCGGGTGGAGAGGCCCTACTGCGAAAATGACCGCATCGGCCTCTTGGTCGACGCATTCCGGGCGGCCCTCACCGACGCCGCCTCGTTCGCCGCCGCCTGACGCAAGCCTCGGGGCTGGCGCCGCGCACCGCGGATCCCGTCGGCCTTGCACGGGCTTCATCCCGCGTGATCGTCAGCAGACGCGCGAGACCGCGAGCCGACGGAACCTGGCCGAGTGCGCCGTCCGGGACCTGCTCGCTGCGGTGTCGGCGCGTCACCCACTCCCCGACCACCCACAGGCTGCCGGTGAACCCTTTCGCACAAAGTTGCCGCCATAGCTCCGCCCCGTTCCGGCAGCCCGCCTTCCACTCGCCCTCCAGCCAGGGCAGATGAGCGTCCAGACTGCTCTGGCGAGAGCGGAACATGTCGCCCGTCAGGCCGCGCACCACGTTGCGGACGAGCTTGCGGCTGTGGCCCCGACGCTGGACGCGATCCCACCCTTGCGTAGCGGGCGGCGTGGACGCCCGCGCCGGCGCCCCGACAAGCTACACGCTGACAAGGCCTATGATGCCCGCGTGCGGCGGCAGGAGTGCCAGGTGCGGGGGATCAGGTCGCGGATTGCCCGGCGCGGCATCGCGCGGAGCGCCAGGCTCGGGCGGCACCGCTGGGTGGTCGAGCGCAGCCATGCCTGGTTCAACCGAACCCGCCGCTTGCCCGTCCGCTACGAACGCCGCGCCGACGTCTACGAGGCCTTCACATTCCTGCAGGCCGGCCTCATCACCCCCTCAATCAGATCAAAAGGTTCTGTTAGGCGCTCTTAGCTCGACTTTGGCCAATCGCGCCTCGTTACCTGTGTAGGGCATGCATCCGTGAGCCAGGATCCGTACGCGTCCTGCGTCCTATGGCGTCCAAAGGCAAAGCCGATTCGTTACGGTAACGAGGATGTTCCCCGGTGAGTAACTGCTTGGCAGGTCCGATGGGGACTTTCGCCATGTCGTAAGCTCTCGGTGACGGCCGTCTTGTGCGTGTAGTGCTTTGCTCTGGATACAGGTGCTGGCGTCAGATGGCGCGGTATCGGCCCTGTATCTGGACCTATGACCAACTCTCCTCACGTCGTCGTTGCGGGCACGCGCCGCGTCTGGTCGCCCGAGCAGAAGCGCGCCATCTTGGCCGAGGCGGACGACCCCGCCACGACCGCCTCAGAGGTGGCGCGCCGGCACGGTCTGCACTCCAGCCTGCTGCTCCGATGGCGGCGCGCCTTGCTGGCCGAGCAGCAGACCTCGGCTGCGTCTGCTCCACCGACCTTCATCCCGCTCGCCCTGCCGCCCCCGGCCCCAGCCACGGCGGCAGCCGAGGTGCCGGCCGGGGCGGGCCTGATCGAGATCGAGCTGGCCGGCGGGCATCGCGTGCGGGCCGCAGCCGGAGCGGACCTGACGCTCCTCCAGGGCGCGATCGCCGCGCTGCTCGGTCGATGATCCCCGTCCCGTCCGGCTCGCGCGTCTGGCTGGCCACCGGGCACACCGACATGCGCAAGGGCTTCGACGGGCTGGCCGCCCTCGTCCAGGACCATCTGGCGCGCGATC
>NZ_JACWCT010000179.1 GCF_016613415.1 Methylobacterium ajmalii | reverse complement strand
CCATCACCCTGCGCCACCAGAATGTCGCCGATCTTATTGTGACTGACCGACAAATCGCGCTGCCACTCCGTGTTAGCCGGATCGCGCTGAGCGAGAGCGGTGCGGAGCGCGAGCGACGCTTGGTACGCCGCCAGAGCTTCGGCTCCATCACCCTGCGCCACCAGAACGTCGCCGATCCGCTCGTGACTGTTCGAGATATTGCGTTCGTCTTGATCCGCCATCGCTGCAGAACGAGCGCGGTGATAGGCTCCTAGCGCATCCTGGCTGTTTCCCAGCAAGATTTGGATATCGCCGATCTCGCCCCACAAAGCTGCATCGGAACCGCCAATCCGCGCGATTTCCTCAAGTATCGCCAACCTGCCGGTATGATCGGACACGATGCGCTGCACCTCGGCCTGCTCCTTCAGGAGCGGAATCAGGCGCCGTGCATGCGCTTCGTTCTCCTCGGCGATGCGTGCGGTCAGGACGCTCAGGGCTTCGCTCGGCTTGAGATCCTGAACCAGGCTTCGCGACCGCTCGACGGTGGCAGCGATGTCGACATCGTTCGACGGGGCCGGCGGCTTTCGGCCATGGGCCCGGGACGCCTTGATGTACTCCCGCAGCAGCTTCGGAATGTCGGCGACCGCCATATTCTGAGCTCCAAGTCTTTCGAGAATGTCCTGCAAATCGGCAACCGGAATATGCTTCTCCCTCGCGACCGGAAGGGCCTGGAACGCGATGAGATGCTCCCGGACGACCGTACCGGGCACCACGTAGGCTTCCCGGAGATGGGTCTCCCGGCATTCGCCTGGAAGGTCGCGAGGCTGAGGATGCCGGCGAGCTGCTGGCCCCTGGTAGCTGCTGGCCCCTGGTCAGGAAGACGGGTGAGCCGCTGGAGCCGCGCTTCGGCCAATAGCCGGCGGAATTCGCGCCGGTGAACTGCTGCAGTCCATCCGCACCGATCATCTGCGCCGCCCATCCAACCGTTCACGGGCTGGGAGCCGCGTTCTGTTTAGATGATTTCGTCATGCGGTCCGATCATCGTAATACGTTCGGTAAAGCAGTGAACAAATATCTGTGCCATGGTGACATATCTCATTCCAGGATATGAAAGCGAACTTATATCGCCAGTTTCGCACAAGACAGGCCATTGAAGAGGCTCGGGATTGTACGGCTTACCAAATCTAAGATGCGCTTCGTATGCGTCCTTATCTTCTTGAGACATTTCCCTAACAAATATTTCAGGAAGCTTAAAATTACTGCATTTCGCGCTGATTGAAAGGGTGTCAAAGTCTATCATATCAATTGTATGTGCAAATTTATTTCTTATGTCTTTGTATGTTATTAGATCTTTGTATGCGATTTCGCTAATCATTCCCATCATGTACGCAATCTTAATCTTAGAACTAAATGTTCCTAATGGACCACTGAAATTGAATAATTCATTGGACAGTTTTGCGTCCTTCCTCAGCCTGTGCTTTAGCGCCCGTTCGAGGCAGGTTTCTACAAGAGAGCCCATCACTAGAACAATCGATCTATCGGACTCACCATCTTCGAATATTTTCCGAGACCAGACTTGTACCTCGGGAACCGCTGAAATATTCCACCCAATTTTGCCGTACGGCTTGATCCATGAAGGAGTTTTCATGTGGTAGACCTTAGATACCCTTAGGCGCCTATATAGGTCTCTGTCGCAGGAGGTGGAGTGCCTGTGCAATGTCTTTATGTAGCCCGTGTTTAGGCTATTGGGGGCACCCTGTATGCGAACAACGGGCCTGGCGGAGCATGTCAGCGGCATCGCCGACGAGGTATCGACCGCGCTCGGCGTGCATGGTCTTGGTAGGATCCTTCTCGGCTGTGGCCTGGTCGACGTAGACGGCTACGGGTCACCCCTTCGCCTGGGCGCGGTCGCGCCGCTCGATTTCCGCGACCATCAGCGCGCAGGCCTTCACCAGGTCGCGGCGCCCGCCGGATGGCTTCCACCAGGTGCGTGACCAGCTCGAGGGCCACGCCAGGCGCGCCAGCTCGATAGCGCCGGTTCCGAAGGCCATGCCGCCTTGCATGAGCTGCGTCAGGACTTTGGCCGCCGGGGCCGGCCGCGCTGAGGGCGTAGGCGGCGCCGGCCATCGCCAGGGCGCCATCCTGATAGGTGTCGTCGCGCTCGGCCGTCCAACCCTCCGCCTCGACCTGGCGCCGGCGCTCGGCCGCCACGTCCAGGAGCGCGATCGGCATGGCGGAGTCCGCGTCGCGCGGGAGGATGCTGAACCCGGCCGCCTCGAGCGCGGCCAGGACCTCCGCCGTCCGCTTCTCAGCGCTCCCGGCCTTGAGGCCGGGAGAGAGGGCGGCGCAGATGATGTCTGCGGCTTGGGGCATGATCAGCGTGCTCCGCAGGCGAAGGCGGCGTGCCAGTTGACGCAGCCTCCCGCGTGTTTGCACTCGCTAAAGGGGCAACGCTTCGCGCGCTCTGTAAGCGCTCGGTGACGGATCCACTGGTCAGGCGGCCTGCTCGGCCTCACTGGTTGGCATCCAGTTCCAAGGCAGCAGATCGGCCAGTCGCTTGGCCGGGTGATCGGCGATGCGCGTGAGCACGTCGCGCAGGTAGGCCTCCGGATCGAGCCCGTTCATCTTGGCCGTCTCGATCAGGGTGTAGAACGCCGCCGCACGCTCGGCGCCCGGCTCGGATCCCGCGAACAGGTAGTTCTTGCGCCCGACCGCCA
>NZ_JACWCT010000178.1 GCF_016613415.1 Methylobacterium ajmalii | reverse complement strand
GAACGCCGGCGCCGCCGCCACCCGGTGCCGCGCGCCGCCCCCCCGCCCCTCGGCGCGGCCGTCGAGACGGCGAGCGCCGGCGTGGTGGTGTTCGAGGCGCTGGACGACGCTGTCGTCGAGGATACCGCGGCGCTCGCCCATTATCCCGCCATCACCGTGCCGGGGCCGCTGGTCTGGGCCTGGTGGCGGATGCCGACCTTCGTCGAACTCGTCGAGACGGTGCCGGCGGCCGCGGCCGACGCGCCCGGCCGCGGCTGGTGGCCCGCCACCCGCGCCGGCCTGGAGGAACGCCGGCGCCGCCTGCGCGAGACCGCCCGCGCCCAGAAAACCCGGGCGCGGAAGGATACCCGGGGGAAGGCGAGCGCAACCGTGCAAGTGGGGGCGGATCGCGACGACTCGTGACGCAGCCAGTTCTGGCTATCGGGCGCGCGGCCGTGCACGCACCCGAGGTTGGAGCGGAGCCTGTTTGGCCTGATATGCCGATCTCACCTCGCCTCCACGTTTGTCAGGAGATGCCAAGCGATCGAAAACACATGATCTTCAGAGCCTGTTTGACCGATGGATATTCTATCCCATCAGAAACCTCATCCTGAGGTGTTGGCGATCGGAAATCGCACGCGATCTCTGATCGCCAGCATCTCAGGATGAAGTGGAGGGTAGGAGAAAAACCCCTTGAGATCGTGTCGTCGTAACTCAAACAGTCTCTGAATAGTTTGCTCATCAACCGCTTGTATAATTTGATGTTTTATTCGAGATAATATCGTAAATTTAGAGACATGTCTTAATTTCGGGCTAAAAAGTCGCACGCAAGTATCCGGCGAAACTACCTTTATCCGGATCGAGAAGCTACCGATCGCCCTTGACCCCGTCGCAGCTGGTTTCCTGGGCGGCGCAGATGCCGCGTACCCACATCCGCCTTTCCTCCTGCGGCGTGCCGTAGGCGATCTCGGCCCATTTGCCGCGGCAGTCGGTGACGGCCAGCCAGTCCCTCGGATGGGTGAGTTCGCCGAACCGGTAGACGACCTCGGAGGCGGGATCGGGTCTCGAGAAGCCCTTGGCGGTCTGGAGCTGGAAATAGATGGCCCGGCCCGGGATCCAGCCCGTCACCGCCAGGGGCACGTCCTCGACGTCGTCGGCCTTGACGGTCGGGACGTAGACGGCGTCGATCCGGAACCAGCCGCCCTCAGCCTCGACGATGGCGAATTCCGGCCCGCGCCCGGAGTACAGGCCGCCCTCGTACGCCACCGCGGGCGGCAGCCGGCCGACGATCGGAGCCTCGGGCGACGGGCCGGCCCGCACCGGCACCCCGCCCGCCTCCGTGACGATCGACCATCCGCCGATCGTGCACGTGTTGGAGCCCGCCTGCGCGGAATCGGACATCGCCCCGATTGTCAGGAGCAGGATCGCAGCCAGAGATCGCGTCATCGCGCGCCGTCCGAGGAATATCGCAGCCATCGGACCGGAAGGCTACGGGACGCGCCCCGGATGACGCAAGGTCGTGGCCCGACGGAGGTCGTCGTCCCTCGTGCGGACGGCCGTTGCCTCGGCGCCGGACGTCGAAGCCGCCCGGCGAAGGTCCCGTGACTTCCCCCGAAAGCAGGATCGCTTGGAAGCAAGCGTCCTCAGAACTTGCCGCCGAGGCCGACCGAGCCACCCGAGCCGATCGTCGGCGAGAAGCCGCCGCTGCTGCCGCTCGGACCGCCCTCGCCCTCGATCTCGTCGCGGCGGATGCGCCGGGGCGGGGCGCTCAGGGTGTCGCCGGAGGCGCGGGTGCTCGTCGGCACGTTGAGGCGGCGGGTCGGCTCGGTCGCGGCCTGGGCGAGGTCGCCGCTGCTGCGGGCCGGCAGCTTCACGTCGCCGCGCAGGGACGGCGGCGGACCGACGTCGCCCGCCGGCAGCACGCCGCCGACCTGGCCGAGGGGATTGCTGATGCAGCCGCCCGCGAGCGCGGCCACGGCCGCGACGAGGCAGGCTCTGGACAGGACGGACATCGGCACTTCTCACATCTGACGTCTGAGGCGCTCCCGCTGCGGACGGGGAGCGATGGTGCATGAAGCTCTAATGGCCGGGGCGCCCGAAGGCCAGCCGCCCCGCTTGCCCGCCGGGGAACCCCGGCGCTTTGCCGGGCTTTCGTGCTCGGCTGCAACAGAGGGCGCCCGCCATGATCCGGAACCTGATCTTCGACATCGACGGCACCCTGCTCGACAGCGTCGATCTCCACGCCGCCGCCTGGGCGGAGGCGTTTCGCGAATTCGGGATCGAGGCCGACGAGGCCCACATCCGCGGCCAGATCGGCAAGGGCGGCGACCAGCTGATGCCGGTCTTCGTGCCGAAGGAGCGCCTGGCGCGCGACGGCGAGGCGATCGAGACCTTCCGCTCGACGCTGTTCAAAGAAAAATATCTGCAGAGGGTCCAGCCGTTTCCCGGCGTGCGCGCCCTGTTCGAGCGCCTGAAGTCGGAGGGCCATGTCCTGGCGCTCGCCTCCTCCGGCAAGGCCGAGGAGGTGGAGCGCTACCAGGAGATCGCCGGCATCCGCGATCTCGTCGACGTGGCCACCAATTCCGACGAGGCCGACCGCTCGAAGCCGCATCCGGACATCTTCGAGGCGGCCCTTGACAAGCTCGGCCGTCCCGCCCGCGGGCAGTCGGTCGTGATCGGCGATTCGCCCTACGATGCCGAGGCTGCCGTGAAGGCCGGGCTGCCGGTGATCGGCGTCCTGTGCGGCGGCTTCCCGGAAGCCCTGCTCGGCGAGGCCGGCTGCACGGCGATCTACCGCGATCCGCAGGACCTCCTCGACGGCTACGACAGCTCCATCCTGCGCCGGGGCGTGCCGTAGGCAGGCCGGGGCGGGAGGCCTCGGCGGGGAGCCTTGCGGGATGGGGAAGGCCGTGCGAATCGTGCGGACCCCATGCCGACAGGATATGGTCCATTGCCCGGCTCGCGCCGTCTCGCCGCCCTGCCCCTGGCCGTCGCGCTGCCGACGGCGGTCCTCGCCCAGCAGCCGGGTCCCCCGAGCGCCGACGCCTCGGACTTTGCCCGGATGGAGGCGGCCCAGAACGCCGCCAACGCCGTCCCGGGCCCGCGGGCGGTGCCGGGACGGCGCATTCCGGTCCCCGGCACGGTGAGTCCCGAATTCCAGGCGGCGATCGCCGCGCCCTACCGCGTGCCGGCCTGGAATGCCGACCCGGGCAGCGCCGCCGAGTGGAAGGCGCTGGTGGCCAAGCTCGCGGCCCAGACCGCCGCGCCGCTCCCGGCCCTGCGCGAGCGCCTCGGCGTCGTCTCGACCCCGGAGGTGATCGGCGGCGTCAAGGCCTGGATCATCGCCCCCAGGGAGGTGCCGGAGCGCAACCGGCACCGGCTGCTCGTCCACATCCACGGCGGCGGCTACGTCTACAACCCAGGCGAGGCCGGCACCCTCGAGGCGGTGCTGATGGCGGCCTTCGGCGGCTTCACGGTGATATCGTTCGATTACCGCATGCCGCCCGACGCCCCCTACCCGGCGGCGATGGACGACGCCATGGCGGTGTGGAAGGCCGCGCTCGCCCTCCAGCCCGCCGCCAACATGGCGGTGTTCGGCACCTCGACCGGCGGCGGCATGGCGCTGGCCCTGATGCTGCGGGCCAAGCGCGAGGGCGTGCCGCTGCCCGCCGCCATCGCGCCCGGCACGCCGTGGTCCGACCTGACCGAGACCGGCGACAGCTACAAGGCCAACGAGTGGCTGGACAACGTGCTGGTCTCCTACGACGGGGTCCTGACCCGGGCCGCCAAGCTCTACGCCGCCGGCCGCGACCTGCGCGACCCGCAGCTCTCGCCGATCTACGGCGACCTGCGCGGCCTGCCGCCGACCATCCTGACCACCGGCACCCGCGACCTCTTCCTGTCGAACACCGTGCGCACCCACCGCAAGCTGCGCCAGGCCGGGGTCGAGGCCTCGCTCCAGGTGTTCGAGGGCATGAGCCACGCCCAGTACCTGTTCGACCCGGATGCGCCCGAGACCCGCGAGGTCTTCGGCGAGATCGCGGCGTTCCTCGACAGGCATCTCGGAACCGCGCCCAAGGCGCCGTGATGGAACTCTGACGAAGCCCCGGCACCGATTCCCGTGTCGCCAGCCGGCGCGACGCTCGAGCGAAGCCGAAATCCGCGTTGCGAAGCCGTCGATCGGATCTCGCGATCGGATCTCGTCTGACGCATCGCGAGGGGCCGCGACCGGCGGCCCCTCGCCTCGTGCGATCCGGCTCAGGCGGCCCGCACGGTGTCGAGGAAGCGGTGCACTTCGTTCGAGAGGTGCTCGGACTGGCGCGACAGCTCGGAGGCCGAGGCGAGCACCTGGGAGGCCGCCGCGCCCGTATCCTCGGAGGCGCGGGCGACGCCCGCGATGTTCGAGGTCACCTCGCTCGTGCCGCTCGCGGCCTGGGAGACGTTGCGGACGATCTCCTGCGTCGCCGCACCCTGCTGCTCCACCGCCG
>NZ_JACWCT010000177.1 GCF_016613415.1 Methylobacterium ajmalii | reverse complement strand
ATTGCCTCAAGTGCAATGGTCAGTTTTGCGATGTTTTTAGTCGCATCAGCTACAGCGTTGTTGAATTTCTTTTCGCTGGAACGATCAATTTTGAAGCCAAGGCTTACTAAAAAGCCCTTTAATACATCATCAGCCATTTTGTAGCCTCCTAGTTTTCCGTAGGCAGGCCAGGCGCCAGGTACGGGACCAACGATTGCGGAACAAAGCCCGGGGTTCCGTCCGGCTGTTTGTTCGTAAGTGACAGACAGGTCAGGTCATTATACCACTCGTTAGAGTATGTATCTCCCCGACGCTCGACGTACAGGACGCGGTAAAGACCATCGGCCGCGATTGTAGGCAGCATCTGATTGACAGCCTCCGCTCGAATGGACTGGTCGGGGGCAGATTGCGTCACGCTTTTTTGGTCGATTTTGATGACGCTTTCGTATTGAATGGTTGGGATCAATAGCGTCTTAACGTGGATCCCGTCGAAGTCCTGCCACGGGCGGCTAATCATGCCGGTTTCTGAGTTCAGGACATACGGCCCGCTCTGGCTCGGCATCCCTTTTGAATTGGACACGAGATTGAGCTTGCCGCCGGTCACCGACCATCGGGCTCCATGCTTGTTCTCAAGCGTCCTCAGGATGGCCGTTGCGTAGTCGGACAGGACAATCCCGCGAGACGCCTTCGTGCGCGTGAGGCCATCGGCCACGAAGCCCAGGCTTATCCCGAACGGGCTCATAGCCTTGTGGCAGGCGTTCAGCACGTCGCGGCTGGTGTAGCCCGCAGCAAGTGCCGTATTCACCTTGGCATAGGAAATTGCCTGATAGCCGTCCTGCGCGTAGATATCCAATCGCGTTTCAATCGGGCTTTCCGGCCCATAAATACATTTCTGAATTTCGCCCTTAAATATAACGCCTCTGATGTCGCGGTATCCGGCTTCAAGCGTAACTTTCTTGAATTCCTTGTCGGTTGTAAAGCGGTTAGCGGTCTCCTGAGAAACGTTATATATCGAGATAACTGCAATGTTAGGCGTAGAGCCCACGGTCTGCCGCGTGATGAACCGCACCCGGAGCTTGCTGAAGTCCGGGGCGTTCGAGCCGCCTTCGAGAGTGAGGCTGAAAGCGCGATCATAGAGGCGGGGCATGTCAGGGCGCTCCGCTCTTGCCGGCCGCCAGGATCGTCCCGGGGACCTCGTTCATGAGGCCGGCCAGGGCTCCCATGTGATCACCGAACAGGGCCGAGAAGTTGTGCGCGAGGACGCGGCCGGCCATCTCGAACATCTGCACGAGGTCGATGTCGGCGAATTCAGGATCGGTCCTGCCGACCACCCAAACCGGCCTCCATTCGCCATCAACGCTCCGCTTCACGGTCGAGAGGCATTCCGCGAAGATGTACGTGGTATCGGCATCCTTCATGGAGCCGACCCGATCGAACAGCGGCAGGAAGGCGATTAGCAGGCGCCCCAGGTCTAGCTTGTCGGACTGACCTTGAAGGTTCGTCAGCGACTCCCCCAAACCCTCCACGAGGTGCGTCAGCCGCCGCAGGCAGTGAAGTTGCTTGGTCGTCCGCATCGGATCGATGGAGTAGGTGTGGCCGCCTGCCACGAAGACCGGAGCCATCAGCGCCCCCAAACTGCAGCGAGGCGGTAGCTCGCCTGTTGCACGCCCTCAGGCGGGGCGCTGGTCGCCATCAGGGCGCCGACGATGACTAGGGCGCTGACGATGGCGCCAATCCCTCCGCCGAGGATGCCGGCGAGCACGCTGCCACCGATCGGCTTCGTGGAGGTCACCTTGCCGTCCACGCTGAGGGCGCCCTTCAGGGCCATGCCCTGCGCGGCCTTCATCGCCAAGGCGAGCCCGGTTTCAATCCCGACCCCGTTCTTAGGGTGCAGGGTCATGATGTGCTTCCCGGCATCCGCGAGAAGCTTGATACCGTCCTCGGGGCTCATTGAGACGACGTGTTTGCCACCATCCACGCTGTGAGTGATGCCTTTCTTGGGGTCCAACTCGCTGTAATGCTTCCCATCATCGCTTCGGATCTGCGCGGCCGTAGTCGAGACATCTTTCAGCTTGCGGGGCGTGTTGCGAACGCCAGGGAGATAGATCGCGTCGCTCAAGGAGTGCCGCCGGGCGTCCATCTCGGGCTGTTCGCCGCCGTTCTGAAACCAAGCGTCGATAGACCCCGAGGCAATGAGGGCCATCCCCTCATCCTTTTCCTTGATCGGGTGCGTAAAGGTCGTTCCGCCACCGCTTGCAAAGTTGATCGGAATGTCAGTCAGGATGGGGAAATCAACGAGCGTCTGTTTCCCATCCGGCGTCTGAAACATCCGCTTGAGAAGCGGCTGAAGCGACACGGTGTGACCATCGCTGTCCTTGACGACGCGAACGGGGACAGCCGTGTGCAGGCTGGTCAATCGACGGTCCAGGATGCTTTCAACGGTCTCCTCGAAATCGTGGGCGGGCTGTACGGGCTGGGTGCTTTCCATTGCCTTGACCTCACACGCCGCCGAACACTGAGAAGCCCGAGCCAGGCACGGTGCCGCCAATCAAGGCGCCGGAGATGTCCCGCGGCGCGGCGGGCACGTCGATCGGGTCGAGGTTGATCGCGCCGTCCTGGCCGCCCGCGCCGCCGAGATAGTCGCCACCGGAGCCGAGCCCCCCGAGGCCGAACGAGCCGTTGGCAACGCCGCTCCCGCCATCCACGTTGAAATTGCCAGGGTTGAACGAGCCGGCGAACGACTGATCCGTTACAGTGATCGGCTGGACCTCGCCCCTATCGACGGTCCCACCCGTAGCCGCGGGACTGGACTGAGCGGCCTTGTCATCGGCAGGCTTAGTGGTCGCGGTGCCGGTCCCCTCAGTCTTGGTAGACGCGATGATGATTTCTTGAAGCGTCGCCACGACCATCAGCGAATTTGAGGTGCGGCTATCCGTGACCACGCTGACGCCGGCCAGGAGCATGTTCTTATATCGTCGCCGGATGGTTGAGACGTTGAACGGCTCGCGGCTGGCCTGAAGGCTCCGAAGCCGGCCGTAAACCTCATCGATGTGCCCCACGTAGCCGGCCGAGCTGTCCGACCAGCCATACCGAACCTCAACCACCGCAGGCAGTCGGTAGGCGTGATCCGTGATGGATGCTCCTTGCTCTACGGGGTGCTGAGTGATCGCCAGGGCGTCCCGGTGCACCTCCTCCACTACGACATCGGGAAGAATGGCGCTGATTGATGAGCGCGACCCCCGGAGAAGTGCATAGGTAGGCTCGCCGTTGAGTGCCATGGATCGCCCTCCTAGCTCGACATGGGGGCAGGGGGAGCAATGCCGTCCTCGTCAGACAGCTTGATCCCGAACGCACTCAGGAAGGGCTCCGCATTCTCTTGAATGACGTGCCACACGATCATCAGGAGTTCGGGGCCTGTGATATCGCTGTAATGCGGCTTGTTGAGCTTCTTATCCCAAACGGGAATTACACCCTTGCCATCCTGGCCCACCTTGCGAAAGACAGATGATGCTATGGATCCAATCACGAAGTTTCGCGTGTCGTCGGGCATTGACGATACGATCTTGCTCATGACCTCAAGGGAATTGAAGCCGAGCGGCGCCCTGCCCGGCGGAGGGTCGGTCGGCCCCTGGTCCGATGCCCGCATAATCAGCGGCGCATATTCGGCAAAAACCGGGATCACGGATGCGAGCTTCGCGGCAATCGCTATCGAAGTCATGGCCTCGATAGGAACCGAGCGGTAATCGTGATTTCCGACCGTGAATTCAGCCATGGATCCGTCGCCTGTAAACGAGATGAGCGGGCACCCCTCAGAGGCCGCGCCCTTAGTTGATCGGTGTGTTCGCAGATTGAATGACTTCGTTGAGGACGGCTTCGGCAAAGCCGGGCTGCTCTCCTCCGCCGATGAAGAAGCCGGCCACGCTAAACAAGGCGATGGTCGCGACGACATCGGGATCGGCTGGCAATCCGACGCGCCTCAACACGCCCTCGACGGCGGCTTGCGCGCCGGCCATGGGGCGAGAGGCAAGAATGCTGTCGGGCTCGGCCGCGGCGAAGGCTTCGCGGGCGGCGGCTTCCTTCCCCGTCATGCCGCGGGCCTCATTGCGGCGCTGCTCGGCGGCGGGTCGTCGGGACCGGTGGGAGGCTGGGGCTTGCTGGCCTTCAAGCCTGCGGCGAGCGCGGTACGGGCAACGGCGGAAAGCTTCACGCCGGACGCACGGGCTTCAGCATCGAGCGCCGCCCGCATGGATGCGGGCAGCCGAAGATTGATCACGTCGTCACAAGCGGCTCTCACGAAAAGTTCTCCGCACGATCTCTGCATGAGAGAACCACGGAAATGCCGATTGTGTTACAACCTTATATCCCTTGCGTCCCTGGCGTACTTCGCGCCCCTATGGGGACGACTATTTATTCTTGATCCTTCAGGAGGTGCGCGGCCCCACCAAATAGCAACCGCTCGCCACGGGTGGTTTGAGACAGGGGCGGCGGGAGCTTCCTAAATACATCTGTGATCGATCCCAAAACCGCGCGCTCCGCCTCCCGTCGCGTTTCGACATCTTCACGTATGGATTTTCCGGTTCTTTCTTCAATTCTCTGTATATGCTCGGAGGGCATCCTCCAAAGCGTGAAAAGCTCGTCGCCTCCGCATGACTCAATAAGAGCTTCAGCACTTTTTTCCATAAGATCGACGTTTTTAGAAAAAAGTCTATCTAGATCATCGACGTATTTTAAAAGCTTAGTCATTAATTCTTCTGAGCCATCTAGGCTTTTTGCAAGTCGCGCCTCCATCTCTTGAGCAATGGAGCGTCCGCTTGCTTCTGCGGCAGCGGCAAGCTTGTCGCGAAGATCGGCCGGCACTCTGGCCTGAATGGGAAAGCGCTGAGCGCCGGTCTTGTCCTTCGGTCGCCGGTTCATTCCGTCCCCTCCGTCCTTCGCGTACCCGCCGCAGGTAGCATCTCCGATTTGCAGCGACAAGGCCATGAGTGATGCAAAAACGCTTTATCTGGCGCCGGACGCTTGCCGTGCCTCGCGTACCGCGCTACTCTGCGGTGCAGATTTGCAGCACTATTGGAGGCTCGGATGAGCGTCTTCAGCGAAGTGGTGAAGCGAGCGCGCGAGGGACGGTCTGTGAAGGTGCCGGACCTTGCCGAGGCAAGCGGGTTCTCCCGCAACGCGCTCTATCAGGCGATCAAGCGGGAGGAGGTTGGTTCGATCCGATTGGGTCGGGCGACTGTCGTCCCTGCGCACGAAGCGCTGCGGCTCCTCGGCCTCAAGCCAGAGGGCATCGCCGCCTAATCCGCCGCTGGCGGAGCAGCCCGCCGGCTTCTGTGTCTCGACCCCAAACGAAAGAGACCCCGAGCAAGGGGCTGCCTCGCGCGGGGTCTAAAGTTTGAAAATTCAGCCCGTGACAAATACCCAAAGCCTCAATCCTGGGCAAGCCCGCCCCGCTCAGATTGACGACCTCGCCGCTCGGCGCATCCTCGCCCGAGTGAACGTCAGCGCCTCCCTGGCTAGGGCGCTCGCCGAATTGGCCTACCGTCCTAATGCGGACGCTTGGCAGCGGGGGCGCGCATGAGCCGCCCCGCCACCACTCCCACGGCCCCCGCCTTCCACGGCACTGACGCGGCCGTATTCGAGGCGCTGACCGAAGCGCTGATAGCCGCCCAGACCTATGCCGCCACGGGCGCAGACTTCGCCGGCCTCCACGACCGGCGCGGGGCCGTCTACGCCATCAAATGCGCCGGCGCCTGCCTCGCGAACGCTGCCAGTCTCCTTGAGGAGATCAAGCCGGCCCGGCGACCCAAGGCTGGGGAAGCCGCATGAGCGCGATCCCTCCCGCTATCGCCCACCTTCGCAGCGTCCTCGACGCCTGCCATCAGGGCGACGTTCGGTTCTTCCGACGCCGCGCCGATCGGCAGCACCGGGTTCGCCTCGCGGGGTCCTCCGAACTGGCGCTCGCCCGCTACGTCGCAGGCATCACGGACCCGGTTCCGGCCGGCATCCGTGCCTTCGTCGGGGTCAAGCGCGTCCCGGATGGGCGGCTTCATCGCGTCATCGGCTTCTGGCCGGAGGGCAGCGAAGTGGACCTCCCCGAACAAGCCGCCGCGGCGGCTTATCTCGACTTCCTCGAACATGACAACGCCAAGCTCCGCACTCTGGCGGAAGGTTCAGGCGCGTCCCGTCGCCGATAGGCGATTGATCAATCGGAGCGCGCCGCAGTGTTTGCGCGGCGCCTAGGTGTAACGCGACTAGGCAGATCCGTGTATGTCAGTAGGAGCCAACCCCGCGCGACCGCCGAAGCCGAGTGCAATGCCGTTCTCAGGCTTGCCCGATCTTCCCGCGCTTCAAGAACTCAAGCGTCACCCGCAGTGGGTGGCCTGGGACTATCTATGGAAGCCAGATAAAGAGAAGTGGGATAAGCCTCCAATCGACGCCAAGACCGGCCGCATGGGTTCGTCCACCGATGCGGGCACTTGGTCCCCCTATGAGATTGCGGAGCAGCGAGCCATTCAGCGAGGGCTTGCCGGTGTCGGCTTTGCCCTGACGCGGGACACGGCCATCAGCGGCATTGACCTGGACGACTGCCGGGACGCGGCAACGGGCGAGCTGCAAGAGTGGGCGCGGATCGCTGTCGAGCTTGCTGGCACCTATTGCGAGGCTTCACCCTCCGGGACCGGCCTCCGGTTCTTCGTCAAGGGTGTCGTGGACGTCTGTAAGGTGGATGCGGCACACGTCGAACTCTACGCCGAAGGCCGATACCTGACAGTCACCGGCCGGCACGTTGAGGGAACGCCCGCCGAAATCAACGAGGCGCCCAGGCTCATCGCCTACTTGCGCGAGCGCGCGGAGCAATTCCAGGCCGCAACACGGGCCGCAGTAGAGCGCGCCCGCGAGGCAGAGCAGAAGCGCCAGGCGAAGGCCGCAGAACGCGGCGAGCGGGCGGCCCCGGCACCTAGCCCGCTCGCCCGGCCGGCCCCCTCCACGGGCGACAGGGATCCCTTCTGGCGCAACGTCAATGATCGGGCCATGGCGAGCCTTGCGGCGTGGGTGCCGGCGCTCCTGTCGGACGCCAAGCCCGCGTCTCGCGGCGGCTACCGCGTCACCTCGCGCAATCTGGTCCGCGACCTGGAGGAAGACCTTTCCATCACCCCTCAGGGGATCGTGGATTGGGGGACGCACGACATGGGCGACCCCCAGGGCGGCAAGCGCACGCCGATTGACCTCGTGATGGAGCACGGGGGCGCCGCCACCTCCCAAGAAGCGGCCCTCTGGCTCTGCGAACGGCTCGGGGTTGACGCCGAGGCCATCGGCTTCCGGGGAAAGCGCGGGGAGCACCCGGCCCGAAGCGCGGACCTAGCCGACCGTTGGTTCGAGGGCGAGCCGGCGGGGAGGCCCGCGGCCCAGGCCGATCGCACCATGGCCTTGCACAAGGGGCTGATGGTCCCGACCGGCCGCGACCGGCTCGAAATCACGAAGACCCTGGCGCCCGCGCCCGACTTCCCGGTTTCCAGCCTGCCCCCGGTGATGCGCGGCGCGATCGAGGCCATCAGGGAGCACGTACAGGCGCCCTTGTCCCTCTGCGCTCATTCGGTTCTGAGCGCGGCAGCCCTGGTCACGCAGGGGTGCGCGAATGTCCAGATGCCGGGGCTGCCCGTCGCCAAGCCACTGTCGCTGTTCATGCTCGCCATTGCGGTGTCGGGCGAGCGCAAGTCCGCCTGCGATGACATGGCGCTAAAGGCAGTCGCCGAGAAAGAGGCGGCGTTACGCGTGCAGAACACGGCCGAGATGATCGATTATAAAGCTGCTCGCGCAGCTTTCGAGGCGCAGCGGAAGAAGATAGAGGCTGAAAAGAACATCTCGTTTGAGGAACGGAAGGCCAAAATGCTGCTGCTCAAGGAGCCGCAGGAGCCGCTTGCGCCTGTGATCCGCTCCAAAGAGGCGAACCTTGAGGGTCTGTTCGGCCTCCTCAACGTCGGGCAGCCCGGTATCGGCATCTTCACCAGCGAGGGCGGACAGTTCCTCGGCGGCCACGGCATGAGCGATGACGCCAAGACGCGGACGATCACCGGCTTGTCGGAGTTGTGGGATAGCGGCTCGGCGCAGCGGGTGCGGGCGAAGGAACGGATCTTCCTCGAAGGCCGGCGCCTGTCCATCAGCCTCGCGGCTCAGCCTAAGATCGCCTCCGCCCTCCTCGGGGACGAACTGGCGAAGGATCAAGGGTTCGTCGGGCGCTTCCTCGTCACGATGCCGGAAAGCACGATCGGAACCCGCGAGATCCGGGAAACGAACGTCAACGGCGACGGGCGACTGATCGCCTTTTACCGCCAGTGCCGGCGGGTGATGTCCGTTCCGCCCAACCTGCGCGACGGCACCCTGAACGAGCTTGCCCCGCCGACGATCCATCTCAGCGAGGAAGCCAAGGCGGTGTGGCGGGCGCTCGCCCAGGCGCTTGAGGAAGGGTGCGCCCCCGGAGGCCAGTGGCTCCCGGTTCGCTCCGGCGCCCTCAAGATGGCCGAGAACGCGGCCCGGATCGCGGCCATCCTGACGCTGTTCGAGGACCCCGACGCGATCGGCCACCACACCCAGGCCACGGCCGGCGAGATCACCGGAGAGGCAATGGCAGCCGCCGCCGAAGTGGCGATGTTCTACCTCAAGGAAGCGCTGCGGATCACTGGACACTCAGTCCTAGACCCCGAGACGCAAGCCCTTTCCGAAACGCTGGAATGGCTGCAATCCAAATACGGCGCCGGCAATCTGTTTATCCCGAGCATGATCCAACAGTTTGCCCCGGCTCATCTGAGGAGCGGCGCCGAGAAGATCCGGGAACGTGTGCTGAAACTCTGCGAGTTTGGCGCCCTTGAGCCCGTGGATAAGGCTGTGATTGGCGGCAAGCCACGCAAGGAAGCCTATCGGATCGTTGGGGAGGATGCCTGATGACCTCCGCTTTCGATCCTTGGGCGGTGCTTCGGGAGGCTCGCGAAAAGGGGGCGGGCCAGGGGGCGTCGTCGGTTAGCAGCCCGATTAGCAGCCCGATTAGCAGAGCCCAATCCGAAGCTGCTAATCGTGAAACCCTTATGGATCAACGACTTAACCCCCAAATTAGCGGATTAGCAGGATTAGCAGGGTCCGACGAGCGTTCGACCGCAGTTAGCCGGGGTTCCCCTAAGAAAGAAAGAAAGGAAATTCCTCTTTCTTTTCATATAGATAGGGCTAACCCTGGCGGGCCGAAAAGCCCCGATTTCGAGCCCCCGCGCGGCGTCGAAATCACCCCTGCTAATCCTGCTAATCTGCTAACCGGGAAGCTAAGTCGTTGTGATAGCTCATTAATCGCCAAAAACGAGCCTGCTAATCGGGATCGGGGTTGCCAGCTAATCGGCGAGGGGGGCGATTGGGAGGAGCGGGCCGCCATCCTTGAGCATGACGGCGGCCATAGCCGGGAGGCGGCCGAAGCACTGGCGCAACCCGCCCCCGCCGCCGCCCCGTGGCCCGCGCCGATCGGCGCAACGCCCGCCGGCCCCTTGCTGCGCGAGTGGGTTGCCGGGCTAAGCCGGCTCGCCCCGAGCGTCATCCCCTGCCGCGACTACCGCCCCGAGGAATGGGCCGCGGTCCTATCGAATGCCTGGCACTTCATCGAGATCTTCGGCGAGCAAGCCGAAGCCCTGGGCTGGCGCACCCACGAGCTTTTCGGGGTCCACCCGACCCACGGGACAATCCGCGTGGATCACTGCGGCGCCCTGGTCCTCGTCATCGGTGGCCCCGTCCGAGCCCTCACGGCCGATGCCATCCGGTTCGAGCGCGTCACCGCCCGCCGCCGCCCCCATGCTCCTGTCGGGATCCCGATTTGGGAGGCCGCCCGATGATCGCCCCTTGCGACCAGTTCGGCCCCTGGCGGCTCGACATCACCGAAGCCGAGCGGCTGGCCCGCTTGAGGGGTCTCCGGGCAATCGTCCGCCTCTGCCTCGGGCCGCGGGGCGAGGTCTTAGCCGATGCCTTGCGCCGTGCCGAAAGCGACCCCGGGCACCTCCCTGCCGCCCTAACCGCCCTTGACGGCTTGGCGCCCCTCGACCGCAGGACGGTTCTCGCCAGCTTCGCCGGCCTCCACCGCAATACCGCCTGAGGACACCGCATGACCGTGAAAAACAAGGCTCGAACCAGCCCCGATGTGCGATCGGCCGAAGCCGCCCTCAACAAGCTCCTGTCCGCGATCATCGCCCACGATGCCGCCCGAGACCGTGAGGCTTGCGGGCCGATCAAGGCGACCGTGTTCCGGTTCGTGTCGCTGGACGATGCTGCCCTTGCGCAGGCAGCCTTTGACGATTTGGTGCGCGACCCGATCCGCCATTCCCTTCGCCAGGGCGTGAAGCGGATCGGCCGCGAGCTGCATCGTCTCGGCGGCCTCGACGCGATGAGCGCGGCAATCGACCGGGTTGCCGACATGGACCCCCGGCACGCCGGCCGGCGCGGATCGATCATGGACAGCGCATGGGACGGGATCGGTGATGGCTCCGCCCGGTGGTGGAGCTAAGCCGATGGCCGCTCCCCGTAAGCCGCAGGACGCGGCCACCATCGCCGCCAGCCTCGCCGCCCTCCTCGACGCCCTTGCCGGCGCCCCTCCCGGTTCCCCGGCCGCGGGCGCCTTCGTGTCCGCCCTGAGACGGCGCGGTGAGGAGTTGGCCGCAGTCGGCGGCGTGGAGGCTTTGCACGAGGCCCGCACGGCAGCCCTCGCCACCTCGCCGAGCCACGCCGCCGTGCTCGACGGGGCTTGGGCGACCATCCCCGGGTGGACGGCATGACCCGCCCGCTCGACGCCTACCGCGCTGGCATCAGGGACACGCTTCTAGCCGCCGAGGAAGCCGCCGCCGCGATCCGCGCCCGGCCCGACGCGGGCGGGATACGCCAGCAATCCGCAGCGGCGGCCCTGGAAGCGTTTTCGGCGGCTTTCCGGTGCGAAGCCCTGCCTGAGCCGCGAAACGCCGTCCTTGAGGCTCTGAGGGCGATTTCCGACCAGCCGGGCGAGGAAGGCGAGACCCCATGCCCCGAGTGCGCCGGCCGGCTGCGGTGGTCCCGCGCCGAAAACGGTCACGTATGGGGCGCCTGCGAAGCGGCCGACTGCCTGCGATGGATGATGTAGAGGCCCGTAAGAGGAGCGACGAATGTCCTTACTTGGCGAATTGACATACGCACTGATTTCTTCCCCGCAAACCGATATCGGCGGGCTGATCCCTGACGTTGTGGTGGAGGAAGTCTATAGGGATAGCCTCATCATCACAGACCATCCCGTCGAACAGGGGGCGGCCATCACGGATCACGCTTTCAAGCGCCCCAGCGGTATCGATATCAGGGCCGGATGGTCGAACAGCACGGCAGGCGCCGAGGGCTATATCGATGGCGTCTATTCGGCGATGCTGGCGCTACAGGCTTCCCGCCAGCCTTTTACGGTCTTCACGCCTCGCCGCATGTATCGAAATATGCTGGCCGCCGATATTGTCGTGTCCCGGGACGAACGGACAAACAGCGTCCTGGCCTGCACCTTGAGCCTCCGGGAAATCATCATCGCGAACACGCAGCCGAGCCGGTCCGCACCTGGTGCGCAGGCAATGCCCGAGAAGACAGCCTCTCCGGTCGATAGAGGAACGGTGACGCCGCAACCCACATCGCCCGCGCAAGCATCCTTCCCGCCAGGAGGCGCATGAGCATCCTTTTTACGGGGTGACAAAACTCGGGCCGGTGGAGCAGCCCCAGGCGCCGCCGCCGCACTAAATCAAGGCCGAACCCTAGCAAAACCTAGCATCTGGCAGGCTCGGATTGTTCGATTGGGGCGGGTATCGAGCCAATATCGATCCCCCAACGATCCGGCAGCAATCCCACTGCAAGCCTCGCCGGTTACCGGCCTCAACAAGCCCGAGGGCTGGCAACCCGCACGGTAACCGAGGCGCCGTTTCATTCACTCTTCGCGCGTTGGCGCCTGAAACCGCGCCTGAAACTACAGCATCGAAACCCATTGAACGGGGATCGGATTGGAGGACTGGCAATGCGGTATCTCAGCGGCTGCACGGAATGCTTTTCCGTCTGGTGGGCGTGCCAATGCCCGTTGCGGTGCGAGGGATGCGGAGCGGGCTACCGGATCGGTTCGAGTTGCGGCACGCCCGGGTGTGTCGCCGGCCAGCGCCGTGCCCGAGCTGATGCGTTCGAGCCGGAGCCGATCCGGTGCGAGCCCGTCGAGGCTGCTTCGCCTCCTCCGGCCGATCCGATCGTGCCAGAGTGCCCGCCTGTCCAAAATGGACGGCCCGTGGCGGTTGAACGGGCATCCTCTCCGCCCCGACCGCCGCGGCCGGAGGTCCAGGATCACCGCCCCGTGGCCCAACGGCGGGCGGAGGTTGTCGCCCTGCTAGGCGAAGGTCTCTCCGATCGGGAAATCGCCCGCCGGGCGAAGGTATCGCCCTCGACCGTCTCAACGGTGCGCCGGGAGCAATCGACGGCGGCGCCAGCCTGAGTTAGGCGCCGCTCGCACTGAAATGCTTTGCCGGAGCTTTGACCGGCTAAGGGGCCGCTGAAATACGCTAGTTCCTCGCTAGTCCCTTCGTCCGCGCGGATCGGGGTTGATTGGCTTTGAATAGGGAGCGATCGGGGTTTGAACGAGCCGGGGAGCGTTCCTTCAGCGAGGACCACAGCCCGCGGGGTGGCAGATGCGGTTTCGGGGATCAAACCTATTCATTTACATTCATCGGGCGCCGGCCAGCGTGCGCCGCGATTGATTTCCGTTGATTGTTTTTCCAGGGCTCGGCGAGCATTCGGCCCGCACCCTCTCATTTCCTCTCATGGGGCACGCTCTCGCGCACGTAGAGGGCGCGGACCGCCTGCGGACCCAAGCCCGATCCATCTTATCCGGGCCTGTTTTAGACGCCGCCGTGCCCCTGCTATTGGCTACTCCTTACTACTTTAGCGAACGCTCGCCCGCGGCGGAGGCCCGCCCGTGTCAACAAATGTCAATGGGCTGGGCGCTGCGCAGCCCGATCGGACCTCAACATTCCTCAACATTCCTCAACAGGCTGGACGCGCCGACGACAGCATTTGACAGCCGCCAGCGTCGCGCGCGAGGGGCCTGTAACCGCCCCTGTAACCGCAGCGCGGATAGCGTCCGAGACCCAAGTTTTTCGGGTCATTCGTCATTCGGGGTTGATGGACGAGAGGCGGGCTCGAAGCCCGCTTCGTCGTTTGGGGTTGATAGACGCCCAGGCCACAG
>NZ_JACWCT010000176.1 GCF_016613415.1 Methylobacterium ajmalii | reverse complement strand
CTCGGGCCTGGACTTCTTCGGCACCGTGCGCGGCCGCCTCGGCTACGCCTGGGACCGCACCCTCGTGTACGCCACCGGCGGTTTCGCCTACGGCTCGGGCGGCGGCCAGGACTTCGGCCTGCCGAACAGCTCGCGCGACAACTTCCAGACCGGCTGGGTCGTCGGCGGCGGCGTCGAGTACGCTCTGCCCACCGACTCGTTCTTCAACTTCTTCCGCTCGTCGGCCGTGACCCTCAAGGTCGAAGGCCTGTACGTGAACCTGGATCAGGGCAACCGCAACAACGGCGTGTTCGCCCAGACCGCCAACGGCACGCAGTACTCGGTGTTCTCGCCGAGCGTCGTGTCGGTCGGCCCGGCCAACCTCTACCGTCGCGAGACCGAGTTCGCGGTCGTCCGCGCCGGCCTGAACTACAAGTTCAACGGCTTCTAGTCTGAACTCTCCGTCCCCGGACGGAGCGGAGCCCGGCCTCACGGCCGGGCTCTTTTTTTATGCTTACGCCCCCGTCGGTACCTTCACGCTGAACTTCACCTCGCGCAGGGCGAAGTTCGAGTGGATCTGCTGCACCGCCGGGCAGGAAAACACCGCCTCCTGCAGGAAGCGCTCGTAGTGCTGCGCGTCCCGCACCACGACCCGCAGCAGGTAATCGGCCTGGCCGGTGGTCGAGAAGCATTCGAGCACCTCGGTCCGGGCGCCGACCACACGCTCGAACTCCGCCACCCCTTCGCGGTCGTGCTTGGCGAGGGTGACGTGGGCGAAGACGCACTGGCCGTGATCGAGGGCCGCCGCATCGACCAGGGCGACGTAGCCGCGGATGACGCCGCGCTCCTCCAGCGCCTTGAGCCGCCGCCAGGTCGGCGAGGTCGAGAGGCCGATCCGTTGCGACAGGTCCTGCACCGACAACCGGGCATCGTCCTGCAGGGCATCGAGGATCGCACGCTCGAAGCGATCAGGCAGCTCTCTGCGCTCAGGCATAGGCATGTCCCGTAACGGCGATTTCACGCCTTTTCGTACCTCTGTCAGCCCTTGAAGGGAAGCAGACAGGCAGGTTCTCCCCTAAGCTGCGGCATAGGCTGGTGCCCGAGGAGATCCCGCCGATGCCCGAGCTCGACCGCGCCTACCGCCTCGACGACCGCTTCGACCGGAGCGTCGGCCGGGCCTACATGACCGGCACGCAGGCCCTGGTGCGGCTCCTCCTGGCCCAGGCCGCGATCGACCGGCGCGACGGGCTCGCCACCGCCGGCCTCGTCTCCGGCTATCGCGGCTCGCCGCTCGGCGCCGTCGACCAGGAATTGTGGAAGGCCAAGGAGCGCCTGGCGGCGGCCGGCATCCGCTTCCAGCCGGGCATCAACGAGGACCTGGCAGCGGCCGCCCTGCTCGGCAGTCAGCGCGTCGCCCTCGATCCGGCCGCCACCGTCGAGGGGGTGTTCGGCCTCTGGTACGGCAAGGGCCCGGGGGTCGACCGCTCCGGCGACGCGCTCAAGCACGGCAACGCCTATGGCAGCTCGGCGAAGGGCGGCGTGCTGGTCGTCGCCGGCGACGATCACGGCTGCGTCTCGTCCTCGATGTCGCACCAGAGCGACCTCGCGCTCGCGGCCTGGCACATGCCGGTGATCCACCCGGGCAGCCTCGCCGAGTACGAGGCGTTCGGCCTGTGGGGCTTTGCCGCCTCGCGCTTCTCCGGCGCCTGGGTCGGGTTCAAGGCGATCTCCGAGGTGGTGGAGGGCGCCGCCTCGGTCGACCTCGCGCCGCTGCCGACCTTCACCACCCCCGCCTTCGTCCCGCCGCCCGGCGGCCTGCACATCCGCTGGCCCGACCTGCCGAGCCTCGCCATCGAGGCGCGGGCGCTGAAGAAGCTCGACGCGATCCGGGCATTCGCCCGCGCCAACCCCCTCGACCGGCTGGTGGTGGCACCCGAGCGTCCCCGCCTTCTCGTCGTCACCGTCGGCAAGGCCCACGGCGACGCGATGGAGGCCTTTCGCCTCCTCGGCCACGACCCGGGTTCGCTCGCCGCCCACGGGATCGCGGTCCTGAAGGTCGGCCTCGTCCATCCCCTCAACGTCACGGGCATCGCCGGCATCGCCGCCGGGGTCGAGACCGTGCTGGTGGTCGAGGAGAAGGCGCCACTGGTCGAGCGCCAGCTGCGTGACGGGCTCTACGACCTCGCCCCCGAACGCCGGCCGTGCATCCTCGGCAAGCGCGACGGCGCCGGCTCGCCCCTGGTCCCGGAGGTCGAGGAGCTGCGGCCCTCGCGCCTGACCGCGATCCTGGCAGCGCGCCTCGACGCCCCCGGGGTGGCGGCGCGGGTACCGTCGACGCCGTCGCCGCCTGCCCCCTCGGGGCCGCTCCCGGTGCGCACGCCGTATTTCTGCTCCGGCTGCCCGCACAACACCTCGACCCGGGTGCCGGAGGGCTCGCAGGCCCGCGCCGGCATCGGCTGCCACTTCATGGCGAACTGGATGGAGCGCGACACCACCGGCATCGTGCCGATGGGGGCCGAGGGGGTCGACTGGACCGGCCAGGCGCCGTTCACCCGCCAGGCGCACGTATTCCAGAATCTCGGCGACGGGACCTATTTCCATTCCGGCCACGTCGCGATCCGGCAGGCGATCGCGAGCGGCGCCAACATCACCTACAAGATCCTCTACAACGACGCGGTGGCGATGACCGGAGGCCAGCCGGTCGACGGGGTGCTGACCGTGCCGCAGATCACCCGCCTGGTGAGCGCCGAGGGCGCAGCCCGCGTCGTGGTGGTGTCGGACGATCCCGACCGGGTGGCGCAGGCCACCGCCCGCGATCCCCTCGGGCCCGGGGTCACGCTCCATCACCGCGACGACCTCGACGCGGTGCAGCGCGAGCTGCGCGAGACCCCGGGCGTGACCGTGCTCGTCTACGACCAGACCTGCGCCACGGAAGCGCGGCGGCGGCGCAAGCGCGGCCTCGCGCCCCAGCCGGCGCGGCGTGCCGTCATCAATCCCCTCGTCTGCGAGGGCTGCGGCGACTGCCAGAAGAAGTCGAACTGCCTCTCGGTCGTGCCGCTCGAGACCGAGTTCGGCGTCAAGCGCGCGATCGACCAGACCGGCTGCAACAGCGACCTGTCCTGCCTCAAGGGCTTCTGCCCGTCCTTCGTGACGCTGGAGGGCGCGAAGCCCCGCCGCCGCCCGGGCGTGGCGGTCGCCCCCGAAGCCGTCGCGGCCCGGGCCGCCGCCTTGCCCGAGCCCGACGTGGCCCTTGGCCCCGAACCCTACGAGATCCTGGTCGCCGGCGTCGGCGGCACCGGTATCGTCACGGTCGGCGCCCTCGTCACCATGGCGGCCCACCTCGAGGGGCGCGGCGCCAGCGTGCTCGACTTCATGGGCTTTGCCCAGAAGGGCGGTCAGGTGCTGTCCTTCGTGCGCCTCGCCGCGAACCCGGCCGGGCTCCATCAGGTGCGGATCGACCGCGGCCGCGCCGATGCGGTGCTGGCCTGCGATCTCGTGGTGGCGGCGAGCGCCGACGCCGCGGCGGTGATCGACCCCGCCCGCACCCGCATCGTCGCCAACACCCACGAGATCCCGACCGGCGCGACCCTGCGGGATCCCGATGCCCGCATCGACACGCGGATGCTTGAATCCCTGCTCGCCCGCCGGGTCGGCCCGGGAGCGCTGAAGAGCCTCGACGCGCAGGCGCTGGCCGAGCGGCTCGTCGGCGACGCGCAGGCTGCCAACGTCCTGCTCCTCGGCTTTGCCTGGCAATGCGGGCTGGTGCCGGTCTCGCTCGCCGCCCTCGACCAGGCGGTGACGCTGAACGGCGTCGCGGTGGCCGGCAACCGCCTCGCCCTCGCCTGGGGCCGGCTCGTCGCCGCCGACCCGGCCTTCGTCGCCGCGCAAGGCGTGACGGCGCCGGAGCCGGAACCGGACCTCGACGGCCTGGTGGCACGTCGCGCCGCCTACCTCGCCGAGTACCAGGACGCGGCCTACGCGGCGCGCTACCGCGCCCGGGTCGCGACGGTGCGGGCGCAGGCCGGCGAGGCGGCAGCGGACGCCGTCGCCCGCTCGCTGTTCAAGCTGATGGCGATCAAGGACGAGTACGAAGTCGCCCGGCTCCAGTCCGACCCGGCCTTCCACGCCCGGCTGGCGGACGAGTTCGAGGGCCCGGTGCGGCCGACCTTCCACCTCGCCCCGCCCTTCCTCGCCCGCCCCCGGCCGGGCGAGAGCGAGCCGCGCAAGATCGCCTTCGGCCCCTGGCTGCTGCCGGTCCTGCGCGGGCTCGCCCGTCTCAAGGGCCTGCGCGGCACGCCCCTCGATCCCCTGCGGCTGATCGCCGAGCGGCGCGAGGAGCGGGCGGTGCTCGCCGAGTACGAGGCGCAGATCGACGCGGCGCTCGCCCTCGTGGGCCGGGCGGATGCGGACACGGTGCGCGACCTCTTCGCCGCCCCGCAGGCGATCCGCGGCTTCGGCCCGGTCAAGGCGCGGGCGATCGCGGCCTGGCGGAGCCGCAGCGCCGGGCTCCTCGCCGCGGCCCGGACCGGCAACGACGCGGCGGCGCCGCTCTCGCGTGCCGGGTGAGGCGCCCCGGTCGCGCCCAAGGCCTCCCGCCTGCGTCGGCCGGCCGGATTGCGGCGGGCCGGGCCCTCGCGTAGGCGAGGGCCCACGATCCGACAGACGCCACAGGTTGCCAGCCCATGCGCCGCCGTACCCGCTCCCTCCTCGGGGCGATCGCGATGATCGCCTTCGTGATCGTCTACGCGCCCCTCGCCATGGCGCTCGCCGACAGCCGCATCGCCGAGACGCCGGCGGTGGTGCAGTCGGTGCTGTACGCGATCCTCGGCATCGCCTGGATCTTCCCGCTGATGCCGCTGATCCGCTGGATGGAGCGCCCCGACCGCGATCCGGCCTGAGGACTTCTTCACGAACCGGGTGGTTCAGGCCGGCTTTTCGCCCAAAATGCCTGCCAGGGACGGCGGCAATTCCCCACGGCCCGCGCTCGCCCGCGCCCCGTGCCTCCCCGCTCGAACCCGCAAGGCAGCCCCAGGCCCATGCGCCACGCGCTCGCGTTCCTCCTTCTCGGCCCCCTCTGCCTCGGTTCCGGCGCCGCGCAGGCGCAGGGCGTCCCGCGCTCCGTCGGGGAGTGCGAGCGCATCAAGGGCGACCTCGCCTACAACCAGTGCCTGTCGCTGTTCGGCCCGGCGGCCAAGAACGTGGCGGCGGCCGCCGCCGCGGTCTCCGCGGCGATCCCGCGCCTGCCCCTGCCGCCGGCGCTCGCCGAGGCGACGGCCGAGCCGGCCCCGCG
>NZ_JACWCT010000175.1 GCF_016613415.1 Methylobacterium ajmalii | reverse complement strand
CCGCTATCAACCCTGGAGGCCGATTTGGAGGCGGGGCTACTGTGAGCCCCTATCAACCCCGAATGACGAAGAACCGGATTTTCTATCCTACCCTCCACCTCATCCTGAGGTGCGAACGCAGTGAGCCTCGAAGGAGGAATCCAGTGATCTCACGGCGATGGCCGTGGTCGGCCTGTCCGCGGTGCTGATGACCTCGGCGCTCGCCTTCAGCCTCGTGAAGTATGCCGGGGCCGCCTACCTGATCGTTCTCGGCCTGCGCGCGCTGGCCGAACGCGGCGGCGAGCTGTCCCTCGGCCCCGCCCGACGGGTCGATCCCCGCCTCGCCTTCCGGCAGGCGGTGCTGGCCGAGGTGCTCAACCCCAAGACGGCTTTGTTCTTCCTCGCGTTCCTGCCGCAATTCGTCCGTCCCGGGCAGGGCTCCGTCCCGGCGCAGCTCGTCGTTCTCGGGCTCGTCTTCGTCGGCATGAGCGTGGTCTACACGACGCTCCTGGCGCTCGCGGCCGGGCAGGTCGCCGGCTGGCTCGCGCGCCACCGTCGCATCGGCCGCTGGCAGGGCCGGGTCGTCGGCGCGATCTATCTCGGGCTCGGCATCCGGCTGGCCCTGCAGGAGCGGTGACCCCGCCGAATGCGGCAGCCGGCCCGACACGAGGTCGGGCCGGCCGCGCGGGCGCTCAGGCGCGCGTCTCCGTCCAGTTCTGCAGGAACCAGTCGTAGACCGCGCGGATCCCCTTGGGGAGCGGGATGCGCGGGCTCCATCCCATCGCCCGGAGCCGCTCGGCGCTCATCAGCTTGCGGGGCGTGCCGTCCGGCTTGCTCGTGTCCCGGGCGATCCGCCCGCGAAAGCCCACGACCTCCGCCACCATCTCGGCGAGGTCGTAGATCGCGATGTCGGTGCCCGAGCCGACATTGACGTGCGCCTCGCCCGTGTAGCGCTGGAGCAGGAACACCAGGGCGTCGGCGCAGTCGTCGACGTGCAGGAACTCGCGCCGGGGCGTGCCGGTGCCCCAGATCACCAGTTCGTCGTCGCCGCGCCGCTTGGCCTCGTGCGCCTTGCGGATCAGGGCCGGCAGGACGTGGCTGCCGGCGAGGTCGAAATTGTCCTCCGGGCCGTAGAGGTTGGTCGGCATCGCCGAGATGAAGTCGCAGCCGTGCTGGCGGCGATAGGCCTCGGCGAGCTTGATCCCGGCGATCTTGGCGACCGCGTACCACTCGTTCGTGGGCTCGAGCGGCCCGGTCAGCAGGGCATCCTCGGCGATCGGCTGGGGCGCGAATTTCGGGTAGATGCAGCTCGAGCCGAGGAAGAGCAGCTTCTCGACGCCGGTGCGGCGGGCCGCCTCGACGACGTTCGCCTCGATCATCAGGTTGTCGTACAGGAAATCGGCCGGGTAGGTGGCGTTGGCCAGGATCCCGCCGACGCGGGCGGCTGCCAGCACCACGGCGTCGGGGCGGGCCGCCGCCATCCAGGCCTCGGTCTCGGCCTGGCGCGTGAGGTCGACCGTGCGGCGGTCGGCGGTCAGGACCTCGCAGCCCTCGCCCGCCAGGCGCCGCACCACCGCGCTCCCGACCATGCCCCGGTGCCCGGCGACCCAGACGCGCTTGCCGGCGAGAGGGTAGAGGATCTCACTCGGCGTGGTTTCACTCGGCATGGCGCGGCTGCTCCCGGGCGACGGTCGCGAGGTCATGGCGCACCATCTCGGCGCAGAGGTCCTGCCACTTGGTCTCGTGGACCCAGCCGAGCTTCTCGCGCGCCTTGGTCGGGTCGCCGATCAGCAGGTCGACCTCGGTCGGCCGGAAGTAGCGCGGGTCGACCTCGACCAGGACCCGGCCGGTGCGGGTGCAGCGCGCGGTCTCCTCGACCCCCCTGCCCGCCCATTCGAGCCCGATCCCGGCCTCCGCGAAGGCGGCGGTCACGAAGTCGCGCACCAGGGTCGTCTCGCCGGTCGCCAGCACGTAGTCGTCGGGCTGGTCCTGCTGCAGCATCAGCCACATGCCGCGGGCGTATTCGCGGGCATGGCCCCAGTCGCGGCGGGCGTCGAGGTTGCCGAGATAGAGGGTGTCCTGCTGCCCGTGCCGGATCGCCGCGACCGCCCGGGTGATCTTGCGGGTGACGAAGGTCTCGCCGCGCAGCGGGCTCTCGTGGTTGAACAGGATGCCGTTCGAGGCGTGCATCCCGTAGGCCTCGCGGTAGTTCACCGTGATCCAGTAGGCGTAGAGCTTGGCCGCCGCGTAGGGGCTGCGCGGGTAGAACGGCGTCGTCTCGCTCTGCGGGACCTGCTGGACGAGCCCGTAGAGCTCGGAGGTCGAGGCCTGGTAGAAGCGGGTATGCTGGGTCAGGCCGAGGATGCGGATCGCCTCCAGGATCCGCAACGTCCCGATACCGTCGGCATTGGCGGTGTATTCCGGCGTCTCGAAGCTGACCTGGACGTGGCTCTGCGCCGCGAGATTGTAGATCTCGTGCGGCTGGACCTGCTGGATGACCCGGATCAGGTTCGTGGAATCGGTCATGTCGCCGTAATGCAGCACGAACCGCTGGTCGACGACGTGCGGGTCCTGATACAGGTGCTCGATGCGCCCCGTATTGAACGACGACGACCGGCGCTTGATGCCGTGGACGACATAGCCCTTGCGCAGCAGCAGCTCCGACAGGTAGGCGCCGTCCTGCCCCGTCACGCCCGTGATGAGCGCGACCTTCCGTGAATTCTCTGTCGTCATCGTTTTTCCGTAAAATTACTTAGGTATTTAATAAATTATATTTTAAAAATATTTTTCAATCAAGACGGAACCCGCTTCGCCGATGTGCGCGACGTTCTGGTCCACCGCCAGGGTCAACGATCGGCAAAGATCGTGCGCGAAAAGCGCGGTGTCCCGTGGCGCGGGCCGGCTGCGCGGCCACCGTCGATGCTCCTCCCGGCGGCGGGATCCCGCCCGGAACCTCGTTCCATCCCGGGGCCTTGCGCGGCTCCCGGGATCGATCGTCGTTCGGTCCGATCAGAGGCGGTAGCGGATCTGGTCGGTCCAGAAGCGCTCCAGCCGGGCGAGCGCCACGTTGAGGCGGCCGAAATCGTCCTCGGAGATGCCGCCGATCGGCTGGATCGTCTTGGCGTGCTTGTCGTAGAGGCCGCGGACGATCTCGTGGACCTCGCGGCCCTTGTCGGTCAGGCTGATGCGGACCGAGCGCCGGTCGGTCTTCGAGCGGGCGTGGTGCAGGTAGCCGGTCTCGACCAGCTTCTTGACGTTGTACGAGACGTTCGAGCCCAGGTAATAGCCGCGGGTGCGCAGCTCGCTCGCGGTCAGTTCCTTGTCGCCGATGTTGTAGAGCAGCAGCGCCTGGACGCTGTTGACGTCCTCGCGGCCGCGGCGCTCGAACTCGTCCTTGATCACGTCGAGGAGGCGGCGGTGCAGGCGCTCCACCAGGTGGAGGGCCTCGAGGTAGTGGGGACGCACCGCGGTCTCGGTCTCGGGAGCGGAGATCGTCTGCGCCACCTTCGTCGCCTGGGTCTTCATGGGAACGCCTCACTCTGTACGGGGGTGCTCGGCGGTGTGTCCCGCTCCGCTTATGGGTTCAAATTAGGCGCACCCCGTGAATGTGAGTTTAAACGACAGGATAAATTCTCGATTTACCTCTGTCGGTAAACCGAAGATGAACCTGATCATTCACTTTCGAGAAAGGTTGAGGATCAGCGTAGTTCGCGCGACGCCAGCCAGGATACGACGAAGTAGACCACGATGATCATGCCGTCGAAGGCGAGGCTGGGGAGCGACATCGGCAGGAGCTGCGGCGCCAGCAACGCGAGCACCATCGCCGAGGTGGCGGCGAGCAGCCAGACCACCCCGCCCCAGGCGGTGGCGAGCCACAGGCCCACCGCCGCCAGCAGGTTGATGACGCCGAAATAGACGATCACCGCCTGCCGGCCGATCGGCGCGGCCTCGAACGGCGCGGCGTTGGGGCGGGCGCCGAGAATCTCGGCCCAGGCACTCAGGCCCTTGACCATCCAGACCGCCGCCACGACCCGCATCAGCCAGACCAGGACCACGTCCCAGCGCGTCTCGGGCCGCGGCGCCCGGCGCTCGATGCGGTCGGCCGTGTCCTCGGAACCCGCCCGCCGGGGACCACCCCGGACCTTGCTGAGGGAGCGCATGGCCTAGGTGAAGCTCGGCTCGCCGGGCATCGGCGCGAGATGGGCCTCGATGTCCTCGGCGGTGACGGCCTCCAGGGTGGCGGGCTGCCAGTCCGGCTTGCCGTCGCGGTCGATCAGGACGGAGCGGACGCCCTCGTAGAAGTCGTGCCCTCGCAGGATCCGGCACAGGATGCGGTACTCGAGCCGCATCGCCTCCGGGAAGGACAGGGCGGCGCCGCGCCGCATCTGCGCCAGCGCCAGGTGCAGGCTGGTGGGCGAGCGGGTGCGGATCGTCGCGGCGGCCTTCTTCGCGAACCCGGACCCGGCGGCATCGAGGCGGGAGAGCACCTCGGCCACGTCGTCGGCCGAGAAGCAGGCCTCGACGAGCGCCCGCTCGGCGTGGAGCGGGCCGGGAGCCGGCGCCTCGTGGGTGCCGATCGCCGCCTCGACCGGCCGGCCCTCGGCGAGCGCGTCGCGGATCGCCGGAAACGCCGAGGCCGGAGCGGCGTGGGTCGCGAGGCCGAAGGCGACGACGTCGCCCTGGCCGATCCGCTCGCCGGTGAGCGCCAGGTAGGTGCCGACGAAGCCCGGCAGGCGCGGCAGCGCGTAGGTGGCGCCGACATCGGGAAAGAAGCCGATCCCGGTCTCGGGCATCGCGAAGGCGGTGCGCTCCGCCGCGACCCGGTGCGAGCCGTGCAGCGACACGCCGACGCCGCCGCCCATCACGATGCCGTCGATCAAGGCGACGTAGGGCTTGGGGTAGCGCTGGATCAGCGCGTTGAGCTCGTATTCCTCGCGAAAGAAGGTCTCGGCCTCGGCATGGCGCCCGGCGCTCCCCTCCTCGTGGATGCGGCGGATGTCGCCGCCGGCGCAGAAGGCGCGCTCGCCGGCACCCTGGATCACCACCCGGGTCACCTCAGGGTCCGCCGCCCAGGCGTCGAGGGCGGCGCGCAAGGCCCGCACCATCTCGAGGGTGAGCGCGTTCAGCGCCTTCGGCCGGTTGAGGGTGAGGAAACCCGCCGCCCCTCGCCGCTCGACGAGCACCGTGTTGTCCGCCGTCCCGCCCGCGTCGCCCATGGTGCCTCGCTCCCCCGGTTAAGGGCGGTTAACCGCCCGGGGCCCGTCGCGTCAACGCCGCGACCCGTCTCCGCCCCCTGCCGGGCGCCCGCGGCCCTAACATGCGCCCGCGGCCCTTCCGGGCGGCAGCGGCCCTTCCGGGCGGCAGCGGCCCTGCCATGCGGCCGCGCCCGGGTTCTGGCGCCGCCCGGAACGTGCTACCTGCGGATTGGACGAATTCGACGAAGATCAGGCCCGACCTGGAGCGGGCCGCGAGGAGGCCCGACCCCGGATGTCGCAGATCCAGCCGATGCCCCGGCCGCTCGCCCGAGAAGCTGCCCGGACCGAGCCGGCCTCCCTGGGATTGACCCAGCGCCCGCGGCGCAACCGCAAGGCCGAATGGTCGCGCCGCCTGGTGCGCGAGACGACCCTGACCGTCGACGACCTGATCTGGCCGATCTTCCTGATCGAGGGGGAGGGCCGGCGCGATCCGGTCGCCTCGATGCCGGGCGTCGAGCGCCTGACCGTCGACGAGGCGGTGCGGGCGGCCGAGAAGGCCGCGTCCCTGCGCATCCCCGCGATCTCGTTCTTCCCCTTCGTCGAGCCCCATCTGCGCGACGCGACCGGCTCCGAGGCGCTCAACCGCAACAACCTCGTCTGCCGCGCCGTGCGGGCGGTGAAGCGGGCGGTGCCGGAGATCGGCGTCATCACCGACGTCGCCCTCGACCCCTATACCAGCCACGGCCATGACGGCCTCCTGGAGGACGGGGTGATCGTCAACGACGAGACGGTGGCGCTCCTCGTCGAGCAGAGCCTGATCCAGGCCGAGGCCGGCACCGACGTGATCGCCCCCTCCGACATGATGGACGGCCGCGTCGGCGCGATCCGGACCGGGCTCGACCGGGCGGGTTTCCGCGACGTGCAGATCATGACCTACGCGGCGAAGTACGCCAGCGCCTTCTACGGCCCGTTCCGCGACGCGATCGGCACCAGCGCCACGCTGGTCGGCGACAAGCGCACCTACCAGATGGATGCCGGCAACACCGACGAGGCCCTGCGCGAGGTCGCCCTCGACCTCGACGAGGGCGCCGACTCGGTGATGGTCAAGCCCGGGATGCCCTACCTCGACGTGATCCGCCGGGTGAAGGAGACCTTCTCCGTGCCCACCTTCGCCTACCAGGTGTCGGGCGAGTACGCGATGATCGCCGCCGCCGCCCAGAACGGCTGGCTCGACGGCGAGCGCGCCATGATGGAGAGCCTGGCCGCCTTCAAGCGCGCCGGCGCCGACGGCATCTTCACCTACTTCGCCCCGCGGGTCGCCGAGCGGCTGCGGCAGGGGTGACAGCGGCGATAGTGACAGCGGCACGGGTGACAGCGGCGAAGCTCGCGGCGCTCGCGGCGCTGGCGGGCCTCGCCGCCTGCGCCGGCAGCCCGGATGCCGAGCAGGCCCGGACCTGCCGGCGGGCCCTGCCGACCCTGGTGCCGGCGGGCGCCCGCATCACCGTACTGCGTACCGCGCCGGGCCCGCAGGAGCGCAGCATCCGGGTCGACTTCTCGCAGGAGCGCGAGGGCCGCAGCCCGCTGCCGCGCTACGCGGTCTGCGAGTTCTCGGGATTAAGCCGCACCGACCTCTCGGGCCTGACGAGCGACCGCGGCCCGGTTGGCGGCGCGGCGCTCTACCTGCTCAAGCACTACTACCTCGACACGCCGGACGCCGCGCTCGCCGATCCGGGGCCGGGCTGACGCGGGGCGCCGCCGGCCCTACAGTGCCGCTTCCCCGGAGAGCCCCCGCGTGAGCCAGCCCTACGCCATCACCCCCGACGACGTCGTCCGGGCCGCCCACACCATCCGCGGCCACGTGCTGCGCACGCCCCTGGTGCCGGCGCCGCGCCTGTCGGAGCTCACCGGGGCGCGGGTGCTGGTCAAGCACGAGAACATGCAGGCGACCGGTGCCTTCAAGGAGCGCGGCGCGGTCAACCGCCTGAGCGCCCTGACCGCGTCCGAGCGCCGCCGCGGCGTGGTGGCGATGTCGGCCGGCAACCACGCCCAGGCCGTGGCCTACCACGCCCGGCGCCTCGGCATTCCGGCCACCATCGTGATGCCGGCGACGACGCCGCTGGTGAAGGTGGAGAATACCCGGGCCCACGGCGCCACCGTGGTGCTGGAGGGCGAGACCCTGGTCGAATCGGCGGCCGCGGTCGACCGCCTCGTCGAGGCGCACGGCTTCGTGCTGGTCCATCCCTACGACGATCCCCTGGTGATGGCCGGCCAGGGCACCATCGCGCTGGAGATGCTGGAGGACGCGCCCGACCTCGATTGCCTGGTGGTGCCGATCGGCGGCGGCGGGCTGATGAGCGGCATCGCGGTTGGTGCGAGCCTGCGGCCGCGGGTGGCGCTCACCGGCGTCGAGGCGGCGCTCTACCCCTCCTTCCTCAACGCCATCGACGGGCAGGACCGCCCGATCGGCGGCCCGACGCTGGCCGAGGGCATCGCCGTCAAGACCGTCGGCCGCCTGACCCTGCCGATCATCCGCGACCACGTGCGCGAGATCGTCCTCGTCGACGAGCCGCAGATCGAGCGGGCGGTGCACGACTACGCCACGCTCCAGCGCAGCCTCGCCGAGGGGGCGGGCGCCGCCGGCCTCG
The DNA here is from genome assembly GCF_016613415.1 of Methylobacterium ajmalii. Lineage (GTDB taxonomy): Bacteria > Pseudomonadota > Alphaproteobacteria > Rhizobiales > Beijerinckiaceae > Methylobacterium > Methylobacterium ajmalii. Next base: position 6,365 of record NZ_JACWCT010000175.1, on the reverse strand, counting down.
CGGCCCTGCTCGCCCGGCCCGACCTGTTCGCCGGCCGCACCGTCGGGCTGGTGCTGTGCGGCGGCAACATCGACGCGCGGCTGCTGGCCTCCGTGATGGTGCGCGAGCTGGAGCGCGCGGACCGGATCATCTCGTTCCGCATGACCGCGAGCGACCGGCCCGGCGTGCTCGGCCAGGTGGCGGGGCGGCTCGGCGAGCTCGGCGCCAACATCCTGGAGGTCTCGCACGGACGCCTGCACCTCGACGTGCCGGCCAAAAGCGTCTCGATCGACGTGACCATCGAGACCCGCGGCCCCGGCCATACCGCCGAGATCCTCCACACCCTGCGCGAGGAGGGGCTGGAGCCGCGGCGGATCGGCCCGCTCGGGAATGCGGCGACGGGCGGCTGACCCGACGCCGCGGGGGGCTTCAGCGCGACTGCTCGCGCGTCACCAGGGTGCGGCCGGGCGCCGCCTCCTGCTTGTCCTGGTAGAGCGGCACCACCGCCCGCAGCCACGCCCGGGTGTCCCGGCCGCCGTAGTTGCGGTCGATCAGGTCGCGGGTGACGTAGGCCTGAAGGTTCACCGGGCCGAAATTGTAGCCGATCAGCCCGCCGACCGCGATCTGCCCCTGCGGCCGGGCGCCGGCCACGCCGGTCGGCAGGTCGGTGGACGCGAAGGCGACGCCGCCGACCTGCCACTTGCCGAACTTCTTCGTCGCGGTCAGGTCGAGGTTCATGTAGTCGGGATAGACGACGCCCGACTTCGACGTGGTATCGAGGAACTGGCCGTAGAACAGGTGGCCGGTCAGGTTCCAGTCGTTGCCGACGTAGCTCAGCGCGAAGCGATGCGTCAGCGACGAGGTCTGGGTCGCGAAGCCCGTCTGGCTCGGCAGGTAGCCGCCGAGCAGGTAGCTGAAGCCGAAATCGTTGCCGAGGTCCCAGGCGAGCTGGGCGGCGAGCAGCGTCTGGCCGAGGCCGCTCTGCCAGTCGCCGTCCTGCGGCCTGACCGCCGAGTACGAGCCGGCGGCGAAGAGCTGCAGCCGGCCGCCGAGGATGTCCCAGGGCGTCGCCCAGGCCAGGGTCGTGGCGTTGACGTTGAGCGGCGTCACCCCGGGGCCGGTGTCGCGGACGCCGAAATTCGTCGTGGTGATCCAGTACACGCCGTGCGGGATCTGCGCCCCGACCGGCAACCCGAGCGACTGGCCGGGCTGCGCCGCGGAGCCGGCCCGGGCGGGCCCGGGCGCCGCGACGAGGCAGGATGCCGCAAGGATCGCGCCGTACGTCGCGGCGCGCCCCCGTTCCTTGCCGCCCGGACGCGTCCTTCCGATGGGATCTGCTGCCACGGATCGTCCTCCCGTTGTTTTATCGATGAACGAGCGACGGGGGCTTTTCATTCTTGCATGCGTTGTGACCCGTCGCTTTTTCCGGAGTTCCCTTGCGGCCGCAGGGCCCGGCCGGATACCGGGGCCCGCCGCTTCAGCGGCGCGGCGGCTGCGTCGCCCAGGTCCGCAAGCCCGAATCCCGCAGCCCCGGCCCCGCCTTCGGGCGCTCGGCAACCATCGGCGCGCCGAGGAGCTGCCCGGTGCCGCGCAACTGCGAGTGCGACGAGCGCGGATCGTGGTAGGGATGGTGGACGTAGCTGCTCATGTGGGCGCCGCCCGCCGCCATGCGTCCGTCGCCGCCGCCATCGGCCCGGGCCGCACCGGCGAGGAGGGAGACCGCCATCGCGGCGGCGAGGGTCGAGAGCGTGAGCGTCTTCATCGGAGCGATCCTCGATGTGGGGCGGCGACTCACCGAGCAGGACTTCCTGCCGATGCCGACGACCACCGTTTGCGATATCGAGATCTTGTATTCGACGAAGATTTGTTGATGTGTGCAATCACACCTCAAGACAATCTCAAATTAATCCATCGATATCTACGGTATTGTGCGCAAGGGCACACCGGACGACGCGGCGCGACGGTCGCGCGGGATGACGCAGATGCGAGAGCCGGCCGCGGGATCCCGGCGCGACCCGTGCGCCGCCGCTCTTGAGACGCGGCCGGGCCGCGCCCACCTTACCGGTCGGGCATGATCCACCGGGCATGGAACGGAGACGGGTGCGATGGCGAATTCCTGGCAGACGGACCCGCAAGGGGCGCCGTATGGCGGGCCCTACCCGGGCGCCTATCCGCCGGCCGGGCCTGGCTGGGGCGGGCCCCCGGTGCGGGTGGCGCACGGCTCGCTGTCGCGGCGCTTCATGGCCTACCTGCTCGACATCGTGTTCATCTTCGGCTTCAGCTGCCTGCTGTGGCTGGCGATCTCGTTCCTCGGCGTCATCACCTTCGGGGTCGCCTGGGTGCTCTACGCGATCCTGCCGGCGAGCGGCATCCTCTACAGCGCCATCACGGTCGGCGGGCCGCGCCAGAGCACGCTCGGCATGCGGATGCTCGGCCTGCGGGCGGTGCGGGCGACGACCGGCGGGCCGGTGGACTGGATCACCGCGGCGGTCCATGCGCTGCTGTTCTACGTCGCGCTCTCGACCTTCCTGCTCTGGCTCCTCGACATCGGCATCGGCGTGCTGCGGGCCGACCGGCGGATGGGCCACGACCTCGTCATCGACCTCGCGGTGGTGCGCGACGTCTGAGGCCGCACCCGCGCCCCGCGGGCTGCAACCTTCGGGGGCCTGCCGCGCTTAAATCCCGGGAATCGGCGCCGGCGCGCCACCCGCCTGTTGAGGCGGGCCGCGCCGGTGCTATCCTGGCCCTCCCGGCGTCGGCGCCGGTCCTTGCCTGCGAGCACGACGAAGCGTGACCAGCCATCCGCGGGACGCACCGCAGTTCTATCTCACGGCGCCCTCGCCCTGCCCGTACCTGCCGGGGCAGCAGGAGCGGAAGGTCTTCACGCATCTCGTCGGACGGCGCGCCCGCGACCTCAACGAGATCCTGACGCAGGGGGGCTTCCGGCGGTCGCAGACCATCGCCTACCGGCCGGCCTGCGAGACCTGCCGCGCCTGCATCTCGGTGCGGGTGCTGGTGGACGATTTCCGCCCGAGCGACAGCCAGCGCCGGGTGGTGCGGCGCAGCCGCGACCTCGTCGGGCAGATCCAGCCCAACCGCCCGGCCTCGGAGCAGTACGCGCTGTTTCGCCGCTACCTCGACGCCCGCCACGGCGACGGCGGCATGGTCGACATGACCGTGCTCGACTACGCCATGATGATCGAGGACAGCCACGTCGACACCCACCTGGTGGTCTACCGCAGGCGCGGCCCCGACACCGCCATCAACGGCCGCGGCGTCGGCGGGCCGGTCGCGGTCTGCCTCACCGACGTGCTCTCCGACGGGCTGTCGATGGTCTACTCGTTCTACGACCCCGCGGAGGCCGACCGCTCCCTCGGCACCTTCATGATCCTCGACCACATCGAGCGCGCCCGCAGCCTCGGCCTGCCGTACCTGTATCTCGGCTACTGGGTCGAGGGCTCGCGCAAGATGCAGTACAAGGCCAAGTTCACCCCCCAGGAACGGCTGATGCCGAACGGATGGGCCCGGGTCGAGGAGACCTGAGCGGCCCATTCCTGTCGCCGCCCGGCCACAGGACCGGGCCTTTTCTTTTTCGCCTTCGTAACCCGCCCGGACGAAGCTTGACCGAACTCGTCCGGCCCTGCCCCATCCTCGTGCCGAAGCGGTGCCACGACGCCGCAGGCCCCGGGGGAGACGACGGATGGGCAAGGATTTCGGGCGGTTGCGCCTGCGCCGGACAGGTCTGATCGCCGCGTGGCTAGCCGGCACGGCGCTCGCGGGCGTCGAGGGCGCGAGCGCGCAGGGCGTGACCGGGCTCACCGTGTTCGGCGACAGCTACGCCGATACCGGCAACGTCGTGCGCCTCACCGGCCGTCCCCTCGGCTTTCCCTACGTGAACGGCCGCTACTCCAACGGCGCCAACTTCGTCGACGGGCTGCAGGCGCTCTACGGCCTGCCGGATGCCGCGGTGACGAACTACGCCGTCGGCGGCGCCCAGACCGGCACCGGCAATGTCGGCTCGGCCCTGCTGCCCGGCCTGACCCAGGAGGTGGCAGCGTTCCTGGCCCGCGGCCAGCGCCTCGGCGCCGGCGACCTCGTGGCCATCAACATCGGCGGCAACGACGGCATCGGCGCGGCGCTCTCCGGGCTCACCGCCGCCCAGGCGCCGCTGCTCGGCCGGATCTCGGCGGCGAACGCCGTCGGCAGCGTCGGGCAGCTCGTCGGCGCCGGCGCGCAGACGATCGTGTTCAACGGCTTCACCACCCTGAACGGCCTGCCGCGGGTCGCCGCCTCCGGCAACGCCCCGGCGGCAGACCTCTTCGCCCGCACCTATTTCGACGGGCTGCAGGCCGGCCTCGCGCCGTATTCCGCCTCCGGCACCCGGATCTTCCTCCTCGACAACGGCCAGATCTTCCAGCGCATCATCGCCGATCGGGGCCGCTACGGGTTCGCCAACACCACCACGCCTTGCGCCCTCGTCGCCGCCTGCATCGGCGCCCCGAAGGCGGTGCAGAACACGTTTCTCTCCCTCGACGGCGTGCACCTGACCGAGGGCGGCTACCTCGTCCTGTCGCGCTACATGGCGAACGCGCTCGCCGCGCCGAACGGCATCGCCGCCCAGGCCGAGCTTGGCCAGATCGGCACCACCAGCTTCGCGGGCGCCCTGCTCCAGCGCCTCGACGCCTACCGGCTCTTCGCCCCGGCTCCCGGCGCGACGACCGGCGCCCTCGGCACCACCGGCGTCGCCCCGCTCGGCACCCCGGCGAGCCCGCTCATCGTGTGGGGCCAGGGCGGATACGCCGGCGGCAGCCGCGCCAGCCGGGGTTTCACCACCGGCTACGATTACGACAGCCCGAGCGGCACGATCGGCCTCGAGGCCACGCCGATGCCGGGCGTGCGCTTCGGCTTCGCCTTCAACTACGCCAACCCGCACGCGTCCTTGCGGGGCGGCGCCGGCGCAATCGACGTCGACAGCTACGGCTTTGCCGCCTACGGCTCGTTCACCGGAACGAACCTCTTCGCCGACGCGGTGCTGGCCTACGGCCGCCACGACTATGCCGTGACCCGCCCCGGCGTGGTCGATCCGCTGAACGGCGCCACCGGTGGCGACAGCGTCGCGGTGGCGGCGAAGGCCGGATACCTGTTCGACGCCTTCGGCCCCGTCCGCCTCGGTCCGATCGTCGGCCTGACCTACGCCACCACCCGGGTCGGCGCCTATACCGAGCGGGGCGATCCGGTGCTGACGCAATCGGTCGGCGCCACGGGTCTCGAGTCGCTGGTCGGCCGCGCCGGCGTGCAGGTCCGCGCCGCGCCCTTCCACCTCGTCGGCCTGCCGGTGCGGGCCTTCGTCAACGTGACCGCCGAGCACGAATTCCTGGACGGCGGCCGGACGCTGACGACCTCCTTCACCTCGACGCCGCTCCTGCCGATCCTCACCCCGCTCGGCCGCGGGGCGCGGGGCACCTACGGCATCGTCGAGGCGGGCCTTGCCGCCGACGTGACGCCGGGCGTGAGCCTGACGCTCACCGGTGGCACCACCTTCGCCCGGACGGGTGGGGATGGGTATGCGGTGAATGGCGGGCTGACGATGCGGTTCTGAGGTGGCGCGGGCTGCTACCGGTCCGCACCACCGGTCACCTACTCGTCTGGGAAGTCGTTGAGGCGGCGGGTGAGGTCGTCCAGCATCCAGGCATCGACTGGCGCGAGACGGTTGGTTTCGTAGAGGTCGCGCACGATCTGAAGGGCGCGTTCGAGATAGGCGCGTTTTCCTGTCTTGACGACCTCCGACAAGTTGACGTTGGAAACCACGAGGTCGCGCTGCCACTGAGTGTTGGCCGGATCGCGCTGAGCGAGGCTCCGGGCAATGTCCAGCCCCGCTTGGTGCGCCGCCAGGGCTCCGGCTCCATCACCCTGCGACACTAGAACGTCGCCGATCTTGTTGTGACTGACCGACAGATCGCGCTGGAACTCCGTGTTGGCCGGATCGCGCTGAGCGAGGCCCCGGGCAATGTCCTGTCCCGCTTGGTACGCCGCCAGGGCTCCGGCTCCATCACCTTGCGCCACCAGAACGTCGCCGATCTTACTGTGGCTGACCGATAGATCGCGCTGCCACTGAGTGTTGGCCGGATCGCGCTGAGCGCGAGCGGTGCGGAGCGCGAGCGAAGCCTGGTACGCCGCCAGGGCTCCGGCTCCATCGCCCTGCGCCACCAGAATGTCGCCGATCTTACTGTGACTGATCGACAGGTCGCGCTGCCACTCCGTGTTGGCCGGATCGCGCCGAGCGAGGCTCCGGGCAATGTCTAGCCCGGCTTGGTACGCCGCCAGGGCTCCGGCTCCATCACCCTGCGCCACCAGAATGTCGCCGATCTTAATGTGACTGATCGACA
>NZ_JACWCT010000174.1 GCF_016613415.1 Methylobacterium ajmalii | reverse complement strand
ATTCCCTCATTACGAAAACACCCTTGGCGCGGGGTGGAGCAGCCCGGTAGCTCGTCAGGCTCATAACCTGAAGGTCACAGGTTCAAATCCTGTCCCCGCAACCAAACCAAACGAAAAACCCCGCTGGCGGAAGCCGGCGGGGTTTTTCGTATTCCGGCTGTCGCGCCCTCCTCCCCGCTCCGAGGGATCGAATGAGTGCCCCTTCGGCCCACTGGACCAGCACGAACGACGAGAACTGATCGCCGGAGATGGGCCGTTTGAGGTTTATCTGCTCAGCTTACCCGAAGGATTCAGCACCTCGAATCGGGAGCGGCCGATGCTTGATCCGAAATCTCTCGCCCGCGATGTGGTGACGCCTCTCGGTCATGCGTGCCAGTCGAGTGACTGATCTGGCAAGTATAAGGACCGACCCCTGCGCCTCACCGGCCGTTCCGATCACGCCGATGGACGGCGATGGTCGCGTCGATCTCCCGGCTCTGCGCAGGCTCGTCGCTCGCCTGTGCGCCACCGGCATCGACTGATCGGTCTTCTCGGGAGCACCGGCTTCTACTCCTACCTCGTCCGGGAAGAGCGGTGTCGAGCGCTCGATGCAGCCCTCGACGAGGCGGTGCGCTCGGCGCAGCACGCCCGGGATCCCTGCTCGATCTCTGCCACGCTGCGCCGCCGCGGCCGATTCTACCGCTCGACGACGAGGCGCGGGCCCAGGTGGCCGCGGTGATCAGAACGCTCGATCTGCGATAGGCCGTGCCGCCTCGAAGGCATCAAGGTTCGTTCGCGGGGGATACCCGACGCCGCGAAGGGACGGAGGCGCCGCCCGGTCCCGGCCCCGCCGTTGCATTCCCGACAGGTCCGTGGCTGATACCCTCGGCGTCGCCTCGATCTCGACAAGGAACACCACTCCGCCATGGCATGGACGGGCTCGTCACGCGCGAACGGTACCGAGCGGTGACCCTTCGACCCCAGCCCCTGCTCGACCTCCGCCTCGGCGACCTCCTCGCGGAGATTGCCGCCAAGGGCGGTGCGTTGCGCCGCGACGCCCTCGACCTGCGCGGGGCGAATCTGAGCCGCGACCGCCTCGCGCCGTTGGCGCGCGAGGCGGGCTGGTGGGACGCGGACCGCGAGGGGCTAAACCTCGCCGGGGCCGAGATGCCGAACAGCACCCTCGAACAGGCCGACCTCACCGGTGCCACCCTGAAGCGGGCCCGACTGCCCGGCGCCCTCGCCCGCTCGGCCGACTTTTCCGGTGCGCTGATCGAGGAGGCGGATTTCGGCAAGGCCGACCTCAGCGGCGCCCGCTTCGTCGGTGTGGCCGGCGGACAGGCCGACTTCACCGAGGCGATGCTGGAGGATGCGAGCTTCCGGGATGCATCGCTGCGCTTCGCCCGCCTGCCCCGCAGCCTGCTCGACGGTGCGGATTTCTCCGGCGCCGACCTCTGGGGCGCCGACTTCACCGGGGCGGATGCCGACTACACCACCTTCCGCGGCGCACGCCTCGACGAGGTGACTCTCTCCGATACCAACCTGACCCATGCCGATTTCGAGGGCGCGAGCCTGACCAAGGCGCGGCTCGTCGGCTCGCGCCTGCGCAACGCCAAGCTCACCGGCGCCAAGCTCGACGGGGCCGACCTGTCGGGGGCCGACCTCGCGGGAGCGACGCTGGTACGGCTCGACCTGACGTCCTGCGCCCTGCGCGGGGCCCGGTTCGCCGGCGCCTGGCTCAACGGCACCCGGTTCCGGGCGGCGCAGATCGGCGAGGCGGTCGGCGAGGAGATCGCCGGCGACTACGAGGCCGCGAAGGCGAGCTACCTCGCCCTTGAACAGAATTTCGAGAGCATCGGCAGCCGCGACGAGGCCGGCTGGGCCTATCGTCGGCGTCGGCGGATGGGGCGGATGCATGCCGGCGCGCTGTTCCGCGCGTCCTGGCGCGATCGCGACCGGCGCGGCCTGCTGCGCCACGGCTACCGCTGGATCGCTGATCGCTTCGTCGAATGGCTGTGCGACTACGGCGAGAGCCTGTCGCGGCTGTTTCGCGCCTTCGCGATCCTGATCGCGGTGTTTGCCGGTCTGTTCGGCCTCACCGGCGGCCTGATCCCGGAGGGCACGAGCGCGGCGACCTACAACGCCCTCGACCTCCTGAGCTACAGCGCCCTCAACATGATGACGGCGAACCCGCCGGAGATCGGCATCAAGCCGGTCGGCCGGGTGACCAACCTGCTGGTCGGCGTGCAGGGCGGGACCGGCATCGTGCTGATGGGGCTGTTCGGCTTCGTGCTCGGGAACCGGCTGCGGCGCTGAGCGAGGCGGTTCCCCGGGGCTGTGGCCTGCTTGTCAGCACCCCGCCCCCATCAGTTCCTCCCGGATCACCTGCGTCATCGCCTTCAGTTCGGGCGCGGCCCGGTCGCGCGGCTGGGCGGCCGCGATCCGGTGCGCCGCGACGATCCGGCCGGGGCTCCCGGCCAGCACCACCACCCGGTCGGCGAGGTAGACCGCCTCTTCGATGTCGTGGGTCACGAACAGCACGGTCTGGCCGGAGGCGCGACAGAGCCGGGACAACTCGTCCTGGAGCGACTCGCGGGTGAGCGCGTCGAGGGCCGAGAACGGCTCGTCCATCAGGAGGACGTGCGGCTCGACCGCGAGCGCGCGGGCGAGCGACACCCGCTGGCGCTGTCCGCCGGAGAGCTGGAAGGGCCAGCGCCCGGCGAGATCGGCGAGGCCGACCCGCTCGAGGGCGGCGAGCGCCCGCCGGCGGCGCTCGGCCCGGGGCAGGCGCAGCTTCTCAAGCCCGAAGGCGACGTTGTCGAGCACCCGGCGCCAGGGCAGCAGGCGCGAATCCTGGAAGACCAGGGCGACGGCCCGGCGGCCGGGTTCCGGCTCGCTCACCGAGACGGTTCCGGCGCTGGGGCGCACGAGGTCGGCGATGACGCGCAGCAGCGTCGACTTGCCGACGCCGGAGGCGCCGACGATCGCCAGGAACTCGCCGGGCTCGATGGCGAGGTCGAGATTCGACAGCACCGTGGTCCGGGCGCCGTCGCGGGTGAAGGTCAGGGCGAGGCCCTGGATCGCGATCAGGCCCGCCATCTCAGCATCCAGCGTTGGAAGGCGGTGAAGCCGGCATCGAACACGCCGTAGAGCAGCGCCATGGTGAGCATGTAGACGACCACGATGTCGGTCGCGAGCAGCGTCGAGGCCTGCATCATCCGCTGGCCGAGGCCCGCGACCCCGAAGATCTCGGCCGCCACCACGGCCATCCAGGCCTGGCCGATGGCGGTGCGCACGCCGACGAGGATGCCCGGCATCGCGGCCGGCCACACCACGGTAACCAGGCGCTCAGGCCCGGAGCGGAAGCCGAAGGCGGCGGCGAGCTCGATCAGGTCGCGATCGACCCCGCGGATCGCCCCGTGGGCGGCGAAGTAGACGATCCAGAACACGCCGATCGCGACGATGAACAGGGCCGCCTCCGGGCTGACCCCGAACCAGATGATGGCGAACGGCACCCAGGCGAGACCGGGCACCGGGCGCAGCACCCGCACGATCCAGGCGGTGAGCCCTTCGGCGGTGCGTGACATCCCCGTCAGCGTGCCGGCGGCGATGCCGAGACCGACCCCGAGCGCGAGGCCGGCCAGGTAGTGGCCGAGGCTGCCGGCGACCGCAGCGAGCCACTGGCCGGAGCGCAACTCCCGCAGAAAGGCCTCCGGCAGCACCGAGGGCGGCGGCAGGAAGGCCGGGTTGACGAGGCCGAGCCGCGGCACGGCCTCCCACAGGGCGAAGAAGGCTGCGAGCCCGACGAGCGGAAGCAGGGTCGCGGTGGCGCGGGCTCTCACGGGGCCGGTCTCACTTCCCCGCGACGGCACGCTCGTAGAAGCGCGGCTCGAACAGCCCGTCGAGGGGCACCTCGCGGTCGAGCGCGCCGAGCTTCACCTGATAGCGCTGCATCGCCGCCGTCGCCTCGACGATGGCGCGGGGATCGGCGGCAAAGCGCGTCGCCGGCGACACGAGGGCGCGGCGGATGGTGGCGGTGTCGACGAGGCCCTTGCCGAGGCTCGCCTCGATGATCGGGGCGACGCGCTCGGGGTCGCGGCCGATGAGGTCGATCGCCCGCACGATGCCGGTCACGATCGCCTGGACGGCGTCGGGCTCCTTATCGAGGAGCGCCCGGGTGACTGCCACCACGGTGCCGGGCTGGTTGGGGAACATCTCGCCGCCGAGCGCCATCAGGCGGATCGCCGGGTTGCGGCCGGTGACGATCGAGACTGCGGGCTCGCGCAGGATCCCGCCCTCGACCGCGCCGGCGAGGACCGCCTGCTGGGTGGCGTCGATCCCCATCGACACGATGGTCACGTCCTTCGGGTCGGCCTTCGCCACCTCCCACAGCCAGTGCTGCAGGGTGGTGTTGGGCACCGAGCCGAGGGGCTGGGTCGCGAGCCGCGCCGGCGTGCCGGCGGAGTCCCGGTAGCGCTTGAACACCTCCGCGGGGGCGACGCCCTTCTCGGCGAAGCGGGCGAGCTTCGGGCCGGCGACGAAGACGTTCTCCTCGACGGAGGTCGCCGCCACCACCTTCACGTCGATGCCCTTCGCGCGGGCGACGCCGAGCGGCGCCACGCCGGCCACGTAGACATCGAGGGTACCCGAGGCCAGCGCCTGGATCATGTTCGGGCCGGACTCGAAGGTCGTGATGCCCAGCGAGAGACCGGCCTCCTTCAGCCAGCCCTCCTTCTCCGCGACGATGATCGGCGCCACCGCGAGGATCGGGATCAGGCCGACCCGCAACGGCGCGCTCCGCGCTTGCGCGAGGACCGGCGTCCCGAAGCCCGGCACGGCCCCGGCCGCGAGGGCCGGGGCGGCCGCGAGGATGCTGCGTCGCGTGAGGGTCATGGCGGGCCGTCTGACAGGAAGGATCGCGCCCGCTTAGGGTATCCTCCTGCCGCCGCGCAAGAATGGCGCGGATATAAGATCGAACACCTCTCAACGAGCGGTATAATGGATGAAAATCCTCCTCCCGCGCGCCGGGAGAGAAGAATGTTCAGCGAGCCCCGGGTGCGGTGACGCCGCTCGCGCCGATTGGTCTCAGCCGCGCGGTGCGAGCAGGATCACGGCGGCACCGGCGAGGCAGAGGGCGGCCCCGGCGCAGTCGAACCGGTCGGGCTGCTCGCCCTCCGCGGCCCACAGCCAGACGAGCGAGGCCGCGATGTAGATCCCGCCATAGGCCGCGAAGGCGCGGCCCGCGGCCTCCGACCCGGTGAGCGCGAGCAGGAACGCGAAGGCGCCCAGCGCCGCCGCCCCCGGCACGAGCCAGAGCGGCGAGGCGCCGAGCCGCCACCAGGCCCAGACCGAGAAGCATCCGGCGATCTCGGCCAAGGCCGCGGCGGCGTAGAGGAGGAGGGTCGGCATCGCAGGTGGCATGGCGAGCTTGTCCCACGCCATGCCGACCCGCGGAAGCGATCCCATACCGTCGCGCCTTGGCATCGGCGCCGACACCCGTTCGGGCTTGCCTCGCACCGTCGAACGGCGCCATTCGCGACGGCGCGGCGGTCTCAGGCCCGCCGCTTCATCAGCGCCGCCGCCGCGAGGCCGACGCCCGCCATCACGGCGCCGGTGGTGAGCGGGTGGAGTTTTGCCCGCGTGTAGGTGCTGGTGTGGCGCACCATCCCCGGATGGTCGCCGCGGACATGGCCGTCCTGGCCCGGCCGGTGGAGCGACCCGTGCGGATCCCGCGGCGGCTCGGATCGCAGTTGCTGGCCGGCCATCACGGCGCCCAGCCGGTCGAAGGTGCCGGGGGCGAGCTTCTTGAAGCCGGTCATCGCCCGGCCGCCGCCGCCGACGATGATGTCGCGCTGCGGATAGACGGCGGCGTGCAGGATGGCGTGGGCGACCTCGTCCGGGTGGTAGACCGGCGGCGGCAGCTTAGGCTCCCGGTCGAGGTAGTTGCGGGCGTGCTGCGGCAGCGGCGTGTCGATCGCCGAGGGCTTGATCAGCGTCACGGAGACGGGGGCCAGATCCTGCTCCAGCTCCGAGCGCAGGGCGTCGGTGAAGCCCCGGATGGCGTGCTTGCTCGCCGAGTACATGCCCTGGAGCGGGATCGCCATGTCGGAGGCGATGCTGCCGAGGTTGATGATCGCCCCGCCGTGCCGGCGCAGGTGCGGCGCCGCCACCAGCGAGCCGTAGACCACGCCCCAGAAGTTTGTCTGGAACAGCCGGTCGTGGTCATCGTCCGAGACTTCCTCCAGGCGCCCGTAGAGGGAGATGCCGGCATCGTTGACCCAGGTGTCGAAGCCGCCGAAGCGCTGCACCGCCTTGTCGGCGATGGCCTGCACGTCCTCGCGCCGGCCGACATCGGCGACGACGTGGGTCGCCTCCCCGCCCGCCGCCTCGATCTCCTCCTGGATGGTCGCCAGCGCCTCGGCGTTGCGCGCGGCGAGGACGACCCGCGCGCCCGCACGCGCCGCCATCCGGGCGGTAGCGAGCCCGATGCCGCTTGAGCCGCCGGTGATCACGATCACCTGCCGGTCGAGGGGCTTGTGCGCTTGTCTCATGTGCGCTCGGCTCATGAAATCCTCCGTACAGGGTGGGGGTATCATGGCCACAACGAAGCCGGACGCGCTTCGTTCATTCGGGTCGGCGCCCACGCGGATCTCGGGGCGCGGATCTCAGGGCTTGAGCGATAGGCTCAGGGCCTCGCGCAGGTCCCCGGCATCGACTAGGCGCCGCCCTCGCCGCTTGAGGTCGCGTAGCTGGGCCGGGCTCGGGAAGCCGCAATAGGGCAGCACCGGGACGTGCCGCCCCTCGGGCAGCGCGCCCGACCGCTCGGCCTCGGCCAGGACGCGTTCGAGCGGCGGCCGCCCGGCCTCGTGCAGCAGCACGGCGGCGCGCGAGGCGGTGACGTCCGGGGGCAGTGCCACGGTTTCCTGCGCCAGGATCCCCCCGGCATCGATCTCCGGCGCGAGGCGGTGCACCGTGATGCCGAATTGCGGCGTCTCGTCGAGGAGCGCGTGCAGGGTCGGCACCGGGCCGCGGTGGCGCGGCAGCAGCGAGGGGTGGACGTTGAGCCCGCCCGCCGGCGCCGCCGCCAGGGTCGCGGCGTCGAAGATCTGGTCGAAGTGGAACGACAGGATCAGGTCGGCCCGGTGCTGGCGCAGGTGCCCGGTCGTCTCCGGCCCGTTCACGTCGGTGATGGTGGCGTGCGGCAGGCCGAGGCGCCGGCACAGGGTCCGCAGCGGGGTGGCCTCGGGCACGTCGCGGCTGCCCGCCAGCGCCTGGGTCGCGGGGGCGAGCCCGCGGGCGAGGTCGGGCAGGCCGAAATTGACCGCCAGGTAGGGCAGGAAGCCGGCACCGGAGCGCCCGAGATGGCGCCGGACCTGGCCGGTCAGTCCGCCGGTGCTCGGCCGCTCGGGATCGGACAGGCCGACGAAGGCGATCCGCGCGGCGTTGTCGGCGACGAAGCGGCGCACCGCCCGGGCGTTGGGCAGGGCTTCGAGGGTGAACAGGGCGATCCGCAACCGGGTCTTCTCCGTGACGGGGAATGGTGTCGGGGGATCAGCGCTGCTGGCGCTCGCTCATGCGGAAGCTGAAGCCGCGCATGCCGAGGCGGCGCCAGGATTCGGGAATCAGCGCGGCGCCCCGCGCCGCCGCGGCGAGCGCCGCCGGGAAGGCGATCACCGCTTCGTCGCGGGCGAGCCCCTTGGCGATGCGCGCCGCCGCCGCCTCGGCGCTCATCTCGAGCGGGCGCCAGCCCTCGTAATCGGCGCCCATCGCGGTCTTCACGTAGCCGGGGCAGACCACGTTCATCCGCACGCCCTGCGGCGCCAGCTTCTCGCGCAAGGCCAGGCCGTGGGCGAGCAGCGCCGCCTTGGTGCCGCTATAGGCCGGGGCGTCGGGAAGCGGCGCGTAGGCGGCGAGCGAGGAGATGAGCGCGACCTGCCCCCTGCCCCGCTCCGCCATCCGGGCGACGGTGGGCAGCGCCACGTTGAGGGCGCCCATCAGGTTTACGTCGAGGACCAGGAAGGCGGTCTCCTCGGCCTCGAGGCCGCCCTGCGGATGGCCGCCGTTGACCCCCGCATTGGCGATCACGAGATCGAGACCGCTGCGGGCGTCGACCTCGGCGATCCAGGCCCGTACGCCGGCCCGGTCGCGCACGTCGAGCGCCCGGGTCTCGACCGTCGCGCCCTTGCCCCGGCAGAGCGCCGCGACCGCCTCCAGCCGCTCGGCCCCGCGGGCGTTCAGGACCAGTGTGGTGCCGGGGGCGGCGTAATGCTGCGCCAGCGCCGCGCCGATGCCGCTCGAGGCGCCGGTGATCAGGATGACGGGCATGGCTTCTCTCCCGGACGATCGGAACGCGGCGGCATCGCGGCGCCTGCGGGCATAGTGCGCAGGCCCGCGGCGGCGTTGGGCGCGGCCTGGGGGGCGCCTGTAGCATGCCGGCTTCGGCGGACGCGCGAAAAAATCCCCCGCGGCAAGGAAGAGGTCATCGGAATTCGTCTAAGGAGAGAGGGCGCGGGACCGCGGCCGCGGCGCCCGGCCCCGAGACGGCCGGCTCCGCCCCCGACGGGCGCGCCGTGCTTGACGGGGCCGGGGTGAGTGTGGAACGGCGCCTGCTCCGGGTCGCGAGCGCCTGGGCGGCACGGTCCGCAGTGAGTGAGAGGCGGATGGATCGCGGCAAGCTGAAGCGGTTGTGGCCCCGAATGCCGTCGGAGTCGGAAGGGCCCGGCCCGCGACGCTCGCGGCGGCTGGGCAGCGAGCCGACCTCGCGGCGGGTACGCTTGAGCGACCGCTGGGACGAGGGCTTCCTGCGCCTCGGCGACGTCCGCGCCGAGCGCTCGCTGAGCTACATTATCGACGGGCTCGGCATCCACTACGACGCTACCGCGCCGAGCGAG
Source organism: Methylobacterium ajmalii (assembly GCF_016613415.1). GTDB lineage: Bacteria > Pseudomonadota > Alphaproteobacteria > Rhizobiales > Beijerinckiaceae > Methylobacterium > Methylobacterium ajmalii. The sequence goes on along the minus strand of NZ_JACWCT010000174.1, from coordinate 22,711 downwards.
CTCGAGGTCATGCTCGAGGAAGGCGGCTGGGAGGCGGACGAGCTCATGGCCCGCGCCCGCGCCGGCATCGCGCGCCTGCGCGAGCGGCGGCTCGGCCTCGACAACGATCCGCGCCGCCGCGACCTGCCGCCGCGAAAAGCGGGAGATCGGCGCGTCGTGATCGTCGACCAGGCGGTCGGCGATCCGACGGTCGGCTTCGGTCTTGCCGGGGCGAGCGCCTTCCGGGCGATGCTGGAGGCCGCCGCCGCGGACGCGCCGGAGGCCGAGCGCCTGGTGGTGATGGATCCCGGGTCGGCGATCGGCCGCCGCGGCCATATCGACGAGGCCGCCGCGACCGCGACCGGGGCGCGGCTGGTGCGCGATCCCGTCACCGCCTGGTCGGTCGCCGAGGAGTGCGACCGGGTCTACGTCGTCTCGGCCCATTCCGGCTTCGAGTCAGCCCTCGCCGGCACGCCGGTGACCTGCTTCGGCCTGCCGTTCTATGCCGGCTGGGGCTTCACCGACGACCGGCTGCACCTGCCCCGGCGCACCCGCCGGCGCAAGCCGGAGGAGGTCTTCGCCGCCGCCTACCTGGTCTGCTCGCGCTACTTCGATCCCTATACGGGCGCGCCGTCCCGGTTCGAGGATGCGGTGGAGGTGCTGGACCTCGTCGCGTCGCGCTGGCGCGAGAACGCTGTGCCGACCCTCTGCGTCGGCTTCTCGGCCTGGAAGCGGGACTGGATCACCAGGACCCTGTCTGCTCCCGGTCACCGCCCGGTGGTGCGCCGGGGCGACGCGCCGGTCGGCGACGGCGAGCTCGCGGGCATGGGCCGCGTCGTATCCTGGGCGAGCCGGATGCCGGCCGGCACCGAGGAGGCCTGTGCCCGGGCGGGCGTGCCGCTCCTGCGCATGGAGGACGGCTTCCTGCGCTCGATCGGCCTCGGGGTCGCCCTGCGGCCGGGCGCCTCGCACGTCCTCGACGCCACCGGCGTCTACTACGACGCTACGGGTCCGAGCGACCTTGAGCAGTTGCTCGAGACCGGCACTTTCCCGGACGACCTCCTCGCCCGGGCCGCCGCCTTGCGCGAGGCGGTGATCGCCGCGCGGGTGAGCAAATACAATGTCGGCAGCGCCGCGATGCCGCCGATGCCGCGGCCGGGCCCGGTGGTGCTGGTCGCCGGCCAGGTCGAGAACGACGCCTCGATCCGCCTCGGCGGTGGGACGGTCCCGGGCAACGCCGCGCTCCTGCGGCTCGCCCGCGAGCGCAACCCCGACGCCGTGATCGCCTTCAAGCCGCATCCCGACGTCGAGGCCGGTTTGCGCCCGGGCTGGGTGCCGCCGGACGTGGTCGCGGCCCATGCCGACGTGGTGCTGCGCGACGTCTCGGCCATCGACGCCGTCGAGGCGGCGGACCGGGTCGAGACCGTGACCTCGCTCATCGGCTTCGAGGCGCTCCTGCGCGGCAAGGCCGTGACCACCCACGGCCTGCCGTTCTACGCCGGCTGGGGCCTGACCGACGATCCGGGCAGCCCCCGCCGCACCCGCCGCCTCACCCTCGACGAGCTGGTGGCCGGCGCGCTGATCCTCTACCCGCGCTACGTCGATCCGCGCACCGGCCTGCCCTGCCCGGCCGAGGTGCTGGTGCAGCGCCTCGCCGCCGGCGACCCGGAACTGGCGCGGCGCGCCCGTACCCCCGAGGCGGTGCTCAAGCAGGTCTGGTCGGTGGTCTGGCGCCGCGTGCTGCGGCGGGGATGATCCGGGCTCGGGGGACGATCGGGGCTTGGCGGCCATCGGGCATGAAAAAACGGGGCCGTTTCCGGCCCCGTCGGGTCTCTTGCTCGATGCTTGCCGGGGTCAGGCGTTCTGCAGCGCCTGGAGGCCCGGCATCTCGTCGCCGGCATCGAGGGTGCGCGCCCGGGAGCGGGTCTCGAGCCAGGCGCCCTGGGTGAGGTCGAGGCGCGAGGCGGTGGCCTCCACCGCCGCCGCCATGCCCTCGCCCTTGTAGTAGACGCCGCGGATCTGGATGTTGGCGACGATCGCCTTGATGAAGGCGTCCCACAGCTCGCGCCGGGGCGGCTCGGCCTGCGTCCAGAACGTCTCCAGCGCGCCCTGGTAGGTCAGGCCCTGGATGTCGTAGATCGCCGCACCCAGCGTCATGGTCGGCTTGGCCGCGCGCATCGACCACAGGCCGACGGTGCTGTTGACCGTGACGACGCCGCGGCAGCCGTCCAGCATCTTGCCGAGGTCGCCGCCATCGGCGAAATCGACACGGTCGGTGACGCCCCACTTCTCCGCCGAGCGGCGCACGATGCGCGCCCAGTTGCGGATGCCGGGATCGAGCGGGTGGATCTTGACCAGCAGGCGCGATTCCGCCGGGGCATGCTCTGAGAACGAGCGGATGACCGCGTGGATCGGCGTCTTCAGGTCGAAGAACGGCGAGTAGGCGCGCAGCTGGAAGTCGTTCTCCATCTGCAGCGGCAGCACGTAGTAGGTCGTGCCGGCCTCCCGCAGGCGGCGCACCAGCGCGTCGACCCGCGGGCCGGTGCGCTTGGAGCGCAGCATGTGCAGGCCGGTGCCGAGATAAATCAGGGCGTTGTGGTGCACCTGATGCGACTTGTAGCCGGGATAGAGCCACCAGAGCCAATTGCTCATCAGGTGGTAGGCCATGTCCCAGACGGCCTGGAGCCAGAAGCTGTCGCGGTAGCGCGGCACCAGGTCGGGCTCGGGGGCCTTGGCGGCGAGCGCCATCACGGCCTCCGGGTCCTTCGGGAAGCAGCTGTCGCCCGACATTCCGTCGCGCTCGAGCGTGATCCAGTCCGGGCGCAGGTAACCGAAATCCGTCACCGTGACGTTCAGGCCGCGGGCCTTGGCGGCGGCGACGGCGACCTTGTGGTAGTAGCGCTGCTCGCCGAGCAGCATCAGGTCGGTCACGCCCTCGCGGTCGATCAGGTCGGCGATGAAAGCCGGCCAGGTCTCGCGGGTGCCGCGGAAGTTCACCCCGCCGGCGCGGCGCCAGAACATCCAGTCGCCGAAGCAGAGGTTCACCCGCAGGCAGCGATGACCCCGCGCCTCCAGGGCGTCGGCGACACGGGCGAAGAACGGCGTGATCGGACCTTGCAGGAACAGGAAGACCTGCCGCCGCCCCGGCTGCGGGGTGCGGGCGTCTTGGGTGCGGGCATCCTGGCGGGCCGGTTCGACGTTTCGCACGGGATCAGCACTCACGGGCACACCTCGGGTCTGGGCGGGGCCGGCGGCCGCAGACGACCTGCCGGCTGAGCCCTGGGACGGCGAAGGCCCGAGCGGGCCGCGGATGCAGCCTGCCCGGACGGACATTCGGGGCGCGCGAACCGCGCGCGAGCCGCTGACGAGGCGGACAGTACCGACGGCCCCGGTGCGGACAATGGCGGGATTGCAACAATCTCGAAAAAATCGCGGTGTTGCACGGCGTCAATGCCCGGCGTCCCGGAGGATCGGTCGTCCCACCGGACGACGACCGCCATTAGGCCTGAGATCTGGGCAGGAACATGGAGACGGCGGGTGTCATGCCCGTGATCCACACGGTTGGTGCATCCGCGTCACGGTCGGGCCGCCAACCGCCACGCTCGCGACGCATTTCCGGCCGACGGGCTCCCCGGCCGGGTCGCGGGCCGTGGGCGACAGGCCACACCGGCGAGACTTGTGCACACCGGGGGGCCCCGGAGCGGTCCGTTAATTCGATCGCAGCCGTTCGGAGTGCTAGAGGAAGGGTGGCGAAGCGTGGCCGCATGCGGCCGCGCCCGCCGGGAATTCGCGGGTCGGACCGGATGCCGGGCGGCTCGCGGCGGGCCCAGCGTCGAGCGAGAGAGACCGGAGCGGTCGTCGCGGACGGCCCCGCGTGGTTCGGAGGGTGATGCATGGTGCGCGTCGGAATGCCAGCGGTCCTGGCGGTTGCCTGCCTCATCGGGGGTTGCAGCAGCTTCCTGCCGGCGGCCGGCCCGACGGCGAGCGCGATCGCGGACGGGGCGGACGTCGCCACCGACCAGGGCCTGCTCGCCCGCTACGAGATCATCGACGTCGACGCCGCGGTGGTCGAGGCCCTGCGCGGCCGGCCCCTCGACAGCCTGCTCGCCTCCTTCGGCGACCGCCGCCCCTCGGTGCAGCCGGTGATCGGCGTCGGCGACGCCGTGACGGTGACGATCTGGGAGGCCGGCAGCGGCGGCCTGTTCTCCGCCCCGATGATGGGGGGCCTGTCCACCGGCTCGAAATCGTCCAGCATCCCCGAGCAGATCGTGGCCCGCGACGGCACGATCTCGGTGCCGTATGCCGGCCGGATCAAGGTGGCGGGCAAGCGCGCTCCGGACGTACAGGCCCAGATCGAGCAGGAACTCGCCGGCAAGGCGATCCAGCCGCAGGTGCTCCTGACGGTGAACTCGCCGCTCAGCACCAGCGTGACGGTGCTGGGCGAGGCGGCGGCGGCCGGTGGCGGCGGCGCCCGCCTGGCGGCGGCGAGCCGCGGCGGTCCGGTCTCCAACCTCGGCGGCGGCCGCGTGCCGCTGACCGAGAAGGGCGACCGCCTGCTCGACGTCATCGCCACGGCGGGCGGCGTTGCAGCGCCGGTGAACGAGACCTTCGTGCGGCTGTCGCGCGGTTCCACCACCGCGACGGTGCCGCTGACGGCGATCGTCTCCAACCCGCGCGAGAACATCTTCCTGCGGCCGGGCGACACCCTCACCCTGGTGCGCGATCCCCAGACCTTCCTGGCCGTCGGCGCGACCGGGGCAAACTACGAGATCCCGTTCTCGGCCGAGGGCATCACGCTCGCCCAGGCGCTCGCCAAGTCCGGCGGCCTGCGCGACTTCCAGGCCGACCCGGCCGGCGTGTTCGTGTTCCGGTTCGAGCCGGCCTCGGTGGTGCGCCGCCTGCACCCGAACAGCCCCCTCGTCTCGTCGAACTTCGTGCCTGTGGTCTACCGGATCAACATGCGCGACCCCAACAGCCTGTTCGTCAGCCAGGCGTTCCGGATGCGCAACCGCGACCTCGTCTACGTCTCGAACGCCCCCTTCACCGAGGTCCAGAAGGTGCTCAGCGTCTTCTCCACCGTCACCTCGCCGATCGCCTCCGGCGCCTCGCTGTACTCGGCGGCGCGGTAGCGCCGACAAGCGAGCCGAACATGAGAAAGGGCCCCGCGGGGCCCTTTTTTGTTGTCCGGATGCAGACGAGGCGGGGCGGCGGGTGCCGCCCCGGTCACGGCTCAGCGGCTGAACTTCTTGTACTTGATCCGGTGCGGGATGGTGGAATCGACGCCCAGGCGCCGCTTCTTGTCCGCTTCGTAATCGGCGAAGTTGCCCTCGAACCACTCGACGTGGCTGTCGCCCTCGAAGGCGAGGATGTGGGTCGCGATCCGGTCGAGGAACCAGCGATCGTGGCTGATGATCACCGCGCAGCCGGCGTAATCCTCCAGCGCCTCCTCCAGCGCCCGCAGGGTGTCGACGTCGAGGTCGTTGGTCGGCTCGTCGAGCAGCAGCACGTTGGCGCCGCTCTTGAGGATCTTGGCGAGGTGGACGCGGTTGCGCTCGCCGCCCGACAGGACCCCGACCTTCTTCTGCTGGTCGGAGCCCTTGAAGTTGAAGGCGCCGCAATAAGCGCGCGAGTTGATCTCGCGCTTGCCGAGATAGAGGATGTCGTTGCCACCCGAGATCTCCTGCCAGACCGTCGCGTCGGGCTTGAGCGCGTCGCGGGACTGGTCGACGTAGCCGAGCTTGACGCTCTCGCCGACCCGGATCTCGCCCTTGTCGGGGGTCTCCAGCCCGTTGATCATCCGGAACAGGGTGGTCTTGCCGGCGCCGTTCGGGCCGATCACCCCGACGATGCCGCCCGGCGGCAGCTTGAACGACAGGTCGTCGATCAGCAGCCGGTCGCCGAAGGCCTTCTCCAGGTGGTCGAACTCGATGACGTTGTTGCCGAGCCGCTCAGCGATCGGGATGACGATCTGGGCGGTCGAGGGCCCCTTCTCCTGCGACTTGGCAACGAGTTCCTCGTAGCGGGAGATGCGGGCCTTGGACTTGGCCTGCCTGGCCTTCGGCGAGGCCGAGACCCATTCCTGCTCGCGCTCGATGGTGCGCTGGCGCGACTCCTCCTCGCGGCCCTCCTGGGCCAGGCGCTTCTGCTTCTGGACCAGCCAGGACGAGTAGTTGCCCTCGTACGGGATGCCCCGGCCGCGATCGAGCTCGAGGATCCAGCTCGTTACGTTGTCGAGGAAGTAGCGGTCGTGGGTGACGATCAGGATCGCGCCCGGGTAGCTGCGCAGGTGGCCTTCGAGCCAGCCGACCGTCTCGGCGTCGAGGTGGTTGGTCGGCTCGTCGAGGAGCAGGAGCTCGGGCTGCCACAGGAGCAGGCGGCAGAGGGCGACGCGGCGGCGCTCGCCGCCCGACAGGGTCGCCACGGCGACGTCGTCGCCCGGGCAGCGCAGGGCGTCCATCGCCTGGTCGACCTTGGAGTCGAGATCCCACAGGCCCTTGGCCTCGATCTCGTCCTGGAGGCGGGTCATCTCGTCCGCCGTCTCCTCGGAGTAGTTCATCGCCAGCTCGTTGTAGCGATCGAGGATCGCCTGGGACTCGGCGACGCCCTCCATCACGTTCTCGCGGACCGTCTTGTCCGGATCGAGCTGCGGCTCCTGCGGCAGGTAGCCGACCCGCGCGCCCTCGGCGACGAAGCCGTCGCCGGAGAATTCCGTGTCGATACCGGCCATGATGCGCAAGAGCGTCGACTTGCCGGCGCCGTTGACGCCGAGCACGCCGATCTTGGCGTCCGGGTAGAAGGACAGGTGCACGTTATCGAGCACCTTCTTGCCGCTGGAATAGGTCTTGGTCAGACCCCGCATGTGGTAGATGAATTCACGGGCCATGGCGGTGATCCTTCAGGGTTCTGGCGCGCGGTCCGGGTCGGGCGGTGTGATGCCGGATTCAGGCCGTTTCCCGGGGCACGATCGGATCGCCGGGGGTCGACGCGGCCGGCCGCGCGCGGGAATGGGGAGTGCTCCCGCGCTTACCAGGGCCGCCGGGGGGGTGCAAGGCGGCACGGATCGGCGGCCTTGCGAGCCAGCCCGCTCACCCGAACGGGTTCTTCACCTCGGTGGTCGCCACCCGGACCTCCTCCGCCCGTTCCGGCAGGTCGGCCTCGCCCTCCAGGACCGCCACGATCTCCGCCAGTGTCCTCGCCAGCGCCCGTGCCCGCTCCAGGCTCTCCCGGTCGCGGGCAAAGTCGAGGGAGCCGTGGAGCGCGATGCGCGTCGTGCCGTTCTCCAGCGTCATGTCGCCGAGGGTCTGGACACCAGATTCGTCGGCGAAGGGCGTGAAGGCGGGCTTCGGGTGAGCGGGCATGAGGGGCGTCCCGTCAGAACAGCGAGCGGAGGAAGTCGCGCCAGGCGCGGCGGGCTGCGCGGCGCAACTCGGCGGCGAGCCAGTCGAGGAAGCCGGGCTCGCGGCGGCTGCGCGGCCCGCCGACATACTCGTCGCGCCGCGGCTCGGGCAGGGGCATGATGCGCCGGCGGACGGAATCCGGGAGATCCGGGAAGGCGACGATGCCGCCGACCGCGGCGAGCTGCTCGAGGGAGATCGCCTGCCACTCCTCGCCCGGGGCGTTGCGGGCGAGATAGACCCCCGCCTCGCCCCGGTTGGCGTCGTAGACCGCCTTGAACAGCCGGGTCGGGATCAGAACCCGGCCGCGCAAGGACTGCACGCTCGCGCCCTCGAACAGCGGGCCGGTGACGACGAAGAGGTCGCCCCGCTCGATCGCGAGCGCCCGCACGCTGCTCTCGATCCCGGCCCAGAGGCGGCGGTTGAGGTCCGGGTTCTGCGGCACGATGTTGGCGAGCGTGAAGGATTCCGCTTGCGTGCCCGGGCTCGGCATGTCGCCGGAGGGTGCCATGTGACCCCGGTCCCAGCCGCTGCCGGCGTAATCCGCAAGCTCCGAGCGCGCCGCTTCCGGCAGCTGAGCTTCCTCGTGGAAAGCGTCGACCCGGTCGATCCGCCGCGCGGCCTCGACCCGCGCGGCGGTCAGGTGCTCGGCGGCGTAGAGCGGCGTGCGGGCGAGCCCCGAATAGAGGACGGCGAAGGCCTGGTAGCACAGAAGCGTGGTGTCGGCGGCAAGCCGCGGGTTGGTGAGAACCGGCCGCGTGCCGCCCGCGAAGTCGCCCGTGCAGCCGCGGGCCTGCGCCGCCCCGGGAAGGATAAGGAGCAGCAGGCAGGCGACGCCGGTCGCCACGCGGGCCGTTTCGGGACCGGTCTTGCCGCGACGGCTCACGCGCAGATCCGCACTCGCCGCGGGCCCTCGGGCGTCGGTCGCACCCGCCAGGCGCAGACCGGGATCCGGCGCCGCGAGACGGTGTCGCAGGTCCGGTCGGTCGGCCGGCAGGCGGGCAGATGCGGCAGCCAGGCGGGATCGAGCGCCGGATAGAGCGGCACCGCCCGCGCCTGGCCGGAGGCTGCCAGCAGGATGCCCAGGACGAGCCCGCCCGTCGGTATCGATCGTCCCATCTGACCTCCGAGCGGGGATGCGTATTGTCGAGATCGCGTCGCCGTCACGCACTCTAACCCATCGCCATGCAGCTGTCGCCTCGCGGGCGAAATTCACCGTGAGTTCAGGATGTTCTTGGGAGTTGTTGTGCGCCGGGACGTCGCAACCGTGGGCTTCGCGGACCGACGATGGCGCGATCGGCCGCTTGCGGTATAACGGCCGCCATCTGCGAGGATCCCGGGGCCGCGAGGCCGGGCGGGGTCCGCCTCCGAACGAGCGAGCGTCATCCCGTGTCCGATCTGGTTCTTCCCCTCCTCGACCGCGTCCGCATTCCCGCGGATCTGCGCCAGCTGCCCGAGAGCGACCTCGCCCAGCTCGCCGCGGAACTGCGCGCCGAGACCATCGACGCCGTCTCGGTCACCGGCGGCCATCTCGGCGCGGGCCTCGGCGTCATCGAGCTCACCGTCGCCCTGCACTACGTCTTCAACACCCCCGACGACCGCATCATCTGGGACGTCGGGCACCAGGCCTACCCCCACAAGATCCTCACCGGACGCCGCGACCGCATCCGCACCCTGCGCCAAGCCGGCGGCCTCTCGGGCTTCACCAAGCGCTCCGAGAGCCCCTACGACCCCTTCGGCGCCGCCCACTCCTCCACCTCCATCTCCGCCGGCCTCGGCATGGCGATCGGCCGCGACCTCGCCGACGCCGCGGCACGCGCCCGCGGCGAGACGCCCCCGCGCCGCAACGTCGTGGCGGTGATCGGCGACGGCTCGATCTCGGCCGGCATGGCCTACGAGGCGATGAACAATGCCGGCGCACTCAAGTCGCGCCTAATCGTCATCCTCAACGACAACGACATGTCGATCGCGCCCCCGGTCGGCGCGATGTCGTCCTACCTCGCCAGGCTCGTCTCGGGCGACACCTACCGGAGCCTGCGCGACACCGCCAAGCAGTTCGGCCGCCTCTTGCCGAAGGCCCTCTACGACACCGCGGCCCGCGCCGAGGAGTATGCCCGCGGCATCCTGGCCGGCGGCGGCACGATGTTCGAGGAGCTCGGCTTCCACTACGTCGGCCCGATCGACGGCCACAACCTCGAGCACCTGCTGCCGGTGCTCAAGAACGTGCGCGACGCCCCCGACGGCCCGGTGCTGATCCACGTCGTCACCCAGAAGGGCAAGGGCTACGCCCCCGCGGAGGCCGCGGCCGATCGCGGCCACGCGGTGGTGAAGTTCGACGTGGTGTCGGGCAAGCAGACCAAGGCCAAGCCCAACGCCCCGGCCTACACCCGGGTGTTCGGCGAGAGCCTGATCAAGGCGGCGGACGTCGACGACAAGGTGGTGGCGATCACCGCGGCGATGCCCTCGGGCACCGGCGTCGACCTGTTCTCAAAAGCGCATCCCGACCGGACCTTCGACGTCGGCATCGCCGAGCAGCACGCGGTGACCTTCGCGGCCGGCCTGGCGACGGAAGGGTTCAAGCCGTTCTGCGCGATCTACTCGACGTTCCTGCAGCGCGGCTACGACCAGCTGGTGCACGACGTGGCGCTGCAGAACCTGCCGGTGCGCTTCGCGCTCGACCGGGCCGGTCTCGTCGGCGCCGACGGGGCGACGCATGCGGGCGCCTTCGACCTGGCCTACCTGTGCTGCCTGCCGAACATGACCGTGATGGCGGCGGCCGACGAGGCCGAGCTGGTGCACATGGTGGCGACGGCGCATGCGCACGACACCGGGCCGATCGCGTTCCGGTATCCGCGCGGCGAGGGCGTGGGCGTCGAGATGCCCGATCGCGGCGAGGTGCTGGCGATCGGCCGTGGCCGGGTGATTCAGCGTCCGGAAGGGGCGCGGGTGGCGTTGCTCAGCCTCGGCACGCGCCTGGCGGAAGCCCTGAAGGCGGCGGAGCGGCTCGAGGCGGCGGGCATCGGCGTGACGGTGGCGGACGCGCGGTTCGCCAAGCCGCTGGACGAGGCCCTGATCCTGGACCTGGCCTCAAACCACGAGGTTCTGGTGACGCTGGAAGAGGGGTCGGTGGGCGGCTTCGGCGCGATGGTGCTGCACCTGCTGTCGTCGCGCGGGGCTCTCGACGACGGCCGGGTGCGGGTGCGCACGCTGACGCTGCCGGACAGCTACCAGGACCACGACACACCGGAGCGGATGTACGCGGAGGCGGGCCTCGACGCTCCCTCGATCGTCAAGGTCGTCGAGGAGATCCTCCCGGCCCGCGGGGCGGCGGCCGAGCGCGGCGGGCGCCTGCGCCTCGCCTGAGACGTCTCGCCGGACGGATTCGTCCCGGGGTCGGGATGCTGATGCGCGGGCGGCACGCCCGTCCGCGATCGGCAGCCTGCGCCTTGCGAGCGTGGCGCCGGGCTGGCAGAAGCGGCCCGGCTTCCCGAAATTGATGTCACTGTCGGCAAGAGCGGGCCCGCCGCCCGAGCCGCCGAGAAGGAACACATGACCGAGGCCCAGCACCGCACCGCGCCCACCCCGTCCGGCGCCGGATTCGAGCCCGGCCCGGTGCTGATCACCGGCGCCAGCGGCTTTCTCGGCCCGGCGCTGGTCGACGTGTTTCGCGCCGCCGGCTTCCCGGTGCGGGTGCTGGTGCGCGCCACCAGCCCGCGCACCAACCTGACTTGGCCCGACGTCGAGGTCGTCGAGGGCGACATGCGCGATCCCGAGGCGGCGGCCAAGGGCATGCGCGGGATGCGCTACCTCGTCCACGCCGCCGCGGATTACCGGCTCTGGGCGCCGGATCCGGAAGAGATCGTGCGCACCAACCGCGACGGCACCCGGGCCCTGATGCGGGCGGCGCTGGAGGCCGGCGTCGAGCGGGTCGTCTACACGTCGAGCGTCGCCACCATCAAGCCGCACGACGACGGTACTCCCGCCGACGAGACCCGTCCGCTGACCCCGGAGACCGCGATCGGCGCCTACAAGCGCAGCAAGGTGGTGGCCGAGCGGGTGGTCGAGGAGATGGTGGCCCGCGAGGGCCTGCCGGCGGTGATCGTCAATCCCTCGACCCCGATCGGCCCGCGCGACGTCAAGCCGACTCCGACCGGCCGGATCATCGTTGAGGCGGCGAACGGCAAGATGCCGGCCTTCGTCGATACGGGCTTGAACCTTGCCCATGTCGACGACGTGGCGAAGGGCCATCTCCTCGCCCTGCACCGGGGCCGCATCGGCGAGCGCTACATCCTGGGCGGCGAGGACGTGCTCCTGTCACGCATGCTCGCCGACATCGCCGGCCTCGTCGGGCGGAAGCCCCCGACCGTGCGGCTGCCGCGGGCGGCGGTCTATCCGGTGGCCTTCGTGTCCGAGCTCGCCGCGCGGATCACCGGCAAGGCGCCGCTCGCGACGATCGACGGCATCCGGATGTCGCGCTACCGCATGTTCTTCTCCGACGCCAAGGCGCGGGCCGAGCTCGGCTACGCGGCCCGGCCCTACCGCGACGGCCTGTCCGACGCCGTCGCCTGGTTCCGTCAGGCGGGATATATCCGATGACAACCGTTACCGAGGCGCGCTCCGGCAAGGGGCATCGCGACGAGAACTTTCCGGTCGCCTCGCACCTGATTCATCCGCGCCACCGCGGCCCGATCCTGGACTTCTACTACTACGTCCGGGCCGGCGACGACGTCGCCGACAATGCCGGCCTGTCGCCCGAGCGCAAGATCGCGCTCCTCGACGGCCTCGCCGACGCGCTGACGGCTAAGGGCCCCGACGACCCGGAAGCCGCGCCCCTGCGCCGTTCGCTCGCCGAGCGCGGTCTGCCGCCGCGCCATGCGCTCGAACTGCTCGACGCGTTCCGGATGGACGCGCACAAGACGCGCTACGAGACCTGGGACGAGCTGGCGCATTACTGCCGCTACTCGGCGGTCCCGGTCGGCCGCTTCGTCCTCGACGTGCACGGCGAGGATCCGGGCCGGACCTGGCCGACCTCGGACGCGATCTGCACCGCCCTCCAGGTGATCAACCACCTGCAGGATTGCGGCAAGGATTATCGCAACGTCGACCGGGTCTACCTGCCGCGGGAGACCCTCGAGAAGCACGGGGCCCGGATCGAGGATCTGGGTGCCGAGCGCGCCACTCCCGCGCTCCGTGCCGTGATCAAGGACCTGGCGCAACGCTGCCTCGACCTCCTCGACGAGGGCCGGCCCCTGCCGGATCTCATCGACGATACGCGGCTCGCCATGGAGATCGCGGCGATCCACCGCCTCGCGGTGCTGCTCGCCCGCGGCCTCCTCGTTCGCGATCCGCTGAGCGAGAAGGTTCATCACGGCAAGGCCGCCTTCGCGCTGACCGCGCTCGGCGCCGCCGCCACGACGCTCGCCCGGCGGCCGTTCCGCCGCTACCTCCATCCGGCCCTGCGGGGAGCCCGACCGTGACCGCCCTCGCCTCTCAGCCCGCCTCGCCCGTCGAGGCCACGACCGAGGCCGCGGCCCTGCCGGCCGCCGGCTCGTCGTTCTACACCGCCATGCGGCTGCTGCCGGCCGAGCAGCGCGACGCGATGTACGCGGTCTACGCCTTCTGCCGCGCCGTCGACGACGTGGCCGACGACGGCGGCGCCCGCGAGGTCCGCGCGGCCGAGCTCGACCGCTGGCGCGCCGACATCGACGCGCTCTATGCCGGCCGGCCCGTGCCGCGGACGCAAGCCCTCGTCGGGCCGGTGCGGCAGTTCGGGTTGAAGCGCGAGGATTTCCAGGCGGTGATCGACGGCATGGCGATGGACGCCGAGGCCGACATCGTCGCCCCGGATTCCGCGACCCTCGACCTCTATTGCGACCGGGTGGCGAGCGCCGTCGGCCGCCTGTCGGTGCGGATCTTCGGCCTGCCCGAGGCGCCCGGGATCAAGCTCGCCCATCATCTCGGCCGGGCGCTCCAGCTCACCAACATTCTGCGCGACATCGACGAGGATGCCGAGCGCGGCCGGCTCTACCTGCCGGCCGAGCCGCTGGCGGCGATCGGGCTGTCCCATCCGACGCCCGAGAGCGCGCTCGCTCATCCTCGTCTCGGGGAGGTCTGCGCCCGGCTCCTCGACGAGGCTCAAGCGCATTACGACGCGTCCTGGGCGATCATGCACGCTCAGTCGCGCCGCGCCACCAAGGCGCCGAGGATCATGGGGGCGGCCTACCACCTGATCCTCGTCGGCCTGCGCAAGCGCGGCTGGGCGGCGCCCCGCGCGCGGGTGAAGCCCGGCAAGCTCGCGCTCGTCGGCGTCCTCCTGCGTCACGCGGTGGTCTGATGGGTACGGTTCATGTCCTCGGGGCCGGCCTCGCCGGCCTGTCGGCAGCCCTGCGGCTGGCCAAGGCCGGCCGGCGCGTCGTGGTGCACGAGGCGGCCAAGCAGGCCGGCGGGCGCTGCCGCTCCTACTTCGATCCGGCCCTCGGGCTGACGATCGACAACGGCAACCACTTGCTGCTGTCGGGCAACCGCGACGCCCTCGACTTTCTCAAGCTCGCCGGTGCGCCGGACGGCGTGCTCGCCGGGCCCGACGAGGCTGCCTTCGCCTTCGCCGATCTCGCCACCGGCGAGCGCTGGACCCTGCGCCCCAATGCCGGGCGCCTGCCCTGGTGGGTGCTCGACGCCCGACGCCGGGTGCCGGGCAGCCGCGCCCGCGACTATCTCGCGCCGCTGGGCATTTTCCGCGGCGCGACGCGCTCCGCCACGATCGGCGAGAGCATGGCCTGCGAGGGGCTGCTGTGGGACCGCCTCTGGCACCCGGTGCTGCTCGCCGCCCTCAACACCGAGCCGCAGGAGAGCGATGCGGGGCTCGCCGCCACCATCCTGCGCGAGACGCTCGGTGCCGGTGGCCGGGCCTGCCGGCCGCTCATCGCCGTCGAGGGGTTGTCGGCGGCCTTCGTCGATCCGGCGCTGACGGCCCTCGCCGCGGCCGGGGCCGAGGTGCGCTTCGGCCGTCGCCTGCGGGCACTCGGGATCGAGGGCGGGCGGCTGGCCCGGCTCGACTTCTCGGACGGCATGGAGGAGCTCGGGCCCGACGACGCGGCGGTGCTGGCGCTGCCGGCATGGGTCGCCGCCGGGCTGATGCCGGGTCTGAGCGTGCCGCAGAGCCATCGCTCGATCGTCAACGCGCATTTCGCGGTTCTTCCGAAGCCGGAGGCGCCGCTGCTTCTCGGCGTCGTCGGCGGCGTGACCGAGTGGCTCTTCTCCTATCCCGACCGGCTCTCGGTGACGATCAGCGGCGCCGACCGCCTGCTCGACGTGCCGCGGGAAGAACTCGCCCGCACGATCTGGGACGAGGTCTCGCGGCTCTCCGGGTATGCAGGCCAGGCAATGCCGCGCTGGCAGATCGTCAAGGAGAAGCGGGCGACCTTCGCGGCGACCCCGGCGGAGGCGGCGCGCCGTCCGGGTGCGCGCACGCACATCGGGAACCTGGCGCTCGCCGGAGACTGGACGGCGACCGGGCTGCCCTCGACCATCGAGGGCGCGATCCGGTCGGGCGCCACGGCGGCGCAGGTTCTGACAGGCGCCGACATCGGTAACCGTGGCAACGCTGCGTTGCGCGGAGCGGCTTGACGACGGGACCCTGTTTCGGGAACAGCGTGGGCGTAAGCGGCGTTTTGTGCGCTGCGAAAACGAATTGGGATGGCATCATGGGCGGCGGGGCGGAGCCGCCCTCCCTAGAGGAAGGCAGACACACCGTGGCCAAGGTCGAGACGCTGCAACGCAAGAGTACGCAGGACATCACCCTCGACGAAGTCGAGCGGCGGGTCTCCGCCGCGTCCCGGGCGCTGACGCAGCTGGCGCATGCCGACGGGCACTGGTGCTTCGAGCTCGAGGCGGACGCCACCATCCCGTCCGAGTACATCCTCTACCACCACTTCCGCGCCTCGATCCCGCCGCGGGAGCTGGAGGAGAAGATCGCCGTCTACCTGCGCCGGACGCAGAGCGCCCTGCACCACGGCTGGGCCCTCGTCCACGAGGGCCCGTTCGACATGAGCGCGTCCGTCAAGGCGTATTTCGCCCTCAAGATGATCGGTGATCCGATCGACGCGCCGCACATGCGCCGGGCCCGCGAGGCGATCCTCCAGCGCGGCGGTGCGGCGCACGCCAACGTCTTCACCCGCACCTTGCTCGCCCTCTACGGCGAGGTGCCGTGGAACGCCGTGCCGGTGATGCCGGTCGAGGTGATGCTGCTGCCGCGGTGGTTCCCGTTCCACCTCGACAAGGTGTCGTACTGGGCCCGCACCGTGATGGTGCCGCTCTTCGTGCTGCAGGTGAAGAAGCCGCGCGCCAAGAACCCGCGCGGGATCGGCGTGCGCGAGTTGTTCACCCAGGATCCGGAGCGGATCCGGCGCTGGCCCTCCGGCGCCCAGGAATCGTCGCCCTGGCGCCCGGTCTTCGCGGCGATCGACGACATCCTGCGGGTGGTCGAGCCGTTCTTCCCGAAGAAGCCGCGGGCCCGCGCCATCGACAAGGCGGTGGCCTTCGTCAGCGAGCGGCTGAACGGCGAGGACGGCTTAGGGGCCATCTACCCGGCCATCGCCAACTCGGTGCTGATGTACGAGGCGCTCGGCTATCCGGAGGATCATCCGCTGGTGGTCACCGCTCGCTCGGCGGTGGAGAAGCTCGTCACCGTCAAGGAGCACGAGGCCTACGTCCAGCCCTGCCTGTCCCCGGTCTGGGACACGGCGCTCGCCGCCCACGCCCTGATGGAGGCCGGCGGCCAGGACAACGAGCGCCAGGCCCGCGCCGCCCTCGAATGGCTCAAGCCCCTCCAGGTGCTCGACATCAAGGGCGACTGGGCGGCCCGCAAGCCGGACGTGCGTCCCGGCGGCTGGGCGTTCCAGTACAACAACGCCCATTATCCCGACCTCGACGATACCGCCGTGGTGGCGATGGCGATGGACCGGGCGCAGACCCGCCTCGGCCCCGGCGAGGGTGGCTCGGACTACACCCAGTCGATCGCTCGGGCCCGCGAGTGGATCGAGGGCCTGCAGAGCCGCGACGGCGGTTTCGCCGCCTTCGACGCCGACAACACCTACCACTACCTCAACTACATCCCGTTCTCCGACCACGGCGCGCTGCTCGATCCGCCGACCGCCGACGTCACGGCGCGCTGCATCTCGATGCTGGCCCAGCTCGGCGAGACCAAGGAGACCAGCGCGCCTCTCGCCCGTGCCGTCGACTACCTGCTCGCCGACCAAGAGGAGGACGGCAGCTGGTACGGCCGCTGGGGCATGAATTACATCTACGGCACCTGGTCGGCACTGTGCGCGCTGAACGCCGCCGGGCACGACCCGGCCTCCGTGCCGGTCCGCAAGGCCGTCGACTGGCTGGTCTCGATCCAGAACCCCGACGGCGGCTGGGGCGAGGACGCGACGAGCTACAAGCTCGAATACCGCGGCTACGAGCGCGCCGGCAGCACCGCCTCGCAGACCGCCTGGGCGCTGATCGCCCTGATGGCGGCCGGCGAGGCCGACCATCCGGCGGTGGCCCGCGGCGTCAACTATCTCGCTCGCACGCAAGGTGCGGACGGGCTGTGGGGCGAGGAGTTCTACACCGGCACCGGCTTCCCGCGGGTGTTCTACCTGCGCTATCACGGCTACGCGAAGTTCTTCCCGCTCTGGGCGCTGGCGCGCTACCGCAACCTCCAGCGGGGCAACAGTCGCAAGGTTGCGGTCGGAATGTAGCGACGACCGGTCGGGTCCGCGGCGCAACCGCACCCCGCCGGAACGACCGCCCGGGCTCGGGCATTCCCCGGGCCGGGAGACGCGCGATGACCCTTTACAGCTACCACATCTCCCACGAGCAGTGCCCGCCCCGGGCGCTGCTCGCGCTGGCTCAGCGGGCCGAGCAGGCCGGCTTCGACGGGGCCTTCTCCTCCGACCACCTCCAGCCCTGGTCGCCGAGCCAGGGCGAGTCGGGCTTTGCCTGGGCCTGGCTCGGCGCCGCGCTCCAGGCGACGGAGCGGCTGACCTTCGGCGTCATCTCGGTGCCGGGGGGCTGGCGCTACCATCCCGTCGTGCTGGCCCAGGCCGTGGCGACCCTCGGACAGATGTTTCCCGGCCGGGTGCCGTGGGTGGCGCTCGGCAGCGGCCAGGCGATGAACGAGCGCGCCACCGGCGGGCCCTGGCCCGACAAGGCCGAGCGCAACGCCCGCCTGCGCGAGGGCGCCGAAATCATGCGGGCCCTGCTCGCCGGGGAGACCGTGACCCAGCGCGGCCGCCTGATGGCGGTGGAGGCCAAGGTGTGGTCCCTGCCCGAGACCCCGACGCGGCTCGTGGGCGCGGCCACCAGCATCGAGACCGCCGCCTGGCTCGGTACCTGGGCCGACGGCCTCCTGACCGTCGGGACGAACCCTGAGGCGCTCGGCCCCATCGTCGACGCCTTCCGGGAGAACGGTGGCGCCGACAAGCCTGTCTTCCTCAAGATGGACCTGAGCTACGCGCCCGACCCGGCCGAGGCCCTGCATCAGGCCCATGCCGAGTGGCGCTTCAACGCCCTGCCGGCCTCGGTCGCCTGGGAATTGCCCCGGCCGACCGATTTCGAGGCCGCCGCCCGCTACCTGCGGCCCGAGGACATGCACGAGACCGTGCTGATATCCCACGACCTGCCGGCCTTGACCGAGCGCATCGCGGCCTGCGCGGCCCTCGGCTTCGACAGCATCGACCTGCATCAGGTCGGCGGGAGCCAGCCGGCCTTCATCGACGCCTTCGGCGAGCGGGTGCTGCCCGTGCTGCACGGCCGCAAGGCCCCGGTGATCGAGTTCGATCCTTTCGGGCGCAAGCCCGCGGCGCGAGCCGGATAGGCGGCGGCTAACGCCCCGAAAACGCGACGAGGCGCTCGATCGGCCGGTCGGGCGCCTCGCAGGATTTAGTCAGTAGCCGTAGTAGAACCGGCGCGGACCGTAGACCGGACGGCGCCAGTACGGTCGCGGGCCGTAATAGTACGGGCGTGGCCCGTAGAACGGCCGCGGCCCATAGAAGGGACGGCAATAGCCGAACCGGTTCGGGGCGAAGCCCGGGCCGCAGCCGCCGGCCACCTTCGTCACGCCGGCCTCCGGCGCAAGCGAGTCCGCTGCGCCGAGGCCGATCGGGGCGGCCTGCGCCGCCGACGCGAGAACCAGGCCGCCCGCAACGAGGCCGGCCATCCCGAGCACCTTGACGTGCATCATCGTGGGATCTCTCCTTCAGGACGAGGGCGGACGCGAGCACCGCCCTACCCCTTCAGGATAGACGCTAACGACCTGAACGCAGGCTGAGCACGCCGGTCGACGCCCGATCGGCCCGGGGCTGCGGGTGCTCCATGCCTCAGAGGGGCAACCCGGCTTCCCGTCAGCGCGCCGCGCCGCGGCCGCGGCGGTTCTGGCCGAGGCCCGATGTCTTGGCGAGTTCGGAGCGCTGGGCGGCGTAGTTGGACGCGACCATCGGGTAGTCGTGCGGCAGGCCCCACTTCTGGCGGTATTGCTCGGGGGTGAGCCCGCGGCCGGACAGATGGCGTTTCAGCGTCTTGTAGGGCTTGCCGTCCTCGAGGCTGATGATGTGGTCGGGCGTGACGGTCTTCTTGATCGGCACCGGCGGGGTCGCCCGCTCGGGCTCCGGCGCCTGCGGCGCGCCGAGCCGGTCGAGCGACGTGTGGATGGCCGCGATCAGCCCCGGAAGCTCCGCTACCGGAACGGAGTTGTTCGCCACGTAGGCCGATACGATGTCGGCGGCGAGCTCGATCAGATCGAGGGGTCGGGTCGTGTCATCGTCGATCATGGCACACCGGATTGAAGTGATCGCCTCAGGAGGCCACGTATTCCGGCAGGCGTCAACCGTAGCAGATATGGACAACAACAGGTTTCGAGGATCGGGACACGAAGCGGAAAAAGTATCGTACCCGATCTGCTGCGTGCTGACGCCTCGGCCGCGAGCGGCACCGGTCGGGGCGGCGCCGGGGCCACACCGGCGTGGGATATCGCCCTAGCGTGTTGGTCCTGACGGTTTTTTCGTGCGCGGTGGTTTCCCCTCCGCGGGTAAATGCCCTAGCTGTCGCTGCATTGCGCCATCCGGCGTTCCGTTCCTGTCAGCACGATCCCAAGACCTCCCATGACCGACAAGAACCGCCGTTTCCTGGTCGCCGGCTCGGCAGCCGGCCTTGCCTCGACGCTGCTGGCGGGCGCCTGGTCCCGTCCGGCTCTGGCCTGGACGGACCAGGATTTCGCGCCCGCCCGGCGCCGGCGCTCCCGCGATCCCGTGCCGGCGGATGACGGTGCGTTCTACGACACGCGAGGCCAGGCTGCCGATCCGTACTACCGGGGCGAGCCCGCGCCCGTGGAGACGCCGGAGGAGGATTCGTTCTGGGGCGGCCCGCGGCGCCAGGCGCCGCCGCCCCAGGGTGCCGTCGACCCGAACGCCGCGGTCGTGGTCGATGACGGGCCGATCGACTACGCCCGCGCCTACGCGGCGGTGGAGACGGAGCCGTTCCCGGTCCAGGCCTTCCGCTGGCGCCGGGCCAACCCGTCCTTCCTGCGCCAGGAGGTCGCCTATGGCGGCCGCTACGCGCCGGGCACGATCGTCGTCGATCCGCGGGCGCACCATCTCTACCTGATCCAGGAGGGCGGCCGGGCCCGCCGCTACGGTGTCGGCGTCGGCCGCCAGGGTTTCGCCTGGAACGGCGCGGCTACCATCAACTCCAAGCAGGCCTGGCCGGACTGGTATCCGCCCAAGGAGATGATCGCCCGCCAGCCGGCGCTCGCCCGCAGCGTGTCGAAGCTCCAGAGCGGCCTCGGCGTACCGGGCGGCCCGCGCAACCCGCTCGGCGCCCGCGCTCTCTACCTTTGGCAGAACAACAAGGACACGCTCTTCCGCATCCATGGCACCACCGAGCCGGAAAGCATCGGTCGCAGCGTGTCGTCGGGCTGCATCCGGATGATCAACCAGGACGCGATCGACCTCTATGCCCGCGTGCCGGTGGGTGCGCAGGTGGTGGTGCTGGGCTGAAACGGGCGGGCGACGGCAGAATCATCGCGTCCTGCATCGGTGTTCCACCGTCGCCCCGCCTGTCCGGCGTGATCGGTCCTACTCCGAAGGTCGGACCTTGGAACTCGGAACGGCCTGTGCCGTCTCCGGCGCCGCCACGATCGTCTTGACCGCCGGCAAAGCGGCGGCCGCCGCGACGAGGCCGGCATTGCGCCGTGCGTAAAGCCCCCAGACGGTGACGATGAGTGTCACGAGGGCGCCGGTCAGCGTGGCGGCCGTGTCGGTGTCGATCCAGCCGTACCCGACGGCGATGCCGCCGGCGAACTGCAGCAGGGTGCGCAGCAGCGCGGCGAGCTGTTCCTGGTTCATGGCGATCTCGCGGTGAGGAGGGTGTGCGGTCAGGCCGCGGCAGGTCGGCCGCAGGCCGGGCAGCTGGAGGCGGATGCCGGCGCGGCGTGGAGCGCCAGCGCCGCGGCGCGGACCTCCTCCACCCGCCGGCCCCAGCCACGGCCGAACCGCGGCCAGGTCGACAGCGCCCGCAGGAACGCCAGCCGCCCGTCGCACAGGGCGTTCACCAGCCCGGGCACGTCCCGGCCGGCGAGCGCCGCCAGCGTCACCGGCCCGAGCCGGCCGTCGTCGGCGATGCCCAAGGCGCGCTGCAGCCCGATCACCGCGCGCTTCGGGCCGCTGTTCACCGCGAAGTCGAACAGCGCGTAATCGAGACCCGCCGGCAGCGCGTCGCCCTGCACCGCGTCCCAGAACCGGCGCCGGTAGAGCGGCGACACGCTCGCGACGGTCAGCGCCTTCACCTCCGCCTTCGTCGCCGGCCGGCCGAGCCACAGGCTCAGGGTGCCGATCGTCACCCCGAGGTTCGTCGCCCCCCCCGGGTCGGCCGGGTCGTTGGACCATCCGCCCTCGTGGGCCAGGACGAGCGTCATCGCCCGCTCGAACGTCGTCGCGGTCATCGGTCTCTCCAGGTTGTGCAGAGGGGGGCGGCGCGCCGGCCGTCGGGCCCGGGCGTCGGGCCGCGATCAGGGACAGCCGGTCAGGGAGTGCCGATCAGAGGGCGGCGGCAGCCTGCCACAGCGCGTCCAGCGCCGCCGCGTCGTAGCCGATCGCCGCGCCGAGCCGGGCCACCATCGGGTGGCCGCGCTCGAACGCCGTCGCGCCCGACAGCAGCATCCGGGCGGCGAAGCGCTCGGCCTCCGGCAGCGCCGACACCGCCGCCTCGATCGCCGCCGGAAGCCGGCCGGTCATCACCGCCGCCAGCGCCTCGTCGGCCGTGATCGCCCCGGCCTGCGCCAGCGCCTGGAAGAACTGCCGGTCCGAGATCGCCGGCAGCTCCGCCGCCGGCGCCTCCCGCGCGGCGAGCTGCCCCGCCAGGCCGTCGCGCTCCACCACCAGGGCGTCGCGCTCGCGCCGTAGCGCTGCCGCCTCGGCCGCGGCGGCATCCCGCCCGGCGAGCGCCGCCGCGTCGATCCCCGCCAGCACCGCCGAGAGCGGGAACCCCGCGGCCTCGGCCTGCGCCGGCGTCAGCGCCCCGCTCGCCACGAACTGCGCCTCCGCGGCCCCCGGCGGGGTGACGTGCTGGCCGATGACGACGTGCCAGGCCGGCGCCTCGGCCGAGCCCGCCGGCCGGCCGCGATACAGGAACTCGTACAGGTAGGGTTCACCCATGGGGCCCTCACGCCGCGACCGGGCTGTCATCCGACAGCCGGCGCCAGTTGCCGTTGGAGTAGTAGGCGACCACGCCCGTCCCGGAGCCCGAGCCCTCGCCCACCTTGCGGCCGTTCGAGACGTGCACCACGCTGCCGAACACGCCGGCCGGCAGCGTCGAGACGATGTAGGTTCCGAGCTTGAGCGTCCCGCCGATCGCGGCCGACCCGGCCACGTCGAGGAGCGCGCCGGGATTGGTCGTCCCGATCCCGACATTGCCGTTCGGCAGCAGGCACGCCGCCGTCACCGTTCCGGCTTGCAGGGAGAGCGCCAGCGGGTTGCCGTTGCCGTCGCGCGAGGCGGCCACGAACGGCGTGTTCCCGTTGGCCCCGGACCCGAGCACGATCCCGCCCCAGGCCGCGTTATTGCCGATCCCGAAATACGCCGCCGCCGCGGTCACGCCGCCGAGCCGGGCGCCGGCGCCCCCGCCCACGTCGAGGGCGACTTGCGGATTGGCGGTGCCGATCCCCACCAGGCCGCGGCTCGTCACCCGCATCCGCTCGAGCAGCGCCGCGCCGCTCGCGCCGACCGGGCGCGTCATCACCACCAGGTCGCCCTGCAACTCCGATCCGGTCGCGTTGCCCAACCGCCCCTGGACCATCGCCA
>NZ_JACWCT010000019.1 GCF_016613415.1 Methylobacterium ajmalii | reverse complement strand
GGACGGGCGGCGGCAGGAGCCGCGGCCGCAGGTGCCGGGGCGGCGGCCGGAGCCTCGGGGGCGGCCGGAGCGGCAGCGACCGGAGCAGCGGCAGCGGCGGCGTTGCGGGCCGCGTCTTCCTGGTTGCGGCGCTCGGCCTCCTCAGCGGCACGGCGCTTGCGCGCGTCCTCCTGGCGGCGGCGCTCCTCTTCCTCATGCTTGCGGGCCTCGGCGGCCTCGCGCTCGCGGAGCTCGGCAGCCTCGCGTTCGACGCGGCGCTGGGCCTCTTCGGCGGCGCGGCGGCGCTCCTCCTCCTCGCGACGCTTGGCGTCGACGAGGGCGGCCATGCGGGCGCTCTGCTCCTGATCGCTCAGGGTGCGCAACACGACGCCGGACCGCGCGGCAGCCGGGCGATCCTGGCGCGGCCCGCCCGGACGGCCCTGCCCCTGCGGGGCGGAGCGCGCCTGGCTCGGCGCGGCGTCCCTCGGCGCGGCCGGAGCCGGCGCGCCGCCGGGGCGACGTTTCACCGTCTCGACCACGACCGACTTCGAGCGGCCATGGGAGAAGCTCTGGCGGACCGTACCCTGCTCGATCGGACGCTTCGTCGACAGCGTCTTGGCGGGGCCGGTATGCAACGTCTTGTCGCCCGGATTCTTCGTCTCACTCATTCAGTTCAGACCCTGGGGGTTCTCGTCCGTCCCGGGACCCGGCCTCCCGGCGGCCGCCTCCCATCGTATTCCCGGGAGCGCACCCGCCGACCGGGCCGATCCCATTCGATTCGTATCAACCACCGGCCTCCGGGGGGCCGGTCCGCAGCGAAGTCCCATCTTCCTGGACAGCGTCCGGGAGCGCCGCGTCGGTGCCTGTCGGCGCCGTTCCGGCGGTTCCCGGCGTCGCCGCCTCGCCGCGGAAGACGTGGAGCCGACGCCAACGCGCGAGCAAGCCGGCAGTGCCGGCTCCCGCGACAAGGGCAGCGTGTATCACATGATCCCGGCCCAAGGCCATGTCCAATTCTACACCGGACAGGTCGTCGATCACCGGGATCCTCGATATGGCATCGCCATAGCGCCTGCGCAATGCCTGGCCGAGCTTGCGCCGCCCGTCGGCGCTCGCATCGCTGGCATGCACCAAGGCCTTGACCCCGGTCTCGCTGTCGACCGCGCTCTCGACCTTGGTGAAGCCGGTGACGATGCAGCCGCCCTTGTTGGCGAGCGAGAAGCCCTGGCGCATGTCGTCGCGCAAGCCCGCCTCGATCACGTCTGCGAGATCGGGCGCGACGCGCGCGTCCTTCCGCCGGAAGGCGCGCTGGAACAGGCGCTTCTTCACCGCCTCCTGCACCGCCGCCCGGGTCGCCGTCACCCAGGCGCCGCGGCCGGGAAGCCGGGCGCGCAGGTCCGGCACCACCTGGCCGTCGGGGGCGAGCGCGAAGCGGATCATCCGGTCGGGATTGCCCGCCTGCCGCGTGACCAGGCAGGTCCGCTCCGCGTTGGCGCGGCCGCGCCCGACGCCGGCGTCGAGGACGTCCGGCGGCAGCGCGTCCGCATCCTGCGGGTCGTCCTGCATGGTCTCGCTCATGGCTCGGCGTTCCCCGCTCAGGTCGGCTGACGCTCGGCGGTCGCGGCGGCGTCCTCCTCGACCGGCACCGCCTCGGTCTCGGTCTCCTGGCCGTCCTGCACCGCCTCGTCGTCGGCCTGTTCGCCTTCGGCGTGCTCGTCCTCCGAACCCTCCTCGGCCTCCTCGGCCGGGGGCGCCTCGACCCAGCCGGCATGGACGCGGGCGGCCATGATCATCGCCTCGGCCTCGGTGCGGGAGAGCTCGAACCCGTCGAGGAAGCCGGCATGGCGCACCGCCTCGGGCCCGCGGCCCTCGGTGTAGCCGACGAGGTCGTCGGTGGCGCAGCCGGCGAGGTCCTCGACGTTCTTCACGTCGTTCTCGCCGAGCGCGACCATCATCGGGGTGGTGATGCCGTCGATGTCGCGCAGGTCGTCGGCGACGCCGAGCTCGATGCGGCGGGCGTCGTTCTCGGCCTCGATGCGGTTGAGGTAATCGAGGGCGCGAGCCTGGATCTCGGCGCCGGTCTCCTCGTCGAGGCCCTGGATGTTGGCAAGCTCCGTCGGCTCGACGTAGGCGATCTCCTCGACCGAGCGGAAGCCTTCCGCGGCGAGCAGCTGGCCGACCGTCTCGTCGACGTCGAGGGCCTGCATGAAGGTGTCGGTGCGCTCGACGAACTCCTTCTGCCGGCGCTCCGATTCCTCGGCCTCGGTCAGGATGTCGATGTCCCAGCCGGTGAGCTGGGAGGCGAGCCGCACGTTCTGGCCGCGCCGGCCGATGGCGAGCGACAGCTGGTCGTCGGGGACCACCACCTCGATGCGGTCGGCCTCCTCGTCGAGCACCACCTTGACCACCTCGGCCGGCTGCAGCGCGTTGACGATGAAGGTCGCCTGGTCCTGCGACCACGGGATGATGTCGATCTTCTCGCCCTGCAGTTCGCCGACGACCGCCTGGACGCGCGAGCCGCGCATGCCCACGCAGGCGCCGACCGGGTCGATCGAGGAATCGCGCGAGATCACCGCGATCTTGGCGCGCGAGCCCGGATCGCGGGCGACCGCCTTCACCTCGACGATGCCGTCGTAGATCTCCGGCACTTCCTGGCCGAAGAGCTTGGCCATGAATTGCGGATGCGAGCGGGAGAGGAAGATCTGCGGCCCGCGCACCTCGTGGCGGACGTCGAACAGGTAGGCGCGGATGCGGTCGCCGGGGCGGAAGGTCTCCCGCGGGATCGACTCGTCGCGGCGCACGATGCCCTCGCCGCGGCCGAGGTCGACGATGACGTTGCCGTACTCGACGCGCTTGACGAGGCCGTTGACCACCTCGCCGATGCGGTCCTTGTACTCGTCGTACTGGCGCTCGCGCTCGGCCTCGCGGACCTTCTGGACGATCACCTGCTTGGCCGACTGGGCGGCGACGCGGCCGAAATCGAACGGCGGCAGGGTGTCGGAGATCACGTCGCCGACCTGGGCGGCCGGGTTGTGGCGGCGGGCCGACGGCAGGTCGATCTCGCGGGAGTCGTTCTCGACCTCGTCCACCACCAGGAGGTGGCGCGACAGGCGCAGAGCGCCCGTGCGGGGATCGATCTCGGCATGCACGTCGGTCTCGGCGCCGTAGCGCGAGCGGGCGGCCTTGGCGATCGCCTCCTCCATGGCGCCGATCACGATGGAGCGGTCGATCACCTTCTCGCGGGCGACCGCCTCGGCGATCTGGAGGAGTTCGAGCCTGTTGGCGCTGACGACGGCCATCGGTTCAGTCCTTCCTGGGTTGGCGTCTTCTGGGGAATTTATGGGATCGTATCGGGGATCGTCTTTGGTGGGCGCGCGGCTCAGTGGGCGCGCGGCGGCGGCGCGCCCTCGTCCTGGTCCTCGTCGTCCTCGGCGTCGTCCTGCGGCGGGGCCGAGCCGCGCCGGAGCGACTCGCGCACGAGCGCGTCGGTCAGGACGAGGTGGGCCTCGCCGATGTCGCGCAGGGCCAGGTCGTAGGAAGACGGCAGGCCCTCCTTGGCGTCGGGAAGCTCGATGCGCACCGTGTCGCCCTGCGGCGCCCGGATGATGCCGCGGAAGCGCTTGCGGCCGTCGAGCGGCGTCGCCAGCTCGACCTTGGCCTCGTAGCCGGCCCAGCGGGCGAAGTCGCCGGCCCGCACCAGCGGCCGGTCGATGCCCGGCGAGGAGATCTCGAGGTAGTAGGCGCCGCCGATCGGGTCGTCGACGTCGAGGATCGGCGAGATCGTGCGGCTCACCGCCTCGCACTCGTCGACCGACATCGTGCCGTCCGGCCGCTCGACCATGATCTGGACCGTGCAGCCGCTCTGGCTGGAGACCTTCACCCGCACGAGACGGAAGCCGAGGCCCTCGATCGCGGGCTCGATGATCTGCGCGACGCGCGCGGCGACACCGGTCTCGGTGATGAGGCGCTTCTCGGCCGGGTTGTGGTCAGGGGCGTCGGTCATGAGGTCGGTGCCGCGGCGGGGTCCCCGGGAGGAGCCCTGGGAGGGGAGGCAATCTGGCGTTCGGCTCGCGCCCGGGGAGGCTTGCGGCAATAAAAAAGAGCGGGCCCCGGGGGGACCCACTCCCGCACCGTAGCCCCACAGGCCACGAACAGAACTGATGACGGGGAGATAATCCTGCGGGCGGAGAAATGCAAGGCGATCGGGACAACCGATGGGACGCGGCGCGGCGACGGCGGCTCGCGGGCCGTTATCCCGCAAGTTGACGAAGGCAAGACCCCCCGCCCTCCGTGGGCCGGGAGACGGGGCGCCGTTTCCGGAAGGGCCGTACGCCTGCAGGGCGCATTCTGGAACGGCGTCGCACCACCCCTCTCCCGGCCCGCGGAGGCCGCGCGGGCGGGTGATACCGCTCCCGGAACCGATCTTCCGGAAGCGGTATCACCCCACCAGTCCCGGATCGATCGTCCGGGGGGCATCGAGCCAGTGCGGCACCGGCAGGTCGCGGGCGCGCAGGAAGCCGGGGTCGAACAGCTTCGAGGCGTAGCGGGTGCCGTAGTCGCACAGGATCGTCACGACGGTGTGGCCGGGGCCGAGGCGGCGCGCGAGCCGGATGGCGCCCGCCACGTTGATGCCCGACGAGCCGCCGAGGCACAGACCCTCCTCCTCCAGGAGTCCGAAGACCAGCGGCAGCGCCTCGGCGTCGGGGATGCCGAAGGACACGTCCGGCCGGAACCCCTCGAGGTTGCCGGTGATGCGGCCCTGGCCGATGCCCTCGGTGATCGAGGTGCCCGCGGCCTTGAGCTCGCCGGTGGCGTAGTAGGGATGGAGCGCCGAGCCGTCGGGATCGGCGAGCCCGATCGTCACCCCGGGATTGCGGGCGCGCAGCGCCGCCGCGGTGCCGGCGAGCGTGCCGCCGGTGCCGGCCGCGCAGATGAACCCATCGACCTTGCCCCCGGTCGCCTCCCAGATCTCCGGGCCGGTGGTGGCGATGTGGGCCTCGCGGTTGGCGAGGTTGTCGAACTGGTCGGCGAAGAAGGCGCCGCCGGGCTCGGTCGCGGAAAGCCGCGCGGCGAGGCGGCCGGCCACCTTCACGTAGTTGTTGGGGTTGGCGAACGGCACCGCCGGCACCTCGACGAGGTCGGCCCCGGCGAGCCTCAGCGCCTGCTTCTTCTCCGCCGACTGGGTGTCGGGGATCACGATCACGGTGCGGTAGCCGCGCGCCGCGCCCACGAGCGCCAGCCCGATGCCGGTATTGCCCGCCGTGCCCTCCACGATGGTGCCGCCGGGCCGCAAGGTGCCGGCGCGCTCGGCCGCCTCGACCATGAACAGGGCGGCGCGGTCCTTCACCGACTGGCCCGGATTCATGAACTCGGCCTTGCCCAGGATGGTGCAGCCGGTCTCCTCCGAGGCGCGCTTGAGGCGGATCAAGGGCGTGCCGCCGATCGCGGCGAGGATGTCGGAGCGGATCATCGCGGGGTCATCCGGGGCTGGCGGGCCTTCGCCCGCGGGGGTGGCGGTGATGCCGCGAAAGCGGGTGGGCGGCAAGGCCGTGAGGCCGGGGCTCGGCGGCTAGGCCCGTGGGTCGCGACGGGCGGGCGTCGCGCCGGATGCGGCCGCCCTCGCCGCAGCCTGCCGCCGTCGCGTCCCGCCTGCGCCGGGCGGTCGAGCGGTGTCGGTTCGCGGGAGCCTCACGCCCGCCGCAGCCGGAGCGCGTTGCCGAGGACGAACACGCTCGACAGCGCCATGGCGCCCGCGGCCAGGACCGGCGACAGCGACGGCCCGCCGACGAGCCGAAGCCCCCCCGCCGCCGCTGGAATCAGCGCGACGTTGTAGGCGAAGGCCCAGAACAGGTTCTGGCGGATGTTGCGCATCACGGCGCGCGAGAGCCGCAAGGCCTCGGCGACGCTCGCGGGGTCACCGGCCATCAGCACCACGTCGGCGCTCTCCACCGCCACGTCAGTGCCGGTGCCGATGGCGAGCCCCACCTCGGCCTCGGCGAGAGCCGGGGCGTCGTTGATGCCGTCGCCCACGAAGGCGACCGGGCCGTGCCGGTCGCGCAGGGCCCGGACGGCGTCGCGCTTGCCCTCGGGCAGCACCTCGGCCAGCACCGTCGCGATGCCGAGGCTCCGGGCGACGCCCTCGGCGGTGCGCCGGTCGTCGCCGGTGACGAGGGCGACCGCGAGGCCCCGGTCCTCGAGCGCCCGCACGGTCGCGGCCGCGCCGGCCTTGACCGGATCGGACACCGCCAGCAAGGCCGCCGGCACGCCGTCGACGGCGAGGTAGACCGGGGAGCGGCCTTGCGCGGCGAGGCGCGCGGCCTCCGGCGCGAGACCCGACAGGTCGAGGCCGGCGAGGTGGCGCGGAGCGCCGATCGCGACGAGCCGCCCGCCGGCCCGGCCGGTGACGCCGTGGCCCGGCACCGCCGCGACGTCGGCGACCGGCGGCAGGCTCAGGCCCTTCTCGGCGGCGGCCGCCACGATGGCGCGGGCGATCGGATGCTCGGAACGGGCCTCGACGGCGGCGGCGAGCGCCAGCACCGCGTCGGCGTCGAAGCCGGGGGCCGGGACCAGGTCGGTGAGGCGCGGGCGGCCCTCGGTCAGGGTGCCGGTCTTGTCGAAGGCGACGACCCGCACCCCTTCGAGCGCCTGCAGGGCCGCGCCGCTGCGAAACAGCACGCCGCGCTCCGCCGCCCGGCCGGTGCCGACCATGATCGAGGTCGGGGTGGCGAGCCCCATGGCGCACGGGCAGGCGATGATCAGCACCGCGACGGCGTGGACCAGGGCCGTGCCGAGGGCGGGCGCCGGCGCGAGCGCCAGCCACGCCAGGAACGTGAGGCCGGCGAGCCCCAGTACCGCCGGCACGAACCGGGCGGTGACCCGGTCGGCGAGGGCCTGGATCGGGAGCTTGGCGCCCTGCGCCGCCTCGACGAGGCGGACGATCTGGGCGAGCGCGGTGTCGGCGCCGACCCGCTCGACCGCGATCTCCAGCGCCCCGGTGCCGTTGACGGTGCCGCCGGTCGCCGGGTCGCCCGGGGCCTTCCTCACCGGCATCGGCTCGCCGGTGAGCATGCTCTCGTCGATGCGGGACGTGCCCGCGACCACCCGGCCGTCCGCCGGCAGGCGCTCGCCAGGGCGGACGCGGACGCGGTCGCCGACCTGGAGCGCGGCCGCCGGCACCTCGGTCTCGGCGCCGTCGCGCAGCAGGAGCGCGGTCTTCGGCGCCAGGCCGACGAGGCGCGCCACCGCCGCGCCGGTGCGGCCCCGCGCCCGCGCCTCGAGGTGCCGGCCGAGCAGGATCAGGGTGACGATGAGGACCGAGGCCTCGAAATAGATATGGGCGGAGCCCGCCGGCAGCAGGCCGGGCGCAAGGGTCGCGACCAGGGAAAACAGGTAGGCGGCGCCGGCGCCGAGCGCCACCAGGGCGTTCATGTCCGGATGGCCGCGCAGCAGGCCCGGCAGGCCGCGGGCGAAGAAGGACCGCCCGGGCCCGAACAGCACCAGGGTGGCGAGCACCGCCTGGATTCCGGCGCTCCACCGCTCGGGCAGAAGGCCGTTGCCGAGCAGGTGACCTTGGCCGAGCAGGTGGCTCCCCATGTCCAGCGCCACGACCGGGAGCGAGAGCAGGGCGGCGAGGACGAGAGCGCGGGCCGGCGGGCCGGACTCGCGGGGGGCCGCGGGCACAGCGGCCTGCGCCGTCGCCGGGCGGGGCGCGTAGCCCGCCTCCCGGATGGCGGCGTCGAGCGCCTCGCGGGTCACGAGGCCGTCGGGATGGCGCACGCTCACCCGGCCGGTGGCGAGGTTGGCGCTCGCCTCCCGCACGCCGGGCACGGCCTTCAGCACCCGTTCGATCCGGCCGGTGCAGGAGGCGCAGGTCATCCCCTCGACGGCGAACTCGCTCGTCGCCTCGGGCACCGCGAAGCCGGCCTCCTCCACCGCCTCGGCGAGCTTCGCCGGATCGTTGTCTGGCGCGAGGTCGAGGGTGGCGCGGCCGGTGGCGAGGTTCACCGCCACCGCCTGCACCCCCGGCACCCGCGTGAGCACCCGTTCGACCCGCCCGGTGCAGGAGGCGCAGGTCATCCCCTCGACGGGCAGGGTGATGCGACGGGCGGATGCGGTCATGGATGCGGTCATGGCGGCGGTCTCCCGCAGACGTATGTGGGGCGCGGGGCGGCGCCGCGATACGGCCCGTGCCGTCATCGGCCGTTGCGTCCCGAACATGGTTTCGCCGCGCTCGGGCGCCAGAGCGCATGACCGCCCCGGGACACCGACCGGACACGATCGAGCGGTCATGACGCCGGGGCGAAGCGGGAGCGGGCGATGATCGGGCGGGTGCTGGCGGCGGGGGCGATGCTGTGCGGCGGGGCGGGGGCGGCCCTGGCGCATCCCCACGTCTGGGTGCAGGCGCGGGCCGAGCTGGTGCTCGACGGCAAGCGCAACCTCGTGGCGATCCGCGAATCCTGGACCTTCGACCCGGAATATTCGGCTTTCGCGGTGCTGAACCTCGATTCGAAGCGCGACGGCGTGCCGGATCCGGCCAAGCTCGACGCGATGGCGGTCGAGCGCCTGGAGGCGATGGCCGAGACGGCGTATTTCACGCAAGCCAAGCTCAACGGACGCCCCGTGACCTTCAAGGGCGGGCCCTCGCCGAAGGCACGCTACGCGCAGGGGCGCCTGACGATCGACTTCACCCTGGTGCCGCAGGGGTCGACCGGCCCGGTGCGCAACCTGGTGGTGAGCTTCGACGACCCCGATTTCTACGTCGCCTTCGGGCTGCCGCCGGACGACCCGGTCAAGCTGTCGGGCAGCCCGGATTGCGTGCTGAGGCTCAACCGCCCGGCGCGCCAGGCCAAGGAGGGCGAGCAGCTGATCCCCGACGAGGAGGCGACCGGCACGCCGGGCGCCGCCGCGGCGGCCGCCGCCGACTATACCGGGCGCCTGCTCGTCGCCTGCCCCTGATCGGCAGGCACCGGATCCTGGGGCGGAGCGCCCTTCGGCGGGGCGCCGTGCGCCGGGATCAGGGCGCGAAAGGTCGCCCCCTGCCCCGGAATGCTCTCGATCACCAGCCGGCCGCGATGGCGGGCGAGGATGTGCTTGACGATGGCGAGGCCGAGGCCGGTGCCGCCCTGCTGGCGGCTCGAGGCGGCGTCGACCCGGTAGAACCGCTCGGTCAGGCGCGGCAGGTGCTCGGGGGCGATGCCCGGGCCCTCGTCGCGCACCGCGACCTCGACCTCCGGCGGCCGGCTGTCCTCCGCGTCGCGCAGCCCCAAGCGAATCTCGACCCGGCCGCCGTCGCCGCCGTACTTCACGGCGTTCTCGACGAGGTTCTCGATCACCCGCAGGATCTCGTCGCGGTCGCCCAGCACCCGCAGCGGCCCCGGTGCGGCGTCGAGCGTGAGGACGACGCCGCGCTCGCGGGCGATCAGCCCGAGCGCGTCGGCGATCTGGCGGGCGAGCGGGACGACATCGACGGCTTGCGTCGGCGGGACGTGGGCGCGCAGCTCGATGCGGGAGAGCGACAGCAGGTCGTCGATCAGCCGGGTCATCCGCAGGGCCTGGACCCGCATGATGCCGAGGAAGCGCTCGCGCGCCTTGGCGTCGTCCCGGGCCGGGCCCTGCAGGGTCTCGATGAATCCGAGCAGCGAGGCCAGCGGCGTGCGCAGCTCGTGGCTGGCATTGGCGACGAAATCGACCCGCATCGTCTCGAGGCGCTGGGCCGAGGTGAGGTCGCGCAGGAACAGCACCACGTTCGGCCCGGCCCGCCCGGCCTCGCCGCCCTGCATCGCGCCGATCTGCACCTCGAAGGTGCGCTCGGTCGGGACCCGCGGGGAATAGACGGTCTTCAGGGGCTCGCCGGTGCGTAGAACCGTCTCGATGCCGTCGAGCACATCGGGATCGCGCAGCGCGAAGGAGAGCGGGTGGCGCGGCCGCAGGGAGGGCAGGAGCGCGCGGGCGGCCGCGTTCGACTCGATCACCAGGGCGCGGCGGTCGATCAGGATGACGGGGTCGGGGATGTTGGCGAGCAGCGCCTCGGCGAGGCCGTGTCGGCCCCGGCCCGGCCCGGCGTCGAAGCGCGGCACCGGCTCGCCGCGGCGGGGGGCGGCCGCGAGGCCGCCGACCAGGAGGGCGAGGAGGGCCGCGACCCCGGTGCCGAGGTCGAGCCCGTGGTGCCATATCTCGATGGCGGTGAAGACCAGGACGGCGAGGAGGGCGCCCCGCCAGGCCGCCCGGCGCGCGGCCGAGAGCGAGCCGGAGGCGACGGGAAGGAACGGCACCACCGGCTCGTCCGGCAGCGCGTCGTCCCGCGGCGGGTCGCCGGCGTCAGGGCGTGGGGTCGCTCTCGGCGGCATCATCGTCGGGCGCCTCCCGCGGGGTGAGGCGCGCCCGCTTGGCGATCTCATAGGCGCCGAGCGCGGCCAGCGCCACCACGAACGGGATCAGGTAGTAGCAGACCCGGAACAGCAGCAGCGCGCCGAGCACCGATTCCCGCGGCAGGCCGGAGAGCGCCAGCAGCACGGTCGCCTCGAACACCCCGAGCCCGCCCGGCGCGTGGCTGGCGATGCCGAGCATCGCGGCGAGCACGTAGATCGCCACGAAGGTCTCGAAGCTCAGGCCGTGGCCGGCCGGCAGCAGCACGTAGAGCACGCCGGCCGCCGCACAGACGTCGCCGGCGCCGACGAGCATCTGGCTCAGGGACAGCTTCAGGCCCGGCAGCTCCAGGCGCCAGCCCCGCACCTTCACGCTGCGGCGCTTGACCGTGACCCAGGCCAGGTAGGCCAGCACCGCGGCGAGCACGGCGGCCCCGAGCCCCTGGTTGAACAGGGCGCTGGTGTAGGTGAGGTGCGAGAGCGGCCCGGCCTCGCGGATCAGGCTGATGCCGAGCACCGCCCCCATGCCGAGCCAGAAGGTGAAGCCGGCGACGATGGTGAGCGCCGCGATCCGCCCGGGGCTCAGGCCCTGGGCGGAATAGATCCAGTAGCGCACCGTGCCGGCGGTGAAGAGCGGGAAGCCGAGGTTGAAGCTCACCGCGTAGCTGGTGAATGAGGCGAGCGCCGTGGTGCGGTAGGGCACCTTCAGCTTGAGCTGGCGCAGCGCCAGGGCGTCGTAGCAGGTGAGGAAGAGGTAGCTCACCACGACGAGCACGATGGCGAGCCCGATCTGGTCGGGCGTCGCCGCCAGGAATGCGGTGCGCAGCTCGGCCCAGGTGACGGTGGAGACGAGCTTGCCCAGCACCCCGAGGGAGATGACGAACAGCACGACGCTCGCCAGCGTGCCGAGCCAGGCGTAGCGCCGCCGGTGGCGGGCGCGCCGCTCCTCCGCCGGGGCCGCGGGATTGCTCCCCGGGTCCTGCCCGGCGGGGTCCTCGTCGCGCGGCGGCCCGCTCCCTGCGCCCGTGTCGCGCAGGGGCTCGGCCCGCGCGAGGGTCTTGTCCTGATTGGCGAAGTTCATCGCGTCGGCGTCCGACCCCGCTCGTCACCGGCGCGGGCCCGCGGCCGATCGCGGCCAGGCTCGCGCACACAGGTGCCCGGCGGCACTCCGACAGAGCCCCGCTCGCTGATGTCCGCCATGTAGGCCGTCTGCCGACGAATGACCAGACGGACCATGCGGCAACGCGGACGGAGAGGTGGGCGGCTCAACCGGGGATTCCGAGATGACGGGCGGCCTCGGCCAGCCCGGCGGCGATCCGAGCCGGCACCGCCGGGCTGGTGCAGACGTAGGTCGGGCTCGGATGGGGGACCGCCACCACCGGCAGGCCGGGGCGCGACGCGGCGAGGTCCGGCGCCAGCCCTTGCGCGACGCGACCGGACAGGACGACGACCGCGAGGTCCGGCATCAGGTCGACGAGCGGCGGCAGGTAGGCCCGGGCCGCCCGGATCTCGGCCGTCCGCGGCGCCCGGTTGCGGGCGCCGGGGGCGTGGATCACCCACGGCACGGCGTTCCAGATCAGGGTGTCGGCGCGCGGGATGCCGGCCGCGTCCAGGAACCGGAAGAGGTTGGCGGCGGTCCCGGTCGGGTTGTCGCGGGACACGAAGGCGGTGCGGCCGGTGGCCGGTCCCGGGGTCTCGAGGAGCAGCAGCAGGCGGGCCGCCACGCCGCCGTCGAGGGGGTCGGCCTCCGGCACCGGCCGGTCCTGCTCGGCCCGGATGCGCCCGGCGAGGGCGCGCAGGGGCGCGAGGTGCGCGCTGGCCTCCGCGAGGGCGTGGCGCGCCGCGACGGCACCGGGATCGACCAACGTTTTCGGTGCGGCCGGCCCGTCGCTCACGCGAGGGCGAGCCCGTCCGGCAGGGTGCCGGCGAGGCGGAAATGCTCGCGGCCGCCCTCGGCGCTCAGGCGCTCGGCGAGGCCGGCGGGGCCGCCGAACTGGAAGCCGATCTGGCTCGCATAGGCCGCGCAGGCGGCGTGCTTGGCCGCCTCGTCCTCGGCGGACAGGTGGATCGTGACGGGCGCGAGCGCCGCGAAGGTCTCGCGGAACGGCTCCTTCGGGTCGGGGTGGCGCACGGTGTAGGGAAAGTCGCGCCACCACAGCACCGGGCAGGCGGGCGGGCGCGCGCTCAGCGCCCGCACCAGCTGGACGTGGTCGACATGGCCGCCGACGCCCTGCGGCGCGAGCAGCAGGTCGGGGGCGGCCTCCGCCATCAGGCGGGCGAGGACGGGGGCGAGGTCGTCGGCGAGCGGGTCGTCGGGCCGGGTCCCGGCGAAGAGTTCCGGCGCCGAGGCGTAGCCGCGATGCGGCGCCTCGGAAAGCGCGACGTGGACCGGCGGGGGCAGGCCCAGCGCGGCGGCGGCCGCCCGATCCTCGTCGCGGCGCAGGGCCATGTAGTCGACCTCCGGCCCGAGCCCCTTGTCGAGCTGGCAGGCGAGGGCGAAGCCCGTCGGCCCGGGCACGCTGGCGGTGAGCAGCGTCACCATCACCACCGTCCAGCCCCCGTTCGCGAGCTGCGCCAGGGTGCCGCCGCAGGAGAACGCGGCGTCGTCGAGATGGGGCGAGAGGGCGAGGGCTGTGGGCATGGAACTCGACCGACAAACGTAGCGCGGGCCTTCTCCTCTCCCCGCGGGCGGGGAGAGGGCCGAGCCCTCGTTCAGAGGGCTCGGCAAGCCCGAAGGGCGGGGGTGAGGGGGCGTTTCCGGATGGGACTCCTCCGGCACCTCCCCCTCACCCTCGCTCCGGCTTTGCCTCCGCTCGCTGTGCTCCCTGGACGGGAGCACAGCCCTCTCCCCGCCCGCGGGGAGAGGAGAGACGCGTGCAAACCTGGGGTGAGCCTTCCGGCCGCGCTGGAAGGCGCCTCACAACAGGTGCGGCTCGGCCCGGAAGCGGCAGCCCGGGTCGTGCGGCAACTCGGGGTCGAAGGCCGGGTCCGGCCGCTCGTCCTTCACCGCGGCGTAGACGTCCATGATCTGGCGCCCCACCGCCTGCCAGGAATAGACCCGGCGGCACTCCTCCAGGGCGGACGCCGCGAGGCGGGCGCGCAACGGGCGGTCGGTGATGATCCGGTGGAGCGCCTCGGCCAAGGCCGGCACGTCGCCGGGCTGGACCATGAGCCCGTTCTCCTCGTCGCGCAGGCAGTCCGAGACGCCGACAGAGTGGGTGGAGACCACCGCCTGCCCCGCCGCCATCGCCTCCAGGATGGTGTTGGAGAACCCCTCCGCGTAGGTCGGCGAAACGAAGACGTCGCCCATCGCGTAGAGGCCCGGCACCGCGTCGTACTCGGCGTAGCCGGTGAAGCGCACCTCGTTCTCCGGGAAGCCGAGATCGGCGGCGAGCGCCTGGGCCGGCTCCACGTCGGGACCGATGCCCGAGATGATGGCGGAAAACGGCGTGCCGCGCCGGCGCAAGAGGCTGAGCGCGTCGATGAAGTCGAGCACGCCTTTCCGGCGGTCGACCCGGCCGTGATAGAACAGCCGCACCGGGTCGGCGGCGTCGCCGGGCTGCCAGCCTTGCGGCGGGCGGAAGCGCGCGGTGTCGACGGCGCCCGGCACGATGGTGAAGCGCGCGGGATCGCTGCCGAGCCGGTCGCAGACCTCCGCCACGAAGGAGCGCCCGCCGATCAGCAGCGCGTTGGCATGCGCCAGCACCCGCACCATGGCGAGGCGATGGGTCTCGCAGCACGAGCCGACCCAGTGGCCGTCGCCGCCCTGGATCGAGACCACGTTTGGCACGCCGAGGCGTTGCGAGGCGATCAGAGTGGCGAAGCCCGTCGGGTAGCCGTACTGCGCGTGCAGCACGTCGAACGGCTTCTTCGCGTGCTCGGCCGCGATCGTGTCGACCATCGTGGCGATGTCGCGCTCGAAGTCGCCGCTCTCCTGCTCGCCCTGCTGTTCGAGGCCGATCACCCGCACGCCCGGCACCGGCGGCGGTGGGCCGCCGCCATAGACCTTGGTGCCGAAGGCATCGCCCCGGTACTGGCTCACCATCGTGACGTCGTGGCCGGCGCCGACCAGTTCGCGCAGGAGGTTCTGCGCGTAGACGCTCATGCCGGAGATCGCCGGGAAGTAGCGCCGGCTGACGAAACAGATCCTCATCGACGGCACTCCCGGAGATAGCGCAGCGAATCCGGGATCATCCGGTCGGCCCGGTGGCTCTCGCGCGAGAGCTCGACGCAGACGAGCCTGTCGAAGCGGATGGCTTCGAGGGCGTCGAGCACGCCCGGCACATCCATGTCGCCCTCGCCGAAGGGCAGGTGGATATGGGTGCCGCGCGCCATGTCCTCGATCGCCACGGTGCCGAGACGGTCGGCGAATTCATGCAACGCCGCCGCCGGCTCGCGCTCCTGCGTCACCAGGCAGTGGCCGGTATCCAGCGCCAGGTTGAGGCCCGGGACGTCGAGGGCGGCGTAATCGTCCAGGGTCTCGACCAGCATGCCGGGCTCGGGCTCCAACGCCACCACGACCCGGCGCTCGGCCGCGTAGGCGACGACCTGCTCGAGGCCGTCGCGCAGCCAGAGCTTCGCCTGCGCCGGATCGATTCCGGGCTTCGGCACGCCGGCCCAGAACGACACCGCCTCGGAGCCGAGGATCGCCGCGATGTCGATCGCGCGGTGCAGGAAGGCGACCCGGCGGGCGCGGCCCGCGGCGTCGGCGGTGACCAGGGTCGGCTCGTGCTTGGCGCGCGGATCGAGGAGGAAGCGGGCCCCGGTCTCGATCACCGAGCCGAGGTTCAGGCCGTAGAGCCGGCCGCGCACCCGCTCGGCTTGCCCCGCCCAGTTCTCGGCGAAGGGGTCGAGGTGGTGGATGTCGAGGGTGAGCGCAACGCCGTCGTAGCCGGCATCGGCGATGAGATCGAGGGCGTCGTCGAGGCGGTGGTTGGCCGCCCCGTTGGTGTTGTAGGCGAAGCGCAAGCTCATGCCGCCCTCCCCCGACGCTCCAGGCGGAACGGCGCGTGGTGCGATTCCGGCTCGCGGTAGAGCGGATAGAGCGGGCCGACGATCCGTTCGGCCAAGGCGACGTCGAAGAGCGGCTGGCCGCCGAAGCGCTCCAGCGCCTCGGGCGTCAGGCGCACCGGCCGCAGGGTCTCGCTCTCCTGGCCGAAGCGGATCAGCGGGTGGTCGCGCTCGATGAGCTTCCGGGTGTTGCGCTCGCCGATGCGGTAGTAGCTCATGGTCTCGACCTCGAGCCCCGGCACGATCGCCTTGACGATGCCTACCCCGCCGCCCGGCGGCGAGGCGTCGACGTAGAGCACGTCGAACCCTTCCGCCTCCAGGCGCTCGCGGGCGATGCGGGCGCGGTCCTGGCCGGTGGGGGCGGCTTGCGTCGGCAGGTCGGTGAAACGCTTGGTGGCGCGCTCGGAATAGACGGTGCCGGCGAGGTAGTCCCGCAGGGTCTCGGCCGGCTTGTCGATCCAGTCGAGCATCGCGGCGAGCGCCCTGCCCTCCTCGAGGTCGAGGCTCGGCAGCGCCTTCTCGATGAAGGCGTCGACGTAGCCCGGCGGCGTGATCGAGCGGGCGAGCGCCAGCGGACCGTGCCCGAAGGTCTTGCGCACCCGTGCCGCCTGGAATTCCAGGATCGCCTTGCGGAGCGCCCGCTCGCGGTCGGGATCGCAGGCCTCGCCGCAGGCCGAGAGCGCGATCGGCGCGGGCGTGCGCGAGGCGTCGAGGTCGTAGCCGACGCAGTAGACGTTGGTGAAGCCGAACTGGTCGGTGGCGAATTTCGGCATCGCGCGGATGCCGAGGGCCTCCAGCCGGTCGAGCATCGCTCGCGTTTCCGGTCCCAGGCCCTCCGAGGTGTCGAGCATCACGCCCTGGTCGAGGGCGCGGAACAGGAGGCCGTTGCCGTCGCGCTGGAGCAGTTCGAGGAGGCCGTGCCCGAGGGCGAACGCGACGTCGGGCCCGGCGCCGAGCCCGTTGGTGATGAGGTTGGTGAAGGGCTGGTAGCCCTCCGACAGCTCGAAATAGTCGGTCGCCGCGAGGTCGAGCGGCATCAGCACCGTCTCGCCGGTCCGCGCCCGTACCGTGCCGGTCCATTCGAGGACGGTGTCGCGGTTAACGGGGCTCCCCGCCGGCAAACCGAGGGTGAGCGGATCGGCGACGGCGTTCGCGCCGAACACCCGCACGAGGTCGTGGTAGCTGGC
The DNA here is from genome assembly GCF_016613415.1 of Methylobacterium ajmalii. Taxonomy (GTDB): domain Bacteria; phylum Pseudomonadota; class Alphaproteobacteria; order Rhizobiales; family Beijerinckiaceae; genus Methylobacterium; species Methylobacterium ajmalii. The sequence goes on along the minus strand of NZ_JACWCT010000019.1, from coordinate 5,028 downwards.
TCGCTCCTTCTTGCGCGGGATCAGTGCCAGGCTCGGCATCAGGTTCTCGGCGATCTCGGCCACCGAGCCGATGATCGCCTCGTCGTCGGTGGCGCCGTAGCCTATGCCGCTCGGCATCGCGCCGACGAAGTAGGGGTCGTCGAGGAAGAGCGAGACGAACCAGCACGGCACCCCGGTGCGGTCGAGGGGGGCGAGCGGAAAGCCGACGATCTTTCCCGGCGGCAGCACGTCGAGATAGGCCTTGACGGCGTCCGGCAGGCGCTCGGGCAGGCCCTCGATGACGCGCGGCTGGCGGTAGGCGTAGGGGCGGGGTGCGGCGGGTTTGTCCACGAGCGATCAGACTCCTCGGGGGCCGTCAGGCGGCCGGCGCGACGGGGGATGGGGCGGGACGGTGCGACGGGGAGGCGGCGTAGGCGCGGGCCAGCAACCGCATGGTGTGGAGGTCGCGGGCGGCCGACCAGGCGTCGCGGCCGGCCGGATCGCGCAAGGAGCGCCCGAAGGCCCGCACCTGCTCCAGGAACGGCGAGGCCTCGGTGTCGAAGGGCAGCGGCGTGCTCTCGCCCGTGGCGCCGTCGATGAAGGTGACGCGGCCGCCGGCCTCCTGGCCCATCGTGTTCTGGGCGACGAGCAACCCTTTCGTGCCGGCGATCTCCAGGCGGCGGCGCGGCAGCGCGTCGGGGCAGTTGTAGGCGACGTGGAGGCTCGCGAGCACGCCGGAGCCGGTGCGGCCGATCAGCAACGCGCCGTCGTCGACGGCGTAGTCCTGGGCGCGGGCCTGGGTCAGGGCCGTGATGTCGAGGATCGGCTCGTCGAGGAGGAAGTCGGTCAGGTCGAGGCCGTGGGGGGCGAGGTCCATGAGCGCGCCGCCGCCGGCCTGGGCCTGGTCGATGCGCCAGTTGGCCTGCCCGGGAATCGCCGTCCAGGCCCGGTCGAGCCAGCAGGCGTAGACGATCCGGATCGCCGTCACGGTGCCGACCCGGCCGGCGCGGATCGCGTCGCGCAGGAGCCGGTGGGCCGGGTGGTGGCGCTGGTCGAAGGCGGTGCCGTAGAACGCCCCGGTGCGGGCGACCGCCGCCGCCATCGCCTCGGCATCGTCGAGCGCGGCCGCCATCGGCTTCTCGCACAGGATCGCCTTGCCGGAGGCGGCCAGCGCCTCGACGGCGCCGCGATGGAGGTGGTTGGGGGTCGCGACGTAGACCGCCTCGACCTCCGGCTCGGCGATGAGCCCGGCGAGGTCGGCGTGGGCCCGCGCGCCGAGCGTCGTCGCGGCGTCCCGCGCCTCGGCGCCCGGATCGCAGACCGCGACGAGGCGGTGGCCGGCCTCCCGGATCGCCGGCGCCATGAAGTCCCGGGCGACCCAGCCGAACCCGACGATGCCCCAGCCGATCGAATCTCCCATCACCAGCGCTCCGGCAGATCGACGAACTCGCGGGAGCGGGCGCGATCGAGGGTGTCGGGGGTCATCTCCAGGGTCTCGGGGCCCGGGGAGTGCGACGGGTAGGTGGCGCGGGCGGCGTATTCGTCGCGGTAGCGCTCGGAGGGCCAGGCGATGGCATAGCCCCCGGCGGGGTCCGGCGCGTAGAGCGGATTGAGGCGCAGGTGCGCGCCCTCCCGCGGCAGGGTCAGCCCGTCGACGAGGGGGCGGGGCGCCGGGCGCATGCCGGGGCCGCAGACCACCGAGAACGCCTCGGCGTGGTCGAGGGCGGCGGGCGCGGCCGGGACCGGGGCGCGGGCCTCGACCAGCGCCAGGGTCAGCTCGTCGTCGTCGTAGACGAGCCCGTCGGGAAACAGCTCCTCGATCTCGGACGCCGAGACCGCGTGGCCGGCCGAGAAGCCGGGCCGGGCGCTGTTGTGGACGTGGCTCAGCGCCAGCCACCCCTCCTCGCCGGCGGTCTTGCGCAGGGCGTCGAGGATGCGGGCCTTCTCGGGCAGGAAGTAGAATGCGTCGTGGCACATCACGAGGTCGACCGGCGCCTGGTCGATCGGCCAGTGCGGCGAGGCGGCGTCGAAGCAGACGAGCTGAGGCCGCTGCCCGGCGACCCAGTGGCGGGCGACCCAGAGCTTGGCGAAGACCACGTCGCCGCCCGAGACCCGCACGCCCCGCCCCTGCAGCTCGCGCAGGTAGTGTCCGATGCCGCAGGCGAGCTCGAAGGCGCAGAGGGGCTTGTTCCAGTGCGCCTCCAGCAGGGCGAGGCCGGCGAGATAGGTCGGGTCGGTCCAGCGGTTGACGAAGTAGTCGCCGACCCGGCCCCAGCCGAGGCGGGCGCAGGCCTCGCGCAAGGAGACGTACTTCATGTCGCGCACGAGGTCGCGCAGGGCGACGGGGTCGGCCTTCGGGCCGGTCCACCACTCGTCCTGGTCGGCGAGCAGGAGTTCGAGGGCGTGGCCCGGCGCGCCCTTGTCGAGATGGCCCAGCACCTCGCCGACGAGGCCGTCGCGGCCGACCCGCAGGTAGGGGATGCCGTCGACCACCGGCCAGCGCGGGCCGCGCTTGCCCTCGCGCAGGGAATGGGGCGTGTCGTGGTGCAGCGCCTCGCCGGTGACCGGCGAGAGGAGCCCGAACGGGATCACGGTTGCGTTTCCTCGCGGCGCCCGCCCCGCGGCGGGTTCTGACGGGAGATAGGGCGCGAACGCCGGATGGGGCGCGGATGCCGGGGGCATCCGCGCTTCCGCCTCACGGCAGACGCATGTCGGCGAGCACCCGGTCGTGGAAGCCCTTAACCGGACCGTCATGCACGAGCGCCATCTCGCCCAGCACCGTGTCCATGGTGAGCGAGGCCGCCCGCAGGTGCTGGGCGATCTGCAGCACCCGGTCGACCACGTCGGCGGCGTGGAAGGCCCGGCCCTCCGCCGTGCGATCGTCCGCCAGGATCTTTCGGGAGGAAGCGACGACCCCGCGAAGCGGCGCATCCAGCTCCGAGAGCGCCCGCTCGCTCAAGGTGGCGATCACCGCGTCGAGATGGTCGCCGAGCAGGATCTCGCCGGTGAAGCCCGCATCCGGCATCAGCGCGTTGTGCAGGTGGTGGGCGAGGGCCGCGACGAACACCGTGGTCGGATCGGCGCCGTAGAACGGACTCAACGCGACGCCGTAGACCGCCACCACGAGGCAGTGCTCGGCGTGGTTCTCCGGCGGCTCGAGCAGGATGCGCGGCTTGCCCGGGCAGGTGACGCCGGCCCGCGGCTGGTCGGCCTGGAGCAGCGCAAATTGCGGCAACGGGCCGGGCGTCCAGTCCCGCGGCGCCGAGAGGCACGCCCGCAGGCGCTCGGCGAGGACCGGATCGAGCGGACCCGCCACCTCGTCGAAGCCCCGCACGAGCACGTCGGAGGCCTGCCCCGGCGAGAGGCCCGCGACGGCGAGGAAAGCCGCGTCGAGGTCGCCGAGACGGGAGGCGGCCAGCGCCTTGGCGGTGATGTCGAGGGCGAGCGCCGCCGGGTCGGCCCCGCCGGTCAGCGCCGCCCAGGCCTGGAGGAAGAGCCGCTCGGCGATCGAGCCGTCGCGCCCGGCGGACCGGACGCGCTTGATGTCGTTGAGCTCGACGAGGAGCTCGCGCAGCGGAAGCGGGGCCTGAGCCCCGCCCGCCAAATCGTGGCTAGCAGCCATTCCTAGTGGACGCCGAGCCAGTCGAGCAGCATGCGCTCCTGCACGCCGAAGGCGTGCTCGGGGCCGTGGCCGTTCTTCACCATCGGCGCCTTGAAGAACGTCGACAGCTGCTCCTGCACGCCGCCGTCGCCGCGCTTCTTCGCCAGATCCAGCACGCGGGCGATCTCGATCACCAGGGGCGCGGCCAGGATCGAATCCTTGCAGAGGAAGTTGACCTTGATCTGCATCCGCTGACCGAGGAAGCCGGTGACGTCGATGTTGTCCCAGGCTTCCTTGTCGTCGCCGCGCGGGCGGTAATAGTGGATGTGGACCAGGTGATCCTCGACCGGATAGCCGAGGATCGAGTCCAGCACCGTGCCCTTGGTGTTGAGCTTGGACTGGAGCGAGTCCTTGTCGTTCAGCGCCAGGCCGTCACGGTTGCCGAGGATGTTGGTCGAGAACCAGCCGTCGACGTGGAGCGCGCGCGCCTTCAGCGCCGGCGCCAGCACCGTCTTCATCATGGTCTGGCCGGTCTTGCCGTCCTTGCCGGCGACCGGGACGTTGAGCTGCTTTGCCAGATCGATCAGCGCGGGCACGTCGGCGGCGACCGACGGGGTGAAGTTGGCGTACGGGATGCCGTTCTTGATCGCCGCGTAGGCGTACAGCATCGCCGGGCTGATCGCCTCGTCGCTCGAATCGAGGCCGCGCTCGAAGGCGGCGGCCGAGTTCAGCGTCGGATCGTCGAGGTCGGGCCAGCGCTCGGTCGAGGCGAGGTTGACGACCACCACGTCGTCGACGCCGGATTCCTCGCGGAAGCGCTTGAGGTCGCCGGCGATGCAGTCGACCGCCTCGCGGTGGTCCTTGGCGACGATGCGGTTGCCGCCGTCGATGTTCTTGCAGAACTTGGCGCTGCCGACCGCCGGCCACGGCTTCATGCCGTTGAGCACCTGGGCGCCGTTCTCGATGTCCTGACGGGTCAGGACGCCGTGCCCGGTCGCCGCGGCGCCGAGGTCGTCGCCGTTGAGGTCCCAACCGCCGAAGACGAGATCCTTGTAGCCGACCATCCCGGCCACGGCGTGGCCCGCAAGGGGCAATCCATCGAGGCGGTTCGAGCCGGACTTGATCATCTCGATACCGGCGATGGCGGTGGTGGCGACGGCCCCCCCCATCCCGACGAAAGCGACGCCGACGCGCCGACCGGGCTGAATGCTCATCGGTAGGGATTGTCCTCTCTCAGACCCGCGGACCCCGGGCGGGGCGATGGGGCACTCGTTCGCCCACTCCGCGTGGCGACTGGAAATGCCCCGGGGAGTATTTGGTTCCGAGGTCGCGCACGATTTTTTGGTCATTCGTCATTCGGGGTTGATGGACGAGAGGCGGGCTCGAAGCCCGCTTCGTCGTTTGGGGTTGATAGACGCCCAGGCCACAGGCAGGAAACAGCGTGAGGC
>NZ_JACWCT010000173.1 GCF_016613415.1 Methylobacterium ajmalii | reverse complement strand
AAGGCCGTGAGCGCCAAGGCCGTGAGCGCCACGGCCGGCCTGAGGAAGGTGAGCATCGCTTCGGATCCCGAACGGGGGCTGGCGGCCGCGCTCAGGGGCGCGGACCGGCGGACAGGGAGGGGGCGCGGGCAGGCGCGGCTGAGCCGGCCGGGCCGGGCGCGGCCTGCGCAGGCAGGATCCTGGTCAGGGCGCGGCCGGGAGCGGCGGGAGGGGGCGGGCGTCTGGCCCGCCGCGGTCAGGCGCGGTGCCTGGGGGGCCGCTCGATGCGCAGGGGACGCGGCTGGGCGACGCCGTCCTCCTGGGCCAGGCCGATGGGCTCGGAGGGGCGCAGGACCAGCGCCGTGCCCGACCAGGGCGCGTCCGGCAGGGCCGCCTGGCAGGCCAGGGGGCAGCAGGTGGCCACGCAGCCGGCCGGCCGCGTGTGGTGGCCGTGCGGGTCCGGGTGGTGCTGGCCGGCCGAGGCGAGCCGGTGGCACTCGGGGACGTCCGCGCCGTCCGCCTGGCCGCTCGCTGCCGCGGGCGCGTCGGCGGGGCCGGCTGCGGGCCGATGCTGGGCGTGCGGGTCGGCGGGGGCCTGGTCGACGGCGGCGTGGTCGGCCGCGGCGTGGCGCTGCATCGTGCACGGCGCCGCTGGGGCGATGGCCACGGCCATCGCCAGCACGGCGAGCAACATTGCGCGAAGAACTGCCAAGGACCCAGAGACCCTTCAAACCCGGAGGAATCGTCGCACGAATGGACTTGCCCGGCAATGCACGAACACTTTGATTTAAGATGAAGCGGCGTCGGCCCTTGGCGCTGTTGGAATTCGGTCACAGGCCGTCCCCGCACGCGGCGGATATCGGCCGTCGGGATTTCGGCCGGAGGTCATGGCAGTGCTTGCCTGGCGGTGCATGGCTTGGAAGTCCCAGCGGCACTTGCGATTGTTCATGGTCTCGCCGAGCTCGCGTCGGTGAGGATGCCGCCAGGGCATCAAGGTGAGCCGGCGCCCTGGTCCGGCCCGCCGAGGCCCTCGTTCCCCCCTCGGTCGCGACGGGCGCCCAAAACCGATGGCACCGGTGCGCTGAGCCGGGCACACCCATGCGCGCCCCGCCGACGTATGTGCAGAGGCGCTCGTGGCGCCGCCCTTCCCTGCAGACCGCCAGGTTGGCACTTCAAGTCTTCCCGGAAGCGCGCAAGCACGCGTCGGGCCGTGATACTCGGACGCGTGACCCCGTGGCTTTCCGGGGGGCAACTCCGTCACGGGCGCAGCGCCTACCGGACACGGACCAGGCACCGAACGGGCCGCGATCCAGACCCTGCCACCGCGTCTCAACGCTGAGCACCGGCTGGCCGGGGACGCTCGATCAAGACACGTGGGGGCGCCGGCCGGATCGACTCCGTCGTCAGTACGGCGTCCGGCGAACCGAACGCGGGGCGCGAGTTTCGATATCCTTCAGCCCGCCACGACGGGGGGACGTTGTCCCAGGCGCTCGCAATCGCCTGACCCGGTATCCCGGACATCAAGGCGGCGCTCAGAACGGCGGCGCGGATCATGGCGACGTTTCCCATACTTAAGAGGCTCGACGCTTCCTCGGATGAGTTCGGGCCCGACGCGGGAAGGTGGCAGGCGGTCGCAATCTCTTGGCCTGCGGTCCCAGGGATGGCTTCGGGAACCGCGTCGGGGAGCCCGGCCCGGCGTTGCGGCCTCCTCCCCGTTCTCACGGCCCGGAACGCGCACGCGTTCGCGGCCGGACCGTCGTGGCAGCTCAGATATAAAGGGCAGACGCCGTCCCGGCGTGCCGCCGCACGTGCGGAGCCGGCCGAACGCCGTTTCGCCAAACGCTTCGCTCAGGGTGATGGCCTCCCCAGCCCGCCGCCTTCGAGACTCGATGTGCCGCGTCACGGCAGCCTGGGACGTCGCGAGACCAGCTCTGGAGGCACCCTCGCCCGAGTTCGAGCCCTTCGGAAGCGGCGCGGTTCCCCCTCCCCCGTCGGGCCGACCCTCGGTCGCGGGGACGGCAACAAATCGCTCTGGGCGGAGCTTGGCGACGAGCCCCGCGTCCCGGGGCGTCCGACGGCCTCTTGCCCCGCCTCACCGCACCGCCATCGGGAAATGCCGCTCGATCAGGGCACAGGCGGCGCGGACGCCCCGCAGGTCCGCCATCCGGTCGAACTCGGCCGCGCCGGCACGCATGGCCGGGGCCCCCGTCCCGGCACCGAGATGCTCGTAGCAGCGCCGTGCCGTGTCCACGATCTCGGGGTTGAAGCGTTCGAAGGCGCACTGGGCCTGCGCCTGCCGCAGCATGCCGTGCATCCTGAGGAAGCCGACGCACTCAACCGCTCCTGCCGGTCCGCAGGCCACGACCAACGCGAGCGCGAGCAGGCGTGCCGCCAACGTCAACCCGGCCGGGCCGCGGGCCAGCGTTGGTGCAGGTCGTCGATGACGAAGGCGTGGGCATGCCGGCGCGTCCCGACACCGTCCAGGTGCGGATGGCCGGGGTCGAGGTCGGGGTGCGCGTGCTCGACGACGTCCGGGTCAGAAACCGGCCAGAGCGCCGCCGCCGCGGCGATGGCGACCAAGGTCAGCGCGCCCAGCACCGCCAGCGTGACCGGCATGCCGCCTTCGCGCCGAGCCAGCCGGCCAGCGGGTAGGTCAGGAGCCAGGCCACCTGCGAGAGCGCGAACTGGGCGGCGAACACGGCCGGGCGGTCGCCGGGCGTCGCGGAGCGCCGGAGCAGCCGTCCGGTCGGGGTCTGCGCGGCGGAGTAGCCGATCCCGAGCGCCAGCCAGGCGGCCAGCAGCATAGGCCAGCCGATGACGCCGCCCCAGGTCGTGGCGGCAAAGCCGAGCAGAACGACGTCGAGGAACGCCGCCGCCGGGAGCATGACCGTGCGGTCGGGCAGCCGGTCGAGCACCCGCGGCAGCAGCAGGGCCGCCAGCATCGAACCGCCCCCGAACAGCCCGAGCGCCACCGCGACGTCGTTCTGGGGCCGTTGCAGGAGGGCCTGCACGATCACCACCGTGTTGACGATGACCATGGAGCCGGCCGCCGCCACCGCGAGGTTCAGGGCGAGAAGCCCGCGCAGCCGCGGCGTGGCGAGGTAGATCCGCAGACCGCGCGTGGTGCGCTCGTAGACCCCCGCCCGGCGCTCGGGCGGCGTCGGGGACGGGAGCGCCACCGAGACGACCAGGACGGCCGAACACAGGAATCCGACGACCGTGCCGCCGAACAGCCAGTGGAAGTCGATGACCGTCAGCAGCAAGGCGGCCAGTGTCGGACTGAGCAGGTTCTCCAGGTCGTAGGCGAGGCGCGAGAGCGACAGCGCCCGGGTGTAGTCACGCTCGTCCGGGAGGATGTCCGGGATGGTCGCCTGGAAGGTCGGGGTGAACGCCGCCGAGCACGCCTGCAGGACGAACACCAGCAGGTAGACCTGCCAGACCTGGCCGACGAAGGGCAGGATCAGGGCGACGCCGGCCCGGACGAGGTCGGTCGCCACCAGGAAGGCGCGGCGGGGCAACTGCCCGGTGAAGGCGTTCGCGATGGGCGCCACCAGCACGTAGGCCACCATCTTGATGGCGAGCGCCGTGCCCAGCACCGCCCCGGCCTCCGCGCCGGCCAGCTGATAGGCCAGCAGACCGAGGGCGACGGTCAGCAGGCCTGTGCCGATCAGGGCGATGACCTGCGCGGCGAACAGGTGGTGGTAGGTGCGGTTCGCGAGGACGCTCAACATGCCGGCCTCAGGGAAAACCGACCGGCCGGTAGAGCCAGGCCGCGAGCGTGGTCGCCTCGTGGTGGCGACCCTGCCCTCCGAGCCAGCCGGTATAGAGGCCGACCGGCACGATCAGGACGGCAGAGGCATAGGGGGCCCGGTGTGCAAAGGCACCGAACCCAGGCCAGCGCGAGGCGGCGTGCCGGACGCCCAACGCCGCCAGTACCCCGGCCGACACCATGGTGAGCGCCAAGCCGATGCCGAAGCAGGCGACCAGAACGAAGCAAAGCGTCGGTAACGCTTGAGGCGGCGGAGTGTCTTTCCTCTAGCGTCGGCGACGCTTCTTGAGTTGAACGCCCTTGGACCGCCGACGCGCCAAGTGAGGCAGTTCGCAGGAGCCTATGACACGGCAATTTGCCCGGCCGCAATCCCACGTGATCCGGCGTCTCAGTAGGGCCGAGCCTCGGGGACCGGGCCCGATGCCGAGCGGCCGGGGCGCGGGCGCGCCCGAGCGATAAGGGATCGCGTGACGCCACCCGGCCTCTCCCCGCCTCCGGCCGCGTCCGTGGGCGCTTCCGGAGGCGGGGAGAGGCGCGTCTGTCCGTCTTGATCTCGACCTGCTCGGATGCCGTCGGGCGGCGGCAGGCGGTCCGGCAGCCCAGCCGTCGAAGTGCCGACCTGGCCTGTCTGCAGTCCGAGGCCGAGCCGACGGCCGAAGGCTATTTTTCCTTGCGGATCTTAGCCTGAATCTCGCGCAGGCTCTTCTCGTTCTCCTCCTTCGTCTTGCGGGCTTCCTTCACGACCGTCTCGTCCTTCGAGTGCTTGATGGCGGCCTCGGACATGTCGACCGCGCCCTGGTGGTGCGCCGCCATGCCTTTCATCCAGGCGAGGTCGGGATCGGGATCCATCATCCCCTGCATCATCGCCTTGTTCATCTTGTCCATGGCCTCCATGGAGGCCTTCTGCAGTGGGCCCATGTTCTTCATGTCCATGTCCGACATGGACGCGCCCTGGCCGCCTTGGGCAAACGACGGCATCGCGCCGGGAGCCATGATCGCCATGGCAACGAGCGCGGTTCTCACGACCTTCATGCGTGCCTCTCTCTACTGTACCCTACGGGGGTACAACCCGGTTGGAGTGGTCCAAGTTCGCGGTCGGCATGCCTTTCTGTGCGGCCCGGTCCCATGCCGAACTCGGCCGCGCGTCGGTGCCCCCCGGCCGGCCACCCGCCTGTCCTCGGCGGGCGACCGCCGCGGTCGGCCGCGACGCCGCGGGCGCGCCGCACGACCGGAGAGAGCGCGCCGCCCGGTCAGGAGGCGAGCGGATCGGTGATCGACAGGCTCCTCGGTTTACGCGGGCACCCGCCGCCGGGAAGGAACCGGCGACGGGGGACCCCGTCAGTCCCGGCTTCGGCGTTCCCCGTCAGTGGCGCTCCTCGCCGTGGTGGCCGCCCTCACGCACGACTTCATGATGTTCCTCGCGATGGACCGCCTCGCCACGGTGGCCATGCGTCTCCCTGCGCTCGATGATGTGGCCGTGGCGCTCCGCGCCGTGGTGGTCGGCATGGCCGATCCCGACCTCGTCGAGGGCGCGGGCTGGCCCTGCCGCGGACCCGAACCCGGCCGCGGCGACCATGAGCAATCCGACCTGCAACAACCTAGGCATCTCGTCATCTCCATCCTTGCTCGGAGGCTCAAGAAACGCTCTTGGCCTTAAATACGATCCGGGGGTATATCGCGACGCTGGCCTCTCTCGCGGCGTTCCGCGCGGGGCCCTGTAACCGGCCGCTCATGCGCTACGGATTGTCCCTAGTGGGCATTCGGTTCAGGCGAGACGGCCGGACAAGCGCGGCCGCGCCGGTCGGCCATGTCTCGTCGCGGGTTTGCCGGAGGCGGCGGCTGCGCGGCCCGCGGCGTTTATTCCGGGCGGGCACGCTCGTGTCGGGCGCGGGGCGGGCCGCAATGACATGTCCAGTGACCGGGTCGGTGGCGGCTTCCGCGGATCGGCCGAGAGAGGCGTCTTGATCGGTCAGGAAAACGAGTTGCGGGCCTTGCTGTCGTCCTGCCTGGCCGGAAGCGCGACGGACTACCGCCTGTTCCTGGAGCGGCTTGGGCCGCACCTGAGGGCCTACTTCAAGGGTAAGCTCGCCCGCTCCGGACGCGCGGCGCCGGAAGCGGAGGATCTCGTCCAGGAAACGTTGATGGCGGTCCATACGCGACGGCACACCTACGATGTCGGCCAGCCGGTCACGCCCTGGCTTTACGCGATCGCGCGCTACAAGCTCATCGACCACCTGAGACGCACGCGCGCCTCGCTCGCCGACGTGCCCGTGGAGGACGCGGGCGAACTGGTCGCGCATGACGACCACGCCGCCGTAGAGAGCACGCTCGACGTCGAGCGCCTGCTCGGTCAGCTTCCGGGCAAGATGCGGCAGGCGATCCGGGCCATGAAGGTCGAAGGTCTGAGCGTGGCCGAGGCCGCGACGCGCTCCGGCATGTCGGAATCGGCCATCAAGGTCAGCGTCCACCGCGGGTTGAAGGCGTTGGCCGCCATGGCAGGAGGCAAAGGGGAATGAAGACCGACGAACTCATCGGCTTGCTCGGCGCGAGCTTCGCCAGCGAGCCTGCCAAGTCTCCTGGCATGCTGCGGCGGATCGCGCTCGGGGCCGCCATCGGGGCCGCCGGGGCGCTCTGCCTCGCCCTTCTCGCATTGGGCGTCCGGCCTGACTTGGGTGAAGGCAAGTCACTGACCTTCCTCCTGGCCAAGCTGGCCTTCGCCCTCGCCGTCGGTGGCTTGGGCCTGCGTTACCTCGGTCGCATCGCTCGCCCAGGGGGCGAGAGGAGGGTGCATCTCGGCATCGCGGCCCTGCCGTTCGCCGCTGTCATGGTCCTCGCTGCCCTCAGCCTCGCCAACGCGCCGGCGGCACACTGGGGGACCATGCTCACCGGCCACATGTGGCTCGAATGCCTCATCTCCATCCCGGTGATCGCGGTGGTCCCCTTCGCGACCCTGATGTGGGCGGTCCGGAAGTTCGGCGCGCCGACGGACCTCGTCCGGGCCGGGGCCCTGGTCGGGCTCGCTTCGGGAGGTGTGAGCGCGATGGGCTACGCGATTCACTGCATGGACGACACCGTGCCCTTCATCGCGCTCTGGTACGGCGGCACGATTGCCCTCTGCACGCTGGCGGGCGCGCTTCTCGGGCCTCGCCTGCTGCGCTGGTAAGGCCGTCGGCTCACCCATACGCAAAAGCGAACCGCTCCCGGCCCGCCGCGCGCTTCAGGGGCGGGTCAGCCCGGAGGCGTCCAGTTCGGCCGTGGGTACCCGGACAGGTCACCGTGTCGCGCGGCGCGGACGCGCGGATGTGCATCCCACGCCTCCTGCGTCAGCTCCTCCCCGTCGATCAGGAAGGCGCTCGCCCCGTCCTGTGCCACCACCGCGGGGCCGAGAGGATTGTCGAGGATATCGTAGAGCCCAGCCGCCTCGTTCCAGGCGCGGACCGAAACCGAACGGCGCTCGTCCATGAGGAAGGCGCAGTGCGTCCCCGCGGGATGGGGCGGCAGGACAGCCCCTGCCCGCACGGGTGCAGCGGTCGCGCGCCCGGGAGGCGAGGGAAGGCCGGCGAGGAAGGCGAGCGCACGCTGTGCCAGAACCTCCTCGAACCCGCATTCCGCTACGCGCGCCTGGATGACGGCAAGGTCGAGAGGCCGGGCCCGATGGTAGGCCGCGATGTAGTCCCTGTCCTTGTCGGCGAGGCGGGCGAGCTTGGAAACGATCAGGTCCTCCGGGCCGGGGGCCACCACCGTCACGGTCGCCGTGCCGTGGCCTCTCACCTCCCGCACCACCGCGCGCGAGGGCCACGAGGGCGGCAGGCGGGCGGTGCGGTCGTCGACGCCGTCGATGTAGAAACCGTGCGCCGTGTGGAAGTGCGAGCCCTCGCCGAAGATCACGGAGATCTCTTCGGATGCCTCCGCGAGGTCGTCGTCCTGGGCTGCCTCCCAGGCCCGAGCGTTGGCGGGATAGGCGTCGATCTCGGGCGACATGCACATCGTGACCGGCGCGCCGGGCCAGCCCACGAGGATGCCCTGGCTGCCGACGACCACCACGGGGCGAGCCTTGAAGTGCAACGCCAGCGAACGGGCGGTGCGCTCCAGGTCCGCGACCGTCCGGATCTCAATCGGACGGCTCACGCCGGAACGGAGGAGCCTTGGCGGCCGGCATGCGCCGCGCGTTGGGCGGCCGCGCCTTTACGTGCCAGGCGCCAGATCCGCTTCCGGACGTTCGGGTCGCGCACGAACGACACGCCCTCCCCTTCCAGGAACGGCGAGGACAGCCGAAGCCGCTGCATACCCTCGTCCCGCCGGGTGAGGAGTTGCCGGATCGTCCCCGGCGGCTGCCCGAGGATCTCGCGCCACTCGGAGACGAAGGTGCGCTCGGGGTAGTCCGCCTCAAGCCGCATGACGGCCATCTTGGCGCTATCGAGGATGCCCGGGTCGCGCGCGAGCCGACGCGCCACCAACCGATGGATCATCAGCTTGGCACGGTCGTTCACGACTTCCCTGTTTACCTCGGGACGCACGGGATGCCTCCGGAGCCGCTCGTGTTTCGGACGGTGGCCATTATGCCCGACGCCCGGAAACCCGACAACGTCGAAATCGAGGCTCGGTTCGGCGTCCACAGAGCCTTGGCTCTCCGGGGAGGCAGGGCTCGGTCCTCTGTAACCCAGGATCTGCGGGTCCCGAAGTTGTTCGTAGCGGCGCCTCGAAGGCATACGCAAACGACGATGGAGCATTCGATGAAGTACATCCTTGCTGCCCTGGCGGCCTCCACGATCATGACGGGCGGCGCTTGGGCGCATCCGCGGCTGACCGGCGAGGCCGTTCCCTCGGCGGGCTGGAGCGTCCTGGAAGGCCCAACGGGAGCCGCGCCCGAGGTGACGGGCAGCCTCGGCCGCGTTTGGGAGGGGCGTGATCTCCAGGGACGGGACCTGAGGAGCAGCACGCGCGGAAATGCCCAGTTCCCCGAGCGTCCCGCCGCGGCCCAGAACCTCGGCACCACTTCGGGTGGACCCGCGTTCTAATCAACGTCGGGCACGTTGCGGGAGCGGCTGTAACCCGTGGGCCCGCACCCGCGAACTTGTATTCGCCGGACTCGTCGCGAGCCCGGCGCGTCCGGGGCTAGGCAAAGCCCCCGATCAGTGGGATCTTGGGAGCGGATGTCGATCCGATCCACCATAGCGCGCCTGCTCACGGCCCTCGCCGTGCTCGGCCTGATCGCCGGGGCGTCCGTCGCCCCCGCGCAGGCGCGCGCCTTCGTGGGCGACGGCGTTCAGCGGGGCATGGTCGCTCAGCAAGGTGGCGTCACGACGCCACACGTCGCGCCGATGCCCGACGACATGCCGTGCTGCGATCCCGAGCCCTCGGGCCCGGACTGCCGCGACACCAAGGCCTGCCCCTTCGCGGCGGCCTGCGCCGCGAAGATCGTGCCGGGGATCCTGCCCTCCCCGCCTGCCGATGGCGGCCCGGTCGCTCCGGTCCTCCTGCCCGTTCGGCAGGACCATATCGGGCCGAGTTTGGCCGCAGCCCCGCAGCCCCCCCCTCCCAAACCGCGTTCCTGAGCACGCCCGAGAGCGGTGCCGCCCCGTGCATGAGCATGCACGGCAGCCTTCGCGCACCGCCGCGCCGCGGCGGCCCGAACGGTCGGGCTCCCGCATCCAGACGCTCCGGAACAGGATCATCCCCGTGTTCACCGAACATCCCGCATCCCCGCGGCCGGGTCCTGCCCCGGCGCATCCCGCACGCCCCGAGCCACGCGCGGCCCGTCTCCCCATCCTCTCAGTCCCAAGGATGGCGCCATGACGGGCCGGGAGGATTTTTTCGATGCTTACCAGGAGGACCGGCCGGCAGTGCGAGGCGCTTGGCTCCTGCTCGGGCTCGTCCTCATCGTAGCAGCCCTAGCGGGAGCCGGCGCCGGCTACGGGCTCGCGCGCGGCGCATGGGTCATTCCCGGCGCGGTCGCGGCACGGCTTCCGGAACCGGTCGCGGCGTGGCTGCCCAAGGGCGCGCCACTCATGCCCCCAAACCTCAAGGATTATTCCTTCGAGCTCCTGGATCCCGAGACTAAATCGGGCGAGGCGACACTCAGGGTGCGTCTGCTCGACAAGCGCGCCGGCAAGCCCGTGGCCGACGCGCTTGTCTACGCCCGACGCCTCGACATGGCACCCGACGGGATGCCGACGATGACGGGTAAGATGAAGCCAGAGGCGAGCCCGGAGCCGGGCATCTACGCCTTCAGGGCCAATCTGGCGATGGATGGCCGCTGGCGCCTCTCGCTGGCCGCGAAGGTGCCGGGCGAGACCGGCACAGTCCAAGACCAACTCGTGCTCAGGGCCGTCGAGTGATGGACCAGACGACACCGATCCACCTGGCGCGGCGACGTGACCGCGCGCACCCGGGCGGCCAGGCGAAGGCGTGGGTCGCGGCCCTCGTTCTCCTGCCCCTCGCCGTCGGCGGCGGCGCCCTCGCCGGGCTGAAGGCCGGCGAGGCGGGATGGCCCCTGCCGGCATGGTTCCCAGCCTCGGTCTCCGGTCTGCTCGTCGGTCGCGACGCGAAGCCGGCCGCGGCCGCGGATGCGCCCGTGCTCTACTACCGTGACCCCGACGGAAAGGCGGCCTACGCGCTCGCCCCGGCGCGGACGCCCGACGGACGCGACTACCTTCCGGTGCATGTCGGCGAGGATGTCGACTTCGAGCCGCGGCCCGCGGCGGCGAAGGAAGCCACGGCGAACGCCACCTACGCCGCGCCCCCGGCCGTGGGCCGGAAGATCCTCTACTACCGCAACCCGATGGGCCTGCCCGACACCTCGCCGGTGCCGAGGAAGGACTCGATGGGGATGGACTACCTCCCCGTCTACGAGGGCGAGGCCGAGGACGGGAACACCGTCAAGATCTCGCCCGGCAAGGTCCAGCGCACCGGCGTGCGCACCGAGCGGGCCGAACGTCGCGTCGTCAGCCGACCGGTGCGGGTCCCCGGCACCGTCACGCTCGACGAGCGGCGCGTCACCGTCGTGGCGACACGCTCGGATGCCTACGTCGACCACGTCGAGAACGTGACGACGGGCGACCGGGTGCGGAAGGGCCAGCCCCTGGTCCACGTCTACTCGCCCGAGATCAACGCGGCCGCCGCCCAGCTCATCGCCAATCCCGGCTTCGACGGGGCCCGGCGGCGCCTGCAGAACCTGAACGTCTCGGAGGAGGTGATCAACGAGATGGAGCGGACCCGGAAGGTGCCGATGGCCATCACTTGGTCCGCGCCCCGGGACGGCCTCGTCCTGCAGCGCACTGCCATCGAGGGCATGAAGGCTGCGGCCGGCGACACCCTGTTCCGGATCGGCGACATCTCGACGATGTGGGTGTTGGCCGAGGTACCCGAGTACGACCTCGGCAGCGTCAAGGTTGGCCAGCCCGTCAGCGTGCGCGTGCGCTCGCTGCCCGGGCGTAGCTTCGCCGGTAAGGTCGGGCTGATCTACCCGCAGGTGAACGCCCAAACCCGCACCACCCGCGTGCGGGTCGAATTGCCGAACCCCGACGGGGTGCTCCTGCCCGATATGTATGCCGACGTCGAGATCGGGACCGGGGCGACGAAGCCCGTCGTCGCGGTCCCGAACGATGCCATCATCGACACGGGCGCGCGCCAGGTCGTGCTCGTCGACAAGGGCGAGGGCCGCTTCGAGCCGCGCGAGGTCAAGGTCGGCGCCCGCGGCGAGGGGTACACCGAGATCCGCGAGGGCGTGCAGGCCGGCGAGCAAGTCGTGACCGCGGCCAACTTCCTGATCGACGCGGAGAGCAACCTGAAGGCGGCGCTGCAGAGCATGGCGGCGCCCAAGCCCCCCACCGAGCCGCGGGCGCAGGCCGAGGAGAAGCCAGAATGATCGCGCGCCTCATCGGCTGGTCGGCCCGCAACCTCGTCCTGGTGCTGATCGGGACCGTCTTCGTGGTGGCGGCCGGTCTCTACAGCGTGCGCACCCTGCCGCTCGATGCTATCCCGGACCTCTCGGACGTGCAGACCATCGTCTACACCGAGTACCCGGGGCAGGCGCCCCAGGTCGTCGAGGACCAGGTCACCTACCCGCTGACCACCGCCATGCTGACGGTTCCGAAGTCGAAGGTGGTACGCGGCTTCTCCTTCTTCGGGGTCTCGTTCGTCTACGTCATCTTCGAGGACGGCACCGACCCGTACTGGGCCCGCTCGCGCGTGCTCGAATACCTGAGCGCGGCCGGCAAGCGCCTGCCGACCGGCGTGACGCCGACGCTCGGGCCCGACGCGACGGGGGTGGGCTGGGTCTACCAGTACGCCATCGTTGCCAAGCAGCAGACGCTCGCCGAGCTGCGCTCGCTTCAGGACTGGGTGGTGCGCTTCGGGGCCTCGCGCGCCGAGGGCGTGGCCGAGGTCGCGGGCGTCGGCGGCTTCGTGAAGCAGTACAACGTCGTCGTCGATCCGAACCGCCTGCGCGCCCAGGGCATCCCGCTCAGCAGGCTCCGGGAGGCGATCCGGTCGAGCAACGCGGATGTCGGCGGCCGCACGGTCGAGCTCTCCGAGTTCGAGTTCATGGTGCGCGGGCGCGGCTACCTGAAGAGCGTCGCCGACATCGAGAACATCGTGCTGAAGACCGAGGCCGGCACCCCGCTGCGGGTGCGGGACATCGCCCGGGTCGAGCTCGGGCCGGACGAGCGGCGCGGCATCACCGAGCTGAACGGCGAGGGCGAGGTCGCGGGCGGCATCATCCTGCAGCGCTTCGGCGCCAACGCCCTCAACGTCATCGAGGGCGCCAAGCGTCGCCTGACCGAGGTCGCCGCGAGCCTGCCGAAGGGCACCGAGATCCTGCCGGTCTACGACCGCTCACAGCTGATCGAGGCAGCCATCGACACCCTGAAGCACACCCTGGTCGAGGAGAGCGTCATTGTGGCGCTCGTCTGCATCGTGTTCCTGCTGCACCTGCGCAGCGCGCTGGTGGCCATCCTGATGCTGCCGGTCGGCATCCTGATGGCGCTCGGCGCGATGCATCTCCTCGGGATCGGCGCCAACATCATGTCGCTGGGCGGCATCGCCATCGCGGTCGGGGCCATGATCGACGCCGCCATCGTCATGATCGAGAACGCCCACAAGCACCTGGAGCGGGCGCCCCAGGGGAAGCCCCGTGTCGAGATCCTGGTGGAGGCCGCGGCCGAGGTCGGCCCCTCGCTGTTCTTCTCCCTCCTGGTAATCACGGTGAGCTTCCTGCCGATCTTCACCCTGGAGAGCCAGGAGGGGCGCCTGTTCGGGCCGCTCGCCTTCACCAAGACCTTCGCCATGGCCGCCGCGGCGGTCCTGTCGGTCACCCTGGTGCCGGCCCTCATGGTGCTGTTCGTGCGCGGGCGCATCGTCCCCGAGCACCGCAACCCGCTGAACCGCCTCTTGATCTGGGTCTACCGCCCGGTCATCAGGGTCGTGCTCCGGGCCAAGGTGTTGACCATCCTGCTGGCGGTGGCGGCGCTCGGCCTGACCATCTGGCCGGCCCGCCAACTCGGCTCCGAGTTCATGCCAGACCTGAACGAGGGCACCCTGATGTACATGCCCACGACCCTGCCGGGCATCTCGGTGACCCAGGCCGGGGAGCTGCTGGCGACCCAGGACCGCATCATCAAGTCCTTCCCGGAGGTGGCCTCCGTCTACGGCAAGGCGGGGCGCGCCTCGACGGCGACGGACCCCGCCCCCACCGAGATGTTCGAGACCATCATCACCCTGAAGCCGAAGGCGGAGTGGCGTCCCGGCGTGACGCTGGCGAGCCTCAAGGCCGAGATGGACAAGGCCCTGCAGTTCCCCGGCGTGTCGAATGCCTGGACGCAGCCGATCCGGGCCCGCATCGACATGCTCTCGACCGGCATCCGCACGCCGGTCGGCATCAAGATCTACGGCACCGACCTGACCGAGATGGAGAAGGTCGCCCGGCAGGTCGAGGCGGTCGTGCGCAACGTGCCGGGCACGTCGAGCGCCTACGCGGAGCGGGTCATCGGCGGCTACTTCCTCGACATCACGCCGGACCGGGAGGCGCTCGGGCGCTACGGCCTGATGGTCGGGGACGTGCAGGACGTCATCGCGACGGCGCTGGGAGGCGAGAGCGTCACGAACACGGTCGAGGGCCGCGAGCGCTACACCGTCAACGTGCGCTACCCGCGCGCCTTCCGTTCAAATCCGCAATCCATCGCCACCGAAGTGCAGGTGCCGTTGCCGGCCGGCGGTACGGTTCCGCTCGGCGAGGTGGCCAAGGTCCAGCTGACCCGGGGGCCGACCTCGATCCGCACCGAGAACGGGCAGCTCGCGGTCTACATCTTCGTCGACCTGGCCGGGCGCGATCTCGGCGGCTACGTCGCCGAGGCCCGGGACGCGGTCGCCAAGGAGGTCCAGCTCCCGCAGGGCATGAGCATCCAGTGGAGCGGGCAGTTCGAGTACCTGGAGCGGGCGGAGGCCAGGCTGAAGATCGTGGTGCCCGTGACCCTGCTCGTCATCTTCCTGCTCCTCTACCTCAACTTCCGGCGCCTGACCGAGACGCTCATCGTCATGCTGTCCCTGCCCTTCGCCCTGGTCGGCGGGGTGTGGCTGATGTGGTGGATGGGCTTCAACATGTCGGTCGCGGTGGCGGTGGGATTCATCGCGCTCGCCGGCGTTGCCGCGGAGACCGGCGTGATCATGCTGGTCTACCTCGACCATGCCTGGGACGAGCGGCGGGCTGCCGCCCTGGCCGCCGGGCGGGAGAGCACGCGCGCGGACCTGTACCAAGCCATCATGGTGGGCGCGGTCGAGCGGGTGCGCCCGAAGATGATGACGGTCGTCGCCATCATGGCGGGCCTGCTGCCCATCCTCTGGAGCACCGGCGCGGGGTCGGAGATCATGCAGCGGATCGCGGTGCCCATGATCGGCGGCATGGTCTCCTCGACCGTGCTGACCCTCGTCGTGATCCCGGCCATCTACGGGCTCGTGAAGGGACGAAGGCTGGCCCTTCGGCACGTAGGATTGGCCGCCGTGCACGCGGGCCTCCCCCGGGCCGCCGAGTGAGCGTGGCTGGACGGGCCGTCCCGGCGGCCGTGAGCAGACAGGAGTTGGTTATGAGCAAACTTTTCCGGCCGTCCCGACGCATCGTGGTCCTCGGCCTGGCGGCCGCCGGCGTACAGGCGGCGCGGGCGGAGGATCTGCCGGAAGTCGTCGCCACGAAGGACCCGAGCTGCGGTTGCTGCGAGGCCTGGGTCAAGCACCTGCGCGCCGAGGGTTTTCGCGTCCAGGTCGTGAACGCCCCCGTGAACCCGGTCAAGGCGAGGCTCGGGGTGCCTCGGGAGCTGGCCTCGTGCCACACGGCCCAGGTCGGCGGCTACGTCATCGAGGGGCACGTGCCCGCGTCGGCCATCAAGCGGCTGCTGGTGGAGAAGCCTGCCGGCACCGGCCTCGCCGTGCCCGGCATGCCGGTCGGCTCGCCCGGCATGGAGGTCGAAGGGGTGGAACCGGCCACCTACGAGGTGGTGCTGTTCGGCCCTCACGGGCGCAACACCTTCGCGCGGTTTCGCGGTGGGCAGGCCGTCTAGCCGGGCATGGCGGCACGCCACCGTGGCAAGCGGGGGGATTCTTGGCCGAGGTCGACCGGAACGCTGCGGCTTTGACCTTCGAGCACGACGCGGACGACGGCGTGTCTTGCGGGGGCGGCCCGTGCACCGCCGTCGCCATCGTCAACGAGAGCGGAACATTGGCCTGCTTGTGCCAATTCGGCAACGTCCGCCACAGGCGGAGGAGCCGAGGCGGTTCCTGTCGAGGGCTACCGAGGCAAGCGACATCGACGATCTCGTCGAGGTGAGGATTGGGTGCGGTGACGATGCCGACCCTGAGACATCGACGTAGGTTAACCAACGGGAGCGCGACGGCACTGGCGGCGGTGCTGGTCTTCCTAACCCGGGGCCCACCCACCGCTGTGGCTGGACGCAGGGGCCCACAACGTCGCGGTCGTCGCGAGCCCAGCCAACATCTGGTTCGAACCGGGGCACCCGAACCGGGCGCCGCGCCGAGACGGCGGCCTTGGGACTGTGCGGTCGAAGAGGCGACCGCCCTCGCGTGGCGACCTCCGGCAAAACGGCAGGGTCGCGCCGCTAATCCTCGATCCAAGCGGCCAGCCGAAGGACACGACGCGGCGGTCGTCCCTCGGCCCACCGGCTCGGGCCGGACGCGCCCTTCTAGACTTGCCGGCGCCACCCGGCAACGACGCGCCCGGACCGGCTTGCCCGATGTAAGTTCAGGCCGAACGGCACGGGAGACCCAGATAGATGTACCAACCCCCTTGAAGCCGTCGGCGCACGCACTGGTCCCGTGATGCAAACGAGCGCTCCGTCCGGTTCTATTGGCCGAAGCAAGCATATGAGGGGCCATGGTGACACGTGCCGTGATCATGACGCGTGAAGTGGTTGTAGAAGCCACGGGAATGGGCGAGGTGCTCGCACTCGTGATAGGAATAAACGCAGCCGAGAAAGACTGGGCTGTAATGTACCCGGATTGTCCTGCCGGTCGGTGCGAGGCTGGTGGTCGAACCGATGTCGGATGCCCCACCGTAGGGTGGCCGTGACATCCGAAAGCCCACGGCACCTGCCCCGGTCGGGGCCAAGGCCAGGGCGAGTGCGGAGATGTGGAGAACTCGTCTGAGCATCGCGCATCCCTTCCTGCTGGTTTCCTGCCGTTGAACTCCCCCTTCGGGAGCAAGTAACGCACGAGCGGCGGGGCACGGTCGCACACCCCTAAGGGGTAATCGGCATGGCCGGACCGCGAATCCCCCGGAACGCAGGGCGTTTGAAGCCTGTCCGGACGCGCATAACCGCGTCTTCAGGCACTACGTGCACGCCTTACCCTTAAAAACCTCATCTTCCGCCGTCAATGGCGGCAGCCCTTCAGCAATTACCCCTGCGGGGTAATTAAGGGGAAATCAACCATGCGGTGGGAGGGTTAGGTAAAGAGGACTGTGGGTGAAGGACTGGACAATGGGTGGAATGGGTTGCATCGTGAGAACGCTCGGGCTGCTCGGCTTCGGCCTGATCTCCGCAACGTTCGTGGCGCCGTCACACGCGGCCGACCTGCCGCCGGTCGCGCCGCTGCCGGACCTGCGCGGAGCACTCGCGCCGGAGGCCGAGGTTTCCGGCTTTTACCTCCGCGGCGACATCGGTTTCAGCAACCAATCCGTGGAACGGCTCTCCAACAGCCTGGACGCGCTCGGGACGATCGAGAAGGTCAATCTCGGTTTCGCGGGCGCCCCGCTCGCGGGCGTCGGCGCCGGCTACCGCTTCGGCCGGTGGTTTCGGGCCGACGTCGCAGGCGAGTATCGCAGCGCCGCTGCGTTCACCGGGCTTGAACGCTACCGCGACGCGAGACTGCCGCTCGGTTACGGCACCGACGAGTACACCGCGTCGAAACGTGAATTGGCCGTGCTTCTCAACGGCTACGTCGATCTCGGCAATTGGTACGGCCTCACGCCGTTCCTGGGCGCCGGCGTCGGCGCGGTGCGGCTTACGCTCGACAATTTCAAGGACACGAACGTCGTCACGCAGGGCCTGGCCTACGCGAAGGCAGGCTCGAAGACGAACCTTGCGTGGGCGTTGCACGCGGGTGTCGGCTACGAGGTGAGCCCGAACTTCACGGTCGAGCTCGCATACCGCTACCTCAATCTCGGAGACGGAAAGACCGGCACGGTCTACAACTATGCCGGCCAGTGCGGGTCTTGCGAGGCGCTGACCTTCAAGAACGTCGATTCGCACGACGTGAAGCTCGGCTTGCGCTGGGCACCATGGGCCGCGACCGCCCCGGCCGAGCAGGCGCCGCTGGTGCGCCGGTACTGAGGTCGCGCGGTCCCGCACGGCACTCGCGCCGGTGGCGGGCTCCCCCGAGCCGGGACGGCGGCGACCACGCGGGCAGGATGGGGGGCGTGCGCGGCAGGGGCGATTGGCTGGCAGCCTCAAATCGCCAGGAAACGGCTTCGGACGCTCCACCAACAGCAGAAGTGTTCGTGCGTTGCCGATATTGGCGGCCTGTGCAAGGATCGGCCTGGGTAAGAGAGGGTCTCTGGGTCCTTGGCAGTTCTTCGCGCAATGTTGCTCGCGGTGCTGGCGATGGCCGTGGCCATCGCCCCGGCGGCGCCGTGCACGATGCAGCGCCACGCCGCGGCCGACCACGCCGCCGTCGATCAGGCCCCCGCCGACCCGCACGCCCAGCATCGGCCCGCAGCCGGCCCCGCCGACGCGCCCGCGGCAGCGAGCGGCCAGGCGGACGGCGCGGACGTCCCCGAGTGCCACCGGCTCGCCTCGGCCGGCCAGCACCACCCG
>NZ_JACWCT010000172.1 GCF_016613415.1 Methylobacterium ajmalii | reverse complement strand
CGCCCCTCACCACGGTCGCGACTTCTCCGGAAGCGGCGTCCCCTCTCCCGCCCCGCATCCGCGGGGCACCCTCCCCCGCGGAGGGGGGAGGGGTCGAGGGCGGCGAGCTTAAGAGGAGAGGCGGGTGGAGCAGGAGAAGCGCAATCCGGTCCCCGACCGTCTCAGAGACTTCGCAAAGGATCGGCGCTCCCTTTCCACACGCACCGAAGCCCTGTTCTGGAGCCAAGTCCGCGCCGGCCGCCTCTCCGGCCACAAGTTCAAGCGGCAGGTCCCCATCACCCCCTACATCGTTGACTTCCTCTACCCTTCCGCCCGCCTGATCGTCGAACTCGACGGGGAGCCGCACGACACGGTCGAGCGCCGCAAGCGAGACGCTGCCCGGGATGCCTGGCTCCGCAGCCAATCTTTCGAGATCAGGCGGTTCACGAACGACGCCTTCCTCGGCAATCCCCAACTCGCGCTCGACACCATACTCGCCGTAGTCGAGCGACGCTCCTCTACGCCCCCGCACTCCGAGCGGCTTGATCCATGACCACACTCCTCCTCACCAACGCCCACCTGATCGACCCCGCGACCGGCCGCGAAGGCCCCGGCGCGGTGCTCGTCCGCGACGATCGCATCGCCGACATCCACTGGGGAACGCCCGCTTCCGTGCCCGAGGGCGCGGAAGTGATCGAGTGCGGTGGGCAGGTGCTGACCGCCGGTCTCGTCGATCTGCGCGCCTTCGTGGGCGAGCCCGGGGCCGAGCACCGCGAGACCCTGGCGAGCGCCAGCGCGGCGGCGGCCGCGGGCGGCGTCACCACCCTGGTCTGCATGCCCGACACCAACCCGCCGATCGACGAGCCGGCGATCGTCGACTTCGTGCTGCGGCGTGCCCGCGACACCGCCAGCATCCACGTGCTGCCCGCCGCCGCCATCACCAAGGGCCTCGCCGGCCAGGTGATGACCGAGTTCGGGCTTCTGACCGAGGCCGGCGCCGTCGCCTTCACGGACGGGCTCAAGGCGGTCACCAACGCCCAGGTGATGCGTCGCGCGCTGACCTACGCCCGCGATTTCGGCGTTCTGCTGATGCAGCACGTCGAGGAGCCGACGCTCGTCGGCGACGGGGTGATGAACGAGGGCGAGATGGCCTCGCGGCTGGGGCTCCACGGCATCCCGCGGGAGGCCGAGACGATCCTGCTCGAGCGCGACATCCGCCTCGTGCGCCTCACCGGCGGGCGCTACCACGCCGCGATGATCTCGTGCGCCGATTCGGTCGAGATCGTACGACGCGCCAAGGAGGCGGGACTTCCGGTCACCTGCGGCGTCTCGGTCAACAACCTGGTTCTGAACGAGAACGACATCGGCCATTACCGCACCTTCTGCAAGCTCTCGCCGCCGCTGCGGACCGAGCAGGACAGGCAGGCGGTGGTGGCGGCGTTGAACGAGGGCGTGATCGACGTGATCGTCTCCGATCACAACCCGCAGGACGTCGAGACCAAGCGCCTGCCCTTCGCCGAGGCCGCCGACGGGGCGCTCGGCATCGAGACGCTGCTCGCCGCCGCCCTCCGCCTGGTCCATGCCGGCGACGTCTCGCTGCCCCGCCTCCTCGCCGCCCTTTCGGCCGCGCCCTCGCGGGTGCTCGGGCGCGAGACCGGGCGCCTCGCGCCCGGCGCCCCCGCCGACCTCGTGCTGGTCGATCCGGACGCGCCCTACGTGCTCGACAAGCGCCGGCTGAAGTCGCGCTCGAAGAATTCGCCCTTCGACGAGGCGCGGCTGCAGGGCCAGGCCGCGCTGACCATGGTGGCCGGCCGCATCGTCCATCGCGGCGAGGAGACGGGCCGATGACGCCGGACTGGACCCAGATCGCCCTCTGGCTCGCCGTCGGCTACCTGTTCGGCGCGATTCCCTTCGGGCTGATCCTGACGCGCCTGGCCGGCCTCGGCGACGTGCGGGCGATCGGCTCGGGCAATATCGGCGCCACCAACGTGCTGCGCACCGGCCGCAAGGGGCTGGCGGCCGCGACGCTCGTCGGCGACGCGCTCAAGGGCACCGCCGCAGTGCTCCTCGCCGCGCGCCTCGGCGGACCGGACGCGGCACTCGCCGCCGGGCTCGGCGCGTTCCTCGGCCATCTCTTCCCGGTCTGGCTCGGCTTCAAGGGCGGCAAGGGTGTTGCCACCTTCATCGGCGTGTTGCTCGGTCTGTTTCCCCTCGGGGTCCTGGTCTTCGCCGCGGTCTGGCTCGGCCTCGCCTTCCTGCTGCGCTACTCCTCGGCCTCGGCGCTCGCGGCATCGGCCGCCACCCCGCTCGCCCTGTGGGCGTTCGGTCAGGGGCGCCTCGCGGTGCTGTTCTGCGTGCTCGCCCTGCTGCTATGGTGGAAGCACGCGCCCAATATCCGCCGCCTCGCCGCAGGCACGGAGGGGCGCATCGGCCAGAAGGGCTGAAGGTCTGACACCGACCCTCACCCAAGGTTCGATGGACCTTCGAGGGGAGTTGGGTCTTGCAGTTAAGCGACGCGCAGCGCCTCGACTGGCTCCGGCTGATCCGCTCCGAGGGGGTCGGCCCGCGCACCTTCCGGGGGCTGGTCAACCGCTTCGGCGGGGCGGGCGCCGCGCTCAAGGCCCTGCCGGACCTCGCCAAGGCCCGGGGCAAGCCGATCCGGGTCGCCACCAAGGCCGAGGCCGAGCGCGAGATCGCGGCGGCCGCCCGCCTCGGCGCCCGGTTCGTGGCGATGGGCGAGGCGGAGTACCCCCTGCCGCTCCAGGCCACGGCGGACGCGCCGCCGCTCATCGGCCTGCGCGGCGACGCCGCCTGCCTCAGGCGCCCCGCCGTCGCCATCGTCGGCTCGCGCAACGCGTCCGCCGCCGGCCTCACCTTCACCGAGCGGCTGTCGCACGCGCTCGGCCACGAGGGGCTGGTGATCGTCTCCGGATTGGCCCGCGGCGTCGATGCAAGGGCCCACAAGGCGACGCTCCAGAGCGGCACCGTCGCGGTGCTGGCCGGCGGACACGACCGGATCTATCCGTCCGAGCACGAGGAGTTGGTCGCGCGCATCCTCGATTCCGGAGGCGCGATCGTCGCCGAGATGCCGATGGGCTGGGAGCCGCGGGGGCGCGATTTCCCCCGCCGCAACCGCATCATCTCAGGGCTGTCCCTCGGCACGATCGTGGTCGAGGCGGCGCGCCGCTCCGGCTCGCTCATCACCGCCCGCTTCGCCCTCGAACAGGGCCGCGAGGTCTTCGCCGTGCCGGGCTCGCCCCTCGATCCGCGGGCCGAGGGCACCAACGACCTCATCCGCGACGGCGCCACGCTGTGCGCCGCGCCCGAGCACGTCATGGCGGTCCTGACGCCGCTGATCGGCGGGCCCGCGCCGGAGACCGGGGCCGAGGACGCGGCGGACCGGGCGGAACCGGCACTCTACTGGGACGAGATCGACTTCTCGGCGGAACCGGTCATCGCCATGGCGGCCGAGCCGGCACACCCGCCGTTCGAGGAAGGCCCGCCGCAGCCGGCTCCGCGCGACGACCGGACCATCCTGCTCGAACTGCTCGGCCCGTCGCCGGTCCCGGTCGACGCCCTGGCCCGGCAGGCCGGCTTGCCGGCGCGGGTCGCACAGAGCCTGCTGATGGAGCTAGAACTCGACGGGAAGATCTGGCGGCACCCCGGTGGGACGGTGTCGCTTCGGTGAGAAGGGCATCTCGCAGCGGTTGAGGCCTTGCAGATCCGGAGCGAAACGAACGGCTCGTCGGGATGTCGAACTGGCCGAGCTTCGCGATCGAGCATATTCCGATCGCGCCACCACCGATCGCAAGCCACAGGACGGCGGCGGGTGCGCGCTAAACAACGCAGACCCTCGCGGCCCGACCCATTCCCGGATCGCGTGCGACCCTCGCGTCGATCGTCGTGGATCAGGGGACGGCCTTCGGCCGAAGGTCGGGCTGCCGGCATGACGACGATCATGGCGACAGTCGTTGTGCAGGCGCGCCGGCGACAGGCCGATGCGGCAGGCCCCTGATCCTGCCGCATTCTTCAGGACGAACCGGCATCCGGTTCATCCCGGGAAATGCCGGCGCCGTCAGGCGCTGCGGGCCGCGCCCTCGCCGCCGGCGCTGCGGAACGCCTTCAGCTCTTCGATCGACGCGAAGTGGAAGCGCCCGGCCGGCGTCTCGGCGTCGATCGTGCCGTCGGCATACATCGTGTAGGTGTTGTCGCCGGCATCGTAGGTGCCGATCACCGTCTTGCCCGCCGGCTCCTCGGGGGCGTGCTCTGCGACCGCGGGCTCCTCGGCGACCGCAGTGTCATGAGGGCCGGCCGCGGGCTCGGGGACCGGAGCCGCGTCGGGGCTCGATGCGATCTCGGGCTGAGGCAATTCCGCGACGGTCGGGACGTCGACGACCGGCGGCGCCGGCTCGTGGTGCTCCGGGGGAGCGGGTTCCTGATAAGCGGACTCCTGGACCACGGAGTCTTGCCGCACGGGCTCGGCGGGGCCGACCTCCGAAGCCTGAGCGGTCTCGGCGGCCGATGGCGGCGCCTCGTGCGCAGCGGACTCCGGATGCGCGACCGGCGCTACGTGGAGCGCGGGCTCCCGGGGCATGGCGTCCGGCGCGGTCGGCTCGTGCGGCAGGATCGGGTCGGCGTCGTCGGCCCGCCGCAGGCGGAGTTCGCCCACCGCCAGCCCCACCGTGGCGGCCCCGGCCGCGAGGGCGGCGGCATGACCCGGTCCGGACGCGTGCGGCTCCTGCACGGCGGACGCATCCTGCGCCGGCAGCGGCATGGTCGGGATCGGCGGCATCACCGGCTCGCTGCGGGCCGGGCGGACCGGGGCGGGGGGCTCGGGGAAGGCCGGCGCCGCGGCGAGCGGCGCGGCCGCCCGGTCGGACCGCAGGGCGCGCTCGATGCGCCCGAGCCGGGCGACCACGGCCGCGAGGCCGAGCAGCACCGCGCCCCCGCTCGCCCCGACCGTGCCGGCGATCACCATGGTCCAGCCGACCTCGAGCCGGATGAACGGAATGCCCTGGACCATCGCGGCGAGGCCGCCGATCAGCATCAGGAGGGCGAGCACGGACAACGCAACGATCATCGGATTCTCGGAGGTGGCGGCACGAAGCGGGTCGATCCCGGCGGGCGATCGGGGACAGCCGGACGGTCGGCCGGGAGCCGTCGCCCCGCCCGCCCGCGCGATAGGCTTAAAGGTGCGGGCCGCATTTGCAAAATCGCCACGCTTGAACGGCCCTCTACGGCCTGCCCCGAGCCGCCAAAGGCCTGGACGGCGGCGCCGGGTTGGGCCGAGCGGCGTTGCCGCCGGCGCGAGGCCGACTTAGGTAGACGCGGGTGACGCGGCGGCTTCCCCGGGAAGCGCCGCGAGGACCCGAGCGATCCGGAGACACGCCATGGCCTTCACGCTGCCCGAACTTCCCTACGCCTACGACGCGCTGCAGCCCTACATGTCGAAGGAGACCCTGGAGTTCCACCACGACAAGCACCACAAGGCCTACGTCGACACCGGCAACAAGCTGCTCGAGGGCTCGGAGCTCGCCGGCAAGAGCGTCGAGGAGGTGGTGAAGGCCTCCTACGGCCAGAACCAGCCGCTGTTCAACAATGCCGGCCAGCACTACAACCACATCCACTTCTGGCAGTGGATGAAGCCCAACGGCGGCGGCGCCATCCCGGGCGCAATCGAGAAGAAGATCGCCGAGGACCTCGGCGGCACCGACAAGTTCAAGGCCGACTTCATCCAGGCCGGCGTGTCGCAGTTCGGCTCGGGCTGGGCCTGGCTCGCCGTGAAGAACGGCAAGCTCGAGATCATGAAGACCCCCAACGGCGAGAACCCGCTGGTGCACGGCGCCAAGCCGATCCTCGGCGTCGACGTGTGGGAGCACTCCTACTACATCGACTACCGCAACCGTCGTCCCGACTACCTCAAGGCGTTTATCGAGAACCTGGTGAACTGGGAGCACGTCGAGAAGATGTACGGCGAGGCGATCGCCTGATCGGCGCCTGATCGTCGAAAGTCGAGAGCCCCCTCCCCGCCCGGGCGAGGGGGCTTTTCTATGCCGCGGGGCCCGGCACGAGCCGCAGGCCCTCCCGCTCCAGGAACGCCGCGAAGCGGTCGGAGCCGAGATAGGCGAGTTCGCGCGGCCGGCTCGCCACCACGGGATCGAGGGCGCGCAGGGCCTCGTCGACCTCGCCCGGATGGCACATCACCACCGGGGCGGGCCCCAGCGCCCGGAAGCTCCGCTCGAAGGCGTCCGCGAACCCGTCGCCCTCGGCGAAGTCCGAGAAGCCGGAGAAGCCGCGATTGGTGGCGAACCCCGCCCGCCGGGCCGCCGCGCCAAAGCCGAGCCCGAGCCCCGCGACGACGGCCGCCTTGCGGGCCTGCGGGCGGGCCCGGATCGCCGCCGGACGATCGCCGGGATCGCGAAGCCAGCCGCGCCAGCGCCGCGCCGCAAGAGCCGCGAGCAGCGCGCCGCGCACGCCGGGCAGGACGTGGACGTGCTGGTGCCCGTCGATGAAATCCGGCAGCCGGCCCATCGCCTGCGCGAAGGCGTCGAGCTGGCGCTCGATCTCGCCGCGGATCTCGGATGTCGGCAGGCGGCCCGACAGGCTCGCGAACAGGATCCGGCCGAGCGGCGGCAGGCGCCCGTGCCGCGCGACGCGCGGCATCGCGCCGAGGGGCGCCCCCGCCGTCAGGGTGAGATGGAGGCCGAGGCCGACCGTGCCGGCGAGCTCCCGCAGCGGCGGAGCGTCCGTGCGGAAGGCCGGGATGTTGGTCATCGACCCGGTGGCTGATATGCGGCCCTCCCGCGCCAGCTCGAGGATGCCCCGGCTGACGCCCGGGCTCAGGCCGTAATCGTCGGCGCAGAGCACGACCGGGCGCCGTTCAGGAAGCATGGCTTAGATCTCGCGCATGAGCCGCCGGTGCCCTGCACCGGCCCGATGACCGATCGCCGCCGGCTCGCGCCGCGGCGCGACACCGAAACGAGGGACAGCACCGTGGAGCTGTTCGCACACCCCGCGCCGGTCGACCTGAGCGTCGTCATACCGGTCTTCAACGAAAGCGCCAACGTCGCCCCGCTGCTCGCGCGCCTCACGCCGGTGCTGGAGCGGCTGACGCCGGCCTGGGAGGTGGTGTTCGTCGACGACGGCAGCCACGACGACACCGCCGCCGTGGTGGCGGCCCACCACGCCGCGGAGCCCCGCATCGGCGCGGTCTCGTTCAGCCGCAACTTCGGCAAGGAGATCGCCATCGCGGCCGGGCTCGACCATGCCGAGGGCCGCGCCGTGGTGATCATGGATGCCGACCTGCAGCACCCGCCCGAGCTGATCGCGGCCTTCTGGGAGCGCTGGCGCGAGGGCAACGTGATGGTCTACGCCCAGCGCACCGACCGCGACGACGAGAGCGCGATGCGGCGCGGTTTCGCCCGGCTGTTCTACCGGCTCTTCGCCCGCTTCGGCGAGATGCCGCTGCCGGAGGGCGCCGGCGACTTCCGGCTCATCGACCGCAAGGGCGTCGAGGTGCTGCGCTCGCTGCCCGAGCGGGCCCGGTTCTCGAAGGGCCTGTATTCCTGGATCGGCTTCCGCTCGGTCGGGGTGCCCTACCAGGTCGAGGAGCGCCAGCACGGCAGCTCGAAATGGAGCTTCCGCAAGCTCTTCCGCTTCGCCTTCGACGGCATCACCTCGTTCTCGACCGTGCCGCTGCGGGTCTGGACCTATCTCGGCGGCACGATCGCCGCCGTGGCGCTGCTGGCCGCGCTCTACTTCGTCGCCGACACGCTGCTGCGCGGGCCGGACGTGCCGGGCTACGCCTCGCTGATCGTCTCGGTGATGTTCTTCTCCGGCGTGCAGCTGATGTCGCTCGGCATCATCGGCGAGTATATCGGCCGCATCTTCGCCGAGGTGAAGCGACGCCCGCTCTACGTCGTGGCCGAGCGCATCGGCCCGGCGGCGGTCGGCCACGACCGCCTGGTCCGCGACGATCGCCGCGGCGAGCGGCGCGCCCGGTATTCCGGCGCCGTGTGAGCCCCGCGCGCAACCGCCACGCTGTGCTATGGAGCACGGCATGATTCGCAGCATCCTCTCGGTCGGCGGCTGGACGCTGGTCTCCCGCGCCACCGGCTTCCTGCGCGACGTGGTCATGGCCGCCGTGATGGGCGCCGGACCGGTCGCCGACGCCTTCGTGGTGGCCTTCCGGCTGCCGAACCACTTCCGCGCCATCTTCGGCGAGGGAGCGTTCAACGTCGCCTTCGTGCCGACCTACGCGGCGCTGGACGCGGAGGCCGGGGCCGCGCGCGCCTTCGCCGACCGGGTCTTCACCCTGATGCTGCTGGTGCAGGTGGCGCTGCTGGCGCTCGCCCTGCCGCTGATGCCGGTGATCGTGCGGGCGCTGGCGCCCGGCTTCGCCGACGAGCCGGAGAAATTCGCGCTCGCGGTGACGCTCACCCGCATCACCTTCCCGTACCTCCTGTTCATCACCCTGGTGACGCTGCTGTCGGGCATCCTGAACGCCCGACGGCGCTTCGCCGCCGCCGCGGCGGCCCCGGTGCTGCTCAACGTCTCGCTGCTGGCCGCGCTCGCCCTCGCCTTCCTGTTCCCGAATGCCGGCACCGCCGCCGCCTGGGGCGTCGCGGTGTCGGGCGTGCTGCAATTCCTGCTGGTCTGGGCCGATGCGCGCCGGGCCGGGCTCGCCCCGTCGCTGGTGCGCCCGACCCTGCGCGATGCCGGGATGCGCCGGTTCTTCCGGATGCTGGGACCGGCGGTGATCGGCTCGGCCGGCGTGCAGATCGCGATGTTCGCCGACACGATCATCGCCTCGTTCCTGCCGACCGGAGCGGTCTCGGCGCTCTACTACGCCGACCGGCTCTACCAGCTGCCCTTCGGGGTGATCGGCATCGCCGCCGGCACGGTGCTGCTGCCGGAGATGAGCCGGCGCATCGCCGCGGGCGACCAGGACGGGGCGCATGCGGCGCAGAACCGCGCTACCGGGTTCTCGCTCGCCCTCTCGGCGCCGTTCGCGGTGGCGTTCCTGCTGGTGCCCGACCTGATCATGACCGCGCTGTTCCAGCGCGGCGCCTTCGACGCGGAGGCGGCGGCCCGCTCCGGCGCGGTCCTGGCCGCCTACGGGCTGGCGCTGCCGGCGGCGGTGCTCATCCGCAGCATCGTGGCGAGCTTCTACGCCCGCCAGGACAGCCGCACGCCGGTCGTCGCCTCGCTCACCGCGGTCGCGGTCAATGTCGGCCTGAAGGTGATGCTGACGGGACCGCTGGGGGTGATGGGCCTCGCGCTCGCCACCGCCGCCGGGGTCTGGGTCAACGTGCTGATTCTGTTCTGCCTCGCCTACGGCCGCGGCTGGACCGCGCCGAGCCGGACCCTGATCGTCACCGCCGGCGGGGTGCTGGCGGCCTGCGTCGTGCTCGCCGGCTGCACGCTCGGCGGCCTGCCACTCATCGACGGACTGATGCCGGCGCTGCCGCGCTTTCGCGACCTCGCGGTGCTGTCCGCGCTCGGCGCCGCCGGGCTCGTCGCCTACGCGGCGACGCTGCTCGTGGCGCTGCGGCTGTTCGGGGTGCGGCTGAAGCGGGTCTGAGCGACACGGCCGTCGCCCCGCGGGCTCATGTGGGCAGCCTACCCGCCCGGTCCTGACGACCGGACGGGCTTGGCCTTCCGGGTCAGACGCGGGCTTCCTCGAAGGCCCGCACCCACTCGGCGCAGATGCCGGAGCGCACGATGTCGTCGAGGCCGAACTCCACGATCGGGATCGGCATCATCCGGCTCTTCACCAGGTGGATCACGGTGCGCAGGCCCGAGGTCTCGCGCAGGTCGGTCTGCGAGACGTCGCCGTTGATGATGACCTGGGTGTCGTCGCCGATCCGGGTCAGGAACATCTTGATCTCGGACGGGGTGGTGTTCTGGGCCTCGTCGAGGATCACCAGGCAGTTCTTGAAGGTGCGGCCGCGCATCACCTCGAAGGGCACGACCTCGATGTCGCCGGCCTTCACGGCGATCTCGAAGGCGCCCTCGCCCATGCGCTCCTTCATGGTCTCGGTGAGGGGAGCGACCCAGGGGGCGATCTTCTCCTCGATGCTGCCGGGGAAGAAGCCGAGGGAGCGGCCGGAGGGCACGTTCGGCCGGGTGATGACCACCTTGGCGACCCGGCGCTGACGCAACAGGTCGGCGGCGCGGGTGCCGGCGATGTAGGTCTTGCCGGTCCCGGCGGGGCCGAGGACGATGACTTGCGGGTGGGAACCAAGGGCGTCGAGATATTCGGCCTGGCGGGCCGTCATCGGCTGGATCGGTGGCGGGTTGCGCTCTTCCTCGAAGCGAGTGCGGTGCACTCGGATCGGGCGGTCATCAACCAGTTCAAGTCGTGCGCGTCGTCTCTTCACGGATCAACACTCCCACTGGACTTGCGGTGCCGATTATCGTGTGCCCTCTCGTGTCCCTGATCTCCTGCGTTGTTCTGATGGCTTCAAGCCTCGGGAGGCCGCAACGGTTCCGGACGGGGTTGACGCAGGCGGTGGACAAGTCCGCCTGTTTCGACCGTCAGGGTAAGCAGACGATGATGAACGAGCAATTGTCGCGCCGCACCATGCCGTTGCGAAACGGCACGGGGCCGGTACGGAACGGCAAATTGTGATGAAAACCACACAGCGGCGCGGAGGCCGGGACGGTCGATGCGGATCGATGCGATCCGCGGGCCGGTCGAGGTCGCCACCTGATCGCCGCTCCCGGTTGGCCCCGAAGCACTTGTCCCGCCGGCTTCAGGCCAGCTGGACGAAGCTGTCGAGCACCATCTTTCGGCCGGCCTTGTCGAAGTCAACGGTGAGCTTGTTGCCATCGACCGCCGCCACCGAGCCCGGCCCGAATTTGGTGTGGAAGATCCGCGCCCCGGCCTCGAAGGCGGACGGCGTGCCGGTGGATTTCGCCACCAGCGTCCCCTCGATCTGCTGCGGCCCGCGCCGGCCGGGCGAGGTGCTGCGCCCTCCCCCGCCGAACCCGCCCTGGCCGTAGCGGTCCTGGCCGGCGGTCTGGGCCTGCGCCCGCTGCCAGCCCGGGGTGGAGTAAGACGAGCCGAAGGCCGGCGCCTGGCGGTCGAAGCGCGACGGTCCCTGCGAGAAGCTTGCCGGCGCGTCGCGCACCTCGACGCTCGCCTCGGGCAATTCGTCGATGAAGCGGCTCGGCACGGTCGAGGACCACAGGCCGTGGATGCGGCGGTTGACCGCGAACGAGATTTTGGCCCGCTTGCGCGCCCGGGTGAGGCCGACATGGGCGAGGCGGCGCTCTTCCTCCAGGCCGGCGCGTCCGCTCTCGTCGAGGGCGCGCTGGTTCGGCATCAGCCCGTGCTCCCAGCCGGGCAGGAAGACGGTGTCGAACTCGAGCCCCTTCGCCGCGTGCAGCGTCATCAGGCTCACCCGGTCGCCGCCCTCGGCCTCGTTGACGTCCATCACCAGCGAGACGTGCTCGAGGAAGCCGGCGAGGTCCGGGAACTCCTCCATCGAGCGCACCAGCTCCTTCAGGTTCTCGAGCCGCCCGGCGGCGTCGGCGGTGCGCTCCTTCTGCCACATCTCGGTGTAGCCGGATTCCTCCAGGATCGTCTGGGCCACCTCGGTGTGCGGCTGGTCCTCCAGGAGCTTGGCCCAGCGGGAGAAGCTCTGGCACAGGGCGCGCACGGTCGAGCGGGGCTTGGGCTTCAGCTCCTCGGTCTCGCTCATCATCCGGGCCGCCTGAAGCAGCGGCACGTTGGCCCGGCGCGCCAGGCCGTGCAGGGCCTGGAGGGTCGCGTCGCCCAGGCCGCGCTTGGGCGTATTGAAGATCCGCTCGAAGGCGAGGTCGTCGGAGCCGTTGGCGACGATGCGCAGATAGGCGAGCGCGTCGCGGATCTCGGCCCGCTCGTAGAAGCGCGGGCCGCCGACGACGCGGTAGGGCAGCCCGAGCTGGACGAAGCGGTCCTCGATCTCGCGCATCTGGGCCGAGATCCGCACCAGCACGGCGATCTCCGACAGCTTGTGGCCCTTGGCCTGCAAACTCTCGATCTCCTCGCAGACGAGGCGCGCTTCCTCTTCCGAATCCCAGGCGCCGGTGACCGTGACCTTCTCGCCCTCCGGGCTGTCGGTGCGCAGGGTCTTGCCCAGCCGCCCCTCGTTGTGGGCGATCAAGACGGACGCCGCAGCCAGGATGTGGCCGGTCGAGCGGTAGTTGTTCTCCAGCCGCACCACCAGGGCACCCGGAAAATCGTGCTCGAAGCGCAGGATGTTGTCGACCTCGGCGCCGCGCCAGCCGTAGATCGACTGGTCGTCGTCGCCGACGCAGGCGACGTTGCGGTGCCCCTGCGCCAGGAGCCGCAGCCAGAGATACTGGGCGACGTTGGTGTCCTGGTACTCGTCGACCAGGATGTAGCGAAAGCGCTGCTGGTAGTTGGTGAGGATGTCCGGGTTCTCCCGCCACAGCTTCAGGCACAGCAGCAGCAGGTCGCCGAAATCGACCGCGTTGAGCGACTTCAGCCGCTCCTGGTAGGCGGCGTAGAGCGCCCCGCCCTTGCCGAAGCCGAAGGCCGAGGCCTCGCCCGCCGGCACCTGCTCGGGCCCGAGGCCGCGGTTCTTCCAGCCGTCGATCGTGCCGGCGAGGCTGCGGGCCGGCCAGCGCTTCTCGTCGAGGTCGGCCGCCGCGATCACCTGCTTGAGGAGCCGCAACTGGTCGTCGGTGCCGAGAATCGTGAAGTCGGAGCGCAGGCCGACGAGTTCGGCGTGGCGGCGCAGGATCTTGGTGCCGATGGCGTGGAAGGTGCCGAGCCACGGCATCCCCTCGCCGGCCGCGCCGATCAGCGCGCCGATGCGCTCCTTCATCTCCCGGGCGGCCTTGTTGGTGAAGGTCACCGACAGGATGTCGAAGGGCCGGGCGCGGCCGGTGGCGATCAGGTGGGCGATCCGCGTGGTCAGCACCCGGGTCTTGCCGGTGCCGGCGCCGGCCAGCACCAGGATCGGCCCGTCCGTCACCTCGACGGCGCGGCGCTGCTCCGGGTTCAGCCCGTCGAGGTAGGAGACGCCCTGGGGCACCACCGCGGCGCGGGCGCGGGCGGAGATCGAGGTGGAGCCGGTCCCGGCGATATCGCGAGTCATGCCGGCATCACTGGACCAAAACGCGAACGGCGTCGAGGGTGCGGGACGCATGGGAGCCGGATGCCGGCGGGTCTCCGCGGGAACCCGGAACCTTGCGGGGAGGAACCTTGCAGCGAGGAACCTTGCAGGAGGCGCCGCGTCGTCCCCACCTGACAGGTCTCGTCCGCGGAAAAGGTCCCCGATGCGCGCCAACAGCCTCCTGATCCTCGCCGCCGCGCTGGCGGCGCCCCTCCCGGCCCTGGCGCAGAACCAGGCCCCGGTGAACCGCGCCCAGCAGCGGGTCGAGGGGATCAACCGCTCGATCGAGAGCAGCGGCGAGATCCGCGGCATCCAGCAGCAGAACCGCTTCGAGACCAACCAGCTCCAGGGCCAGATCCAGCGCCAGCAGAGCCTGCCTCCGGCGCCCCTGCCCCCGCTCGGCGTGCGGCGCTGAGCCGGCGTCCGTCCGGCGTCAGTGACGAACCCGGGCGCCGGCGGCCGCGAAGGCCATGGTGTCCGGCCGGTGGTGGCCGCGGGCCGGGATGCCGATCACCCGGCCGAGATCGTCGGGCCGCGGCAGCCGCGCATGCGAGCCGAGCATGACCGCGAGATTGGCCTGGATGTCCTCCGGAAACGGCGCCACGCGCCGCGTCTCCGGATCGACGTGAAGGGAGAGATTCTCCGACGAGGCGGCCACCCAGCCCTCGGTCGCGTGGCGGATCTCGGAGTAGAAGTGCAGCCGCTTCTCGTCGAAGGCGATGAGCTGCAGCGTGACCCGGATCGGGTCGTCGAGCACCAGTTCGCGGCGGTAGCGCACGTGCACCTCGGCCGCGAAGGTCGTGCCGCGCCCGCTCTCCATGTAGTCCGGCCCGAGGCCGACAACGCCGAACGCCTCGTCCACCGCCCGGTCGAACAGGACATGATAATACGCCATGTTGAGGTGGCCGTTGTAGTCGATCCATCCCGGCTCGATCACCATCGTGGACGACACGAACGGCGCGAAGAAGAAGATCGAGGCGGGGCGGTCGTCTGCCATTGTGGGGCTCCCGATGGCGCACGCGGGATGACAAGGGCGCCCAGGCACGTACCATGCTCGGGCCCGGGATGCACCCCCGCCTGCCTTGCACCTTGGGGCAAGGAGCCACCCTCGCAGCGCACTTCTCCGTGACCGGTCCGGCGGATATGCCGGGGGGATCCGGCCTGCTAGGGTGGCCGGCGCAAGGCCGGGACGCACTTTCCCCACGGCGCCCGCCAGTCCGTTTCGGGAGTCGACACCGCCATGAACGCCCTGAGCCCCACCCCGTCGCGCGAGCGCCCGAGCTCCGAGACCGTCGAGGCGGTGATCCGCGAGCTGACCGCGCAGTTCGGCAACCGCGTCGTCACCTCGCAGGCGGTGCGCGAGCAGCATGCCAGCACCCTGACCTGGGTCGCCAACCAGCCGCCGGACGCGGTGGTCTACGCCCTGAGCACGGAGGACGTGCAGGCGGTCGTGCGGGTCTGCGCGGCGCATAAGATGCCGGTCGTCGCCTTCGGCACCGGCACGTCGCTGGAAGGCCACGTCAACGCGCCGTACGGCGGCATCTCGATCGACATGAACGGGATGAACAAGGTCCTGGCGGTCCATGCCGAGGACCTGGACTGCGTGGTCCAGCCCGGCGTCACCCGCAAGGCGGTGAACGAGCACCTGCGCGACCAGGGCCTGTTCTTCCCGATCGACCCCGGCGCCGACGCCTCGCTGGGTGGCATGGCGGCCACCCGGGCATCGGGCACCAACGCGGTGCGCTACGGCACGATGAAGGACAACGTCCTGTCGCTCACCGCCGTGATGCCGAACGGCGACATCGTCCGCACCAGCCCGCGGGCGCGCAAGACCTCGGCCGGCTACGACCTGACCCGGCTGATGGTCGGCTCGGAGGGGACCTTCGGCATCATCACCGAGCTGACCCTCAAGCTCGCCGGCATCCCGGAGGCGATCTCCGCCGGCGTCTGCCCCTTCCCGAGCATCAAGGCGGCCTGCGACGCCGTCATCGTGACGATCCAGTCCGGCCTGCCGGTGGCCCGCATCGAGCTCCTCGACGAGGTCCAGGTCGCGGCCTGCAACGCCTACTCGAAGCTCACCCTGCCGGAGACCCCGCTCCTGCTGGTCGAGTTCCACGGCACCGACGCCAGCGTGCGCGAGCAGGCCGAGCGCTTCGGCGAGATCGCCGCCGAGTTCGGCGGCGGGCCCTACGAGTGGGCGACCAAGGCGGAGGAGCGCACCCGCCTCTGGCAGGCCCGCCACGACGTCTACTGGGCGGCGGTCGGCATGCGGCCGGGCGCCAAGGTCATCGCCACCGACGTCTGCGTGCCGATCTCGCGGCTCGCCGAATGCGTCGACGAGACCAAGCGCGACATCCTCGAATGCGGCATCACGGCGCCGATCGCCGGCCATGTCGGCGACGGCAACTTCCACACCGCGCCGCTGGTGATGATGGACGACCCCGACGAGATCGCCCGGGTCTCCGGCTTCATCGAGCGCCTGGTCGCCCGCGCCGTCGCCATGGAGGGCACCTGCACCGGCGAGCACGGCATCGGCCAGAAGAAGATGCACTTCATGGAACTCGAGCACGGGCCCGAGGCGCTGAACCTGATGCGGGTGCTGAAGCGGGCGATCGACCCGGACAACATCATGAATCCGGGCAAGGTGGTGGCGGTGTAGGCCGCTTCGACCTCTCGCTCTCGTACAACCCTCCAGTGCGGCGTGTTCCACGCGCCGCGCGCAACTTGGCGCAGGGAAGCGCGCAATGTTCTGCTCCGCCGCGCAGGGCTTGCAAACCGCACTGGAGAAGCGGATGCGCCTCACCGCGCGACCCGGGTTGCGATCCGGGTTCCACCTCGTCGCGGCGTCACGGTCCGGACCGGGATCGCCGCGATCGGCAAACACCGCGAGCGCCTTCGCGCGACCGAGGCCGACCGGACCGCGATCCTCGTCCGCATCGTCCGGGCCTATCCCGACTGGCGGCTATGACCTCGTCGACCACTGGTGCGAGACCGTCCTCATCGAACTCCGGGCTGCCGCCTACCCGGAGCCGCCGTGCTCACCGGTCGGCGAGGTCTAGGCCGCTCGGGTTCTGAAACGACTCCGGGAATCGGGGGCGGAACCAGCCGGGAAGCACGCCTGAGGCTGGCATCACTCGAACGAAAGATCCCCGGGCAAGGTGTGGATCGACGCCGAAGTGGGACCCCGGGCTGGATGAGGAACAAGCCATCGAAGCGAAATCGGAAGTCTCGCTCAAGGCGGGGTCCCGATCCGCACCGATGTGAAACCCGCTTGGAGACAACTTTCTGGTCTACGAACAATGATTTAGACAAAATTCTTCGTGGGGGCTGCGTCGGTTCCGATACACACTTGGGGCCGGTGGAGACCGCCGCCCGGCACGGCAGCGGTTCTTCCGGTCCCTCGTGGGTGCTCGCGAACGGTATGTCGGGAGTACCGAAGAACGCGGCATACGCCGGGTGAGGGTGCTAGGATCATCCCCGGAGATTCCATGGACGACCGTCCGGCGGTCAGCCACCCGAGGTCAGGACGCTCCGAGGGTCTGCAAGCGACCCTGCCCGGCTCGTTCGCACGGCGACGGATGCCGGAGGAAGGGCGAGCACACGAATTCGTCCGGCGATCATGCCGCGGAGATCCCGCGGGTCCTGACCTGCCGCCAAGCCGCTACGGCGGCTCGTCGGGCCTCGTACGCCATACGCTGCGGCGTCCCCGGCTCACCCCTGCCGAGGGGGCCGTAGCCGTGCAACAGGACGCCGTCGGGCCCATGCAGCCGCTGCACCTCCGCCCGCCACGCGCGATCGGCGAGGGCCAGTCGGTGCTCGGTCTCCACCAGGCGCTGCGCGTTCATCGCGACGCTCGTTGCGGGCACTCCTGAGGCGGACACTCCCGGGGTGGTCATGGCGCCGCGAGCCGCTTGGTGTTCGCCGCCACGTGCTCGCGGTAGCGGGCGACCACCGTCTCGGGCGACCCGCCGGACGAGAGCGTCACCATCGCCTCGCCGGCCGCCGAGATTTTCTCCGTCACCATGGACTGAGCCTCAGCCCACCCGTCGGGACCGCCCCAGGCCAGTCGAACCATTCGCAGCTCGACGACCTTCTGGGCTTCGATCGCGAGCATCATCGAGGACAGCAACAGGTTGATCATGTCTCGCTCCGCACCGCGGCAGATGCGGCACGGCGTCAACCCGCCGCGAGGGAGGATTGATCCGGCCCCGAAACGCAGCGCAGCCCTGCAAGCCGCCCCGTGACCAAGGGGCGACCCGCGCGAGCCCGCGAACCGAATGGCAGGGCCGGAGCGTCTCATGCCGTGAGCGGCGTCGCCTCCTCGGTCGTCACCCGGAAATCCACGAGGGTGTTCGGCCCGAACGTGAGCGTCAGGGGCACGTCGGCGGCGTCGCGTCCGTAGGCGATCAGGATTCTGCCGATACGCGAGCTGTTGTTGCGCGGATCGAAGGTGTGCCAGCGGCCGCCCAGAAAGACCTCCATCCAGGCCGCGAAATCTCCCGGAGCATGCGGCAACGGCAGACCGATGTCGCTGACGTAACCGGTGCAGTAGCGAGCCGGGATGTTGAGGCAGCGGCAGAACGCGATCGCGAGATGGGCGTAGTCGCGACAGACACCGCGACGTTCCTCGAAGGCCTCCAGCGCCGTGCGGGTGGGCCGGGAGTGCTCGTAGCCGAAGGCGATGCGATCGTGAACGTAGTCGCAGATCGCTTGCACCCGTGCCCATCCCGGCGCCATGGCGCCGAACAGGTCCCAGGCGGTCTGCGACAGGCGATCTGTCTCGCAGTACCGGCTCCCGAGCAGGTAGAGCAGCGTGTCGACGGGCAGGCTGCGCACCTCCTCCTGCCGTGCGACCGTGTCGGTCATGTCCCCGTTGCCGTGATCGCGGACGACCGTGTCGGTCTTGAGCGTGAAGCGCCCGGCCGGCGCGACGAGCCGGTTGCACCAGTTCCCGAACGTGTCCCGATAGCCTTCCAGGGGCACGGCCGGCACCGTCAGCAGATAATCCGGTCGCTCAAGATCGGAGAACCGCGACGCGTGGACGTTGAGCATCGTGACGACCGGCGTGTCCTGCACGAAGTCGTAGGTCATTTCACAGCCGACGTGGATGCGCATCGCGTGTCTCCAGGGGGACGGCAGGGTCGTGCTCTCCCTGAACGCGAGTCGGCTCGCGTCTTCGGTTCACATGGCTGCACTCGAACGATCCATGACACGAATGGGCGATCTGTACAGCACGAACAAAGAGCTTTTCCGTTCGCCGGACCGGAGCGCGATCATCGAAACGACAACTGCCCCCCGGCGGGGCAGCGGTCGGTCGCTCCCTCCCATCGCGGCATTCGCGGTGGTGGCAGGCATTTGGGCGTCGTGGTTGCCACGGGCTTGAACCCGCAACGGCGTCGGAATCCAGCCAGCACCTTTCATGTCAAAATATGATAGAGTGACTTTTTAGAAGGTCTCTCGATGAACCGCCAAAATAATGCAGTGGTGTTTCTGGCCACGCTGATCTGCGCGACTGTTCTCTCCGGCACTTGGTCGAGCGCCGGCGCGCGCCCGGCAGGAGCCGGGATCGGTTCCGGGCGCTCCACCGAGCGATCCGTCGATGGAGCCGCTTCCAAGGTCAGATTGGATCCCGCGAAAATCGAAGACCGCGCGAGAAAAAGAAGGGAGGCCGATCGCAGGCGCGACGAGCGCATGAACAAGCTCGGTGCCTCGATCTGCACGGGCTGCGGCGGTCCCGTCATTCCCTTTGACCCGAGCGGAGGCGATCCGAGCATCAACGGCAGATCGAAACCGCAAAGGCGCTGAATGCTCGATCGGAGTTCGTCATCGTGTGCGCTGCCGGACGAGAGGCGGGCGGAAACCATGACGACACGCCATTGGCTTCGCGCGATGGATCGGCACCGATGGTCCTTAGCCGCTCGAGCGAGATCAGGTGCCAAGCCCGTATAGCGATCGAGGAGCGGGATGTCCCCGCTCGCCGACGCGCCGCTTCGTGAGACCGAGGCGAACTTCGGACCATCGCTGCATGGGTTCGATGTCGCAGCCCGGATGGCAGCGTGACGGCCACGCCCACCTCCGGCTCGAAAGCCGGCTATCGGGTATCGGACGCCTGTCGCCGCCACGGGACGGCAAGGCATTCAGCCGGTCGTTCGGGCCCGGACGGGCTACCGTTTCACACCGGGCTTGCCGCTCGCGACGACTTGGCCCTTCGTGCTCGGTGCCGCCGCAATGACTTTCGGGGTTTCCTTCTTCGGCTTCTTGGCTTCACGGTTTCCACGAGTTCGATCGCTCGTCATCTGGACTTCTCCGGTCAGATATTGGGAGTTTGCGAGTCTCGCGCCTCGGGCTTGGTCGGCCCCGACAGACGCGCGAAGTCGGACAACACGGCGGCGACCATGCCCTGCAAGCGAGGATCATCGCAGGAGAACGTCGCGGCGAATCTTTCCAGCAGATACCTCGCCTTGTCGGCGGCCTCCGGCCATGACGTCGCCTCGGCCGCGAACAGGTGGGCTTCCAGGTCGTGCTGGCGCGCGACGAGGCCGGCACGTTGCGCTTTCACCGCAGCTCGCCTGCGGCGCACCTTCGTCGCCTTCTGGGCGGCCATGCCGCGCCGCTCGTCCAGCTCGATCGGACGATCCGTCATCCAGCCAACCCTCTGTGCTGCGTTGCCGGCTCTTCGCCGTCGGGATGCGAACGCGGGTGCTCCGAGGGACCCTCCCGGACCGCGGCCGACGGAGCCGGCGGAAGGAGGTCATGGCCTCGACACCTTGATATGCGGGGCACTGGACCCACGCACGTACGTTCCTTGCGCGAACGAGGTTCAGGGACCAGGAGTGGCCATGGCTGCCGGCAACGACACCAAAGAATTCGGGTCACGAGTGGAGTTCGTGCCGATACCGCTCAGCAAGCGCTCAATCAGCATCGTCGCTTCATGGATCTGCATTGCCGCGCCTCTGATCGTCTCGAGGCTGGCTCGCCCAGGCTCGTCGGCACTCCACCAGCGACCATTGTCGATGGCTTGAAGCAGGCGGCCGATCCGTCTGTGATCCCGCTCGATTTGCTCGATAATCTCAGCACCGTAGGGCACGACTATCTCCTGGAATGAAACGACAGTGAAATGTGCTGCCAAAGTCGCACCGTACGATCATAGGATTTTTTGCCGACAGCATAAGAGCGATCATAACCGCGACGGTTTCCGTGCAGGCGTGCCAGTTTCAGCCGGCCGACGATCCTGTCGAGACGCCGCTCCTCGCGTGCAATCCTCGACAAGATTTCGCGTGCGCGATCGCAAAACACATCCTTGGATTCGACTGTGGTCGTTCCGTTCGCACTCGGCAGTGCTCCTGCACCTGATCCTTCTGACGTGCGACGATGC
This sequence comes from Methylobacterium ajmalii, assembly GCF_016613415.1. Taxonomy (GTDB): domain Bacteria; phylum Pseudomonadota; class Alphaproteobacteria; order Rhizobiales; family Beijerinckiaceae; genus Methylobacterium; species Methylobacterium ajmalii. Next base: position 639 of record NZ_JACWCT010000172.1, on the reverse strand, counting down.
AGTTCGGCCCAGGCATTCAGGTAGCGCAGGAGCCTGATGTGATCGCGTTCCTCAAGCGACTGTTCGATGCGCCAGCCGAGCAAACGGAGCCGCAGGTTGACGATGACGGCACGCAAGGTCGATCGACCGTAATCTGGGGAATGCTTTCGGCGAGAAGGAAAGTCGGTGGGCATGGCGCCCTCCGGTGCAGTCCTGGCCCATCGCCACGACACCCATACGTATATGGCGTGCGGTGAGCGGATAGCAACTCAAATCCGAAAATACTTAAAAAATCACGGTGCGGCCAGTGAAGCTGTAGGCCATGAGAATTTTTCTTACCCTACGGCTGCTGGTCATCGAAAATGAGCAATTATGTACGTCGACGATCGCGCTTCTCCAGTGAGCCCAGGACGCTATCGGCGCGCCAAGCGCGTTCGAGCGGACTCCGCTCGCCGCCGTGCCGACGGGCATGAGATCGCTCAAGGTCGGCGACGACGCGAACGAACTCCGCTGCATTCGTAGGGAAATAGCATACTGGGATTGGGATTGCCCGTAAGCGCTCGGTGAAGGCCGCCTTGTGGCTGTAGTGCTTTGCTCTGGATACAGGTGCTGGCGCCAGATGGCGCTGTATCGGCCCTGTGTCTGGACCTATGACCAACT
>NZ_JACWCT010000171.1 GCF_016613415.1 Methylobacterium ajmalii | reverse complement strand
CCCGGAGGTGTTCGTGCCAGCCTTAACCGCTTGGCCGGCTGCGCTCGCCCGACCGGCTCCGCCGGCCAAGCTACCCGTGGTGGAAAGGCCCACGGTTCACTAACATTCCACTCGGGCCACCCCGTGGGGGCTGATCACCCGCCGCTCAACTGCCCCGCAAAATCCTCCGGCACCTCGCCGAACTGGCCGAGGATCGCGACGCTTTCCATCTCGTCGTGGCGTTCGAACGCATCTGGCAACCACCGCGCGAAGTCAGGTACCGTAAGGGTAGCGGCCCCCAGGGTTGAATGGTGGTTCGACCGATGAATATCCGTCAGCTGGAAGCCTTCCGGGCCATGATGCAGGCCGGCACCACCAAGGGAGCAGCCGAACTAATCGGTCTCTCGCAACCGGCGGTCTCGCGCCTCATCGAGGCCTTCGAGTACGCGGTGGACCTTCCCCTCTTCTCTCGCGTCCGGAACCGCCTCACCCCGACACCAGAGGCTGTCCTTCTTTTCGAGGCGGTAGAACGCACCTTCGCATCTGTCGATCGCATCCGCGAGGCCGCCGCCGACATCCGCGCCGCCGACACCGGCAAGCTCTCCCTCGCCGCCTTGCCCGCTCTCGCCTTCGGCATCATGCCGGCCGCGCTCGAGGCCTACCGCGCGCAGCACCCTCGCACGAGCGTCACTCTCGCCGTCCAGACCTCCGCTCGCGTGGAGGAACTTGCCGCGGCGCAGGCCATCGACCTCGGATTTGCGGAACTCCCGCTCACCCGCAACGGCGTCGACGTCGAACCGTTCTGCCAGACACCGCTCGTGCTCGCGGTACCTCCCGCTCACCCGCTGGCAGGTCGCTCCGAGGTCACGCCACAAGATCTAACCGGTGAGCCCCTAATCGCACTGCCGCAGACCAGCCTGTCACGCCAGCGCCTCGACCAGGCCTTCGCTCGCGCCGGCATGACCTGCCGTCCAGCGCTGGAAGCGCAATACTCGGCGCTGGTCGCTTCCCTCATCGCCCGTGGCCTTGGCATCGGACTCCTCGATCCGTTCACGGCCGCGGGCTCGGACGGGCGCGGGCTGATCCACGTCCCGTTCCGGCCGTCTATCCTCTTCGAGGTGGGCGTGCTGCACCCAACGCAGCGGCCCTTGTCCCGCGCGGCCCGAGCTTTCCTGGCCGTGATCCGACGCGAGCGCGCCGCCTTGCTCGATCCAGGTCTGGGAGGTTGATCGCGTCGCTTCGCCCGCTGATCAATGCCCTCAACCAGGAGAAGTCCGGCGCGCTGATGACGGCCATGGACGCCTGCAACAGCCGGTTCGGGCGCGGCGCGGTGGTGCCTGCGCGGGCGGGGCTGATCGAGAAGCGCACTTGGTCGACGAAGTTCGAGATGCGCTCGCCGCGGTTTACGACGCGGTTGAGCGAGGTGCCGACAGTTCGCGCAGCCGCTCAGTGAGATCACCTGGTCCTTGCCGGGTCAACGACGACGCCGAGCCTCAGGCGCGCCGCTTCTTGACCAATCGCCGCGTGTCGACTTGGAACGGCGTCGGCGCTGCGGCCAGGATCGGCTTCCACGTCGCGCTCCAGTCTTCGAGGGGGGCGGGATCGGACCGGTGGACAAGGTCGAGGAAGGCGAGCCCGACCTCGGCGGTGGCCCGCTTAACCAAGGGGTTCAGCGGCCCGCCGTTCCGCAGGGAGCGGTCAGTGAAGACGTTGTGCGGACCGCCCTGGAACACGACTAAGGTCTTCCGGGGGGTTGGGATCGCCGCGTAGATGTCGATGCGGTCCTGAACGGGCGAATAGCGGCCCGTGATGCGGATCGTGTCCTCCGTCGTGGTGACATGGAGCGTGGGGACGTCGACCGAAGCGAGGACCGCCGCGAGGTCGGTCTCGCCGTAGAAGGGCGGCGCCGAGATCACGATGCTCGCCGTGAACCGCGGGTCCCGGAAGCCTAAGGGCTTCCCGTCGCGGATCACCTGGGCGCCGGTGAGGATCAGGGTTGTGTTTGCCCCGAAGGAGTGCCCAGCCGCGACGATGCGCTTTCGGTCGATGGCGGCATGGAAGGGGCTGTCACGCTGCAACAGGCGGTCGAGGCCGAAGCTCACGTCCCGCGTCCGCTCGATAGCCTCGCGCTCGTCCGCTGCGCCGCCGAGGCGGTCGAGGAGCATAAGGGGGTTGCCCTGCCACAGCGTCTCGTCGCTGCCGACGTGCTGGATGTGCAGGCTGGCGACACCGCGTGCCGACCATCCCTCGCCGAGGTAGCTGTAGCCCTTCCGGGAGCCGCCGAGCCCGTGTGAGAAGGCGATCAACGGGACCGGACCATTCCGTGTCGAGACGGCCGGCCAATAGAGCCGGGCCGGCACCACACGGTCGCGGGCCGCGTCGACCCATTCGAAGTCGATGAACCGGGCCTCGTCCGTCGCTGACAGCGCCAGGGCCGACCGGCGTAGGAGCAGGCTTCCGGCACCAGCCGCCAGCACCATGGCGCCGAAGCGACGGCGGTCGAGGCCACGCGATGCTGCTCCGGTAGAGGTGGGCGGCTCGGATGGGGCGGCGTCGAAGATGGCCATGGATATCTCGTGAGAGCCCGGCTGTCGGATCTCATCAGCCAAAATCTTGTGGCTACGGTTTGACGCTCGCGGGCTCGGTCGAATGTGTTCCTGCGCACGGTCACGATCCTAGATCGCGCACCGTTGGTGAAGGTCGGTTCACTGTCGAAGGCCGAGGCTCAGAGCAGCACAGGCGATCAACGCCGCTTCACGAGACCAGCAACGACCGATCGGCTACGACCCCTGCAATGTGTAACCTCTACAGCTCCGCCCGCTCCGTAAGCGCTCGGTGAAGGCCGCCTTGTGGCTGTAGTGCTTTGCTCTGGATACAGGTGCTGGCGCCAGATGGCGCTGTATCGGCCCTGTGTCTGGACCTATGACCAACT
>NZ_JACWCT010000170.1 GCF_016613415.1 Methylobacterium ajmalii | reverse complement strand
CGCCCGACGCGACGACCGGCGCCGCCGAGCCGGAGGCCCCCGAGGCGCCGGAGAAACCCGGGAAGCCGCGCCTCGCGACGGCACCGCTGCCGCCCCGGCGGCCGTCCGAATTCGCCGGCCCGGCGCCGACCGCGATCGCGGCGGCGACCCCGACGACCGCGCTCGCCGCTGCCCTCGTCTCGGTGCCGCTGCCTCCGGCGCGACCCGCCTCGATCCACGTCGCCTCCGCCGACGCCGATCCGGCCGTCCTGGGCGCCATGCTCCGCCCGCGCCTCGGCGCGATACCGTCGATCAGCCCGTCCTTCGCGCTGCCGAAGGTCGGCGCCGACGGCAAGACGCAAATCAAGACGCAGATGCGGGCCCCGTTCAACGCCGGCGCCCCGGTCTCGCCGCCTGCCAAGGGGGCTGCGGCCCACCCGCCCGTCCACGTCTCGCAGAAGGTTCAGCGCGGCGCCCCGCCCGCCGGCCTCGTCGTCGCCCCGGCCGGCAAAGTCGCCACCCGCTTCCACCGCGACGCGACCGACGAGACCACGAAGACCGGCAGCTTCAGCGGATCCGCGACCGGCCGGCGCTGACGGCCGGCACGGCCGCCGGACCGAGACGCGGAATCACCCGCGGACCGGCTGGGCCTCACGCCGGATGTCCGCGGGCCCGGCCGAATCCTCGCCGGGCCACACCGCCCGCAGGACGAAGACCCGGATCGCCGAGGACAGGTTCTGCTCGCCCCGCTCGGCGTCGATCCGCCCGACCAGCGCCTGGATCGACAGGCCGCGGGCGGCCGCGAGCCGCCGCAGGGCCTCCCAGAACGCCGCCTCGAGAGAGACGCTGGTGCGGTGGCCGGCGATGACGAGGGAGCGCTTGAGAAGCCCGCCCTCGGGCAGGCGACCCGGCGGCGGGCTGTCCGGGTCCATGCCCGCGAGGTCGTCCTCCGGGGCGGCGCCTCTCGGACCGCCCTCCGGGCTCTTGTCTTTCGAACCGCCCTCCGGGCTCTCGTCGCTCGGACCGCCCTTCGGGCTCATGCCTCGCCGTCGGGCGTCTTCAGCCGGTGGCCTTCATGGCGGGCGGACTCCAGGCTCTTGCGGGCCTCCTCGCGGGTCTTCGCCGCCTTGGGGCGGCCGAAGACGACGCGGTTCTCCGCCGCCTGCGCGTCCTTGGCGGCGCGCTCGCGGGCCTTGCGGACCTGCTTCAGGTTGATGATCTCGGCCATGCCCGATCCTCCGCGCCCCCGTGGTGGAAACGCCCCGCGCGGCGTCCGGCTGCGCGGGGCTCGACGTCAGAGTGGGCCTATTCGGCGCTCGGCGCCAGCATGTCCTCCGGCCGCACCACCGCGTCGAACTGCTCCTCGGTGACGTAGCCGAGGCGCAAGGCCTCCTGCTTCAGGGTGGTGCCGTTCTTGTGCGCGGTCTTGGCGATCTCGGCGGCCTTGTCGTAGCCGATCGAGGGCGCGAGCGCGGTGACGAGCATCAGCGAGCGGCTCATCAGGTCGGCGATGCGGTTTTGGTTCGGCTTGATGCCGACGACGCAGTTGTCGGCGAAGCTCACCGCGGCGTCGGCCAAGAGCCGCACCGATTGCAGCACCGCGTTGGCGATCACCGGCTTGTAGACGTTGAGCTCGAGGTGGCCCTGGCTGCCGGCCATCGACACGGTGGTGCCGTTGCCGATCACTTGGCAGCACACCATCGTCAGCGCCTCGGCCTGGGTCGGGTTGACCTTGCCGGGCATGATCGACGAGCCGGGCTCGTTCTCGGGCAGCGAGATCTCGCCGAGGCCCGAGCGGGGCCCCGAGCCCATCAGCCGGATGTCGTTGGCGATCTTGAACAGGCCGCTCGCCAGCGCGTTGAGCGCGCCTTGCGTGAACACCAGGGCGTCGTGGGTCGCCAGCGCCTCGAACTTGTTCTCGGCCGAGGTGAAGGACAGCCCGGTCAGCTCCGCCACCTTGGCGGCGAACTTCTCGGCGAATTCCGGATGCGCGTTGAGGCCGGTGCCGACCGCGGTGCCGCCCTGCGCCAGCGCCAGCACGCCCGGCAGGGTCGCTCCGACGCGGGCGCCACCGAGCGCCACCTGCGCGGCGTAGCCGGAGAATTCCTGGCCCAGCGTGACCGGGGTCGCGTCCTGCAGATGGGTGCGGCCGATCTTGACGATCTCGGCAAAATCCTTCGCCTTGGCGTCGAGGGCGCCGTGCAGGTGCCGGAGCGCCGGCATCAGCCGGTCGTTGATCTCGCGCGCCACCGCGATGTGCATCGCGGTCGGGAAGACGTCGTTCGAGGACTGGCCGCGGTTGACGTGGTCGTTGGGGTGCACCGGCGACTTGCCGCCGCGCTGGCCGCCGAGACGCTCGTTGGCGAGGCTGCCGATGACCTCGTTGGCGTTCATGTTCGACTGGGTGCCCGAGCCGGTCTGCCAGACCACCAGCGGGAACTCGTCGTCGTAGCGGCCCTCGACCACCTCGGCGGCGGAGGCCGCGATGGCCTCGGCCAGCTTCGGATCGAGCACGCCGAGGTCGCGGTTCACCAGCGCCGCGGCCTGCTTGACGAGGCCCAGCGCGTGGACGAGCGGCGCCGGCATCCGCTCGGTGCCGATGCGGAAGTTCTGGATCGAGCGCTGGGTCTGGGCACCCCAGTAGCGGTGCGCCGGGACTTCGATCGGCCCGAACGTATCGGATTCCGTGCGGGTGGTTGTCTCGGTCGGCGACATCTTGGCCTCTTTGGCGGTGCGAAACGGCGCCTACTTAAGCCATGAGCGGCGATTGCGCGATGCCCCGGCACGCCCCGAATCACGCCACGCTCAAGGAGTCCGTATGACCTCCCCCGCGGCGGCCGTGGCCGCCCCCTTCCGTCCCGCCGTGCCCCGCCCGCGGACCGAGCCGATGGGGCTGTTCAGCTTCCTGCGCGCGGCGCGCGCCAACCCGCTGACCACCTGGTACGAGGAACACTTCGAGAAGCCGATCGTCACCGGCGAGGGGGCGCTCGGCCGCGTCACGGTGGTGAGCGAGCCCTCGGCGATCCGCCACGTGATGGTCGACAACGCCGCCAACTACCGCAAGGACGACCTGCAGCGCCGGGTGCTGGCGCCGGGCCTCGGCAACGGGCTGCTGACCGCGGAGGGCGACGAGTGGCGGTTGCAGCGGCGCACCCTCGCGCCGATCTTCTCGCCCCGCCACGTCGCCCGCTTCGAGGCACCGATGGCGGAGGCCGCCGCCCGCCTCGCCCGCCGGCTCGAGCGCCGGGACGGCCAGAGCGTCGATGCGGGCCTCGAGATGACCCGGGTCACCCTCGACGTTCTGGAACGCACGATCTTCACCCATGGCCTCGCCCGCGAGCCCGACGCGCTCGGGCGCGCGATCACCCGCTACTTCGAGGCGCTCGGGCCGATCGACCCCCTCGACGTGTTCGGCATGCCCGACTGGCTGCCGCGGATCGGCCGGCTCAAGGCGCGGCCGGCCTTGCGCTTCTTCGCCGAGGTCGTGGACGAGCTGATCGAGCGCCGCCGCGCCCTCGTCGCCTCCGGCAAGGAGGCGCCGCACGACCTCCTGACACTCCTTCTCCAGGCGCAGGACCCGGAGACCGGCCGCGGCCTCTCCGACCTCGAGGTGCGGGCCAACATCGTCACCTTCATCGGCGCAGGCCACGAGACCACCGCCAACGCCCTGACCTGGACGCTCTACTGCCTGTCGCAGGACGAGACGGCGCGCGAGGCGGTCGAGGCCGAGATCGACGCGGCCTTCGCCCAAGATTCGGCCCCGGGCCTGGAGGCCCTGCCCCGCACCAAGGCGGCGCTGGAGGAGGCGATGCGCCTGTTTCCGCCGGTGCCGTTCATGAGCCGGCAAGCGCTGGCCGAGGACCGGATCGGCCGGATCAAGATCCCACGCGGCTCGCTGGTGACGGTCGCCCCCTACGTGCTCCACCGCCACCGCCGGCTGTGGGAGGAGCCCGACGCCTTCATCCCCGAGCGTTTCCTGCCGGAGAACCGTGCCCGGATCGACCGCTACGCCTACCTGCCGTTCGGGGCCGGCCCGCGGGTCTGCATCGGCGCGAGCTTCTCGGTGATGGAGGCGACCCTGGTGCTCGCCCACGTCCTGCACGCCGTGCGACTCGACCGGGCGCCGGAGGCCGGGCCGGTGGTGCCGCTGCACCGGGTGACGCTCCGGCCGCAGGACGGCTTGCGGATGCGGGTGACGGCGCGGGGGTGAGGCGCACCCGAGCCAGGCCAAACGCAAAGAGCCGTTCGGAGGCCGCTGAAGACGGCGTCCGAACGGCTCTGATGGTGAAGGCGAAGGGAGCGAGCGGGCCGGAAAGCTACCGGCGGCTCGGCTCAGCTCTTCTTGCGGAACGCGTCCAGGCTGACGACGGATGCACCCTCCTGAGGGGCGTCGGTTCGTTCGGCGGCCTCGTCGGGCTTGGCCTCGCCGCCATCCGTCTCGTCGTTGCCCGCGCCGTCCTTGGCCTTGGCGTCGGCCTTGAGGTCGATCTTCGCGGCCGGCAGGATCTTGGGCACGTTGCTGCCGATCGCCGGGACCTTGGGCAGCGACTCGCTCGGCTCCGAGCCGGCGCCGCGGATCGCCCGCAGGGGCGAGGGAGCCGGGGTCGGGGCCGCGTCCTCGGCGGTCGCGGTGCCGTCGTTCAGCTCGAACTTGAGGCCGAACTGCACCGACGGATCGAAGAAGCCGGTCACCGCCTCGAACGGCACCAGCAGCCGCTCCGGCACACCCGAGAACGACAGCCCAACCTCGAAGGTGTGCTCGGTGACGCCGAGGTCCCAGAACTGGTGCTGGAGGACGATCGTCATGTCCTGCGGGTACTTTTCCCGCAGGCGCTGCGAGACCCGCACGCCAGGATAGTCGGTCCGGAACGAGACGTAGAAATGGTGCTCGCCGGCCAGGCCGTCGCGCGCCGCATCGCCCAGAACCTTGCGCACGACGTTGCGCAGGGCATCCTGCACCAGGAGATCGTAGCGAATCAGATCGTCTGCCATCAACCGTTGCCTGGCGCCGCATCGCTCGCGGGAAGAGAATTCGAAGTGGAGGCTTCTGTTGCCAGGTGCCTCCGAACCCCGCCTATTCGGTGCTACCCGGTAGGACTTCGTTTGGTATTGGGGACCGCTTACGCGGCCACCGCCACCGGAGCAAAGTTGTCGTTGGCAACTATTGCATTGGCCCGATAACGGCGGAACCATGCCGAGCGAAAGCTCAACCTTTACGCCCTCGTCGATCCTATTTCGCCCCCGCCGAAGCCCGAACCGAACGGGCCGTTCCGGGCTTGGGTGGAGGCGCCGGGTACCGCCCCCGGGTCCGATAGGTTTATTCCGAAGAACGTTTATCGCCATAGCCGGCCTCGCGACCGGCAAGGTGAATATAGGGGGTTCCGTGCCGCTTTTGAAGCCCGCCCCGCACCATTCTGCATCCGTTTCGCAAAGCGTGGCTCCGGCGCCCGGAAATGCTCCCCCGAACCCCGACGGCGGACCCCGCCGGGCCTGGGCCGTCGCGGCGGCGATCCTGCGGGCGCTGCTGCTCCAGCTCGCCGCGTTCGGCCTCGTTCTCGGCGCGCTCGCCCTCGCCCGGCGCCTGCCGTCCCCGCCGCCCGGCCTGCTGCCGTTCGCGGACCTGACCGGACCTGAGCGGGCGGCGCTCGCCCTCACGGTGCTGCCGCCTGCCGCCCTGGCGCTCCTCGTCCTGGCCGCCGCCCGGTTCGCCCCGGGGAGGATCGGCTTCGCCCGGCCGGCGCTGCCCCGGCGCGCGGTGCTCCTGCTGATTCTCTGGCCGCCGCTCCAGGTCGCCTGGACGGCGGGGCTCCTGCTCCTGTCGGGGACGATGCCGGTCCGGGCCTGGCGCCTGTCGCCGTTCCTCACCGGCGAGGTCTTCGTGGCCTGGACGCTGTGGCTGGTGGTGCTGGCGCCACTCGCCGAAGAGATGCTGTTTCGCGGCGACCTCTTCTCGCGCCTGCGCGTCCTCCTGCCGCCGGCCGCCACGGTCGCGGTCGGCGCCCTGGTCTTCGGGCTCTGCCACGCCGAGCGCGGCCTGCTCCAGCCGGTCTCGGTCCTGCCGCTCGGGGTGGCGCTCGGCGCGATGCGGCTGTGGACCGGCAGCCTGTGGCCCTGCATCGCGCTCCACGCGCTCAGCAACGGAGCGGTGGTGCTGGCGCGGGTGTGGAGCACCGGCTGAATCCGCCGCCGCGCGTCTCACGCCCGGGCCGGCGACGCGCTATCCTGATCCATCACGCGGCCGGGCCGGGAACCGTTCCTCCACCGACGCATCGACACAGGGGAAGCCTCCCGGGCGCCGCGCGGCTCCCGGGGCCCTCCCTCTCCACGCGGAAGCCCGCCATGCGCCCCTACCACGCCCTCCTCCAGCGCATCCTCGACGACGGCGTCGAGAAGCAGGACCGCACCGGCACCGGCACGCTCTCGGTGTTCGGGCACCAGATGCGGTTCGACCTCGCCGAGGGATTTCCCCTCGTGACGACGAAGCGGCTGCACCTGAAGTCGATCATCCACGAGCTCCTATGGTTCCTCGCCGGCGACACCAACGTCGCCTACCTGCAGGCGAACGGGGTGACGATCTGGGACGAGTGGGCCGACGAGCACGGCGACCTCGGCCCGGTCTACGGCCGGCAGTGGCGATCGTGGGCGAAGCCCGACGGCGGCAGCGTCGACCAGATCGCCTGGGTGCTCGACGAGATCCGCCGCAACCCGGATTCGCGCCGCCTCGTCGTCTCGGCCTGGAACCCGGCCGACCTCGATCGGATGGCGCTCGCGCCCTGCCACTGCCTGTTCCAGTTCTACGTCGCCGACGGCCGGCTCTCGCTCCAGCTCTACCAGCGCTCGGCCGACGTGTTTCTCGGCGTGCCGTTCAACATCGCGTCCTACGCGCTCCTCACCCACATGATGGCGCAGGTGCTCGACCTCACCCCCGGCGACTTCGTCCACACGCTGGGCGACGCGCACCTCTATTCCAACCACGTCGCGCAGGCCCGCGAGCAGCTCTCCCGCGAGATCCGCCCGCTGCCGCGCCTGCACCTCGACCCGTCGGTGCGCTCGCTGTTCGATTACCGCTACGACGACATCGCCATCGAGGGTTACGACCCGCACCCGGCGATCAAGGCGCCGGTGGCCGTCTAGGATGTCCCCTCCCCTCGTCACCCTGATCGCCGCGGTCGCCAGGAACGGCGTCATCGGCCGCGACAACTCGCTGATCTGGCGCCTGCGCAGCGACCTCCGCCGCTTCCGCGCCCTCACCATGGGCAAGCCGGTGGTGATGGGCCGCAAGACCTGGGACTCGATCGGCCGGCCGCTGCCGGGGCGGAGGGTGATCGTGATGACCCGCGATCCCGCCTGGACGGCGCCCGGCGTGGAGCGGGCGACGAGTCTCGACGACGCCCTGCGGCTCGCCGGGCCTGTCGAGGAAGTGATGGTGGCGGGCGGCGGCGAGATCTACGCGCTGGCCATGGCACGGGCCGGCCGCATCCACCTCACCGAGGTCGATACGGCGCCGGACGGAGACGCGCGCTTCCCCGAGATCCCCGCCGATTTCCGCGAGGTCGCGTCCGAGGCCCACCCGGCCGGGCCGGAGGACGAGCACGCCTTCCGGTTCGCGACGCTGGAACGGCACGTCTGAGACGGTCCGGCCATCTCAATTCCCCGGGTGCGGCGATGGTACTCCCGCGGCGGCGCAGGAACCTTGAGAATTGGAGCGGGACCGGAGGTTGCTTTCGCGTGGGGCTCGTCCGATATCGCAAGGGAGCGAGTACCAGAGTGATGCGAGTGCCGTGCGGGACGCGAGAGACAGCGCGGGGCGTGCCGGCCGGGAAAGGACGTGGGCGAGCATGCCTTGGAGCAATCAGAGCGGCGGTAGCGGCGGCGGCGGCAACGGGGGTGGTCCCTGGGGCAACCGCGGCGGCAATGGCGGCGGCCCCTGGGGCGGCGGCTCGGGCGGCGGTGGCGGCGGCGGCCCGTGGGGCGGCGGCGGGGGATCGGGCGGCGGCAACCAGCCGCCGGACCTCGAGGATCTGCTGCGTCGGAGCCAGGACCGCCTGCGCAACCTGATGCCCGGCGGCGGTTCGGTCGGCGCCAAGGGCGCGGCCCTGGCGGTGCTGGTCGTGCTGGCGCTCTGGCTGATGACCGGATGGTATACGGTGCTGCCCAACCAGGTCGGCATCAACACGGTGTTCGGCCGCTACACCGGCCAGTCCGGCGAGGGCCTGCGCTACAACTTCCCCTACCCGATCGGCGCCGTGGTCAAGCCGAATGTCGGCGAGTCGCGCAGCATCCAGATCGGTTACCGCTCGGGCATCGGCGCCCAGCGCTCCCGGGACGTTCCCGAGGAGAGCCTGATGCTGACGGGCGACGACAACATCGTCGACATCGATTTCGACGTGCAGTGGCGCGTCAACCCGGCCAAGGCCGAGGACTTCGTGTTCAACCTGCAGAACCCCGAGGGCACCATCAAGTCGGTGGCCGAGAGCGCGATGCGCGAGGTGGTGGGCCGTCGCCAGATCCAGGCGATCCTAACCACCGAGCAGTCGAGCGTGGCGCAGGAGGTGCAGCAGATCATCCAGAAGGCGCTCGATTCCTACGGCGCCGGCGTGCTGATCAACGTGGTCCAGCTCCAGGGCGTGAGCCCGCCCGTCGAGGTGCGCCAGGCCTTCGTCGACGTGAACGCGGCCCAGCAGGACGCGGCCCGCGCCCGCAACGAGGCCGAGACCTATGCCAGCCGGATGGTGCCGGAGGCCCGCGGCCGCGCCGCGCAGGCAGTGCAGCAGGCCGAGGCGTTCAAGTCCCAGGCCACCGCCGAGGCGACCGGCCAGGCCCAGCGCTTCCGCGAGGTCTACGAATCCTACAAGCTCGCGCCCGCGGTCTCCCGCGAGCGCATGTTCCTCGACACGATGGAGAAGGTTCTGGGCGGCGTGAACAAGGTGATCATCGACCAGGGCGCCACGGCGGGCGCCGGCGCTGCCGCCGCCGGCGTGGTGCCGGTCCTGCCGCTGCAGGAATTCGCCACCCGTCCCGGCACCTCGGCCCAGGGGAGCGCCCGATGAACGGCAACGCCCTCCGCACCGGCCTCGTCGTCCTCGGCGCCCTCGTCCTGGTGGTGATCTACGCCTCGGCCTTCACGGTCGGGCAGACCCAGCAGGCCCTGGTGCTGCAGTTCGGCCGGGTGCGCACCGTGCTGAACCAGGCCGGCACCGACAAGCCGGGCCTGTACTTCAAGGTGCCGTTCCTCGAGAGCGTCACGATGTTCGAGAAGCGGCTGCTCGACCTCGACCTGCCGGTGCAGACCGTGCTGTCGGCCGACCGCCAGAACCTCGAGGTCGACGCCTTCGCCCGCTACAAGATCATCGATCCGCTGCGCTTCTACCAGGCGGTGAACAACATCCAGGTCGCCAACCAGCGCCTGGGCAGCTTCACCAACGCGGCGATGCGCAACGTGCTCGCCAGCGCCTCGCGGGACGCCATCGTGCGCACCCAGCGCGAGGCCCTGATGAACCGCATCCAGGAAGAGGTGAACCGGCAGGCGAAGAACCTCGGCATCGAGATCGTCGACCTGCGCCTGACCCGCGTCGACCTGCCGGCGGCGAACTCGCAGGCGGTCTACCAGCGGATGCGCACCGAGCGCGAGCGCGAGGCGGCGGACCTGCGCGCCAACGGCGCCCAGGTGGCGGCGACCATCAAGGCGCGGGCCGACCGCGACGTGACGGTCCTGCTCGCCGAGGCCAACCAGAAGGCGGACCAGCTCCGCGGCCAGGGCGAGGCGGACCGCAACCGCATCCTCGCCGAGGCCTTCGGCCAGGATCCGGACTTCTTCGCCTTCTATCGCTCGATGCAGGCCTACGAGAAGGGCCTGACCGGGCCCGACACGCGGCTGGTGATCAGCCCCGGCTCGGAGTTCTTCCGCTACTTCAACGACCCGCAGGGCCGGGCCCGGCCCGCCCCGGCTCAAGCCCCGGCACAAGCCGGCCAGTGATCGGCCGGAGCCCCGCACGGGACCGGCTCGACCTGTGACGACATCCAGCGCCCCGCCTCGGCGGGGCGCATTTGCGTGTGACGGCGGCCGTACGGGCCGGCCGGGCGGCGGAGACGACACGAAGATGCGACCGCAGGGGGAAACGGAAGGGGCGCGACGCGCCTTGGGGAAACCGTGAAGGACCTCGCCGCGGCGCTCGGCCTCGCGCTCGCCATCGAGGGCCTGCTCTGCGCCGCCTTCCCGGGGGCGATGCGCCGGGCGATGCAGGAAGCCTCGCAATCCCCGATGGAGCGGATGCGCCTCGTCGGCCTCGTCTCGGCGGTGGCGGGCGTCGTCGTGGTCGGCGTGGTGCGCCTGCTCTTCGGCTGAGTTGTCGCGGGACTTGAACCGTTCCGCCGGGAGACGATCTTAAGGCACGCTCCCGGCTCCGCGCCGGGGCTGCCCGGGCCGCGCGAGCGGGACCGACGCGTCCCTGCGCCGGCCCGTGCCGTGACACCCTTGACGCCTATTGCCCAACGAGGTTCCCAAGATGGCCGCTTCCTCGCGCCGTAACTCCGCCTTCGCGAGACGGCGCCTGCCCGCCCTCGCCGGTGCGCTCCTGGCGCTCTCCGTCGGCACCGCGTCGCTGCCCGGCGTCGCCTTGGCCAAGGGGCCGGAATCGCTGGCCGACCTCGCCGACCAGGTGACGGATGCGGTGGTCAACATCTCGGCCTCGACCACCGTGGAGGCGCGCGGCCGTACCCTGCCGCAGCTGCCCCAGGGCACCCCGTTCGAGGACCTGTTCGAGGAGTTCTTCAACCGCCGCGGCCAGGGCGGCGGCGGCGGGGCCGAGAGCCAGCCGCGCGCGCCGCGCCGCTCGAACTCGCTCGGCTCGGGCTTCATCATCGACTCGTCCGGCATCGTCGTCACCAACAACCACGTCATCGGCGACGCCAACGACATCCAGGTGATCCTGCACGACGGCCGCAAGCTAAAGGCCGAGATCATCGGCAAGGATTCGAAGATCGACCTCGCGGTGCTGCGGGTGAAGCCCGATCCCGACCGGCCGCTGAAGTCCGTCCCGCTCGGCGATTCCGAGAAGATGCGCCCGGGCGACTGGGTGATCGCGATCGGCAACCCGTTCGGGTTGGGCGGCTCGGTCTCGGCCGGCATCGTCTCGGCGCGCGGCCGCAACATCGAGTCGGGCCCCTACGACAACTACATCCAGACCGACGCGGCCATCAACAAGGGCAACTCGGGCGGTCCGCTGTTCAACATGAACGGCGAGGTGATCGGCATCAACACCGCGATCCTGTCGCCGACCGGCGGCTCGGTCGGCATCGGCTTTGCCGTCCCCACCGCCACCGCCGGCCCGGTGATCGACCAGCTGCGGCAGTTCGGCGAGGTGCGCCGCGGCTGGCTCGGCGTGCGGATCCAGAACGTCGACGACACCACCGCGGAGGCGCTCGGCCTCAAGGGCGGCGGCCGCGGCGCGCTGATCGCCGGCGTCGACGACAAGGGCCCGGCCCGCACCGCCGGCCTCGAGGTCGGCGACGTGATCACCAAGTTCAACGGCGTCGACGTCAAGAGCTCGAGCGACCTGCCCCGCATCGTCGCCTCGACCCCGGTCGGCAAGGTCGTGGACGTGACCACGATCCGCAAGGGCCAGGAGCAGACCAAGCAGGTCACGCTCGGCCGCCTGGAGGATGGCGACAAGCCGCAGCAGCAGGCCGCCCTCAGCAAGCCGCAGCCCGACGCCGACGTCACCCGTCAGGCGCTCGGCCTGAACCTCTCGGGCCTGTCCGACGAGGGACGCAAGCGCTTCGGCGTCAAGGACAGCGTCAAGGGCGTGCTGGTCACCCGGGTCGACCCGAACTCCAACGCCGCCGACAAGCGCATCCAGCCCGGCGACGTGATCGTCGAGGTCGGCCAGGAGGCGGTGACCTCGCCCACCGACGTCACCCGGCGCATCGACCAGATCAAGAAGGACGGCCGCAAGTCGGCGCTGCTTCTCGTCGCCAACAAGGACGGCGAGGTGCGGTTCGTGGCGCTCAGCCTCGAGTAGCGGTGAGGGCGGCGGGCCCCCGTGCCCGCCGAACGCACGGCGCGTCCCGGCCTCGCTCCCGCCCGGCCGGACCGCCCCCTCCTCCCGTCTCGCAGACACGGAAAAGCCCGGGATCGCCCCCTCCCCGCAGGAAGGGACGATCCCGGGCTTTGCTGCGACCGGGGCCGTTCGCGCCGCCGGGCGAAGGCTCAGAAAATCAGGTCGCCGCGCGGGCCCGGACGGTGGCCTTCTTCGCCCGCGGCTTCGGGGCGGGCTTGGCGGCGACGACGGCCTCGGCCTCCGCCTCGCGGGCGAGGCGCAGGGCCTTCAGGCGGGCGGTGTTGTCGTCGCGGTTGCGTTCGGCGCTGGCGAGGTCGGCCCAGGCCTGCGCTGCCATCTCGGCCTGCATCTGGGCCCGAGCCGCGCGGGTCTCGGCCTGTCCGCGCGCAGTGCTGTCTTGGGTCGCCATGACGTCATCCCTCGTACGGGGCGCGGGCGAGCCGCGACCCCGGGGGGCGGCCGGGCCGAACGGGCCGCCGGGTGCGGCTCGCCCCCGGGCGCCACTTGGACATATGGGGCGCGGCCGCGATTTGTCACGCCGGCGCGCCGATTCGCCCCGGCGAGGACTGACAGCCGATCTTGCCCGGGCGGGGCCGCAGGCCGCGGGCTAATGGAGGCTCGGCGCGTCGGCCAAGGGTGCGTCGGCGGCCAGCGCCTCCGCGAAAGGGAATTCCAGCACCACCTCGCCGGCCTCGTCGGTCACCACCAGGATGGCGGCAAGCAGCCGGTCCTGGTTGCCGGATTGCGCCATCTTCGGATCCTGTACCATCGCGTGGATGATCGCGCGCGACGCCTCCCAGGCATGATCGGGATCGCGCAGCTCCTCGCCGTTCAGATCGGTGATGACGTCTTCGCCGATCTGCGTATTGAAGAAGTATCGCGGCATGGCTGATCCTGTCGTCTGCATCCGTCCTCTTCCTGCCCGGTCCGCTCCGCCGGCACCACCCCCCCGTCCGGTGGTGCAATGCCGAGCCGGGGCCGGGCCGCCGCGCGACCGGCCGGCCGGCGGACCCGTTCCGATCTCGCAAACGCAAAAATAATCCTCGTCCGAAAAGGGGGGCCGCTGCGATCGTAAGTCGGTGATCCGGCCACTTGCACGGAGCCTGCGATTCAGGTTTGCTGTGGTTCGGGAATCCGGCGGAACGCTAGGTCATCGAATACCGGCGTCGCTCGGCCCTCCCGTGGGAGCCCGAAACGTCCGATGTTGTGGCGCATCGTCAACTGGAGCCGCAAGGCCAGCCCGCCCGCTCTCATCGGGGGGTTCGACCCGGCCTATTACCTCCGCAAGAACCCGGACGTGGCGGCCGAGGGCTGCGACCCGTTCGAGCATTACCTGTATTTCGGCTGGCGCGAGGGGCGGGACCCCTCCGCCGAGTTCAGCACCAGCGGCTACCTCTCGGCCAACCCGGACGTGGCGCGGGCCGGCGTGAACCCGCTGCTGCATTACCGCGAGCACGGCCTGATGGAGCGCCGCCGCGGCTGGCAGAAGGCGGGCATGCTCTGACCGCCGGAGAGCCGCGCCCGGGGCCTCAGCTGCCCCGGTAGGTGCTGTAGGAATAGGGCGCGATCAGCAGGGGGACGTGGTAGTGGTCGAGGCCCGGCCGGACCACGAAGCGCACGGGCACGTCGTCCAGGAAGTCGCTGGCCCCGGCATCGCCGACACCCGCGAAATACGCACCGACCGCGAAGACCAGCTCGTAGATGCCCGGCTGCAGGGCCGGGCCGGCCAGAAGCGGCGCATCGCAGCGCCCGTCGGCGTTGGTGACGGTGCGGGCGACCTCCTCCCGGCTGCCCTCGGCGAGGCGCCAGAGCCCGACCGCGACGCCCGCGGCCGGGCGGCCATGGGCGGTGTCGAGCACGTGGGTGGTCAGGCGCGGCGTCTCGGGCGACATGTCGGGGCCTCCGTCTCGGGCTCGTTCGGGGTGCCCGAGGCCTGCCCGGCGGTCAAGCACGGCTTGACCGGGCCGCGGCCGGGCCCGAGCATGGCCGCCCTCCCCGCCGGAGCCCCGCATGGCCACGCTTCTCCTGCGCAACGCCGCGCGCGTCGTCACCATGGACGCCGACCGGCGCGAGGTCGCCGACGGGTTCGTGCTGATCGAGGACAACCGGATCGTCGCGGTCGGCGGCCCGGAGGCGCTGCCCGAGGGCGCCGACGCGGTGATCGACCTGCCCGGCCACGTCCTGATGCCCGGCCTCGTCAACACCCACCACCACATGTTCCAGTCGCTCACCCGCGCCGTGCCGGCGGCGCAGGACGCCGACCTGTTCGGCTGGCTGAAGGCGCTCTACCCGATCTGGGCCCGGCTCACGCCCGAGATGGTGCGGGTGTCGACGCAGGTCGCGATGGCCGAACTGATGCTGTCGGGCTGCACCACGTCGAGCGACCACCTCTACCTCTATCCCAACGGCTGCCGCCTCGACGACAGCATCGAAGCGGCGGATGAGATCGGCCTGCGCTTCCACGCCGCCCGCGGGGCGATGAGCCTCGGCGAGAGTGCCGGCGGCCTGCCGCCCGACGCCCTGGTCGAGGACGAGGCCGCGATCCTCGCCGACACCCGCCGGTTGATCGAGACCTGGCACGACCCCGCGCGCTACGCGATGCGCCGGATCGTGGTGGCGCCGTGCTCGCCCTTCTCGGTCGGCGAGGGCCTGATGCGGGATGCCGCCGCCCTCGCCCGGTCCTACGGGGTGTCGCTCCACACCCATCTCGCCGAGAACCAGGACGACGTCGCGTATAGCCGCGAACGATTCGGGAAGACGCCGGCCGAGTACGCCGCCGATCTCGGCTGGGTCGGGCCGGACGTCTGGCACGCCCACTGCGTCAAGCTCGACGAGGACGGGATCCGGCTGTTTGCCCGCACCGGGACCGGGGTGGCGCATTGCCCGTGCTCGAACATGCGGCTCGCCTCCGGCATCGCCCCGGTGCCGCGGATGCGCTGCGAGGGCGTGCCCGTCGGCCTCGGCGTCGACGGCTCGGCCTCGAACGATGCCGGCCACCTGCTCGGCGAGGCGCGCCAGGCGATGCTGCTCGCCCGCGTCGGCCACGGCCCCGCCGCGATGACCGCCCGGGAGGCCCTGGAGATCGCGACGCTCGGCGGCGCCAAGGTGCTCGGGCGCGACGATATTGGAGCGTTGAAACCCGGCATGGCCGCCGATTGCGTCGCCTTCGACCTGCGGGGGCTGTCCTCCGCCGGCGCCCTGCACGATCCGGTCGGGGCGCTGGTGTTCTGCGCACCGCCCGCGGTGGCGCTGAGCGTGATCAACGGGCGGATCGTGGTGCGGGACGGCCAGTTGCTGACGCTGGAGACCGAGCGGCTGGCGGAGCGGCACAATGGTCTCAGCCGGCGATTGGTGAACGGCGATTAGGCGCCCGGGTCGAGCGCCCAATCCACCGCCGCCTCGGCGTGGAGCGCCGTCGTGTCGAACAGCGGCACCGGGCTGTCCTCCGGCCGCACCAGCAGCATGATTTCCGTGCAGCCGAGGATGACGGCTTGCGCGCCCCGCGCGACCAGCCGAGCGATGACCGCCCGGTAGGCCTCGCGCGAGGCCGGCAACACCCGTCCCTGGACCAGTTCCTCGTAGATCACCCGGTGCACCTGCGCCCGGTCCCCGGCCTCGGGCACCAGAACTTCGAGGCCGTGGCGCGTCGCGAGGCGGCCCTTGTAGAAGTCCTGCTCCATGGTGAAGGCGGTGCCGAGCAGGCCCACCCGGGACAGGCCGGCGGCGCGGATGCGCTCCGCCGTCGGGTCGGCGATGTGCAGCAAGGGCAGGCCGATCGCGGCCTGCACCTCGTCGGCCATGCGGTGCATGGTGTTGGTGCAGATCACCACGATATCGGCCCCGCCCCGCTCCAGCCGCCGGGCGGCATCGATCAGGGCGGCGGTCGCCTCGTCCCAGCGCCCGGCATGCTGCAACGCTTCGATCTCGCCGAAGTCGAACGACCACATCAGGCAGCGCGCCGAGCGCAAGGACCCGAGGCGGGCCCGCACCGTCTCATTGACGATGCGATAGTACTCGGCCGAGCTCTCCCAGCTCATCCCGCCGATCAGGCCGATGACCTTCTGCTGCACCTCGGGGCCCCTCCCGGTCGACGATGCGCCGCGGGCCGTCCACCGCCGGTCGTCCCGGCGGCGGAACCCACGCCGTCCTACTTCGCCAAAGCCGTCAGGATCCGCGCCCAGGAGCGCGTGCCCTTGTGGAAGCTCTGCAGGTCGTACTTCTCGTTCGGCGAGTGCACCCGGTCGTCGTCGAGACCGAAGCCGACGAGGAGCGTGTCGAGGCCGAGGGTGCGCTTGAAGTCGCCGACGATCGGGATCGAGCCGCCCGAGCCGATGGTCACCGGGGGCCGGCCCCATTCCTCGGCGAGCGCGCCCTTGGCGGCCTCCAGGGCCGGCATGCCGTGGGGGAGCGCCAGCGCCCGCGAGCCCTTGTGGGTGATCACCTCGACCGAGCAATCGGCCGGGATGCGGGCCACGACGAAGGCGCGGAAGTTGCGGTCGAGCGCCTCCGGGTCCTGGTCGCCGACGAGGCGGAACGAGATCTTGGCGCTGGCCTTCGCGGCGATCACCGTCTTGGTGCCCTCGCCGGTATAGCCGCCGATGATGCCGTTGGCGTCGCAGGTCGGGCGGGACTGGATCTGCTCGATCAGCATCCGGTCGCGCTCGCCGGCGGGCGTATTCAGGCCGACGGTGCCGAGGAAGTTCTCGGGGGTCAGGTCGAGGCCGCGCCACTGCTCCAGCACGTCGTCCGGCGTGTCGTGCACGCCGTCGTAGAAGCCCGGCACGGTCACCCGGCCCTGGTCGTCGTGCAGGTCGGCGATGATGCGCGAGAGCACCCGGATCGGGTTGGCGGCCGCGCCCCCGAACAGGCCCGAATGCAGGTCGCGGTCGGCGCACGCGACCGTGACCTCGAAATAGGCCAGCCCCCGCAGCGACGAGGTGATGGCCGGGGTGTCGCGGTCCCACATCCCGGTGTCGCAGACGAGCGCCACGTCGGCCTTCAGCTCGTCGCGGTTCTGCGCGACCCATTCGGGCAGGAACTTCGAGCCGTCCTCCTCCGCGCCCTCGATCAGCAGGGTGACGCCGACCGGCAGCTCGCCGTCGATCGCCTTGAAGGCCCGGCAGGCCTCGACGAAGGTCATGACCTGGCCCTTGTCGTCGCAGGCGCCGCGCGCGCTGATCACCTGGCGGCCGTCCGCCAGGGTCGCCATCCGCGGCTCGAAGGGCGGCGTCTCCCACTCGTCCAGGGGATCGACCGGCTGCACGTCGTAATGGCCGTAGAACAGGACGTGCGGCGCGCCGGGCTTGGCGTAATGCGCAAGCACCACCGGGTGGCCGCCAGTCTCGCGCAACGAGGCCGCAAAGCCCATGGCGGCGAGGTCGCCCTTCAACCACTCCGCCGCCTTCCGGCACTCCGCGGCATAGGCCGGATCGGTCGAGATCGACGGGATGCGCAGGAAGGCGAACAGCCGCTCCAGGGAATTGTCGAGGTCGCGGTCGATGTCGTCGAGGATCCGGTCAAGCGCGGCCATGCGGTGTCTCCGGTCTTTATCAGGGCCCCGCGGGCCCGATCGTCACGGCGTCATCACTAGCCCAGCCGGAGAGCGGCCAGAAGCCGTGGAACGCGGCTTCCGGCGCATGGCCCGGGATACGCCCATGCACCGTTCCGCCCAGACTCGCGCAACACCCGCCTGCCCCACCTAACCCCCGGCGTTCGACCTTGCGGAACGCCCGCACCCTGGAACGGTTATCGGGTACGCCAGCCCGGGCGGGGTGGCGCGCCGTCTCGGCGCGCGCCGGCACCGGGCTCCCCGTGTTTCGAAAGACGGTCACGCCCATGCTGAGCGACAGCGGCTCCTCCGCCCGAACGGGCACGATCCCGATCACCCTCACGGTCAACGGGCAGGAGCGCCAGCTCCAGGTCGCGCCCTGGACCACGCTCCTCGACCTCCTGCGCGAGGAACTCGACCTCACCGGCACCAAGAAGGGCTGCGACCACGGCCAGTGCGGCGCCTGCACGGTGATCGTCGACGGCAAGCGGATCAATTCCTGCCTGGCGCTGGCGGTGCAGAAGGACGGGGCCGAGGTCACCACCATCGAGGGCCTGTCGTCGGGCGCCCTCCACCCGGTCCAGGCCGCCTTCGTCGAGCACGACGCGTTCCAGTGCGGCTACTGCACGCCGGGCCAAATCATGTCGGCGGTGGCCCTGATCGAGGAGGGCCGGGCCCGCACCCGCGAGGAGATCCGCGAGCACATGAGCGGCAACATCTGCCGCTGCGGCGCCTATTCCAACATCGTCGACGCGGTCGAGGATGTCCTGAAGAGCAAGACCTCGTCGTTCAAGGAGGCCGCGGAATGAACCGGTTCGAGTATACCCGCGCCGGCACCGTCCAGGAGGCCGTGCAGGCGCTGGCCGCCGATCCCGCGGCGCGCTTCATCGCCGGGGGCACCAACCTCGTCGACCTGATGAAGTACAATGTCGAGCGGCCCGGCCGCATCGTCGACATCACCCGCCTGCCCCTCGACGAGATCGTCCAGCACGACGGCGGCCTGCGCCTCGGCGCGCTGGTGCCCAACGCCACGGTCGCCTACGACCCGCTGGTCAACGAGCGCTATCCCCTGCTCGCCAGCGCGCTGCTCGCCGGCGCCTCGCCGCAGCTGCGCAACGCCGCCACCACCGGCGGCAACCTGCTCCAGCGCACCCGCTGCTACTACTTCTACGACGAGGGCACGCCCTGCAACAAACGGGAGCCCGGCAGCGGCTGCCCGGCGATGACCGGGGTCAACCGCATCCACGCGATCCTGGGCGCCTCCGATACCTGCATCGCCACCCACCCCTCCGACATGTGCGTGGCGCTCGCCGCCCTCGATGCCACCGTGCAGGTCGAGGGGCCGAACGGCCGGCGCAGCATTCCCTTCGGCGAGTTCCACCGCCTGCCCGGCGACGAGCCGCAGCGCGACACCACGCTGCGGCACGGCGAGATCGTGCTCTCGGTCGACCTGCCGGACGAGGATTTCTCGAAGCACTACACCTACCTGAAGCTGCGCGACCGGCTGTCCTACGCCTTCGCGCTGGTCTCGGTGGCCGCCGCCCTCGAGATGGACGGCGACACGATCCGCACGGCGCGCCTGGCGCTCGGCGGCGTCGCCCACAGGCCCTGGCGCAACGCGGAAGCCGAGAGCCGCCTCCAGGGCAAGCCGGCGACCGAACAGACCTTCCGCGAGGCCGCCGACGTGATCCTGGCCGAGGCCCGGCCCTACGCCCACAACGCCTTCAAGGTCGAGCTGGCGCGGCGCGCCATCGTGCGGGGACTGTCTCAGGCCGCCGCCGGCACGCCGCAATCCCAGACCGACAAGCGCATCGCCTGAGGTAAGCCATGGCCACCCCCTCCCACTACGTCGGCACCGCCCGGAGCCGGCTCGACGGCCCCGCCAAGGTGACGGGCGCCGCCAAGTACGCCGCCGAGTTCACCGCCCCCGACCTCGCCCACGGCGTCGTCGTGTCGAGCGCCATCGCCAAGGGCCGCATCACGGCGATCGACACCACGGCCGCCGAGGCGGTGCCCGGGGTGATCAAGGTGTTCACCCACGAGAACCGGCCGCGCACCGCCTGGCTCGACTACAATTACCGCGATCAGGTCGCGCCCCCCGGCTCGCCGTTCCGGGCGCTGAACGGGCCCGAGATCGTCTATGGCGGCCAGCCGGTGGCGCTGGTGGTGGCGGAGAGCTTCGAGCTCGCCCGCCACGGCGCCAGCCTCGTCAAGGTGACCTACGCCGAGGAGGTGCCCAACACCGATCTGGCGAAGAACCGCGACGCGGCCTACGTGCCGCCCAAGAAGCGTTCCGGCATCAAGCCGCCGCCGGACCCGCGCGGCGATGCGGCCGGCGCCTACGACGCGGCCCCGATCCAGCTGCGCCACGAATACAAGCAGGCGATCGAGCACCACAACCCGATGGAGCCGCACGCCTCGACGGTGGTGTACGAGGGCAAGGGCAAGCTCACCATCCACGACAAGATCCAGGGCGTGAACAACACCCAGGGTTACGTCTGCAGCGTGTTCGACCTGAAGCCCGACGACGTGCGGGTGATCACGCCCTACGTCGGCGGCGGCTTCGGCTCGGGCCTGCGGCCGCAATACCAGCTCTACCTCGCGGTCTCGGCCGCCCTCGACCTCGAGCGCTCGGTCCGGGTGGTGCTGACCCGCGACCAGATGTTCACCTTTGGCTACCGGCCCGAGACCTACCAGACGGTGGCGCTCGGCGCCGACAAGGACGGCCGGCTCCAGGCGCTCACCCACGACGCGGTGGCCGGGACCTCGACCTTCGAGGACTACCAGGAGGCGGTCGTCAACTGGTCGGGCCTGCTCTACCACTGCCCGAACGTCACCCTCGACTACAAGCTCGCCAAGATCGACACCTACACCCCGTCCGACATGCGGGCGCCGGGCGCGGTCACCGGCATCTTCGCCCTCGAATCGGCGATGGACGAGCTGGCCTACGCCACCGGCGTCGATCCGCTGGAATTGCGGCTGCGCAACTACGCCGAGCGCGACGAGGGCGAGGGCAAGGACTTCACCTCCAAGGCCTTGCGTGCCGCCTACGAGCAGGGCGCGCAACGCTTCGGCTGGTCGAAGCGCAAGGCGGAGCCGCGCTCGATGCGCGACGGGCGCGAGCTCGTCGGCTGGGGCATGGCGACCGGCGTGTGGGAGGCCATGATGATGCAGTCGAGCGCGAGCGCCACGCTCACGCCCGACGGCAAGCTCGAACTCGCCTGCTCCACCGCCGATCTCGGCACCGGCACCTACACGATCCTCGCCCAGATCGGCGCCGACGCCCTCGGCCTCGACCTCGACCACGTCACCACCCGGCTCGGCGACACCGCACTCCCCGAGGCGCCGCTCGCCGGCGGCTCCTGGACCGCGGCCTCCTCGGGCGCGGCCGTGCAGGCGGCCTGCCGCACGGTGGCGGAAAAGCTCTTCGGCTACGCCCGCGGCATGGCCGATTCGCCGCTCGCCAACGCCGACTTCGCCCACGTCACCTTCGCGGGCGGCGAGATCCGGCTCCAGAGCGATCCCGCGCGAAAGGTCGGAATCGCCGCGGCGATGCGGGCCGGCGGCGTCGAGCGGGTCGAGGCGACCGAGAAGGTGAAGCCCAGCATGCTCACCAACATGCGCTTCTCGGCCTACACCCACTCGGCGGTTTTCGCCGAGGTGAAGATCGACGAGGATCTCGGCGTGGTGCGGGTGACCCGGGTGGTCAGCGCCATCGCGGCCGGCAAGATCCTCAACCTCAAGACCGCCCGCAGCCAGATCCTCGGCGGGGTGGTGATGGGGATCGGCGCGGCGCTCGAGGAGGAGTCGATGCTCGACCACACCCTCGGCCGGATCATGAACCACAATCTCGGCGAGTACCACGTGCCGGTGAACGCCGATATCCACGACATCGACGTGATCTTCGTCGACGAGCACGACGACAAGGTCAGCCCGCTCGGCGTCAAGGGGCTGGGCGAGATCGGCATCGTGGGCGCGGCGGCGGCAGTGGCGAACGCGGTGTTCCACGCCACCGGCAAGCGGATCCGCGAGCTGCCGATCACCATCGACAAGATCATCGCCTGACCCATCTCGACGGGTGAGGGTTTGCAAGGGGCGGGGCCTTCGGGCCTCGCCCTTCGCGTTTTTGCACGGGGAGTACCGCCCATGGACGTCAACAGCGTCGCCGCCGGCGAGGTCGAGATCACCTACGAGGCCTCGGGACCCGACATGGGCCAGCCGGTCCTGCTGCTGCACGGCTGGCCGGACGATCCGCGCACCTTCGATCGCGTGGTGCCGCTCCTCAACGCCGCCGGCTGGCGCACCATCGTGCCCTACTGGCGCGGCTGCGGGCCGACGAAGTTCCTCGACGCGAACACGCCTCGGACCGGCGAGCCGGCGGCGCTCGCCACCGACATCCTGGCCTTCATGGACGCCCTCGGCTTCTCGCGCCTGCCGGTGATCGGGCACGATTGGGGCGCGCGGGTCGCCTACCTCATCGCCGCCGCCCGGCCGCAGCGCGTCACCTCGATAACCGCCCTCTCGGTGCCCTGGGCGCCCGGCCGCCTCGGCGTGCCGCCGCTGCCGCAGGTGCGGGCCTTCTGGTACCAATGGTTCATGAACACCGAGCCGGGCGCCGCCTTCGTGCGCGAGAACCCGCTCGCCTTCGCCCGCGAGCAATGGGTGGCCTGGAGCCCGCCCGGCCCGTGGTTCACCGACGAGACCTTCTCGAAGACCGCGCCCTCGCTCCAGAACCCGGACTGGGCCGCAATCACCCTCAACTTCTACCGCTCGCGCTGGGGCGCCGACGCGCCCGACCCGCGCTTCGCGGAATTGCGGCAGGCGGCCGAGGAGGCCCGCAGCATCGACGTGCCGACCCTGGTGATCCACGGGGCCGCCGATACCTGCCTGCTGCCGGCCTCGTTCGAGGGCCAGAAGCAGTTCTTCACCGGCACCTACCGCCAGGTCGAGCTGGAGGGCGTCGGCCACTTCCCGACCCGCGAGGCGCCCGAGAAGGTCGCCGAGGCGCTGCTGGCGCATCTGGGCGAGGTCGGGGAGCATTGATGGGCGGGCACGCCGGCTCGGTCCTCGTAGCTCCTGCCGTACGCCATCCTGATTCGCGTGGAGACCCGCCGAGCGCGGGCCTCCCCATTTCCCGCCCGCGCAGGGCCGGCTCGAGCGGCGCCCCGACGTCGACCGCGTCGCCCAGGATCGCTCGACCGAGCATGCCCGAGGCGCACGCCCCTCGGGCGCACCGGGTCGCCGATCGATGGTATTCTCGAAGCACCGCAGGATTCCGGCCGCCTGGTCCACGACATCATCGCGGCCGGCAGCATCTCCCGGGGGATGCCGAGCGCCGCACGAACAGGATGCAGGTCAGGGCGGCGCGATCGTCCAGCCGAGGACGCCCACCCTCCGGGCGAGGTGGGTGCGGTGGCAGAAGCGGGGCGATCGCAGTCCAGAGATCGTCGGGAAGAAGCGGGCGAGCCCTACCAGACAACGCCCAACCGACCCGATCGAGCCGTTCTGTTAGTTAGGTGGTCTCATTCAGTGTGAGAGCGATGTGGCGCGGCGGTGAGGCCTACGTGATGGCTCTCATCCGACCCCTCTCCACCGGAGTCGAGACCGCCGACGGCAACGGCATGGCAGGCGCCATTCCCTCCTCGATTGGAGGCCGGGTCCGGTGGCTCACCTGCGATCGAAACCTCTGTCGGACAACAGGCGCTTGCCGACAGGTGACGGGCCGCTCGGCCCTCGTACCGCCTCCTTCGGGCCCACCTCCGCAGGACATGCGGCTTCGCCGCCAATCGATCCCCTCGGTGCCCGGCTTATCCCCTGGGCTTCGGCGCCGCCTTGCCCGCCTGTCCCGGCGGCTGGGCACAGCCGGCCTGCTTGCCCTTGGCGCTGTCGTCCTTGCCGCCCGGCACGAACATCGCCGAAACACGGCCGCCCGCGACCGGGTCCATGTTCGCCCGGCCGGTATTCATGTCGTAGACGAGGCGCGAGCCGCGGGTGACGTTCTGGCACTGGCTCAGCACCACGTTGCCGGTGAGCACGACGCGGTTCGCCACCCGGTCGAACACCGCGTTGTCGCCGCTCGCCACCTGATCCTTCGACACCACCGTGACCGGGCCGGCGCAGACCACCTGGCGGATCGCGCTGCCGTCGGTGGGATCGGACGATTTTTCGGGTTTCTCGACCTTGGGCTCGGGCTTCGCCTCGACCTTCACGGCCTTCTCGACGGGCTTGGCATCCGGGGGCTGGGTGAGGGAGGCCTTGGCGTCGGGCTTGGCCTCGGGCGCCTTCGCCTCCGCCTTGCCCTTCGGCTCCTTCTCCTTGCGCTGGTAGTGCACGGTCATGCTGGAGCAGCGGATGGTGCTCTCGCCCTGCACCGCCACGACGTTGCCGGCGAAGATCGCCTTGTTCTCGCGGTCGAACACGTCGAGGCGGTCGGCGTCGATCTTGATCGGCTCCTTGCCGCCGCCGCTGCCGAAGGCGCCGAAGCCGGAGCCCGCCTCCTTCTTCTTGATGGCGGGCGCGGCCGGGGTCTCGGCCCGCGGGACGGAGGGCAGGGCGAGCGTCGCGAGGGTGAGGCAGCCGAGCGCCGCGAGGGCCGGGAGACGGGGCACGGGCTCAATCGTCCTTGATCTGGGCCTCGGTGGTCCGCAGCGGCGGATCCTGCTCCGAGGTCTCGGAAGGGGCGTGGTTGGAGAAGACCGCCTTGACGTTGCCGACGAACGAAATGGTCTTGCCGCTCTCGGTCACCTCGAGGCCGTCGGACCGGATCGAGCCGGTCGGCATCGTGACGGTGACAGCCTCGCGCGAGGACATCGCGCCGGCCTTGAAGTCGACATGGGCCGAGGTGAGGCGCGCCTCCTGGCCCTTGTCGGTCCAGAGGCGGATATGCTGGCTCAGCTCCAGCGCCTCCTTCTGGGTGTCGAAGATGCCGGCCGTCGCCTCGATATGGGCGAGCCCCCCCGATTCGTCGGTGGTGAGGCGCCCGAGCATGTTCTGCAATTCGATGACGAAGGGCTTGCGCACGTCCTGGAGCGCGGCCTTCGCGGTGACCACGTAGGGGCGGTTGTCCTTCGAGCGGTAGCCCGAGAGGCGCGGGCTCTCCATCGTCACCTTCGAGCCCGAGACGCCGATCGAGCCGAGGCTGACCGAGACGCCGAGATCGGCGAACGGGTTGAGCCAGGTGCCGACCACGATGGCCAGCCCGGCCGCGCCCGCGCCGAGGGGGATCGCGCGGCGCAGCCAGCGCACCTGGGCGCTGTGCCGGCGGGCGCGGGTGTGGGCGCGCAGGCGCCGGGAATCGAGGGCCGGGCCGGCCGGGGACGGGACCGCGTCGAGCAAGGTTGTGGCCACCTGCGTCATGCCGAGACCCGGGCGGGGTGCGCGGGACACGCCCCACCCCTGCCCCGGTCCGGTGTCGAAGTTATGGCCGGAAGGTTAACAGAACGGCCAGGTTTCTGTCTCGGCCCAGTGTCTCACGACACTCCCGTCGGGCCACCGCCCCACCGGATGCCGACGGCGATCGGGAGCGTCGTGAAATGCACTCAGCTATGCGCGAAGATGTCGGTCTCGTCCCATTCGAGCAGGTCGAGGCGGGCGCGGGTCGGCAGGAAGTCGAAGCAGGCTTGCGCCAGGGCGGCGCGGTCCTCGCGGGCGAGCATCGCGTCGAGGCGGGCGCGCAGGGCGTGGAGGTGCAGCACGTCCGAGGCCGCGTAGTCGATCTGCGCCTGGGTCAGGGTGTCGGCGCCCCAGTCGGAGGATTGCTGCTGCTTCGACAGGTCGACGCCGAGGAGCTCGCGCACCAGGTCCTTCAGGCCGTGCCGGTCGGTGTAGGTGCGGGCGAGCCGCGAGCCGATCTTGGTGCAGTAGACCGGCCCCGGCATCACGCCGAGGCGATGGTAGAGCACCGCGAGGTCGAAGCGGGCGTAGTGGAAGATCTTGGTGACCGCCGGATCGGCCATGACCCGCTTGAGCACCACCGGCTCGGGGCCGGCCTTGGGAATCTGCACCAGGTCGGCCTCGCCGTCGCCGCGGGAGATCTGCACCACGCAGAGCCGGTCGCGGTGGGGCTGGAGGCCGAGGGTCTCTGTGTCGACCGCGATGGCCGGGCCCGGCACGTAATCGTCGGGCAGGTCGCCGCGGTGCAGGCGATGGGGCATGGGAGGCGCGTCCGGGGCAACGTCGAGAGGGGTTGCCCCGGCGCCTAGCACCCCTCCCCCGGGCCGGCAAGGATGCGCCCAAGGCTGCGCCGGGAATCCGGGCGGTCAGGACTTCTGGCGGGCGATGACCTTGTCCTTGATGTCCTCGTAGACGTTCGACGGGACGATCTTCTTCGACAACAGCTCGTCCTTGCCGCGATAGGGCCGGCCCTTGACGATCGCCTCGGAGCGCGCCGCGCCGATGCCCTTCAGGGTCTCGAGCTCCTGCTTGCTGGCACTGTTGAGGTCGATGAGGGCGGGCTTGCCGGCTTGCGCCGGTTGCGCGGCGGGGGCGGCCTTCGGGGCCTCGGGCGCCTTGGGGGCGACCGGCGCCGCCGGGGCCGTCGTGCTGGGAGCGGGCCGCGTCGTCGGGGTCGACGGCGCCGGGGTCTGGGCGAGAGCGGGGCCCGCAGCGAGAAGGGCGGTCAGCGCCAGGGCGCGGGTCAGGCGGGGAAAGCGCGTCATCGGGAAGAGCTCCGATCGTGCCGCCCTCGGGTGCCCGGGCCTGGGCAGTCCGGAGCGGCTGGACCCATCATGCGACCTTCGCCGTTGAACGGCACCTTAATGGGTGCATGAATGGGTGTATGACGGGCCGGGCGGATTTCTGAGATCGGTCCCCTAGCCAGGAGCGCGCGTCTCCTCTATAGACCCCGCTCCGATCAGGATCGCGACGCGCGCGGCGGCTCCGCCCGGGAGCAGCTTCGCGCCTATTTTGTTGCACGGGATACAGTTCCAATGGCCGTTCCGAAGCGAAAGACCTCCCCGTCGCGGCGCGGCATGCGCCGTTCCGCCGACGCCCTCAAGGCCCCGACCTACGTCGAGGACAAGGATTCTGGCGAGCTGCGCCGCCCCCACCACATCGACCTGAAGACCGGCATGTACCGCGGTCGCCAGGTCCTGAAGGTCAAGTCCGACGCGTGATGCGGTTCGGCGGCGCCTCCGCGCCGCCGCTGACCGGCACGGGATGACGGCGCCCCTCGCGGGCGCCGTTCTCGTTTGTGGGCCGTCTCAGACCGGGCGGCGCCCCGCCCGCCACAGCCACAGGGCCGAGAGTCCGAGGAGGGAGGCCGCGACCGCCCCCGTCGGGCCGAGCCCGTCCCCGCCGCCGGCCCCGAAGGCGCGCACCGCGAGCGGGCCGGCGATCTGCCCGGCCGCGAACGCGGCGGTCATCCGGGCGAGCAGCGGCGTCGGGTCGTCGGGCCGCGCCTCGCGCGCCAGCTGCAATCCCGCCATGGTGGCGATCATGAAGGTGCCGCCGACGAGGAGCGCCGAGGCGGCGACCGCCCAGAGGGCGTGGATCGCGACCGGCAGGGCGGTGCCGAGCGCCATCAGGCCCTGCGCCGCCGCCCAGAGCCGCCGGCGCGGAACGGCCGCGAGGTAGCGGGCCGCGCCCGCCACCGACAGGATCGCCGCGAGGCCGAAGAGCGGCCAGGCCAGGCCGAAGACCAGCGGATCGGGCGCGAGGTCGCGCGCCATCGCCGGCAGGAACGTCCCCGGCACGATGTAGCCGAACCCGAACAGGCCGTAGCACAGGATCAGCGCGCCCTGCCCGTCGGCCGCACCCCGCGCGACCGCCGCGGCCTCGCGCTCCGGGGTTCCGGCCGGGATCGCGTCGGCGCCCCGGGCGAGGAATCCGGCGAGCAGCACGCCGGCGACGGCGAGACCGCCGAGCTCGAGCCACAGCCGGGCTGCCGGCTGGCGCCCGCCGAGCCAGGCGAGCGCTCCGGCAAGCGCGATGCCGAGGCCCACCCCGGTATAGATCCAGGCGCCCAGGCGCCCCGCCCCACCCCGCGCGAGCGCGGCCAGGCACCAGCTGCTGGCGCAGACGAGCGCCCAGGCGCTGAACAGGCCGGCCGCGGCGCGTAACGCCGTGCCGAGGAGGGCCGGCGCGGGCGCGCCGGCGAGCGCCATCGCGAGGGTCGTCAGCGCCACGCCGGCGAGGCTCGCGGCCAGACCACGACCCGGATTGCCGGAGAACCGACCCGCGGTCAGCGCACCGGCGAGGTAGCCGAGATAGTTCGCCGCCGCCCACTCGGCGCCGGCCTCCGCGGTCAGGGTGCCGTCGCGCAGCATCAACGGCAACAGCGGCGTGAAGGCGAAACGGCCGATGCCCATCGCGACCGCGAGGGCGAGGACGCCGCTCGCGACGACGGGCCAGGTCGCGGGTCGCGGGGCGGAGCGGGCGGGGGACGCAAGCGGCGTGTGCATGCCGGGATCAGACACCCGGGCACTCATTCTTGGAAAATGAATTTTTCTGATATATCGTTCTCTCTATGAGAACGATGGATCTCGACGATCTGCACATCTTCCGCTGCGTGGTGCGGGAGGGCGGGGTGACGCGGGCGGCGAGCCTGCTCAATCGGGTGCCGTCCAACGTGACCACCCGGATCAAGCAGTTCGAGGAGCGGCTGGGCGTCCCCCTGTTTCGCCGCGAGGGCCGGTCGCTCGCCCTCACCGAGGCCGGCCGCACCCTGCTCGGCCATGCCGAGAAGCTGCTGCAGCTGGCGGACCTCGCCGAGCGCGAGCTGCGCGGCGGCGGCGTGCGGGGCGTGCTGCGGCTCGGCTCGATCGAGAGCGCCGCCGGTGCCCGGCTGCCGCCGATCCTCTCGGCCTTCCACGCGCACCATCCCGACGTGACGATCGAGCTGCAGACCGGCACCACCCGGGCGATGCTGCGCCAGCTCGAACGTCACGAGGTCGAGGCGGCCTTCGTGTCCGAGCCGTTCGAGCACGGCCCGCTGTCGTCGATGCCGGCCTTCGACGAGGAGCTGGTGCTGATCGCCGCGAAGGGCACGGCGGAGGCGGGGCCGGAGCGGGCCCGGACCGTGGTGGCGTTCCCGCACGGCTGCTCCTACCGCCAGCGCCTGTTCGCCTGGCTCGCCGAGGCGGGCCGGTCGCCGGAGCGGATTCTCGAGATGAGCTCGTACCACGCCATCGTGGCCTGCGTGGCCGCCGGGACCGGAGCCGCCATCGTGCCGGCCGCGGTGCTCGACCATGCCGTGCTCGCCACGGCGGTCGCGCGCCACCCGTTGCCGGACCACCTGCGGCTCAGCCGCACCCACCTCGTCTGGTCGGGGGAGGCCAGCCCGCCGCTGCGCTCGCTGATGACGTTGCTGGAGCCGGAGGCGCGCGCGAGGCGATCGTAGCCCGTCGACGTTCTCGCGCGGCCGTTCGCCGGGTCACGCCCGACGCCCCGTGTTCGTGAAATCCCCCGGGAGCCGAACGCCGGCTCAGAGATCGCCGCCCGCCGCGTAGCGCGCCGAGGCGACCTGCGAGCGATGAAGCCGCGAGGGCCGCAAGCCCCCGTCCGGCCCGTCGATGAGCTGGACCAGGAAGGTGGCGAGCGGGCGGGCCGGCACCGCGGGGACGGGCGTCGGCGCCTGGATCGGGACGAGGGCCCGCCCGGGCGGGTCCGGGTGCGGGACGGGCGTGTCGGGCTGGGACATGGCACGGACTCCGCGGATCGATGCGCCGTCAACGTCGCAAGGGCCCTGCCGTGTTCCGCCCTCCCCCGCGGTCCCGCGCTACTTCTTGGCCAGCGCCTCGAGCCGGCTCTGCATCTCGGCCATCTGGCGCTTGATGTCGTCGAGCTCGGCCTTCGGAGCCGGGGCTGCCGGGACCGGCGCCTCGGCCGGAGCGTCGGGGCTCCCCGGCTGGCCGCCCGGGCCGAACGGCGTGAACATCCGCATGGCCTCGTTGAAGAAGCTCATGTTGGCCCGCACCTGCTCCTCCATGGCGTGCTGGAAGGCGGTGGGGCCGAAGGTCTGGGACATCTTCTCGCGCAGGCCGTCCTGCTCGCGGGCGAGGTGGTGCATGGAATGCTCGAGGAAGCTCGGCACCATCGCCCGCATGCTGTCGCCGTAGAAGCGGATCAGCTGGCGCAGGAACGCCACCGGCAGGAGGTTCTCGGCCCCTGCCTTGTTCTCCTGCTCGAAGATGATCTGGGTCAGCACCGATCGGGTGATGTCCTCGCCCGACTTGGCGTCGTAGACCACGAAGTCCTCGCCGGCCTGCACCATCGCGGCGAGGTCCTCGAGGGTGACGTAGGTCGAGGTGCCCGTGTGGTAGAGACGCCGGTTGGCGTACTTCTTGATGACGGTGGGTGTCGACTTGCCGCTGTCCGCCATCGGTGCGTTGTCTCCCTCTTGGCGAACCCGGCGGGAACTGGACGGTACCGGGCGAGCCGAATTTTCACCGTGTCTCATGAACCGACCTTAAAGCCTTCGTGTGCCGGCGAAAACAGCAATCTGCGCGCCGTCCACGCAAACTGGCCGCGCTGCCAGCGCGATAACGGACGGAGCATGCCTTGACTTCCCGGAGGGCAAAGCTTTCATCCACCCCAAAGCGCGTGAGGCGCGGCCGCCGGGAGATCGCGCCGGCGGCAGCCCACGACGCTGGGAGAGGGTCAGGAGAGGCGCATGGCTGAGAAGGCAGATATCGTCATCGTGGGTGCGGCCCGCACCCCGGTCGGCTCGTTCAACGGGGCCTTCGCCACCGTCCCGGCCCACAAGCTCGGCGCGGTCGCCATCAAGGCGGCGCTCGAGCGCGCCAAGGTCTCCCCCGAGGAGGTCGACGAGGTGATCTTCGGCCAGGTGCTCGCCGCGGGCGAGGGCCAGAACCCGGCCCGCCAGGCCGCCATGGCCGCCGGCATCCCGCAGGAGAAGACCGCCTGGGGTCTCAACCAGCTCTGCGGCTCGGGGCTGCGCACCGTCGCGGTCGGCATGCAGCAGATCGCCAACGGCGACGCCGACATCATCGTGGCCGGCGGCCAGGAATCGATGTCGATGGCCCCCCACGCCCAGTACCTGCGCGGCGGCCAGAAGATGGGCGACCTCAAGCTCGTCGACACGATGCTGAAGGACGGCCTGATGGACGCCTTCAACGGCTACCACATGGGCAACACCGCCGAGAACATCGCCCAGCAGTGGCAGCTGACCCGCGAGGAGCAGGACGCCTTCGCGGCCCGCTCGCAGAACAAGGCCGAGGCCGCCAAGAAGGACGGCCGCTTCAAGGACGAGATCGCCCCCGTCACCGTGCCCGGCCGCAAGGGCGACGTGGTGGTCGACACCGACGAGTACATCCGCGACGGCGCGACCCCCGAGGGGATGGCCAAGCTGAAGCCAGCCTTCTCGAAGGACGGCACGGTCACCGCCGGCAACGCGTCGGGCATCAACGACGGCGCCGCCGCCCTGGTGCTGATGTCGGCGGCGGAGGCCGAGAAGCGCGGCCTCAAGCCGCTCGCCCGCATCGCCTCCTGGGCCACCGCCGGCGTCGACCCGAAGATCATGGGCACCGGCCCGATCCCGGCCTCGCGCAAGGCGCTGGAGAAGGCCGGCTGGAAGGCCTCCGACCTCGACCTGATCGAGGCCAACGAGGCCTTCGCCGCCCAGGCGCTCGCGGTCAACAAGGACCTGGGCTTCGACGATGCGAAGGTCAACGTGAACGGCGGCGCCATCGCCATCGGCCACCCGATCGGCGCGTCCGGCGCACGCGTCCTCGTCACGCTGCTGCACGAGATGCAGCGCCGCGACGCCAAGAAAGGCCTCGCCACGCTCTGCATCGGCGGCGGCATGGGCGTCGCCATGTGCCTCGAGCGCTGAACGCCGCACGCGTCGGCACAGGCTCGATCGATCGATCAAGTCGCGCTGAAATATTAGCCGCGCGACGAGGGGCGGCCGGAAGTCCGGCCGCCCCTTACAGTTAGTACTTAAAGAAGCGGGACAGCACCCGCCTTCGTTGTGGAACGTCGGCCTTCCGTAAAGTACCACGGAGATGCGCCGAGGGATGAAACCGCTCGCACGTCCAAGAGGAGAGGGCACATGGCAGAACGCGTCGCACTGGTCACCGGCGGCACCCGCGGCATCGGCGCCGCGATCTCGAAGGGGCTGAAGGAGGCCGGCTACAAGGTCGCGGCGAATTACGGCGGCAACGACGAGGCCGCGCAGGCCTTCAAGGCCGAGACCGGGATCCCGGTCTTCAAGTTCGACGTCGGCGATCCGGCCGCCTGCGAGGCCGGCATCCGCGCCGCGGAAGCCGAGCTCGGCCCGATCGAGATCCTGGTCAACAATGCCGGCATCACCCGCGACGGCATGTTCCACAAGATGACCTTCGAGCAGTGGCAGGCGGTGATCCGCACCAACCTCGACTCGATGTTCACCTGCACCCGTCCGCTGATCGACGGCATGCGCTCGCGCGGCTTCGGCCGCATCATCCTGATCTCGTCGATCAACGGCCAGAAGGGCCAGATGGGCCAGACCAACTACTCCGCCGCCAAGGCCGGCGTGATCGGCTTCGCCAAGGCGCTGGCGCAGGAGAACGCCAACAAGGGCATCACCGTCAACGTGATCGCGCCCGGCTACATCGGCACCGAGATGGTGAAGGCGATCCCCGAGGAGGTGCTGAAGGCCAAGATCCTGCCGCACATCCCGGTCGGCCGCCTCGGCGAGGCCGAGGAGATCGCCCGCGCGGTCGAGTTCCTGGCCGGCGAGCAGGCGGGCTTCATCACCGGCTCGACGCTGACGATCAACGGTGGCCAGTACTTCGCCTGATGCAAGAGCGGGGGCGCCGGTCCGGCGCCCCCGCTTCCGTGGTTACTGCGTCAGCGGGCACCCGCTCGCCTTGGCCGACAGGAAGGCCTTGTCGCCCGGAATGGTCGCGAGCAGCTTGTAGTAGTCCCACGGCGCCTTTGACTCGGCCGGCGACTTGACCTGGAACAGGTACATGTCGTGGACCATGCGGCCGTTGGCCTGCACCGTGCCGCCGCGGCCGAAGAAGTCGTCGACCTTCAGTTCGCGCATCTTGGCCGCCACCGCGTCGGTGTCGTCGGTGCCGGCGGCCTTCACGGCCTTCAGGTAGTGCAGCACCGAGGAATAGGTGCCGGCCTGGATCATGTTCGGCATCTTGCCGGTCTTGGCCATGAACCGCTTGGCGAAGGCCCGGGCCTGGTCGTCGAGGTCCCAGTAGTAGCCTTCCGTCAGCACGATGCCCTGGGCCGCCTTGAGGCCGAGGCCGTGGACCTCCGAGAGCGTGAACAGCAGGGCGGCGAGCCGCTGCCCGCCCTGGACGATGCCGAATTCCGCCGCCTGCTTGATCGCGTTCGAGGTATCGAGCCCGGCATTGGCGAGCCCGATGATCTTGGCGCCCGACCCCTGCGCCTGGAGCAGGAACGACGAAAAGTCCTGGGCGCTGAGCGGATGGCGCACCGCGCCCACCACCTTGCCGCCCTTCTGGGTGACGTATTGCGTCACGTCGGCCTGCAGCGCGGTGCCGAAGGCGTAGTCGGCGGTGAGGAAGAACCAGGTGTCGCCGCCGGTCTCGACCAGCGAGCCGCCGGTGCCGACCGCGAGCGCGTGGGTGTCGTAGGCCCAGTGGAAACCGTAGGGCGTGCACTGCTTGCCGGTGAGATCGGACGTGGCGGCGCCGTCCACGATGGTGATCTTGCGCTTCTCCTTCGACAGGCCCTGCACGGCGAGAGCCACCGAGGAGGTGGTCAGCTCCATGATCGCGTCCACCTTGTCGGTGTCGTACCACTGGCGCGCGACGTTCGAGGCGATGTCGGGCTTGTTCTGGTGGTCGGCGTCGACGATCTGCACCGGCACGTCGAGGACCTTGCCCCCGAAATCCTCGACCGCCATCTTGGCCGCCTCGACCGAGCCGCGGCCGCCGAAATCGGCGTAGACGCCCGACTGGTCGTTGAGGATGCCGATCTTCACCACGCCGTCGGAGGCGCCCTTCGGTGCGGCATTCTGGGCCTGGGCGGCGACGGCGAAAGCCAGCCCGGCGGCGAGGGCGGTGGTGCGGGCGAGCGCCCGGCTCAAGCGTGTCATGATGTTCCTCCCCGGGCCGCGGTTGTTTCCCCGCCGGCCGTCGTCCTTGCTGATCGCAGCACGGCAGCTAGGGCGGTGCCGGGGCGGGAATCAAGCGGCGTCGTCCGCCCCCTCCCCCCGTCTTTCGCAGCACGGCCACGCTCGTGCCGGGCGACGGCTGCCTTTTGGGTGCACGGCTCCCTATATGGGCCTATAAGGCGCCCGCGGCGCGCGCCACTACCGCTACGATCGATCGCAGGTTCACGATGCTGGGTTCCCTTGCCAAGAAGATCTTCGGGTCGTCCAACGACCGCCGGGTGAAGGGATACCGACCCCGCGTCCAGGCCATCAACGCCCTCGAGCCCGAGCTGGCCGCCCTGTCCGACGAGGCCCTGCGCGCCCGCACCGACGCGCTCAAGGCCGAGCTCGCCGCCGGCAAGACCCTCGACGACATCCTGGTCCCGGCCTTCGCCACCGTGCGCGAGGCGGCCAAGCGCGTGCTCGGCCAGCGCCACTTCGACGTGCAGATGATCGGCGGCATGGTGCTGCACGAGAGCGGCATCGCCGAGATGAAGACCGGGGAGGGCAAGACCCTGGTGGCGACGCTCGCCACCTACCTCAACGCCCTGTCGGGCAAGGGCGTGCACGTCGTCACGGTCAACGACTACCTCGCCCGCCGCGACGCGGAATGGATGGGGCGGGTCTACCGCTTCCTGGGCCTCACCACCGGCATCATCGTGCACGGGCTCGACGACGCCGAGCGCAAGGCCGCCTATGCCTGCGACATCACCTACGGCACCAACAACGAGTACGGCTTCGATTACCTTCGCGACAACATGAAGTACGAGCTGGGCCAGATGGTCCAGCGCGGCCACAACTTCGCGATCGTCGACGAGGTCGATTCGATCCTGATCGACGAGGCGCGCACCCCGCTGATCATCTCCGGTCCGATCGACGACCGCTCCGACCTCTACACCATGATCGACGCGGTGATGCCGCGCCTGGTGCGGGAGGATTACGACCTCGACGAGAAGCAGCGCACCGTCTCGCTGACCGAGGCCGGCAACGAGCACATCGAGGAATTGCTGCGCGAGGCCGGCATCCTCAAGGAGGGCGACCTCTACGACGCCCACAACGTGACGCTGGTCCACCACGTCAACCAGGCTCTGCGCGCCCACACCCTGTTCACCCGCGACAAGGACTACATCGTCCGCAACGACGAGGTGGTGATCATCGACGAGTTCACCGGCCGCATGATGCCCGGCCGGCGCTACTCGGAGGG
Source organism: Methylobacterium ajmalii (assembly GCF_016613415.1). Lineage (GTDB taxonomy): Bacteria > Pseudomonadota > Alphaproteobacteria > Rhizobiales > Beijerinckiaceae > Methylobacterium > Methylobacterium ajmalii. The sequence goes on along the minus strand of NZ_JACWCT010000170.1, from coordinate 8,312 downwards.
TCTGCACCAGGCGCTCGAGGCCAAGGAGCGGGTCGAGATCCAGCCCGAGAACCAGACGCTCGCCTCGATCACCTTCCAGAACTACTTCCGGCTCTACAAGCACCTCGCCGGCATGACCGGCACCGCCTCGACCGAGGCGGACGAGTTCCACGAGATCTACAACCTCGAAGTGGTCGAGATCCCGACCAACAAGGAGGTCGAGCGCGTCGACGAGGACGACGAGGTCTACCGCACCGTCGACGAGAAGTACGCCGCGATCATCAAGGAGATCGACAAGGCGCATGCCCGGCTGCAGCCGGTGCTGGTCGGCACCGGCTCGATCGAGCGCTCGGAGCACATCGCCGGCCTCCTGGTGAAGCACGGCTACACGCCGCTCGACTACAGCGACCCGTCGGCGCTGGAGGACGTCTACGCGGCGGCCCGCGAGGGCCGGGTGACCAAGCGCTTCGCGGTGCTGAACGCCCGCTTCCACGAGCAGGAAGCCTACATCGTGGCCGAGGCGGGCGTGCCCGGCGCGATCACCATCGCCACCAACATGGCCGGCCGCGGCACCGACATCAAGCTCGGCGGCAACCTCGACATGCGCATCGAGCAGGAGCTCGCCAACGTCCCCGAGGGGCCGGAGCGCGACGCCCGCATCGCGACCCTGAAGGCCGAGATCGACCAGAACCGCGCCAAGGTCCTGGCCTCGGGCGAGCCCGCCGACCCGGAGGCGGGACGCAAGACCGCGCTGCCCGGCGGCCTCTACATCGTCGGCACCGAGCGCAACGAGAGCCGGCGCATCGACAACCAGCTGCGCGGCCGCTCCGGCCGCCAGGGCGATCCCGGCCGCTCGAAGTTCTACCTCTCGCTTCAGGACGACCTGATGCGGATCTTCGGCTCCGACCGCATGGACGGCATGCTCCAGCGCCTCGGGCTCGAGGAGGGCGAGGCGATCATCCATCCCTGGATCAACAAGGCGATCGCCAAGGCGCAGCAGAAGGTCGAAGCGCGCAACTTCGACATGCGCAAGAACGTGCTGAAGTACGACAACGTCATGAACGACCAGCGCAAGGTCGTGTTCGAGCAGCGCCGCGAGTTCATGGCGCAGGAGAGCGTCCGCGAGACCGTCGACGAGATGCGCCAGGGCGTGATCGACGACGTGGTGGCGCGCCACATCCCGGAGGACGCCTATCCGGAGCAGTGGGACATCGCGTCCTTGCGCGAGAGCGTGACCCGCGACCTCAACCTCGACGTCCCGGTCGAGGACTGGGCCAAGGAAGAGGGCATCGCCGACGAGGAGATCCGCGAGCGCCTGCGCAAGGCGGCCGACGAGGCCTATGCCGAGCGCACCGCCCGCAACACCCCGGAGGTGATGGCCTACGTGGAGAAGCAGGTGCTGCTTCAGAGCCTCGACCATCTCTGGCGCGAGCACCTCGTCACCCTCGACCACCTGCGCCAGGTGATCGGCTGGCGCGGCATCGCCCAGCGCGATCCCCTCAACGAGTACAAGTCGGAGGCGTTCGACCTGTTCAACAGCCTCGTCGGCTCCCTGCGCGAGCAGGTGACCGGCCAGCTGATGCGGGTCGAGATCATGTACCAGGAGCCGGAGCAGCCGAGCCTGCCGCCGATGTTCGCCCAGCACCTCGATCCCGTGACCGGCGAGAACGAGTTCGCCTTCGCGGAGGGCGCGGCGGGCGGCGGGGGCGGCGCCTACGAGTTCGCCGGCCAGGCGCTCGCCGCCGACGCGCCGGTGCTGGAGCGCAACCCCGACGATTCCACCACCTGGGGCCGCGTCGGCCGCAACGAGCCCTGCCCCTGCGGCTCGGGCAAGAAGTACAAGCACTGCCACGGTCGCTTCGCCGCGGACGAGTGATCGGCCCCCGAGGCCTTTCTCCCAAGCCTCTCGCTGCCGTGCGCCTGCCCCCTCCCCCTTGTGGGGAGGGGTTATGGGGATCGAAGATCCCGCGTGGGGGTGGTGCAGAATGGGGCGTCGAGTTCTACGCGGCACCACCCCACCTCCAACTCCTCCCCACAAGGGGGAGGAGAGGCGCGCGACCTTCAATGGGTAAACCGCTCGAACCGAGTTGTGTGAATACGCTAGAGCACTTCACGATCGCGCTGCAATCGCGAAGCTCTCCAAGTCATTGTTTTGTCGCATTTTCTGCGACGAGCCGGTTTCCACTTCGTCGGAAAATGCTCTAGCCGCCCGCGGGGAGAGGGGAAACACGCGTCTCCTCCTTTCCCCGGACAGCCCTGCTCCGCGGGGTGGGGACCGTGATCCTCACATCGCCCGCATCGTCCGGTCCACGGCCGCCTGCACGCCGCCGAAGCGGCCGGACAGGCGCTCGCTCACGCACATCTGCACGGTGGTGCCGTAATACAGCATCCCGTAGCTCTTCTGCTTGCGGCAATCGTAGACCGGCTCGGCGAGGAGCGCGCCGGCGATGACGGCCGGTACCGCCAGGATCTTCGCGACGGTCCCGAGCCCCCGGAGCCAGCCGCCCCCGGTCCGTCGATCCGGCACGAGGACGATCTCGATGGTGCGCACCTCGCGCGCGTCGGGACGGTCGGCGAAACCATCCTGCCCGCGCGCCGGACGTCGAGAGTCCGGCTCGAAACGCTGAGAGAACCGATCGGGCACGATGGCGGGCGCTGCCGCCCCGATCATCCCGCTATGCTGCGCGAAGATCGTCCGGCGGAGTTCGGCGTTCGTCGTGGCCATGGTGGCACCTCATCCCGATGTGAGGCATCCTGTGCCTCGGTCTCCGGGATCTGTGCGTGCGGCGTGCCAACGGTAACCGATCGGAAACCATTTCGGATCGGCACATTTCGCTGCGTCAAGGGCGAACAGTGGTACCGCCGCCGGCCCGCTCGTTCCATGGTTGTATCAGGACGGATCAGGGACGGCGCCTCCCGCCCCCCTCCCCGGCCAGCGGCTTCTCGTAGCGCCAGGCGGTGGTGCCGTCCTCGTAGTAGTCCGTCACGGTCTCGAAGCGGCGGTAGCCGCTGCGCTCGTAGAGGCGGATGCCGGCGCCGTTGTCCTCGCGGACCTCGAGCCGCAGCCGGTCGCACTCCCGCGCCAGGGCCTCGGCCTCGGCGGCCGCGAGCAGCACCCGGCCCAAACCCGTGCCGGCCCGGCTCGGCGCCACCGCGATCGAGGACAGACGGGCGCGCCGGCTGCCGCGGCGGCGCTCGATCGTGGCAGCGCCGACCAGGACCGCGTCGTCGAGGGCGACGAGCAGCGAGATCGACGGCGAGCCGATGGCGTGGCGGATCGCCCGGCGCTCCGCCCGGTCGGTGGCGAAGGCCGCGGCCTCGAGCGCCACCAGGGCGTCGAGGTCCTCGGGACGCGCCGGCCGGATGGTGACGGCCGGCGCCTGGGCGGGGCGCGCGCTCACGCGGCCTTCCACGGATAGGTCCAGGTCTCTGTCAGGGTCTGGCCGCGCGCGCGCAGGAAAGCGCGCAGCTCCGTCGACTGCCCGGCCCCGTCGAGCCGCACGTCGATCGCCGCGCGGAAGCCCTTCACGTGGAGGTTGGGCACCAGGGAGATCGCGGTGATCTTGCCGGCGGTGGTCGAGGGCACGATCTCGACCGCCTTCGGGTCGGTGAGCCAGTAGGCGAGGTCGCCGCCGGAGAAGTCGACGAGGAAGCGCCGGGTGCGCGGCTCGCTCGCATCCGCCGTGCCGCCGCTCGCCGTGGTGCGGGCGACGTAGGTGTTCACCACCCGCCCGCCGGGATGCAGGTCGTCGGTCTCGGCGAGCGAGCGGATCTTGTAGGACAGCTCCACCGCCTCGCCGGGCTTGTAGGGCTGCTTCGGCTGCCAGGAGGCCACGATGTTGTCGTGGGTCTCGTTCTCGGTCGGCAGCTCGACGAGGCGCACCGTGCCCTCGCCCCACTCGCCCTGCGGCTCGACCCAGTAGCCCGGGCGGCGGTGGTAGAACGCCTCGAGGTCCTGGTAGTCCTCGAACACCCGGTCGCGCTGCATCAGCCCGAACCCCTTCGGGTTGCGGTCCTCGAAGGCCGAGACCCAGCGCTCCTTGGGGTTGCGCAGGGGCCGCCAGATCCACTCGCCGCCGCCCGACTGCATCAGGAGCCCGTCGGAATCGTGCAGCTCGGGGCGGTAATCGTCCGAATGGTGGCGGTCGTTCTCGCCGATGAAGAACATCGAGGTCAGCGGCGCGAGGCCGACCGTCGCCATCTCGCGGCGCGGAATGAGCGTGCAGCGCACGTCGACCACGGTCTCGTCGCCCGGATAGACCAGGAACTGGAACGCGCCGGTGCAGGACGGCCCGTCGAGCAGCGCGTAGATCACCGCCCGGTCGGCACCCTTCGGCGGCATCTCGATCCAGAACTCGCGGAAGACCGGGAATTCCTCCGGCCCGCCGACGCCCTCGACGTTGACGGCGAGCCCCCGGGCCGAGAGCCCGTAGAGCTGGTCGCGGCCGAGGAAGCGGTAGTAGCTGGCGCCGAGGAACGAGATCAGCTCGTCGAGCACGCCCGGCTTGTTGAGCGGATAGTGCAGCCGGAAACCGGCGAAGCCGAGATTGACCGGCAGCGGCTTGTCGATGGTGGTGCGACCGTAATCGAACAGGGCCGGCTGGTAGGGCACCGGCGTCGGCACCCCGTCCCGCACCACGTTCACGACGACCGGGCGGGTATAGAGGAAGCCGAGGTGGAAGAGCTGGAGCCGGAACGGCCCGTCCTGGTCTCCCAGGAGGGCCTTGTCGGGCCGGAAGCGGATGTCGCGCCAGGCATCGTAGTCGAGGGAGGCGAGCGGCGCCGGCAGCGGCGCGACGCTCGCCTCGAACGGGGCGCCGGCCAGGGCCTTCGCGCGCCGCACCACCTCGTCGAAGCGGAAGCGCGGCGGGCCGGAGGGCGCCGGGGCGGGCTCGGGCGGCGGCAGGGCGCTCGGGCCGGGCTGGGTCGGCCCGACCTGGGCGGAGGCCGCCCGGCTGAGGGCGGCGGAGGAGAGCAGGCCGGCGAGGAGCGCGCGGCGCGAGGGCGAGATCGTCATGGTGTCCCGGAGGATAGGGCGCGGGTCCTGAACGCGCGCCTCTTTGCTGTCTGTCGCCGGGTTGAATGGCGCGTCCGGCGCCGCTTGAGAAGGCCCCGCGGCGCGACGGCCTCTCCAGGGGGCGTGGCGCGCGGGCCACGCCGGGGAAATCCGGCGAAAAACCCCGCGATGGGGCTTGCGGCGGGGGGCCGTGGTCCGTATCTACCGCCTTGCCCAATTTCGCACGTGCCTGTGGCCGCGTGCCGGTTGGTGGGCATCCGGACAAGAGGCCGGACAGCCGCCAGGGGTCTTAAAGGATCGATGGCCGGGAAGGGTGGATCCCTCCGGCCGGCATCCAGGTGGAAACACCGGACCCCGACAACAACCGGCAGCCGGAGGCAAAACCGGCGAACCCCGCTCTCCACGGGGGACGCAGCTTAAAGCAACGACGAACGGGCTTTTTTGGTCTCGTCGGCCCTCCAAAGGCCGACACCGAAGAGGCTTGTTTCTCCTTGCCCCGAGTGCGGATCGGGTTTCCCCGTTCCAAGCAAAGGCAGCTTCCGGGTGCTCTGTGCCCGCGACGCACGGCGTGTCTCCACAGCACGTCCGCGCCGCGCCGCATCGCCCCCTGACGCCGGACGGCCGACGCGCGCCGTCTTGATCTCGACATCGGGTTCCCGCGGGAGCCCTCTCGAACCTTTGGTGGGGCTGATCATGACCGATCGCATCCGCGATTTCCTGCGCGTGCGCCGCGAGCTCGGCCGGGACGAGGGTCCCGTGATGGTCCTCGACCTCGACGTCGTGCGCGACAACTACACCGCCTTCGCCCGTGCCCTGCCGGACACCCGGGTGTTCTACGCCGTCAAGGCGAACCCGGCCCCCGAGGTGCTGCGCGCGCTCGCCGAGATGGGCTCCTGCTTCGACACCGCCTCGGTGGTCGAGGTCCAGATGGCGCTCGCCGCCGGCGCCACCGCCGACCGGGTGTCGTTCGGCAACACCATCAAGAAGGAGCGCTGCATCGCCCGCGCGCTGCAGCTCGGCGTGCGGCTCTTCGCCGTCGACTGCCAGGCCGAGGTCGACAAGATCGCCCGCGCCGCCGACGCGGTCAAGGTCCCCCGCGGGGACGTGCAGGTGTTCTGCCGCATCCTGTGCGACGGCGCCGGGGCCGAGTGGCCGCTCTCGCGCAAGTTCGGCTGCGTGCCCGAGATGGCGGTGGACGTGCTCGAGCACGGCACCCGGGCGGGCCTGCACGCCTACGGCGTGTCGTTCCACGTCGGCTCGCAGCAGGGCAACACGGAAGCCTGGGACGGGGCGCTCGCCTCGGCCGCGATGATCTTCCGCGAGTGCGCCGATCGCGGCATCCATCTCTCGATGGTGAACCTCGGCGGCGGCTTCCCGACCAAGTACCTCAAGGCGGTGCCGGGCGTGGAATCCTACGGCGACGCGATCTTCCGGGCGCTGACCAAGCATTTCGGCAACCAGCTCCCCGAGACGATCATCGAGCCGGGCCGTGGCATGGTCGGCAATGCCGGCATGATCGAGGCCGAGGTCGTCCTGGTCTCGCAGAAGTCGGACGCCACCGACGAGGTGCGGTGGGTCTACCTCGACATCGGCAAGTTCGGCGGCCTCGCCGAGACGATGGACGAGTCGATCCGCTACCGCATCCTCACCGAGCACGACGAGGACCGCACGGTCCCCTGCGTGCTCGCCGGCCCGACCTGCGATTCGGCCGACGTGCTCTACGAGAAGACCCCGTACCCGCTGCCGATCTCGCTCGCGATCGGCGACAAGGTGCTGATCGAGGGCGCGGGCGCCTACACCACCACCTACGCGGCGGTGGCGTTCAACGGCTTCCCGCCGCTCCAGTCCTACGTGATCTGATCCGGGTCTCCCATCGAGGTCCGGGGCCGACACGGCGCTGACCCAACGGAACGATGCGCCGGGTTCCCCGTTCTAGGGAGCCCGGCGCATCGACGCCTCTCCTCGTCACCCATCCTCAAGTCCCGGACGGCCCGCCGATGCGGCGGGTGCGAGGGCTGTCCTTTGCCCGTCTTCTGTCAGTCTCGGGAGGGTACGGCCATGATCCAGATCCGCGACGAGCGCGCCGCCGATGTCGCCGCCCGCGAGCACCTGCTCGACGCGTGCTTCGGCGAGGCCCGCTTCACCAAGACCTGCGAGCGCCTGCGAGAGGGCCGCCTTCCCGCGGAGGGCCTCGCCCTCGTGGTCGAGCTCGACGGCCGACTGGTCGCCACCGTGCGGCTGTGGGACGTCGATGCCGGGGGCACGCCCGCCCTGATGCTCGGACCGATCGCCGTCGAGCCCGGCCTCCACGGCCTCGGCATCGGCCACGGGCTGATGCGCGCGGCGCTCGCCCGCGCCGCCGCCCTCGGTCACCGGGCCGTGATCCTGGTCGGCGACGCGCCCTACTACGCCCGCTTCGGCTTCACCCGCGAGCGGGTCGGCGGCTTGCGCCTGCCCGGCCCCTACGCGCCGGAGCGCTTCCTCGCCCTTGACCTCGTGCCCGGTACGCTGGACGGCGCCGACGGCATGGTGCGGGCGACCGGCCGCCACGATCCGTCCGCCGGCCTGGCGGGCGAAGGCTACCGCGCCGCGGCGTGACGACGGGGAGCCGGGGCGAGGGCTGTGCCCTCGCCGGCCATCCGCCTTGGAGCGGTACGGGGTCTCCAACGCCCGCGCTGGCTACGGGGACGAACCGGCGCGACGGCGGCGGACGGCATCGATCGCCTTTCATAACCGAGGCCGGTGGACGAGTCCTGTCCGGCCTCATCCCGAGTCGTACGTCGCCCGCCGGAAGCCGGTACGTACCTCGCGGATCGGGGACTCGCTCCATCGGGGCATGACGCGGCGGTCGGCGCGACGCGACGCGACGCCTGAAATAAATTCTGCATCTGCTGTTTTGTCGCAGCGGTTCCGGTGGCCACACTCGTTTCGTGCGCTTTTTTAGCTTACAATCCTAAGGTCGATACCTTCCCCTGCGAGATCTAGCACTACTTGGGCACTTTGAGATCAGAGGGCAAGCGGAAGCGGTGCTGGCAGCAGGGGCACTGGACGGGCGAGAGTGGTCAGCCCCCATCGGAGTGGTCCGCGCTGAAGTATGGCTTTGAGCCGACGGAGGACGGACGCGATGGGAACGAAGAAGCACAAACCGGAAGAGGTTGTGGCCAAGCTGCGGCAGGTGGACGTGCTGGTCTCGCAGGGTCAGAGCGTGGCTGACGCGATCCGGGGTATCGGCGTGACCGAGGTCACGTATTACCGCTGGCGCAAGGAGTTCGGTGGGCTGAAGTCCGACCAGGTGCGCCGGATGAAGGAGCTGGAG
>NZ_JACWCT010000169.1:7953-9523 GCF_016613415.1 Methylobacterium ajmalii | reverse complement strand
GCGGCAGGGCGAGCGGGACGAAGGTCGGTGGGGCAGCCGAGGCCTGCTGCTCGGCCAGCAAGGCGCGCCGCCATCGGAACAGCAGGCTGGAGTGCAGACCGTGCCGGCGGGCTACCTCCGAGGCGGTCGTGGCGGGGTCGTCCGCCTCGGCCAGGATGGCGCGCTTCTGCTCGGGCGACCAGACGCGGCGCGTGCCCGCAACGACGACGTGAGGAGAGTTGGTCATAGGTCCAGACACAGGGCCGATACAGCGCCATCTGGCGCCAGCACCTGTATCCAGAGCAAAGCACTACAGCCACAAGGCGGCCTTCACCGAGCGCTTACGCATTGCGAGCGTCACGGCGATCAGCAGCATCATGACCGCCATGGCCCACTCGAACAGGCGGTTGAAGCTGTAGGCGCCCGCCGGGTGGGCGGGCGTGCTCGGGCCGGCGGGGAAGAGCATGGCGGCCGCCCTACCGCAACGTCGCCGGCAGAGCAGCGATGACGGGCGCCAAGGTGTTGCGCTCGTTGGCGCTGTCCTCGAGGTTGAGCTTGCGGAACACGATCTCGGCGAGGCCGGCCTGCCCGCCGGCCGCCTCGATCGCCTTGGCCGGCGCTGCGTCGACCGCCCGCTGCACGGCTTTGGCGATCACCTGCGAACCGACGTTGACCGACAGCTTGCCCTCCTTCACGGCCCCCGGCACGGCATTGATGGCGTACTCGGTCACGGCATTCGCCATCTGCTCCACCCGGGCCTGGGTCAGGAACAGCGCGGCCCAGGGATAGACCTTGCGGATGGCCTGGATCGCGTAGGCGGCGACCGCCGGGATGACGGCGGTGATGACGATCTCCCGGACGAGTTCGATCCAGGGGGCGGCCGACAGCGTGACGCGGGTGGCGTCCGCGGTGGCGAGTTCGGCGGCGAGCGCCGGCCCGGCGATGACGGCGATCAGCGCGGCGACGAGGATGCCGAGGATCGGCAGCCGGGCCCGGGCGGCGAGGCAGAGGCCGCCGGCCAGCGCCAGCGCGCCGATGAGCAGGAGCCCGAAGGCAAGGCCGTGGGCCGGGTTGCCGCCGCCGGGCAGCATCTCGGCGATCGGGCCGGCGCCGGCCATGGCGGGAGAGCAGACGCAGGCGAGCGCCAGCGCCGCGAGGAAGATGCGGTGCATGATGGTGTCCAGATTGTGGGGTGCTCGGCTGGCCCGGCCGGCGCGGGTCGAACTGCCCGGAGATACCGGGAGGTTGGTCAGGCGGCGATCGGCTTGCCGCAGGTCGGGCACTTGGCGGGGTCGGCCGGGGTCGCGGGCTCGGACGCCATGGCGAGCGCCGCCTTGCGCACCTCCTCGACCCGGCGGGCCCAGCCCTTGCCGAATCGCGGCCAGGTCGAAAGTGCCCGCAGGAACGCCAGCCGCCCGTCGCACAAAGCGTCGATCAGGTCCGCGGGCTTGTGCGTCGCGACTGCTGCCAGGGTGAGCGGCCCGAGCGCGCCATCGTCGGCGATCTTGAGCGCGCGCTGCAGCCCGATCACCGCGCGCTTCTTCCCGCTGTTCACGGCGAAGTCGAACAGCGCGTAGCCGAGCCCGGGCGG
>NZ_JACWCT010000169.1:4851-7892 GCF_016613415.1 Methylobacterium ajmalii | reverse complement strand
GGTGAGTGCCTTCACCTCCGCCTTGGTCGCAGGCCGGCCGAGCCACAGGCTCAAGGTGCCGATCGTCACCCCGAGCTTGGTGGCGCCGCCCGGGTCGGCCGGGTCGTCGGACCATCCGCCCTCGTGGGCCAGGACGAGCGGAAGCGCCCGCTCGAATGTCGTCGCGGTCATCGGGATCTCCGGATTGTCAGGGGTGGTGGCCGGCCTAGAAGGCGGATGCGCTGATCTGCGCGTTGCCTACCGCGACGCTCGCACCGGACGGACCCGCGATGGCGAGCCCGACCTGCAGCGTGCCGGCCGTCGTCACGACGTACTCTGCCGACCATGACGTCGCCCAGTTGGCGTTCGCTGCGATTTGCCCGCTGACTTGGCTGACCGCGTTGGCGCTGGAGATCCAAGCCCCGGCCGCCGTTCCGCCGGCCTGCGTGATGTAGCTGGTGTACCCCCCGGCCGTGCTACCAGTTGTGACCGAAAGCGACGCGTCGACCCGGATACGCTGGCCTACCTCGACTTGGAGGACCGGTAGCCCCACCGCATAATTCGGTGTCCCGCTCACAGGATAGGCACTGCTGTTGCTGTTGTTCGCCAGTCGCACCCCGCCGGCAACGTACCTGTTTGGCGGGGTGAGCGAGGTGGTGGCGTTCTGATACTCACGGTAAGGTCGCGTGGCAGAGACGTACTCGGTGCCGGCGATGATGTCGGGCTTGGCGGTGACAATGCCAGTCGAGGAGCCGCCGATCACCACGCCGCGGGTCACGTACATGCCGCGCTGCCGCTCGACCGTGATGCCGTAGCTGTCCAAGATGCGCACCAACGTCCGGGCGCCGGAGGTGTCCGGGCTGGCCGCGATACCGCCCGCGTTCATCACGTTCGGGCCGATTACGCCGTCGAACGACGTGTCAACAAAAACATCCACGGTCTCTCCGGCATCGACAATCCCCCGTGGCAAGCTTTGCGCATTGTCGCTGGCGACATTGGCATAATCGAACTTGTAGAACTGAACACCGTCGATGAAGAAATTGGGCGTATTCTGGAGGTGTACGCCGAAGCGCGTCGCGTTAATGTGCCCGCCGCGCACCACAAACCCCGGCCGCGTGGTGTTCATCAAGTTCGCGATGCCCTCGACCACCGCCTCGCAGTACGACCGCTGATAGTCGCCGCCCTCCGCGTTGCCAGTCACGAGGATACAGTATTGGGCCGCGTTGGCGTCGAACTTCTCGGTCTTCGGGGCGCCGCCGATCTGAGGGCCCGTGAAGGTGGCGCGGATGCCCGCGGTCATCTTCGTAAACCGGGCCATCGTCGTGAGACTCGGGTCCTGGCGGCCCCGCACCCGCACGTTGTAGACATCCGGTGATTGGGCGTTGAGGAAGTCGATCCCGAACGAGAAGCCCTGCGCCGCCGGATTGACGCCGCCGATCTCCAAATTCTGAAGGAGGACGGCCGGCCGGTTGATGGAGGTCACGCCATCCGCCTGCGGCTGCGTGATCTTGATCCCCGCGCCGGCCTCCTGGCCGAGCGTCAGGATGCCGAGGTCCGAGACGAAGACCTGCGTCAGATAATCGGTCTGCGTGATGTCCGGTCCTGCGCCGGGCACGACCAGGGCCGAGAGCTGGCGCCCGCGGCCGAGCAGGCAGACCGGCTTGCCGCTGACTGGGGACGGCTGGGCTGCGAACCAGTATCGACCAGGCGGGAAATAGATGCACTTACCGGTGGCGAGCGCCGTCGTCCAAGCTGGCCCATTGTCGGTTCCGGTCGTGCCGTTCCAATCACCCCGGCCGCCGTAATCCTGGATGCTGACGCTGTCGCCGGCTCGCTCAACCTGAGTGCGGGACACGCCGCCCGGTATGGCGATGCTCGCACCCGAGACGTTGCCGGTGAGCGACCCAACGGCGGCAGCGCCCGGCACCGTGAGAGCGGGGGCCGTCACGGTGCCGGAAAACGTCGGGTTGGCAAGCGGCGCCTTGCTGCTGAGGATAGTGGAGACTGCCACCCCGCCGACGGTAGCGGTGTCGATCGCCCCCGAGAGACCAGATCCGGTGAGCGACAGCGACGGCGCGGTGACGGCTCCCGTGAACGCGGGGGACGCCAGCGGAGCTTTGGCCCCGAGGACCAACGGGAGCGTTGAGCCGCCGATCGTGAGGGCGTCGGCCGGCCCCGTGGATCCGGCAGGAAGCCGAAGTGGGGCAACGGTGCCCTGCGCGAGGGCCGCGAACGGGGCGAGCGCGATGGCGGCTACGGCGAGCAGGCGAGCGATACGCACGGGAAACCTCACTGCGCGATGACGACGGGCCCGCCGGGGCCCTGAAGGAACGGTTTGCCGCTCGGCACGGGAGCGGGCCCGCTGCCCGACCAGACGGGCAGGCTGTTCGCCCAGGCGAGCCACAGAGCCTCCATCAGGTCGTTGAACCCGGGATCGCTCGGCACGAGGGGCAGGCCGAGTGCGACCCTGGCGGCCGGCGCGTCCGTTGCCCCCGTCCCGCCCTGCATCTGAGACAGCGGCGTGGTCAGCCCCGAAAGGCTCGTGATGTCGGCATTGGCGCCTTTGGCTGCTTTCCCGCCGATCGCATCGCCAATCGGGTTCCCGGGCAGCGCCTTGGTGGCATCACTGGTGTTGTCGACATTGCCGAGGCCAAGCGCGGCTCGCGCACCCGAGGGTGTCTTCGCCCCCGTGCCGCCCTGACCCACGGATAGTGCGGTGGCGAGACCCGATAGGCTCGTGATGTCGGAGTTGGCTCCGGCAGCCGCCTTGCCGATCAGATCCGTCCGATCGGCCTTGAGGTCCAGCGCGCCCAGCACGGCCGCGGTAGCCGCCTCGACGGCGGCCGTGATGCCCAGGCTGGAGATCGGCTGGATGATCCGGACGATTTTGCGCTGTCGCAGCTCGTCGAGCCGGTAGACGGGCGCGAGCGCCAGTTGATCGACAGGGACGGGGGAGGTGGCCATGGTCAGCCCCTTGCAGTCACGGTGCCGTCGAGCCAGATGCTTACGGTGCCGTCAGCCTCGACGACAGTGATGATGGTCCGCATCGGCGCGTCTGCGGG
>NZ_JACWCT010000169.1:4337-4635 GCF_016613415.1 Methylobacterium ajmalii | reverse complement strand
CAGCGCTGAGATGAATGCGGCCGTCATCGGGAAGTAGACGCTCGCCAGATCGGGATCGTAGACGAGGCCGCCGTCCTGCTGCGTCGTGCGCTCGACCGCCTGCCCGGGACCCGCGAGGCTCCACCGGGCGTAGGCGCCGTTCTCCAGGCGCTTCAACCGCACGCGCTGCGTCACGACATCCTGTGTCGCGAGTTCGACCCCGAGGATGTCGCTCGCGCCGCGTCGCACCTCGAAGGCGTAGGTGGTGGGGTCCATGAAGGGCTCCAGTAGGTGATGAGCGGATCGAGGCGCTACTGCG
>NZ_JACWCT010000169.1:3834-4278 GCF_016613415.1 Methylobacterium ajmalii | reverse complement strand
GCCCGACCGATTTCCTGCCAGTACGCTCCGGTGAAGACGAGCGTGAGCGACGAGCCTTGCGTGGTCGTAAAGTTTACTCCGCCCTTCAGGTGGATGCGGGAGTTGTTCACGATGGTGCTGTTCGCGTTCTGGCCGATGATGGTGATCTGCCGACCGGCTTCAGCATTCGTGAAATCGGTATACATTGTTGCCGAACTATCCGCCGCGAGGAAAAACCTCTGGAACCACGCGCCCACGTTGGCGCTGCCGCCGCCAGTCAGCGGGATAAACCACTGATCGGCCCCGGCCTGCACCGGGTTGTTGTTGCGGCTGATCGTGTTGAGGCCGATCCTCTTCTGCCATCCCTGGACCGTCGCGACCGCAGCATTGTCGAAAACCGTATTGGTCGTTCCGATGTTGCCGAAGTCGAAGTTCCAATCCATGCGATAGAAGCGATTGGCGGAC
>NZ_JACWCT010000169.1:3428-3651 GCF_016613415.1 Methylobacterium ajmalii | reverse complement strand
CAGCGTGTTGCCGTCTCCGCCCGAGGCGTCAATGCCAACCGCAGCACCGCCCGCCGCCCCGCCCCCAGCATAGCCATAAAGGATGTTGTCTCGGGCGATGTTGTCGCTCGCGTAGTAAGTCGTCGCACCGTCTACGTAAGTGCCAAGATAGATGCCGCGCCAGTCTTGGTTTGATCCGGTCCATTTGTAGAGCAGGTTGCTCGCAATGAAGCCCTGCTGCGCT
>NZ_JACWCT010000169.1:3032-3144 GCF_016613415.1 Methylobacterium ajmalii | reverse complement strand
CGCCGCCCCGCCCCCAGCATAGCCATAAAGGATGTTGTCTCGGGCGATGTTGTCGCTCGCGTAGTAAGTCGTCGCACCGTCTACGTAAGTGCCAAGATAGATGCCGCGCCAG
>NZ_JACWCT010000169.1:2271-2744 GCF_016613415.1 Methylobacterium ajmalii | reverse complement strand
GCCAGGATGCCCCTTGGCGTTGGGCCAGGTAACACCCTGGTCGACCGCGACGCCGGTGTTGTCCGTCCAGTGCAGCCCTTCGCAGTCGCCGCTTACGTAGCCGACGTAGCGCGCGAAGAAGACGTTGACGCCGGAGATTTTGCCATCCGAGCAGCCACCGCCGCTCTCGCCCGTGATGCTGATCGCGGCGCCCATATTGGCGCTCGGGAAAGATGTGGCGCCGCCGACATCCTTGCCGCGAATGTGGATGCCGTGAAAATCGAAGCCCCAGATATTGTAGGCGTCGATGCCCTTGCTCCAGTAGGTGGCGTTATTGCCGACGCCGGCAATCTCCACGTTGGTGATCCGCGGGCCCTTGAAGATGTTCGAGGTGGTGGCCCCGTAGCGCAAGGTGATCGCGGCGTTGCCGTTAATCTGGTTAGCGCTGGTGATGAGGCTCAAGCCGTCGATTGTGACGGGCCGCAGCGCGTCGC
>NZ_JACWCT010000169.1:1682-2122 GCF_016613415.1 Methylobacterium ajmalii | reverse complement strand
CCCGGCGACAGGGAGATGCCGGCCGCACCCGCCGCGGCGGAGGTGAACACGATCTGGCTGACGCCCGGCCCGTCACCCTTCAGGCTGACGGTTTTCCCGTTGCAGGCCAGACGGCCATTCGACTGCGGCATGCCCTTCGGCAGGTAGATCGTCCCACCCGAGGCCGGCAGGCTGGCACATGCCTTGGTGAACCGCGCGGAGAGATCCGAGCCCGTGAACGCCATCACGTTGGCGCGGTCGCTGAACCAGTCGCTGAGCTTGCGCGGCAGATCGGCGCCGGGCGGCGTCGCCGTGAAGGGCCCGATCTCGCCCGAACTCTGGCCGCGATCGGTCGGCGGCAGCCGGAGGCCGTTGTAGCTGGGCGTGCCGCCGCGGGTGAAGGCGTCGGGGTCGAGCGCGAGCGCGCGTCCGGCATCGAACAGCGCGAACAGCGCGAGGAC
>NZ_JACWCT010000169.1:0-1484 GCF_016613415.1 Methylobacterium ajmalii | reverse complement strand
GATCTCGCCGGCCGGCGCGATCCGCACCCAGGTCTGGCCCGCGTTTGTGAAGCTGTCCGAGCCCGCGGGCGCCGAGCCGGAGACCCGCTTGAAGCGCCCCTCATATCCATCCCCCGCCAAGACGCGGCCGAGCAGCACGACGGTGGTGACCGTTCCGGGGATCGTGCCGGATTGCGCATCGCTCTTCGTCGGGAAGGCGATGCTGTTCGGCGTGCCGAGTTGTGCCTCGATCGCCGTCAGGCGCGGGCCGGGGTTCTGGCTCTCCAGCGCGCCGACCCGACTGGCCACGCTGGCCGAGACCGGGTCCAGCAGCGTCGCCTCCGTGGTGTCGATCCGGTCGATGACCTCGATGTCGGTCAGCCCGTCCGGGCCGAAGCATTGGATCGCAAGGCGGACGTAGCAAGCTGCCGCTGGCGCCACCAGCAGCCCGGCACCGGCAGAGCGCGCGAAGCTGACACCGACCTCCTGCCGACCACTGGCGGTGATGAGGGCCTGATCGTCGTTCACGACGGTCGGAGTAGAGAGCGGGTTGCCCGTCTGGTCGAGCCACACCAGGAGGCAGCGGACGCTATCGTTCGACGGGTCGCTGGGATTGGCTCGGCGCTGGTAGGCGAAGCGTGCCGCGTAGGCCCGCCCGGGCTCGACGGGAAAGGCCTGCCGGGTCGCGATGATGCCCGAGCCGCGCAGGCGGACGACGCTGCCGGCATCGCCGAAAGCGAGCAGCCTATCGGGCAGAGGAGGAAAGGCCGCGCCCGCGCCGCCGAGAGCCGGGAACCCAACGGCCAGCGTGTATCGGTCCGGGGCATCGCCCGGCCGGCCCGTGCCGCGGACGTAGTCATAGCGATGGGCGGTCAGGTCCAGGATCAGCCGGTAGAGCGCCGGGGTCTCTCCCGGGGCGGCGCCGGCTGTGACCGCAGCAAAAGCGGTGAGCAGCGCGGTCACCTTGTCTCGCTGATCGGCCGTGTCCGCGACAATGTCGGTGACGGCCTGAATTAGGCCTGCGGCGCCCTCGACCTGCTCTTGTAGGGTCGCGATGGCCGGGTAAATGTTGTGGCTATCCGCCTGAGCTTGAGCTTGCAGCTTGTCAACTGCATCGTAGAGGTTTTTCGCATCCGTGGAAAGCGTGCCGACCTTTACGTCGATTGGCGACACTACTTTGTAAAGATCGTCGAGGGCGGCCGACAAGCGCGTGACGACCGTCGACAAGCTCGCGACACCACTCGGGTCGCTGACGACAATGCCGCGCAATGCGTCGGCCAGTGCGTCAAGCGGGGTCCGAACCAGAGTGCGCTGCCCGCCGCCCGCATCGGCATGTCCAACCACCTCGATCAGAGTGCCGAGGGGCAGGTTTGAGGAACGGATGCCAGCAGCCATACGAGTTCCCAGCACTGAGAGGGCGCCGGCAGCGGCACCTTTTCGGGATAGATCGGGAGAGGCGAAGCCCGCGCGGGCCGCGGGTCAGGATAGGGTGACGGGGAACGGGC
>NZ_JACWCT010000168.1 GCF_016613415.1 Methylobacterium ajmalii | reverse complement strand
CGCCGGGAGGCCCGGACCGCGCCGCGCCCGCCCGCCGCGGAGGTCGAGCGCATGCCCGAGGCGGAGCGGGACGAGGAGGAGGCGCCGGCCTATGCGGGCGTCTGGGGCCCGAGTGCCGCGGCCTGCGCCAAACGCCGCGCTGCCCGCCACGGCTTCCTGCCGGCGGTGATCCGGCCCGGCAGCGCCCGGGCCGGCAAGACCCTGTGCCGGTTCCACGACACGCGGCGCGAGGGCCGGACCTGGACCACGACGGCCGCCTGCCAGGCCGCCGGCCGACGCTGGACCTCGCGGGTGCGCCTGACCGTGGCGGGGAACCGCCTGACCTGGGCGAGCGAGCGCGGCTCGGCGAGCTACACCCGCTGCTCGGGCGGCTGAGCGCCGGCCGCGACCGGGCGACGTCGCCGGATCGTGCAACCGGCATTGACTCGACTCGAGCACCGGTGGTGGAAAGAGGCCTCGCCGTGAAGAGAGCCCCGATGGCCCCGTTCCGTCCGCCTGCCGCACCGCGGCGCCGTGCTTGCGCCCCACGGATATCCCCATGACCGGCAAGCTCCCGACGGGAAAGCTCGTCGCGGTCGCCAACATGAAGGGCGGCGTGGGCAAGACCACCAGCGTGGTGATGCTGGCCGACGCGCTCGCGGCCGGCGGCGCCTCGGTGCTGGTGATCGACCTCGATCCCCAGGCCAGCGCATCGGTGTGCTTTGCCGGCGACGCGATCCTCGCCGAGATGATCACCGGCGGGCGCACGCTCGACTATTATCTCGGATTGCGCATCGTCGACCGGGACAAGGCCGCCCTGCCGGACTTCATCCGCGACCACGTCTCGAGCACCACCCATCTCGGCGAGCCGCTGCCGATCTCGCTCCTCGCCTCCGGCCCGTCGCTGCGCATCGTCGAGCGCGAGATCATCTACGCGCTCACCAAGCGCAAGTTCTCGATGCACGCCATCGAGGGCCACCTGTGGAAGCTCTTCCAGGAGGATTTCGCGCCGCTGCGCGACCAGTACGACTACGTGCTGTTCGATTGCGCGCCCGGCATCTCGCCGATGACCGAGGTGGCGATCCGGGCGAGCGACCTCGTGGTGGTCGCCTGCATCTCGGACTTCCTGTCCACCTACGGCCTCAAGGCGTTCTACGAGACGATCTGGGGCGTCGGCAGCGCCTCGGAGAGCATGCTGGCGCCCAGGCGGCCGCCGCACGTCCTGATCACCCGCTGGCAGAACACCAAGCAGCAGGCCACCACCTTCGCCACACTGCAGGCGAGCGCGGCGGCGCAGGACGCGCGGTTCCGCCTGTTCCGGACCCGGGTGCCGCAATCGGCGGCGCTGGCGAACGCGCTCACCCTCGAGTATCAGACCTTTGCCAACAAGTATCGCGACGCCACCCGCGACCTGATCGGCGAGGTGATCACGCCGGTGGTGGCCGAGCTGAAGGAGGCCCTGGATGGCGCTTGAGATCGACGGCCTCGCGGTCCTGTGCGCGATCGCGGAGGCGCCCGAGGCCTTTCCGGCGATCCGCAGCGACGTGACCAAGGCCGCCCACGCCCTGGTGACCAAGCAGCTGAAGGCCAGGTCCCTCGATCTCCCGGGCCTGCGCGCGGTGCGAGAGGCGCTCGGGCCGCAGCCCCTGGCGCTGATCGTCGACGGGCTGAAGGACGCCGAGGTCAAGGCCCTGGCGACCCGCCTCGACAAGCACCATCCCGAGCTGAAGGACGGGCCGGCGGTGCTCCATCGCCGGCACCTGATGGCCCTCGCCGGGACCCTGGCGCCGGTCGCGGCCCCGGCGGCGAAGCCCAAGCCCGTCAACGCAACCGCCAGGAAGACGGCCGCCAAGGCAGCCGACCCCAGGGCAGCCGACCCCAAGGCGGCAGACACCAAGGCGGCAGACACCAAGGCAGCGGACCCGAAGGCCGCGGCCCCCGACGTCCCAGTGCAGAACGGACCGGCCGCCAAGACGGCGGCCAAGACGGCCGCCGAAGGCAGGGCCGCGCCCGCCCACGGCAAGCCGACGGCCGGCAAGGACACCGCGGGCGCGCCCACGGACGCCCTCGCCTCCGCGGCGATGGCCGCCCGGCCGCCCCGGCGCCCGCGCCAGCAGGATTGACGGGGCCGGGGCGATGGAGGTTCCCGCCCCGAATCCGGGACGCCGGCGTGCGGCCGGTGCGTTCCTCGCACTGTGCGCCGCCGGCCTCGCCGCGGCCGCGCCGGTGCTCTTGCCCGCCGCGGACCGGGCCTGGCACCTGCGCGCGGCCGCCGACGACCCGGAGGCGCTCTCGGGCCTGCGCCTGCCGGGTATCGCCGACGCCGAGCGCATCGGGGCCGGCCTCGACGCGGCGGTCGCGGCCGGCGACGACGACCTCGCCCGCAGCTTCCTGACGCTGGCCGAGGCGCGCGGGGTGCCGGTCTCGCCGGAGCGGCGGGCCCGGGTCGAGGCGCTCGCCGCGGACGCACCGCGCCGGGCGCTGGCGGAGGCCGCCACCGGATTCGTCAGCGGGGAGGGGGCCGGCCCGGCCGGTCTCGCCGGGGCGGTGGCGGGCGACCTCGTCGGCTACGGCGACCTGCGCGACCTGTGGCGCGAGGGCGGGCGGCTGTCGCGGGGCGAATCCTACGACCCGCTGCTCCTCGGCCTCGCCGCCGCGGGGCTCGCCCTGACCGGGGCGACCGTCCTGTCCCTCGGCTCCAGCGTGCCGGTCCATGCCGGCACCACGACCCTGAAGCTCGCCGCCCGCACCGGCAAGCTGTCGCGCCCGCTGGCGGCACGCCTGACCCGTGCCGCCGCCGCATCCGTCGACCGGGAGGCCCTGGGGCTCGCCGCCGCCGCGGCCGGCCGGCTCGATCTCACCGCCCTGCGCCGGGGCACCGCGGGCGTGCTGCGCCCGGGGCCTTTTCGGGAAATTCGTGCCGTCGGCGAGCAGTCGGCCCGGATCCAGGCGCGGCTCGGCACCCGGGGCACGCTCCAGGCCCTGTCGGTCGCGGAGAATGCCGACGACCTGCGCCGCGTCGCGCGCCTGTCGGAAGGGATGGGAGGGCGCACCCGCGCGGTGCTGGCGCTCCTCGGCCGCGGCGCCCTGGTGCTCGGATCCGGCCTGCTCGCCGTGCTCCAGGGGCTCTGGCTCGGCCTCGCCTGGTTTCTCGGCGCCGCGTTGTTCTGCCGCCGGGCCGGTACGGCGCTCGGCCGCCTGATCTGGCCCCGCCGCCCCCGCGACCACCGTGCCCGAGCCCCCGTCGCCGCCTGAACCGGCGTCCGGAACGGGGGACGTCTGGCCTTCAAAGTCTCGTCCGGAACGACAATGCAGCGCGACCGCCGGCCAGCATAACTCCAGACATCGAGCGGCTGCGGCTCAGCCGAACAAGGTGGCGAGCACGCTGCCGGCCGCCGCGACGGCCGCGAGCGTCACGATGAAGCGGATGTCGTCGAGTCTTTCCCTGATCACCGCCGAGCCTCCTCTGCCGTACGATTGGTGCCGTATAGGGCCCGAAGCGCGGCCGTGCAGTGTGCATTCGCACCCGTGTTTTACGAATGATGAACGCCGCCGGGGCGCCGGGCCCGATACTGGCGCCGGTCGGGGCCAAGCCTCTGCCGCGATGCGTGAAATGACGTGAAATCAGGGCCGTCGGGGCCGGCTTGGCCGTTGACAGGAGCCCTCGCACCTAAGAAAAAGGCCACACCGAAGTGTGGCCCAAGTCTAGGGAGGAAACGCCCAAAGAGGGCAGCAACGCCGCGACGCCATCGCCGCGTTGCCAAACCAAGCTAGGCCCTGCCCGCTCGGCTGGCAAGGGCCCTTTGGGCGTTCCGTGACATCCACGACGCAGGTGATGCGTCGCAGCAACGCTTCCGATTGCGGATCCGGTGTCGTGCGCCGGCGTTTCGACTCTCGCCAGCCGCCGCATGCGGGAGAGAGCCGTGACGACGTCCCCCGAGCCCGCGACGCGGCGCATCCCGGTCCGCGGCCTCACGCTCCACGTGACCGAGGCAGGTCCCGCGGACGGCCCGCTCACCGTCCTGCTGCACGGCTTTCCCGAGACATGCCGGAGCTGGAAGCGGCAGATCGGCCCGCTCGCGGCCGCCGGCCTGCACGTCGTGGCGCCGGACCAGCGCGGCTACGGCGAATCGAGCCGGCCCGAGGGCGTTTCCGCCTACCATCTCGACCGGCTCGCCGACGACGTGATCGGCCTGTCCGACGCGCTCGGATCCGATCGCCTGCGCCTCGTCGGGCACGATTGGGGCGGGCTCGTCGCCTGGCAGGTGGCCGCCCGCTTCCCCGAGCGGATCGACAGGCTGGCGATCCTCAACGCGCCGCATCCGGACGTCTTCGGCGCCTATGCCCGGCGGCATCCGAGCCAGGCCCTGCGCAGCTTCTACGTCGGGTTCTTCCAGCTGCCCGGCCTGCCGGAGGCCCTGCTGCGGGCCGGCGATTGCGCCGCCTTGAAGCGCGCGCTCACCGCGTCGAGCCGCCCCGGCACCTTCGGGCCCGACGATCTCGCGGCCTACGCCGCCACCTGGCGCCGGCCCGGCGCGATTACCGCGATGCTGAACTGGTACCGGGCCCTGCGCCTCCCGCGCGATCCGGCCCCGGGGCCGATCCGGCCGCCGGTCCTGGTGCTGTGGGGCGAGCGCGACACGGCGCTCGAGCGGGGGCTAGCAGTCGAGAGCCTGCGCCTGTGCGCGCAGGGCGCCGTGCGGTACTTCCCCCAGGCGACGCACTGGCTCCAGCACGAGGAGCCGGAGGCGGTCAACGCGGCCCTGATCGGATTCCTGGCCGCGTGAATCCGAACCGCTCCCGTCGGATCAGGTTTGATCGCCGAACAGCAACCGCTGCGTCGCCGCCGTCACGTCGTCCTGCCGCATCAGGCTCTCGCCGACGAGCAGCGTGCGGATGCCCGCCCGGCCCAGCACCTGCGCGTCGGCGTGGCCGCCGATGCCGCTCTCGCCGACCAGGATCCGGTCCTTGGGCACCAGCGGGCTCAACCGCACGGCGGTGTCGAGGGAGACCTCGAAGGTGCGCAACGACCGGTTGTTGACCCCGATGAGCCGCGTGCCCAGCGGCAGGGCGCGCGCCAGCTCCGCCTCGTCGTGCACCTCGACCAGCACGTCCATGCCGAGATCGTGGGCGGTCTCGACCAGGGCGGCGGCCTCCTCGTCGTCGAGGCTCGCCATGATGACCAGGATGCAGTCGGCGCCCCAGGCCCGGGCCTCGACCACCTGGTAGGGCTCGAACAGGAAGTCCTTGCGCAGGACCGGCAGCGCGCAGGCATCGCGGGCCGCCGTCAGGTATTCGGGCTTGCCCTTGAACGAGGGCTCGTCGGTGAGCACCGACAGGCAGGCGGCCCCGCCCGCCTCGTAGGCGCGGGCCAAAGCCGGCGGATCGAAATCCTCGCGGATCAGGCCGCGGGACGGCGACGCCTTCTTGATCTCGGCGATCAGCGCGAAGCGATCCTGCGCGACATGCGCGGCGAGCGCGTCGGCGAAGCCCCGGGGCGGGTCCACCTTGGCGACGCGCTTCTCGAGTTCGGCGAGCGGCACGCGCAGCTTCGCCGCCGCGATCTCGCGCCGCTTGTAGGCCTCGATATGGGCGAGGATGTCGGCCGGGCGCGGCCGGGCCTCGTCCTCCGGGTGCGTCGTGTCGATGTCGGACAAGGCCGTGCCTCCCCTCGGGGATGTCGGGGGTCGATCGGGTATAGCAGGAAAGCGGTCCGGGCGGGCGGCCCGGATGCGATCTAAGTGCACCTCACGAAACTCCCGCCGCAATGTCCCCGCCACAGCAAGCCGAGGCGGTGATCGGGAGTTTTGTGAGAGAACTAAGTGGTGGAGACGACCGCGAGGCGCTCCAGCACCGCCCGGGCGGCGCCGGTGTCGATCGCCTGGGCGGCGCGGGCGACGCCGTCCTGCAGGCTCCCGACCCGACCGGCGACCACCAGGGCGGCCGCGGCGTTCAGGACGCCGATGTCGCGGTAGGGGGTGCGGGCGCCGTCGAGCACGGCGCGCAAGGCCGCCGCGTTGTGGGCGGGATCGCCGCCGCGCAGCTCCTCGGGCTGGGCAAGGCGCAGGCCCACCTCGCGCGGATCGAGGGTGAAGCGGCGGATCGCGCCGTCCTCCAAGGCGACCACCGCGGTCGGGCCGGTGGTGGTGATCTCGTCGAGGCCGTCGGAGCCGTGCACGGTCCAGACCCGGCGGCTGCCGAGCTCGGCGAGCACCCGGGTCATCGGTTCGGCGAGCGAGGGGGCGTAGACGCCCAAGAGCTGCGCCGGCACGCCGGCCGGGTTGCACAGGGGCCCGAGCACGTTGAACAGGGTGCGGGTGCCGATCTCGACCCGCACCGGCGCGACGTGCCGCATCGAGGCGTGGTGCGCCTGGGCGAACATGAAGCACAGGCCGGCTTGCGCGAGGCAGCGGGCGAGGTGGTCGGGGGTGAGGCCGATGCCGACGCCCAGCGCCGACAGCACGTCGGCGGCACCCGACCGCGACGAGGCGGCGCGGTTGCCGTGCTTAGCCACCGGCACGCCGCAGGCGGCGGTGACGATGGAGGCCAGGGTCGAGACGTTGTAGCTGCCCGAATGGTCGCCGCCGGTGCCGACGATGTCGACCGCGCCCTCGGGCGCGACCACGCGGGTCATGCGCTCGCGCAGGGCCGCGGCGGCGCCGGTGATCTCGTCCAGAGCCTCGCCGCGGACGTGCAGCGCCATCAGGAAGGCGCCGGCCTGGGCGTGGGTCACCTCGCCGGAGAGCAGGTGATCGAAGGCGCGCCGCGCCTCCTCGCGCGTCAGCGCGGCGCCCGTGGCGACCTTCGCCAGGTAGGGCTTGAACGAGTCCATGACGATAACGAGCCTGATCTCAGCGCGGGCTTAGGGGCCGGCCCCGTCAATGCACATCTCGGCCGCGCTTGTCACCCCGGACGGCCGGATTCCGTGCCTTGGCGTTCCAGGCGGCGGCGAGGTCGAGGAAGTTGCGTACCATCGTCTCGCCGTGCTGCGACAGGATGCTCTCGGGGTGGAACTGCACGCCGTGGACCGGCCGCTCGGCGTGCTCGAGCGCCATGATCAGCCCGTCGGCCTCCGCGGTGACGACGAGGCTCTGAGGGCAGGTCGTGCGCTCGACGACGAGCGAGTGGTAGCGCGTCGCCGCGAACGGGCCGTTGATGCCGCGGAACAGCCCGGTGGAGCGGTGGCGCACGCTCGACACCTTGCCGTGCATCGGGGCCGGCGCCCGCACCACGTCGCCGCCGAAGGCCTGGCCGATCGCCTGCAGGCCGAGGCAGACGCCGAGCATCGGGATCTCGTCGCTTAAACTCCGCACCACGTCGAGGCAGACGCCCGCTTCGCTCGGCGTGCACGGCCCCGGCGACAGCACCAGGGCGTCGGGCGCGCGGCGGCGGATCTCGTCCACGGTGATAGCGTCGTTGCGCACGACCTCGACAGCGCCGGCGAGCGGCCCGATCAGGTGGACGAGATTCCAGGTGAAGGAGTCGTAGTTGTCGATGACCAGGATGTCGGACATGGGATGCGCCTCTTGCGGCGCGGTGTGGGGCTTGGGGCGGCGCGAGGTCAAGGGGCCGGTCGCGCCGTCGCGAGCGCCGCGCGACATCAAAAAGCCCGCCCACCCCTCGCGGGGCAGGCGGGCATCAAGTCGAGGGTCCGTCCCTGTGGGCGGCTCGTCGCCTATTCCCGCTCGCCGGTCAGGCTCAGCAGCATCTGGAACAGGTTGATGAAGTTCAGGTAGAGCGACAGGGCGCCGAACACCGCGAGCTTGGACTTGGCTTCCTCGCCCCAGTTCTCGGCGTACTGCTCCTTGATCGACTGGGTGTCGTAGGCGGTCAGACCGGTGAAGATCACGACGCCGATGAGCGAGATCGCGAATTGCAGCGCGGAGGAGGCCAGGAAGATGTTGACCAGGCTGGCGATGACGAGGCCGATCAGGCCCATCACCAGGAACGAGCCCATCTTCGAGAGGTCGCGCTTGGTGGTGTAGCCGTACAGGCTGGTCGCCCCGAACATCGCCGCGGTGATGAAGAACGTGCGGGCGATGCTGGTGCCGGTGAAGACCAGGAAGATCGAGGCCAGGGACAGGCCCATCACCCCGCAGAAGGTCCAGAACAGGGTGTGGGCGGTGGCGGCCGAGATCCGGTCGGCGCGGAACGACAGCACCATGATGAAGGCGAGCGGGGCCAGCATCACGACGTATTTCAGCGGCGTGCCGAAGAGGGGCTTGTAGAGCGCCGGGGTCGAGGAGACGCCGAGCGCCACGAGGCCGGTCAGCGCCAGGCCGAGGCCCATCGTGTTGTAGACCCGCAGCATGTGCCGCCGCAGGCCCTCGTCGAAGACCGCGCCGGCGGGGGCGGCGTGGGTCTGCCAGGCGAAGGGGGTGTTCATCGGGGAGGTCGCTCCGGGGGGATGACGGGTGGCGGGGGTCAGTGCTGCAGGGCCGCCAGGGTGGCGGCGGCGCGGCCGAGATCGGGCTCGCTGCCCGACCCGCTCAGGGCGTAGGCCCCGCGCCCGGCGGTCCAGTAGACCGTGACGGCCTCCGGTGAGCGGACGATGGCGGGGGCGTGCGCCGCCGCATCGGCCGAGCGGGTGGCGAAGAGCGCGACCTTGCCGAGGCTGCCGGCATCGATCGCGACCTCGACGCCCGCGCCGCTGCGCGAGGGGAAGATCTGCATGTCGTCGACGCGCCAGTCGGCCGGCAGGTCGGGCAGGGCGATGCCGGTCGCCGCCTCGACCTCGCGCCGGTCGTAGGCCGGCGTCGGCCGCTGCGAGGCGACGCGGGCTCGCATCTGGGCGGCCTGGCGGGCCTGGAGCGCGTCCTCGACGAAGGCCGGCGAATGCGTCGAGGCGTTGGTGTTCTGCACGCCGAAATCACCGGTCTCGTTGTGCAGGAGCCAGCCGGTGCCGACCAGCATCGCGATCACCGCGGCGCGCTGCAGCCGGGCGCCGACGCGGCGCCAGGTCAGGGACCGGTCGAGGCGGCGGGCCGCCGCGGCGAGGCGTTCCGGGGTCGGGCCGGCCCGCACGGCGCCGTCCCGCGCCGACCCGAACGCGGCGCAGAGCGCGTCGCGGGTGTGCAGGTCGGCCATCACCCGGGCCGCCACCTCGGGCCGCGCCGAAAGGTGCTCCTCGACCTCGATCCGCCGGCCGAGATCGAGCTGGCCGTCGATGTAGGCGTTCAGGTCCGCTTCGGTGATCGGGTCCATCCTCGCCTCCGCTGCATGCTCTCGGGTCATCACGACGCCCTCGCGGGGCCGGCCCCGCCATCGACCACGCGCAGACGCGGCGCGGCGCGTGCCTCCTCCTCGGGGGCCGGAGGGCGGGACGCACTGCCGCTCTCGATGGTGCGGAGCGCCGCCCGCGCCCGCCCGAGGCGCGACATCAGCGTGCCGATCGGGATGCCGAGCACGTCGGCCGCCTCCTGGTAGGCCAGCCCCTCGATCGTCACGAGGTGCAGGGCCTCGCGCTGTTCCGCCGGCAGGCGCCCGAACGCCTCGCGCACCTGGGCCAGGCGCACATGGCCTTCCTGGGCCGGCGGCGTCGCCTCCTCGACGATGTGACCGAGGGCGTCGGCGTAGCGCGCCTCGACCTTGCGGCGGCGCTGGTCGTCGATGAAGGCGTTGTGCAGCACCGTCATCAGCCAGGTGCGCAGGTTGGTCCCCGGCCGCAGGGTGCCCTGGCGCTCGAGGGCGCGCACGAGGGTGTCGTGCACGAGGTCGTCGGCCTGGGCGGAATCGCGCGTCAGGGACCGGGCGTAGCGCCGGAGCGGCACCAGGAGGTCGAGGACGTCGGGGCGCTTGCGAAGCATCATATGGGGTGAACGTCCGCCGGGACCGGTCTAATCCCCTTCGCCGATCCCGCGCCCGGCCGTCCTCTCGTCCAAATCGTTCACATCCGCGTGATCACCGGTTGTCAGGCTCTCACGCAGGCGCCCCGGGCTGCCGCGTCGGGTGCGCCCGGGCGAAGGCGTCCTGGCTCAGGCAATCCTCGGCGATGCGCCGCACGGTCGGGTAGGGGGCGGTGTCGACGCCGAAGATCGCGGTACCGACCCACAGGCTGACGAGGCAGAGGTCGGCATGGCTGACCGCATCGCCCTAACAGTAGCGGCCGGTCCCGGGCTCGCCCGTCAACCGCGCTTCCAGGGTGGCCAGCCCGGTGCCGAACCAGTGCCGCAGCCAGGCCTGCATCGCTTCGCGGGGCAGCCCGAGATCGTCGGTGAGGTAGCGGCGCACCCGCGGCACGTAGAGCGGGTGGGAGTCGCAGGCGACCGCCTGGGCGAGCGAGCGGGCCCGGGCCCGGGCCTTCGGCTCGCGGGGAAGCAGCGCCGGCTCGGGATGCGTCTCCTCGAGATAGTCGAGGATCGCGAGCGACTGGGTCAGCGCCGGCCCGTCGCCGTCGAAGAAGGCCGGCACCGCGCCCTGCGGGTTGATCGCGCGGAAGCCCGGCGCGTGCTGGTCGCCGGCATCGAGGTCGATGAAGGTCTCCTCGAAGGGCAGCCCCTTGAGGTTGAGGGCGATCCGCACCCGGAAGGCGGCGGCCGAGCGCCAGCTGCCGATCATCCGCATCATGCACCACCCCTCCCGGTCCCGCGGGGAGAGATGGTGCCGCCCTGCAAACGGCAAGGGGCCCGCGACGGGCCCCTTGCTCACGCCGCGACGGACGGCAGGTTCAGTGCTGGAGGATGCGCGACAGGAAGGTCTGCGCCCGTTCCGAACGGGGCGAGCCGAAGAACTCCTCCTTCTGCGCGTCCTCGACGATCTCGCCCTTGTCCATGAAGATGACGCGGTTGGCGACCTTGCGGGCGAAGCCCATCTCGTGGGTCACCACCATCATGGTCATGCCCTCGCGGGCGAGTTCGACCATGACGTCCAGCACCTCGCCGACCATCTCGGGATCGAGCGCAGAGGTCGGCTCGTCGAACAGCATCACGATCGGGTTCATGGCGAGCGCGCGGGCGATGGCCACGCGCTGCTGCTGGCCGCCCGAGAGCTGGCCCGGGAACTTGTGGGCATGGGCCTTGAGGCCGACCCGCTCCAGCAGCGCCAGGCCCTTGGCCTGCGCTTCGTCCTTGCTCCGGCCCAGCACCTTGCGCTGGGCGAGGCTCAGGTTGTCGGTGATCGAGAGGTGGGGAAACAGCTCGAAGTGCTGGAACACCATGCCGACCCGCGAACGGAGCTTGGGCAGGTTGGTCTTCTTGTTGGCGATCTGCGTCCCGTCGACGGTGATCTGGCCCTTCTGGAACGGCTCGAGGGCGTTCACGCACTTGATCAGCGTCGACTTGCCGGAGCCAGACGGGCCGCAAACCACCACGACCTCGCCCTTGGTGACCGAGGTGGTGCAGTTCGTCAGCACCTGGAAGTCGCCGTACCACTTCGACACGCCGTCGATGGCGATCATCGGGCCCGAGGTGGCCGCCACGGGCGGCCGCTCGGTGAGCAGGGTGCCGACGGGGCCGGTGGCCGGCGCCGCGGCAGCCGCGGCCTGCGGCTCCGGAACGGGGCTGACGGGCGGCATCGCGGAGGAGGTCATGGCGGGAACCCTATCGGATGATCGCGACCCGGCGCTGCAGGCGGCGCACCAGGAGCGAGGCGATGAAGCAGACGGCGAAGTAGACGACCGCGGCGAACAGGTACATCTCGACCAGGCGGCCGTCGCGCTGGGCGATCTTGGAGGCGGCGCCGAGGAAGTCGGTGATCGACAGCACGTAGACGAGCGAGGTGTCCTGGAACAGCACGATCGTCTGGGTCAGGAGCACCGGCAGCATGTTGCGGAAGGCCTGGGGCAGGATGACGCTGCCCATCGACTGCCAGTAGGTGAGGCCGAGCGCCGAGGCCGCCGCGCCCTGGCCCTTGGGGATCGACTGGATGCCGGCGCGCATGATCTCGGAGAAGTACGCCGCCTCGAACAGCGTGAAGGTGATGAGCGAGGACGAGAACGCGCCGACCTGGATCGGCCGCTCGGCCCCGATGATCCACTGCCCGATATACGGCACCAGGAAGTAGAACCAGAAGATCACCAGCACCAGCGGCAGCGAGCGCATGAAGTTGACGTAGACCTTGGCGATCTGCGGCAGCACCGGCACGCTGGACAGGCGCATCATGGCGATCAGGGTGCCGAGCACCACGCCGCCGACCGCGGCCAGCGCGGTCAGGGTCAGGGTGAAGGCCATCCCGTCGAAGAACAGGTAGCGCCAGGAATTGAGGATGACGCTGAAGTCGAAGTTCGAGAACATCGCGGGCCCTTGTCCGGCAACGTAAGGGGTTAGCGGCCCGGCACCGCGACGCGGCGCTCGATCAGCCCGGCCACGGCCACCACCAGCAGGTTGATGACGATGTAGATGATCGTCGCGGCGGTGAACGCCTCGAAGACCTGGAACGAGAATTCCTGCATCGCGCGGGCCCGGGCGGTCAGCTCCAGGAGGCCGATGGTCAGCGCGACCGACGTGTTCTTCAGGTTGTTGAGGAACTCGGAGGTCAGCGGCGGCAGGATGATGCGGTAGGCGTTGGGCAGGAGCACGTAGCGGTAGGTCTGGGCGGTGGTGAGCCCGAGCGCCGTGCCGGCCATGCGCTGGCCGCGCGGCAGGGCCTGGATGCCGGCCCGCACCTGCTCGGCGACGCGCGAGGCGGTGAAGAAGCCCAGGCACACGACGGCGGTGTAGAACGGCGCGTTCGGCAGTTGCTTCAGCCAGGTGCCCCAGGATTCCGGCAGCATCTCGGGCAGCACGAAGTACCAGAGGAACATCTGGACGAGCAGCGGGATGTTGCGGAACAGCTCGACATAGGCGTTGCCGATGGCCTGCGCGGCCCGGCTCGGCAGGGTGCGCAGCACGCCGATGACCGAGCCGACCGCGAAGGCGATCACCCAGGCGCACAAAGCCGTGACGATGGTCCACACCAGGCCCGACAGCAGCATGTCGGCATAGCTGCCTGTCCCTTCGGGCGATTGCTCGAAGAAGATGCCCCAATTCCAGTTATAGTTCATGCCCTGTCTTCCGGGTGCGCCTGGACAGCGGAGGTATACGGATTTTTTCCGGCCCGGGCGAGGCGGGGCGCGGGACTGGGCACAGGGAAAAGTGCCGAGAGCAACTTGTCGTAAAGGAAGGCGCCGCCCCGTGCGGGGCGGCGCCCGGGCTCACCTCAGTAGGCGGCCGGGTCCGGGCTGTCGCTCGGCTTGGCGAAGGCGCCCTTCAGCGCGTCGCTCATCGGCAGGTTCAGGTTGATGTCCCGCGGCGGGATCGGCTTCATGAACCACTTGTCGTAGGTCGGGCCGCTCTCGGCGCTCTTGTAGAAGGCCGCGGTCGCCGCATCGACCACCTTCTTGAACGGCGCGTCGTCCTTGCGGAGCATGATGCCGTAGGGCTCGGGCTTCGACAGGGCGTCGGTCGAGATTGCGTAGGCCGTCGGCTCCTTGGAGGAGGCGGCGAGCGAGGCGAGCAGCACGTCGTCCATCACGAAGGCGACGGCGCGGCCGGTCTCGACCATCAGGAACGCCTCGGCGTGGTCCTTGGCCGGCAGGATCGTGATGCCGAGCTTCTTCTCGGCGTTATACTCGTTGATCATCTTGATGTTCGTGGTGCCCGAGGTCGACACGACGGTCTTCCCCTTCAGGTCCTCGAACTTGGTCAGGCCGCTCGACTTCTTGGCGACGAAGCGGTTGGCGGTGAGGAAGTGGGTGTTGGTGAAGGCGACCTGCTTCTGACGGTCGACGTTGTTGGTGGTCGAGCCGCACTCGAGATCCACCGTGCCGTTGGCGATCAGCGGGATGCGGGTGGCCGAGGTCACCGGGTTGAGCTTCACCTCGAGCTTGTCGAGCTTGAGGTCGGCCTTCACCGCGTCGACGATCTTGTAGCAGATGTCCATCGCGAAGCCGACCGGCTTCTGATTGTTGTCGAGGTAGGAGAACGGCACCGACGAATCGCGGTAGCCCAGCGTGATCTGCCCGGTCTCCTTGATCTTCTTCAGCGTCCCGGTGAGGTCCTGGGCCGAGGCGGTCCCGGCTGAGGCCGCCAGGCCGGCGAGCAGGACGGGAAGCAGGCTTCTCAAACGCATTCGTGCTCTCCTTTTGGGCAGCGACCTAGTCCGTCACCGCGATCACGGCGTCAAGGGTTAGGCTGGGGATCGCGGTGACGGGACGGGCTGTTTGGTGCAGTATCTTGCACGTTCGACCTTGGGCCGCGTCCGGAAGCCCCAAGAGCAAGGGACGGGCCAACCGCTCCGGCGTTCCGGCCGGGCCGGCGTCCGTCCGCCCCCGTTGCGCCCCGGACCCGCCCGCGCGAAGCTGGCCGCACCCGGGAGCGGCCCTCGCGGGGCCCGGGACTCCGTCGGGCCCCGGGGATGGGCCCGGTCCCGTGACGCCCCGCGACGACGGACCGTTCAGCCGATGCAGATCGCCACGCCCTACCTGATGTTCCTCGGCGACGTGCCCGACCGGCTCGCCGCCAAGACCGCCTACGGCATCGTCGACTGGCGGCCCGAATGGTGCGTCGGGCAGTTGCGCCTCCCGTCCTGCGCCGCCGATCTCGGCATTCCGGACCTGACCATCGACGAGGGGATCGCCCGCGGCGCCCGCACGCTGATCGTCGGCGTGGTCAATGCCGGCGGCGTGCTGCCGCCGCACTGGGTCGCCACCATCGTCGCGGCGCTGGAGGCCGGGCTCGACGTGGCGAGCGGCCTGCACACCCGCCTCGGCTCGGTGCCGGAGATCGCCGAGGCCGCGGCCCGGCACGGGCGGCAGCTCCACGACGTGCGCCACTCCGAGGAACGGTTCGACACCGGCAAGGGCACGCGGCGCCCGGGCCGGCGGCTCTTGACCGTCGGCACCGACTGCTCGGTCGGCAAGAAGTACACCGTGCTGGCGCTGGAGAAGGGGATGCGGGACCGCGGCCTCGACGCCGATTTCCGCGCCACCGGCCAGACCGGGGTGTTCATCTCCGGCCGCGGCGTCGCCATCGACGCGGTGGTGGCCGACTTCATCTCCGGCGCCGTCGAGTGGATCGCGCCCGCCGCCGACCCGGCGCACTGGGACCTGATCGAAGGCCAGGGCTCGCTGTTCCACCCGAGCTTCGCCGGCGTCAGCCTCGGCCTGCTGCACGGCGCCCAGGCCGACGCCTTCGTGGTCTGCCACGAGCCGACCCGCACGACGATGCGCGGCGTCAAGCATCCGCTGCCGAGCATCAAGGAGGTGATCGACCTCACGGTGCAGCTTGGCCGCCTGACCAACCCGGACATCCGGCCGACCGGCATCGCGGTCAACACCCAGGCCCTGGAGGAGGGGGAGGCGCGGGCGCTCCTCAAGAAGCTCGCCGCCGAGCACGGCCTGCCGGCGACCGATCCGGTGCGCTTCGGGGTCGAGGCCCTGGTCGACCGCCTGGTCGAGGAGTTCCCGGCGTGATCCGGCTCGCGACCGCCATTGAGCCCTGGCCGATCGCCGGCCGGTTCACCATCTCGCGCGGCAGCCGCACGGAGGCCGTGGTGGTGACCGCGACCGTCACCGACGGGACCGTCACGGGACGGGGCGAGTGCGTGCCCTACGCCCGCTACGGCGAGACCGTCGAGGGCGTGCGCGACCTCATCGCCGCGCAGGAAGACGCGCTCGCCGCCGGGCTCGACCGCCGGGGCCTCGCCGCGCGCCTTCCCGCGGGCGCGGCCCGCAACGCCCTCGACTGCGCCCTGTGGGACCTCGAGGCCAAGCGCGCCGGCCGGCCCGCCCATGCGCTGGCCGGCCTCCCGGCGCCCGCCCCGGTCACGACCTGCTACACCCTGAGCCTCGGCAGCCCGGAGGAGATGGCGGCGGCGGCCCGCATGGCGGCGGCCCGGCCGCTCCTCAAGGTGAAGCTCGGCGGGGCCGGCGACCCGGAGCGGATCGCGGCGGTGCGCCGGGGCGCCCCGGATTCGCGCCTGGTGGTCGACGCCAACGAGGCGTGGTCCCCGGAGACGATCGAGGCCAACCTCGCGGCCTGCGTCGCGGCCGGGGTCGAGCTGATCGAGCAGCCGCTGCCGGCCGGCGACGACGCGGCGTTGCGCGCGATCGCCCGCCCGATCCCGATCTGCGCCGACGAGAGCCTGCACGATCGCGCCGGGCTCGACGGCCTGACCGACCGCTACGACGCGATCAACATCAAGCTCGACAAGGCCGGCGGCCTCACCGAGGCGCTGCTGCTCGCCCAGGCCGCCAAGGCGCGGGGGCTGTCGATCATGGTCGGGTGCATGCTCGGCACCTCGCTCGCGATGGCGCCGGCGATGCTGCTGGCGGGCTATGCCGACTTCGTCGACCTCGACGGTCCGCTACTGCTCTCCCGCGACCGCGAGCCCGGCCTGCTTTTCGAGGGCAGCCTCGTCCACCCGCCGGAGCCGGCGCTCTGGGGGTGAACGCCTCCGACGAGAATGCCGCAAGGCGGACATGCCATACGGCGTAAATGCCATGGGGGAAGCCCCGGCCCGGCGGCGATGCGGCGGGCCGGACGCTTGCGCCCGGAGCCGGAAGGATGCTCTGTCTGGCGCAGGGACCGAGCACGAGTCCCGTGAAGCCGGGGAAGAACCGACGCCATGATCCTCGTCAGCGTGATGTATCCGGGCGGCTCCGACGCCCAGCCCTTCGACCTCGACTACTACCTCAAGCACCACATGCCGCTGGTGCGCGAGCGCTGGTCGTCGATGGGCCTGGACAAGGTCGAGGTGGTCAGGGCGAGCGGCACGCCGGACGGCAGCCCGGCGCCGTTCCAGGTGATGGCGCTCCTCACCTTCCGCTCCCTCGAAGACTTCCAGAAGGCCGGCGCCGCGCACGGCAAGGAGATCTTCGGGGACATCCCGAACTTCTTCAAGGGCCAGCCCGTGGTCCAGATCAACGAGCCGCAGAGCTTCTGATCGCGTCGCGTCGCCCGCACCCCCGGGGTCGCGGGCGACTGCCGGGACCGGATCCCGCGATGCCGCAACCCGAGGGCGGGCCAGAGGCCCGGCCCGTTTCCGCAAGGCCCACCGGACCATGATCGACATCGTCAAGGTGCTGCGCGACCAGCACCCGGATCTCGGCTCCTACGTGATCGCCCTGCGCGAGCGGTCCGGCCTCGTCGCGCCGGACGACCCCGACGCCCTGGCGGCGGAGGTGCGCGACTGGGCCGGCACCGAAGCCCCCAGCACCCGCTACAGCCGGCGCGCGGTGACCTACGTGCCGTTTCCAGGCTGGCCCGAGGAGACCCGCACGCTCGGCGTCGTGGCCTTCGACACCGCGACCGACCTCGCCCGGTTCGCCACCCGCTGGACCTGACGTCTCCACGCAGGCCCTCGCGTTGGCAGACCGGCTTTCCATCGGCTTGGATTCCGGTTCGATCGCTGATTCCTGCCGCGAACCGGCGGCCGCTCTTGCGGGATCAGCTCAACGGCGGCGCACCGCGAGTTCTCGCGTGGGCGAGGGATCCGGGGCGAGCCGGGCGCTCACGGTCAGCGCGAGATCGATGCAGAGCACCAGCAGGATGCCGGCGAGGAGTGCGATGATCATGGTCTCGCCGCGGGGGCTGATGCCGCCGGTCGGACGCCGCCGCACCGTCACCGGGGGCGGGACGTCGTCGGGCTCGGGGTCGGGCACCATCTCGGCGAGGGCCGGCGCCGCATCGAGGGCACTGAAGCGCGGCCGGTAGCCGCCGACGGGAATCGTGACCCGGACATCGAGCCCTCCGGCGTGCCGGGCATAGACGTCCTCGAGCGCGCGGCGCAGCCGTCCGGCCTCGACGCGCACGCTGGGATCGAGGCTCGGATCGAAGTCGGGTCCCCGGCCCAGCGCCTGGGTGGCGATGGTGTAGGCCTTGATGGTGGCGCCGCGCCCGGCCAGTTCCTCCTCCACCACAAAGCGAAGGAACCGCGCCAGCTTCGGCGAGCGCAGGAAGGGCGGGGTCTGCAGGAGGACATCGAGCGCGTCGACCACGCGCCCGGGCGGAACCTCCTCCTCGATCTCGGACATCGCACAACCTTCCCTGCCGGACCGGAACCGTCCCGGTCCGCCGCCGCGGGCGGGACCTAGTAACTCCTTACCAGTATAGAAGTGTGATCACGGTTTGTTAGCCCCTCTCCCCCGGCGATGCCGCATGCCTGGGGACGAGTCGACGGGGGTTCCCCACGGATACCTGCCGGAGCGTCACCGGGAACGGCACGGTGAACACCAGGCCGTGCACCTCGTCGCGAACCTCGACGCGCCAGGCGCACCAGTCGATCCGGGTCGCCTCCCGGCCGGTCATCGCGTCGGCGATCAGGGTGCGGGCCTGGCGGTGGGCTTCGTCGAGATCACGGCAATCGAGCCCGGCCTCGTCCGGCACGCTCTGGGTCGCGTCCATGATATCGAAGTAGTCGCGGGGCACTGCGGCTCGGACTAGGCGCTTCTGAAGACAGCGTTGAGCAACGCCACCGTCCCGGGGGCGGCCCGCACAGGACGGGACGACCGTCGCGACGGTCGGCTGCTAGCCTTCGATCCGGAACCGGGGCCGCGCGGCAAAGTTCCGCCCCCTGCCTCTCTGGCGGGGCGCCGTCAACGACCGTCGCGCTCCGCGGCACCCCGCCAGGGAACCTGGCGGTCCTGGGCCGTCAGGGTATCGCGGGAGGCGGGTCGGCCCGCCTCGGCGGCCGCGTTCCGCAGTCCGGTGGCCAGCGCCCGTCCGGCCTCCACGGCGGCGGTCTCCACCACCCGGGCCCGCACGTCCCCGGGCAAGTGCGCGAAGGCCGCGCCCGCGGCCTCGCCGACGCTCGCCGGGAGTTGCGCCGGGCGGGCCGTGCCGGGCAAGGCTGGGCCGGGAAGGGCCACCTCGCCGAGCCGCAGCGGCGAGAGGTAGTAGATCGCGCCGATCACCAGCCCGGCCCGCAGCCAGAAGGCCATCCCGTTCCCCCGTATCCCGAGCGTCCCCGGCCGGCGCTCCGCGATCGCGCAGGCCCGCCGTCACTGTGGGACGCCAATGGTGAAACGTCTGCGTCCGGGCCTCGCCGATCCTTCGGCATGGCTAACGGGGCTTGCGGCGCGGCGACACGAAAGCCCCGGGGGCGGGACGGTTCCTGTTCGCAACCGCCGGAGCGATCTTCAATTTTTCTGAGGATCCTGCTCAAGCGATTTGATCTTTTCGAAGCTAGCGCCTCTGGCCTAAAATCCGCCTCACGCCAGCCGTCATCCCCCCGGCTTCAGAACAACGATCGGGACCCATGCCGACCGACATCGAGATCGCCCGCGCGGCCACCCTCCAGCCGATCACCGCCATCGCGGAGCGCATCGGCATTCCCGAGGACGCACTCCACCCGTACGGTCGGCACATCGCCAAGGTCGACCACGCCCATATCCGCAGCCTCGAGGCGCGGCCCGAGGGCAAGCTGATCCTGGTGACGGCGATTAGCCCGACGCCGGCGGGCGAGGGCAAGACCACCACCACGGTAGGACTCGGCGACGCGCTCAACCGGATCGGCCGCAAGACGGTGATCTGCCTGCGCGAGCCCTCGCTCGGCCCGTGCTTCGGCATGAAGGGCGGCGCGGCCGGCGGCGGCAAGGCCCAGGTGGTGCCGATGGAGGCGATCAACCTCCACTTCACCGGCGACTTCCACGCCATCACCTCGGCCCACAGCCTCGCCGCGGCGCTGATCGACAACCACGTCTACTGGGGCAACGCCCTCGACATCGACCTGCGCCGGGTGGCGTTCCGCCGCGTCCTCGACATGAACGACCGGGCGCTGCGCACCATCACCCAGAGCCTCGGCGGCGTCGCCAACGGCTTCCCGCGGGAGGACGGCTTCGACATCACCGTCGCCTCCGAGGTGATGGCGGTGTTCTGCCTCGCCCGCGACCTCGCCGACCTCGAGGCGCGCCTCGGCCGGATCGTGGTGGCGGAGACCCGCGACCGAAAGGCCGTGACGCTGGCCGACCTCAAGGCCACCGGCGCCATGACGGTGCTGCTCAAGGACGCGCTCCAGCCCAACCTCGTCCAGACCCTGGAGGGCAGCCCGGCCCTGATCCATGGCGGGCCCTTCGCCAACATCGCCCACGGCTGCAACTCGGTGATCGCGACCCGGGCCGGCCTCAAGCTCGGCGACTACGTGGTGACCGAGGCCGGCTTCGGAGCCGATCTCGGGGCGGAAAAGTTCTTCGACATCAAGTGCCGCCAGGCCGGCCTCAGCCCGTCGGCCGTCGTCATCGTGGCGACGGTGCGGGCCCTCAAGATGCATGGCGGCGTCGCCAAGTCCGATCTCGGCCGCGAGAACGTCGAGGCCCTGGAGCGGGGCTTTGCCAACCTCGCCCGCCACGTCGAGAACGTGCGCCGTTTCGGCGCGCCCGTGGTGGTGGCGGTCAACCACTTCCACGCCGACACCGAGGCCGAGCACGCGGCGCTCAAGGCGCTCTGCCGCGACCGGCTCGACGTCGAGGCGATCACCTGCCGGCACTGGGCCGAGGGCGGCGCCGGCGCCGAGGCGCTGGCCCACGCGGTGACGGCCCTGGCCGATTCCGGCCCGGCCGCGGCGCCGCGCTTCGCCTACCCGGACGCGATGCCGCTGGAGGCCAAGATCCGCACCGTCGCCCAGACCCTCTACGGCGCCGCCGACATCCAGGTGGAATCGAAGGCGGCCGCCAAGCTCGCGGCCTTCGAGCAGGCCGGCCACGGCCACCTGCCGGTCTGCATGGCCAAGACCCAGTACTCGTTCTCCACCGACCCGACCCTGATGGGCGCGCCCAGCGGCCACGTCGTGGCGGTGCGCGACGCCCGCCTCTCGGCCGGGGCCGGCTTCGTTGTGGCGATCTGCGGGGAGATCATGACGATGCCCGGCCTCCCCAAGGTGCCGGCGGCGGAAGGCATCCATCTCGACGCCGAGGGGCGGATCGAGGGGCTGTTCTAAGCCGATCTCGCAAAAGCGGCGCACGGTTTCGCGACAAGATCTGCGACGAACCGAGAATCCGACCGGGCGAAGCGTCGGCCCGCCGACGCGAAGCCTGCCTGGGACGGTCCGCCAGGGGACCGAGTTCCTCTGAGAAAGCCCGGACGGGTCTCCCCCGTCCGGGCTTTCTCGTTTCGGGTCGGGGCGGGCTACAGGAACCCGATCGAGAACCACGGCACGAAGGTGAGCACCAGGAGGCCGAGGAACAGCGCGCCGAGGTAGATCCAGATCCGGCGCATGCCGGCTTCGGGCGCCACCCCGCCGATGATGCAGGCGGCGTAGTAGCAGAGCCCGAAGGGCGGGGCGAACAGGCCCAGTCCCATCGCGAGGATCACGATCATGCTGTAATGCACCTCGTGGATCCCGAACTGGTGCGCGATCGGGAACAGCAGCGGCCCGAACAGCACGATCGCCGGGATGCCCTCGAGCAGGCTGCCGAGCACGATGAAGGCGACGACCGAGATCAGCAGGAAGCCGGTCTTGCCGCCCGGCACCGCCGCCATCGCCCGGGCGAGGTCGTGCGAGAAGCCCGACTGGGTCAGCGCCCAGGCCATCGCGCTCGCGGCCCCGACGATGAACAGGATCGCCCCGGACAGGGAGGCGGTCCGCGCCAGCATCGGCAGGATCTCCTTGCGCTTGAGCCCGCCGCGATAGATCACGAGGCCGAGCACCAGCGAGTAGACGATGCCGATGGTCGAGACTTCCGTCGCCGTCGCGACGCCCTCCACCACCGCGGTGCGGATGAGGAACGGCAGCAGCAGGGCGGGGAGGGCGACGAGCAGGGTCTTCTTCACCACCGAGGCGGGCGCGCGCGGGATCGCCACCGCATCCTCCTCCTTGCCGGCGCGGTAGCGGGCGACCGCGGCGAGCACGAGGGCCAGCACCAGGGCCGGCAGGATGCCGGCGGTGAACAGGGCGGCGATCGAGACGCCGGTCGCCGACGCGATGGCGATCAGCACGATCGAGGGCGGGATCGTCTCGCTCATTGCCCCCGAGGCGGCGAGGATCGAGAGCAGTTCGCCGTCCTTCATCCCGCGCTTGCGCATCTCGGGAAACAGCACGGGCGCCACCGCCGCCATATCGGCGGTCTTCGAGCCCGAGATGCCCGAGACCAGCAGCATCGCGCCGAGGAGCACGTAGGACATGCCGGCCTTCACGTGGCCGAGCAGCGAGGCGAGGAACGCCACCATCACCCGGGCCATCCCGGTCGCGTCGACGAGCTGGCCGAGCAGCACGAAGAGGGGAATCGCGAGCAGGATCAGGCTGCTCATCCCCTCGTCCATCCGGCCGACCACGATGGTGAGCGGCGTCGAGGTGGTGGTGAGCAGGTAGGCGGAGGTCGCGAGCGCGAACGAGAACGCGATCGGCACGCCGGCCAGGATGCCGACGCCGAGGAGCCCGACGAAGAACACCAGCAGCGCCCAGTTGCCGATGCCGGCCAGCGCCGGCGCCGCGAGGGCGAGGAGCGCCACGACGCCGAGCAGCACCGCACCGACCCCGAGGAGGTCGGTGATCCGGTGGCGGGCGAGGCGCAGGGCGCAGGACAGGAGCGCCAGCACGAAGCCGACCGGTACCGCGAGCGCCCGCACGGTGCCGGACCAGCCGAGCGCCGGCGTCTCCACGAAGGACTGGTCCTCGGTGTAGTCGTAGGCGGCGTGCAGGAGGAGCGCCAGGAAGGCGAAGATCGCCCCGATGGCCAGGGCCTCGCACCAGGCCCGCGCCCGCGGCGAGAGCGCGCCGACCACGAAGGTCAGCCGCATGTGCTCGCCGCGCTGCACCGCCACGACGCTGCCGAGCATCGCGAGCCACAGGAACAGGATCGAGGCGAGCTCGTCGCTCCAGATGATCGAATGCCCGATCGCCCGCGAGACGATGCCGGCGAACAGGATTACCGCCTCGGCGGCGACGAGAGCCGCCGCCGGCACCTCGACGGCGAGGCGTAGCGCCCGCTCGGCGGAGGACAGCCAGTCGGCCGGGAGGGCGGCCGCCGGCCGGCCGTGGATGTCGGCCACGGCGCTCATGCCAGTTCCCCGGTGACGGCCTCGAGCGCCTTCCAGGCCTCGGCCCCGAACTTCTCCTTCCAGTCGCGGTAGAAGCCGGCCTGGGTCAGGCTCTTGCGGAAGGCGGCCTTGTCGGCGGTCTCGAAGGTCAGGCCGCGGGAGGCGAGCTGGCCCTTGAGGGTACCGGTCAGGCGCGCGACGTCCTCGCGCTCCTCCATCGCGGCCCGGTCGAGCTCGCGCCGGACGATCTCCTGGAGCGCGTCGGGCAGCTTGCCGAAGGCACGCCGGTTGGCGACGATCCAGAAGGGGTCCCAGATGTGGTTGGTCTCGGTGAGGTACTTCTGCACCTCGTAGAGCTTGCCGGCCTCGATCGTGACGAGGCCGTTCTCCTCGCCGTCGACCAGCCGGGTCTGCAGCGCCGTGTAGAGCTCGTTGAAGTTGATCGAGGTCGGGCTCGCCCCGAGGCTCGAGAACAGCGAGGTGAAGATCGGCGCCACCGGCACGCGGATGCGGTAGCCCTTGAGGTCGTCGGGCGTCTTGATCGGCTTGGCGTTCGAGGTGATCTGGCGGAAGCCGTTGTCGGCGGCCTTGGCGGCGACGATCAGGCCGGCCTTCTCGATCTGGGTGCGGACATAGGCGCCCACCGGCCCGTCGACCCCGCGCCAGACGTGGTCGTAGTCGGAGAAGGCGAAGCCCACATTGGTGATCGCCGCACCCGAGGCCACCGTCGAGATCACCGAACCGGCGATGTTGAGGAACTCGATGCCGCCGGTGCGGACCTGGGTGATCAGGTCGGTGTCGGAGCCGAGCTGGCTTGCCGGGAAGAACTTCAGCTCGATCCTCCCGCCCGAGGCCTCGCGGATGCGCTGGCAGGCCTGGTCGAGCCGGGCGTTGATCGGCTGGGTCAGGGATTGGCCGGTGGCGAGCTTGTAGTTGAACTCGGCGGCGCGCGCCGGCTGCGTGCGGATCGCCACGAGCGGGACGGCGGCGGCGCCGGCCAGGAACAGGCGGCGGGAGGGACCCTGCTTGGAATCGGGGGTGGACGTCATCGGTTTCCTCCGTCGCGCCGTCATCCGCGTGGGTCCGCGGTGCGGCATCGTTGGGTCGAGACGGAGGGAGGCGTGACGCGACGGCGGCGCGGGGCCGCGACGGCTGCTTCCTCCCTGGCGGCGCTCCTGCCGTCGCGGGGCCGTCCGGGGAGGAGAGGGGGCGGATCCCCCTGCCTTACGCAGGGTCGGGGACCCGGTGCCTCGTCATACCTCGGACGACTCGTCTTCGTGCGGAGCGTCTCGTCTCGCTTGGCTGCCGAGAGTAGGAACCGCGTCGATGTAGGACAATCCAGATTATTTGCAGTTTCGTGTAGTGGCGCTAAACCATGGGGATGTCGGTCCCGCTTCGCGCCATCACGGTCTTCCACGCCGTCGCCCGCTCCGGCAGCATCACCCGGGCGGCGGAGGATCTCGGCGTCACGCCCTCGGCGGTGAGCCAGCAGGTCCAGTCCCTCGAGCTCGC
This sequence comes from Methylobacterium ajmalii, assembly GCF_016613415.1. GTDB lineage: Bacteria > Pseudomonadota > Alphaproteobacteria > Rhizobiales > Beijerinckiaceae > Methylobacterium > Methylobacterium ajmalii. The sequence continues at coordinate 7,479 of NZ_JACWCT010000168.1, read as the reverse complement.
GCTCGGCACCGCGCTGATCGGCAAGTCCGGCCGCGCCATCGTGCTGACCGAGGCCGGCGAGCGCTACTTCGAGATGATCGGGTCCGAGATCGACCGGATCATGGAGGCGACGCAGCGCATCCAGGGCTTCCGCTCGATGACGACGCTGACCGTGCGGGCGACCCCGAGCCTGTCGACGAAGTGGCTGCTGCCGCGGCTCTCCTCCTTCATCACCGCGCATCCCGACATCGAGCTGCGCCTCGACGGCACCAACGAGCCGACGGCGTTCCAGAAGGAGAACGTCGACATCGAGATCCGGCACGGCACCGGCGGCTGGCCGGGCCTGTTCGTCGAGGGGCTGGTGGAAGAGAGCTTCCGGCCGGTCTGCGCCCCCGCGCTCGCCGCGCCCGGCGGCCTCGCGGCCGGCGACCTCCCCCGGCACCTGCTGATCCACTCGGTGAAGTCGCAGGTGCAGTGGCCGCACTGGTTCACCCGCGCCGGGATCGCGCCGGCCCCGCGCTGGCGCCGCCTCCTGTTCGACCGCACCCACATGGCGATCGACGCCGCCGCCGGCGGCCTCGGCATCGCGCTGGAGAGCGACCTGATGCTGTGGGGCGACCTGCGGGCCGGGCGCCTCGCCTGCCCGCTCGCCGACCCGCCGCGGGTCACTGTCGTGACCCAGTGGGTGACGTGCCCGCCCGACCACCTGCGCCTGCACAAGGTCCGGGCCTTCCTCGACTGGATCCGGCGCGAGCGCGACGCCTGGGCGGCGGAGCGGGACGCCCTAACGACGCTTTAGAGCCGCTTCACGGTCGCCTCGTAAATCTGGATTGTCCTTCACGGAGCCCGCTTCTAGCGTCCTGGCGTCAGATCCCGGCGGGCGGTTCACGACCGCGCCGGGATCGCGCCGAGACCGGCCCCGCTCCCTCCTGCACGAGCGGACAAGAGCCGGTCGGCCCAGGAGGAAACCGATGAATCTCTCCACCCTGCTCCTCGCCCGTGCCGCGTCCGGCCGTCCGGTCCGCGTCGGCCTGATCGGCGCCGGCAAGTTCGGCTCGATGGTCCTGGCCCAGGCCCAGCGCATCGAGGGCATGCACGTCGTCGCGGTCGCCGACCTCGATGTCGGCCGCGCCCGCGCCTCGCTCGCCCGCGTCGACTGGCCCGAGGAGCGCTATTCGGCGACCTCGATGGGCGACGCCGTGAAGAGCGGCCGCACCTTCGTCACCGCCGATGCCGCCGCGCTCAGCGCCTGCGACGAGATCGAGTGCATCATCGAGGCGACCGGCCACCCGATCGCCGGCATCCGCCACGCCATCCAGGCGATCGACGCGCGCAAGCACGTCGTGATGGTCAACGTCGAGGCCGACGTGCTGTGCGGCCCGCTGCTCGCCGAGCGCGCCCGCCGCCAGGGCGTCGTCTACTCGATGGCCTACGGCGACCAGCCGGCGATCATCTGCGAGCTGGTCGACTGGGCCCGCTCCTGCGGCTTCGAGCTGACCTCGGCCGGCAAGGGCATGAACTTCGAGCCGCGCTACCGCTACTCCACCCCGGACACCGTGTGGGGCTTCTTCGGCTGGTCCGAGGAGGAGGTGAAGAAGGGCGACTTCAACCCGAAGATGTACAACTCGTTCACCGACGGCACCAAGGCGGCGATCGAGATGGCGGCGGTGGCCAACGGCACCGGGCTCGACTGCCCGGACGACGGCCTCGCCTTCCCGCCGACCGGCCTGCAGGACCTCGCCCGGGTCTTCCGCCCGGTCGCCGACGGCGGCCGCCTGCCGCGCTCGGGCCTCGTCGACATCGCGGCGAGCCAGGAGCCGGACGGCCGCGAGGTGTTCAACAACATCCGCTACGGCGTGTTCGTCACCTTCAAGGCGACGAGCGAGTACACCAAGGCCTGCTTCAAGCAGTACGGCCTGCTCACCGATCCGTCGGGCTGGTACGGCTCGATGTGGCGCCCGTTCCACATGATCGGCCTCGAGACCAGCATCAGCGTGCTGTCGGCGGTGCTGCGCAACGAGCCGACCGGCTGCTCGAAGGAGTTCCGCGGCGACGCGGTGGCGACCGCCAAGCGCGACCTCAAGCCCGGTGAGATGCTGGATGGCGAGGGCGGCTACGCGGTGTGGGCGAACGCGATCCCCGCCTCGAAGAGCCTGGCGCTCGGCGCCCTGCCGATCGGCCTCGCCCACAACGTGAAGCTCAAGCGCCCGGTCGCCCGCGACCAGATCGTGAGCGTCGACGACGTCGAGCTGGTCGCCGACCTCGACGTGGTGGCCCTGCGCCGTCAGATGGAAGAGACCACCCGTCAGGCCGCGGCCGCGCAGGCGGCCTGACGGGACGCGCGGCGCCGGGCCCCCGGCGCCGCTGCCCGCCTCCGGCCTCTCTTCCTCGATCGGGATCCGCCATGTCCTCTTCCCGGCCCTTCGTGGTCATCGCCGAGTTCCGGGTGAAGCCCGGCTCCCTCGACGCCTTCCTCGCGCTCGCCCACGACGACGCCCGCCGCTCCGTCGCCGACGAGCCCGGCTGCCGCGCCTTCGACGTCGCGGTGAGCGAGAGCGACCCGCTCGCGGTGGTGTTCTACGAGGTCTACGACGACCGCGCCGCCTTCGACGCCCATCTCGAGACCCCGCACCTCGCCCGGTTCCGGGCCGGCTTCCCGGCCTTGATCGAGGCGGAGCGGCCGGTGCGCTTCCTCGCCCGCAGCCTCAGCGGGGCGGAGGCCGCCTGATGGCCCTGACGATCGGATTCCTCGGCACCGGCATCATGGGCGCGCCGATGGCGCGCCACCTCGGCCGGGCCGGCCACGCGGTGCGGGCCTGGAACCGCTCCCCCGACAAGGCCGCCGCCCTGGCGCAGGACGGGGTGAGCCTCGCCGCCGACCCGCGGGCGGCGGCGCAGGGCGCCGACGTGGTGGTCTGCATGCTGAGCTCCGGCCCGGTCTGCGACGAGATCCTGCTCGGGTCCGGCGGCGTCCTCCCGGCGATGGCGCCCGGGAGCCTCCTCGTGGTGATGAGCTCGATCCCGGTCGAGACGGCGCAGCGCCAGGCCGCGGCCGCGGCGGAGGCCGGCCTCCTCTACGTCGACGCCCCGGTCTCCGGCGGCGAGCGGGGGGCGGTCGCCGGCACGCTCGCGATCATGGCGGGCGGCAGCCCGGAAGCCTTCGCCCGGGCCGAGCCGGTGCTGTCCGCGATGGGGCGCCCGACCCATGTCGGGCCGGCCGGCTGCGGCCAGCTCGCCAAGCTCGCCAACCAGGCGATCGTCGCCTCGACCATCGTCACGGTCGCCGAGGCGATCACCTTCGTCGAGCGCGGCGGCGCCGACCCGGCCAAGGTCCGGGAGGCCCTGCTCGGCGGCTTTGCCGATTCGACAATCCTCAAGCAGCACGCCCTGCGGATGATCGAGCGCGACTTCGCCCCGGGCGGTCCGGCCAAGTACCAGGTCAAGGATACCGGCACGGCGCTCTCGCACGCCGCGACGCTGGGCCTGACGCTCCCGGTCCTGTCCCTGGTCGACGGGCTCTTCTCCGAGATGGTCGCCGAGGGCGACGGCGACCTCGACCATAGCGCGGTGATCCGCGCGCTGCAGCGCCGCAACGGGCTGCCCCTGGGCTGAGGCTCCGGGCCCGCACGGGAGCCGGCCCGGTCAGGCCGTCCCACCGGCCAGCGCGCAGGCCGGGCCGCTGGCGGGATCGCTCGCCGCGCCCGCCTGGCAGGTCCGGTTGCGGCCGCGGGCCTTGGCCTCGTAGAGGGCGCGGTCGGCGCGGCGAAAGAGGTCGCCCGGGCTGCCGCCCTCGCTCGGCAGGCAGGCCGCGAGCCCGATGCTGACGGTGACCGGGCCGATGCCCGCGCCCTCCGCCGCGATGTCCAGCCCGGCGACCGCCTCGTGTACCGCCCGGGCGACGTTGGCGCCGCCGGGGACGTCGGTGCCCGGCAGGAGGATGGCGAACTCCTCGCCGCCGACCCGGGCGACGACGTCGCTCGGCCGCCGCGCGCTCGCCGCGAGGGCGCGGGCCAGCGCCTGCAGCACCCGGTCGCCCACGGCGTGGCCGTGGCAGTCGTTGCAACGCTTGAAGTGGTCGGCATCGACGACCAGCAGGGCGACGGGGCCTCCCCCCACATCCGCCGCCGCCCAGGCCCGCGCGAACGCCTCCTCGAAATGGCGGCGGTTGGGGAGGGCGGTGAGGGCGTCGGTACGGGAGAGCCGGGCCAGCTCGGCCTCCACGGCGTTGCGCCGGCGCAGCTCCCCGCCGACGAGGAGCGAGAGCCCCATGGTGAGGCCGCACAGCACGATCACGATGCAGCCGATCACCAGCGCCTTCGTGCGCCACTCGGCCTCGATCTCCCGGGTCGAGAGGGCGACGTTGAGGATGAGCGGCAGGGTGCCGACCTGCGTGAAGGTGTAGAGCCGCTCGACGCCGTCGCTCGGGGTCAGGCCGACGAAGCGGCCGCGCCCCTCGCGCAGGAAGCGCTGGACGTTGGGCGAGAAGGCGAAGTTGGGGGCCAGCTCCACGTTGGGCTCGGGATAGCGCACGACGCGGGTGCCGTCGTGGAGGAAGAGGTTGATCGTGCCTGCCCGGCCGAGCTCGATCTGGTCGAACAGGCGGTTGAAGTAGGACAGCGACAGGCTGCCGAGCACGACCCCGCCGAAGGACCCGTCGGGCTTGTCGATCCGCCGGCTGAGGACGACGACAGGCGTGCCGGCGAGCTGCGAGATCAGGGGCTGGCTGATGTACAGCCCGAGGCCGGCCTGCGCCTTGTGCGCCCGGAAATAGGCGCGCTCGGCGTTGTTCAGGCGGCGGGCCGGCCACTGCGCCGCATCGAAGGCGGTGTCGCCGTTCTCGTCGAGGACGAGCATCACCCCGAGGTCCTTGGCGTTCACCGCGCGGTCGAACAGGATGCGCTGGCGCAACTCGGGATCGATCGTCTCGATGCCAGGCAGGGCGATGTTCTCGATCACGGCGCGCAGGGCGAGGTCGATGATCTCGACGTTGCGGTCGATGTCGCGCTCGATGACCTGGAGCAGGTTGCGCGAGGTCTGCTCGGCCTTGTCCCAGGCGTCCCGGCGCAGGTCGAGCAGCATCATCCCGCACACGGCGACCATGCCGAGCGGAGCCAGGATCCCGACCACGACCCAGGCCCGGGACGACCGGAGCCAGCGCGTGGCGCGCGCCGCCGGATCCGCCATCATCGGGTGCCGCTCCGGAGCCGGGTCGGGATGGGACGGACGGCCCGGTGGCGACGGAGCGGCTGCGGCTTTCGGCGTTCCATGACCCTACGATTGCGGCTGTGGCTTTGGACACAACCTTGACGTAGAGGCATTGCAGAATTGCTAAGCGCGGACGCCGTTTTCCTGCGACGATCGCCGTCCCGCGACCCGTCCTCGCTCCGCTCGCCCGGACGGATGACCGCCCGGACAGACGTCGTATCATCTTGCCTCGGGTGGACGGCGATCGCTGCAGACGCGGTTCCGGCACGGCGTTCGCCGGGGCCGCACCGGCCCCGCGTCAGGCCGCCCGCACCGTCGCGAGGAAGCGCGCGACCTCGGCGGTCAGGTGCTCGGACTGGCGCGACAGCTCGGAGGAGGCCGAGAGCACCTGGCTTGCCGCCGCACCGGTCTCCTCGGCCGCCCCCGCCACCCCGGCGATGTTGCCCGTGACCTCGCCGGCGCCGATGGCCGCCTGGGAGACGTTGCGGACGATCTCCTGGGTCGCCGCGCCCTGCTGCTCCACCGCCGCCGCGATCGAGGCCGCCACCGCGTTGATCTCCCGGATCCGCCCGGTGATTCCCTCGATCGAGGACACCGCCTGGCCGGTCGAGGCCTGGATGCGAACGATCTGCTCGGAAATCTCGCTCGTCGCCTTCGCGGTCTGCCCGGCCAGCGCCTTCACCTCGCCGGCCACCACCGCGAAGCCCTTCCCGGCCGCCCCGGCGCGGGCCGCCTCGATCGTGGCGTTCAGGGCCAGCAGGTTGGTCTGCTCGGCGATCGACGAGATCAGCCCGACCACGTCGCCGATCCGCGAGACGGCGGCGCTCAGCTCCTGCACCTGGGCGCCGGTCCGGTCGGCCTCGGCCACGGCGCGCTGGGCCAGGTCCGCCGAGCCGCCGACCTGGCGGCTGATCTCCTGGACCGAGGCGCCGAGCTCCTCGGCCGCCACCGCCACGGTGCCGACGTTCGAGGCGGCCTCCTCGGCGGCGGCCGCGACGGCTGTCGATTGCGCCGCGGTCTCGGCGGCGGTGCCGCTCATGGAACTGGCAGTCGCCTGCAGCTCGGTGGCCGCGGAGGCGACCATGCCGATGACGCCGCCGACCGCGGCCTCGAAGCCGTCGGCCATCTCGCGCATGGCGCGGCGGCGCTGCTCCTCGGCGGAGGCACGGGCGAGTGCGGTCTCCTCCTCCAGCGCGCGGGTGCGGGCGAGGTTGTCCTTGAACACTTGGAGGGCGGCGGCCATCTCACCGAGCTCGCTGCGCTCGCCGGCATTCGGCACCGGGGCGGCGACGTCGCCCTCGGCCACCACCCGCATCACGCCGGCCATGCGCCGGATCGGGACCGAGATCGACGCCACCGCCATCCACGAGACCGCGAGCGTGACCGTGACGACGAGGGCGAGCACGACCGCGATCGCGAAGCGCGCACCGTCGCCGAGCGCGTCGGCGGTCGCGGCGGCCTTGCGGCCGAAGGCGTCGTTGAACTGGACGTCGGCCTTGAGGGCGGCGCGGGCGGCGTTCAGCGTCGGCAGCATGCCGTCGAGGAGATAGTCGGACCCGCCCTTCTCGTCGCCGGCGCTCAGGCGGCGCAGGTATTCCTCGCCCATCTTCGAGTAGGCCGGGACGGTCTTGCGGATCGCCTCCCAGAGGTCCTCCTCGCCCGGGCTGACGTAGGGCGCGTATTCCGCGAGGTCGGCGTCGATCGCCGCCATGGTCTCCCGCAGGCGCCCGAGCGAGGCGGGCCGACGCTGCTCGCTGGAGAGCAGGTAGGCGAGCTGACGGCTGCGCAGCGTCTCGAAATCGGTCGCCAGGCGGCCGATGATGCGGGTCGACGGAAGGGCGTTGCCGCTGAGTTCGGCGACCGCGACGCGCAGCTCCCCGAGGCGGTGATAGCAGAAGCCGCCCAGTCCCACGGTCAGGACGAGCAGAAGGGCAAGCGAGGCGATAAGGCGCACCCGGATGGTGAGGTTCGAGAGCATGACGAGCGCCCTGAGGATGGGAGCGTCATGAGGACTTAGAAATTCTTAAACATCGATTAATTTCGTTATAAAACTGCTCATTCGTCACGCAATTGCCGAGTGGGCAGGCAGTTCACCGAATGATTAACGTATCGACAGCGACTCTATTGATCGGCGGTATACCGTATAACGGCATGTTGTCGTGCGGAGCCTGAAAGAAGGTCGCACCAAATATCGGTTCTTCGTCATTCGGGGTTGATAGGGGCTCACAGTAGCCCCGCCTCCAAATCGGCCTCCAGGGTTGATAGCGGCATCCCGTAGTACCGCCAGGGGCCGTA
>NZ_JACWCT010000167.1 GCF_016613415.1 Methylobacterium ajmalii | reverse complement strand
GCCTCACGCTGTTTCCTGCCTGTGGCCTGGGCGTCTATCAACCCCAAACGACGAAGCGGGCTTCGAGCCCGCCTCTCGTCCATCAACCCCGAATGACGAATGACCCAAATATCGATCGACTTCCCCACGTGGAGGGCGATCTTGGATCTGGAGAAACGATGCGGATTACGATGACGCTGAGCGCGCAATGCGTGGCATCGCCGTGAGCGACGACGAGTCGCAGTCGTGGCGAGAGCCGGGTCGAGACGAGCGGCGTCGGTCAGGGCCGCCCGCCCGGGCGCCTTCCCTGCGTCGCGGTCCGGGCAGGCGCGTCGGGGCGCCGCCGCATGCGCACTCACTGGACGCGGGATCGACCGCCCTCGATCCGATGCATCTTGCGGAAGCGCAGGGGCGAGATCCCGAACCAGCGGCTGAAGGCGCGCACGAAGGCGCTCGGCTCCGAATAGCCCAGGTCGTAGGCGATCTGCGCGATGTCGAGCTGGCCCTCCAGCAGCGTCCGGCGCCCCTCGACCCGGCGGACCTGCTCGACGAGGTCGGCGAAGCTGGCATTCTCCTCGACGAGGCGCCGCTGCAGCATGCGCGCGGGCATGTGCAGGACGCGGCTGGCCCCGTCGAGCGAGACCGAGCCGCTGGCGATGTTCCGGCGGATGTAGTCCTCAGTCATCGCGGCGACGGACTGCGCCGGCTTGCAAAAGCCCAGGGTCTTGATGTTGTGGCACATGAGCCGCAGCAGGGCCGGGTCCGCCTGCGGCATCGGGGCGACGGCCCTCTCCGGCCGGAACAGCAGGGCGTTGGTCCGGCTCTCGAAGCGGACCGGCGCACCGAAGGCGGCCTCGATGCTGCGCCAGTTCTCGGTCCTGGCATGTTCGAGGTGGACCTCGTCCGGGCACCAGTCCCGGCCGGCGCAATGCCGGAAGACGTTGCAGAACATGCCGAGCGTCAGCACCGCGTCCTGGCTGCGGTGGGCGATGCGGGCATCGTCGATCCGGTAGGTCAGGTGATAGAACGGGTTGCGGAAGATCAGCTCGGTCGAGGTCTCCTGCTGGTGATAGCGGAAGTGGCTGGCGAGGTTCTCGGCCGCGTGCAGCGCGTCGTCCGACGATAGCGCGATGTAGCCGATGAGGCCGAGCTGGCTCGGCCGGAACTGCTGGCCGTAGGCGAGGCCGAAATCGTCGTCGCCGGAGCGCCGGGCCGCGAGATCGAGGACGGTGCAGTACCCGTCGAGGCTCAGCGGCGCCACCGGGTCGGAAAGGCTGGCCTGGTCGATCCCGGCGTGACCCAGGATCGTGTCCAGGCAGAGCCGGCGCGATTCGATGAAGCCCGCCAGCCCCGTCGCGGCGGCGGACAGGAGCTTCGGCGTGCCGGCGGTGGGGGCGAGGGCGGCCATGCGGGCGGTCTCCTCCAAAAGACCTCGGGCAAGAGACCTCTGGCGAAGCCCCTGTGCACGTCGTCGACATGCATGTCCTGGACCGTTTCTCGGCCCGTTTCGGTCGTCGGCGTGGCGCCCGGCCCCGGACGAGGTCGAGAACGCCCGCCTTTGTCGCGATCTGTCAGTTTTCCGGATTCCGCTGTCAATCCGGACGGACGGGCGAGGTGCTAAAACACATGCCTGCTTCACCGTAACGTCGGACATGGTTTCGTTCCGTTACGGCGCGCCTGAGTTGAGGGGCACCGCCATGGCACGTTATCACTGCACGCTGGGGGGCGAACGGCACGGCTTCGCGGATCTGAGAACCCTGCTCGCCGCCGCCTCGGCGCCGAAATCCGGCGACGGGCTCGCGGGCCTCGCCGCCGGGAGCGCCAAGGTGCGCATGGCCGCGCGCTTCGCCCTCGCCGACCTGCCGCTCAAGACCTTCCTGGAAGACCTCGTCGTCCCCTACGAGGACGACGAGGTGACGCGCCTCATCGTCGACACCCACGACCGGGCGGCCTTCGCGCCCGTGTCCTCGCTCACGGTCGGCGAGTTCCGCGACTGGCTGCTCTCGGACGCGGCCGATGCCGCCGCCCTTGCCGCGCTCGCCCCGGGCCTGACGCCCGAGATGGTCGCGGCGGTGTCGAAGCTGATGCGCAACCAGGACCTGATCGGCGTGGCGAGGAAGTGCCGGGTCGTCACTGCGTTCCGCACCACGCTCGGGCTCGAGGGGCGGCTCGCCACCCGGCTCCAGCCCAACCACCCGACCGACGACACGCGCGGCATCGCCGCCAGCACCCTCGACGGCCTGCTCTACGGCGTCGGCGACGCCGTGATCGGCATCAATCCCGCCACCGACAACGTTTCCAACGCGGTCGCCTTGATGGACATGCTCGATACGCTGCGTCAGGAGTACCGGATTCCGACGCAGACCTGCGTGCTCACCCACGTCACCAACTGCATCGAGATCATGAACCGGGGCGCGCCGGTCGATCTGGTGTTCCAGTCGGTGGCGGGCACGCAGGCCGCCAATGTCGGCTTCGGGGTCGACCTCGCGGTGCTCCGCGAGGCCCACGACGCCGCCCGCACCCTCGACCGGGGCACGGTCGGGCAGAACGCGATGTATTTCGAGACCGGCCAGGGCTCGGCCCTGTCCTCGGGCACCCATCACGGCGTCGACCAGCAGACCGTCGAGACCCGTGCCTACGCGGTCGCCCGCGCCTTCGCGCCGCTCCTCGTCAACACGGTGGTGGGCTTCATCGGCCCCGAATATCTCTACGACGGCAAGCAGATCATCCGGGCCGGACTCGAAGACCATTTCTGCGGCAAGCTGCTCGGCCTGCCGATGGGCTGCGACGTCTGCTACACGAACCATGCCGAGGCCGACCAGGACGACATGGACGACCTGATGACGCTGCTCTCGGCAGCGGGCTGCACCTTCCTGATCGCGGTGCCGGGCTCCGACGACGTGATGCTGAACTACCAGAGCCTGTCGTTCCACGACATCCTCTACCTGCGCTCGCTGCTCGGGGTCCGCCCCGCCCCCGAATTCGAGGCCTGGCTCGCCGAGATGGGGGTGACCGGCGGGGGCGCCCGCCGGCCGGCGCCGCTCGAGGCCCGCTTCGTGCGCCAGCTCGTCGACGGGCGCGTGGCATGAGCCGGCGCGACGACGAGCGAACCCCGACCGAGCGCCCCGGCACCGCGCCCGCCACCGACCCGTGGGCCCTGCTGCGGACGCTGACGCCGGCCCGCATCGGCCTCGGGCGGACCGGAAACGCCATCCCGATGCGCGCCGTGCTGGAGTTCCAGTACGCCCACGCCCTTGCCCGGGACGCCGTCCACGATGCCCTCGACACCGAGGCGCTGTGCCGGGCCCTGGAGCCGCTGCCGACGCTCCGGGTCGCCAGCAACGCCCCCGACCGCGCCACCTACCTGCGGCGCCCGGATCTCGGCCGGATGCTCGCCCCGGAGAGTCATGCCGCCTTCGCGGGGATCGCGCCGGCCGAGATCGCCATCGTGGTCGCCGACGGGCTGTCGGCCACCGGCGTGCAGGCCCACGCGGCGGCGCTGGTCCATGCCTGCGCGGCGGCGCTGGCGGGGTTCCGCCTCGCCCCGGTCGTCGTGGCGACGCAGGGGCGGGTGGCGCTCGGCGACGACGCGGCCGCCCGCCTGGGCGCGGCTTTGTGCGTGATGATCGTCGGCGAGCGGCCGGGCCTCACCGTCTCCGACAGCCTCGGGATCTACCTGACCTACGACCCCCGGCCGGGCCGGCAGGATTCCGAACGCAACTGCATCTCGAACATCCATCCGAACGGCGGCCTGAGCGCCGAGCAGGCCGCCCGCAAGCTCGGATGGCTGGCCCGCGAAGCAATGAGCCGGAAGCTGTCCGGTGTCGGCCTGAAGGACGACATGCCGGCCGCCCTGGGTACGCAGTCCGGCGCACCCAGGATCGCCGGCTCCTGAGGTCTACAGACAACGAAAACTGAAGATCAACCATCGACCGACAGAGGGGAACCGTCATGTCCGAAGCGCCCGTCAACCTGCACAAGGGGCTGAACGCCTTCCATCTCTGGGGCATCGCCGTCGGCCTGGTGATCTCCGGAGAGTATTTCGGCTGGAGCTACGGCTGGGCCCAGGCGGGGACCATGGGCTTCCTGATCACCACGGCGCTGGTCGCGGTGATGTACATCGCCTTCATCTTCAGCTTCACCGAACTGACGACCGCGATCCCGCAGGCGGGCGGTCCCTTCGCGTATGCGCTGCGCGCCTTCGGCGAGACCGGCGGGGCCATCGCGGGCTTCGCAACCCTGATCGAGTTCGTGTTCGCCCCGCCGGCGATCGCGCTCGCCATCGGCGCCTACCTCAACGTGCAGTATCCGGGCCTCGACCCGAAGCACGCGGCGCTCGGCGCCTACATCATCTTCATGGGCCTCAACATCGTCGGGGTGCAGATCGCCGCCACCTTCGAGCTGGTGGTGACGGTGCTGGCGGTCGGCGAGCTGCTGGTCTTCATGGGCGTCGTCGCCCCGGCCTTCAGCGTCTCGAACTTCGTCGCCGGCGGCTGGGCCGGCCAGGACGCGTTCAGCCCCGCCGCGATCGGCGGGATGTTCGCCGCGGTGCCGTTCGCGATCTGGTTCTTCCTCGCGATCGAGGGTGTCGCCATGGCGGCGGAGGAGGCCAAGGACCCCAAGCGCACGATCCCGATCGCCTACATCACCGGCGTCCTGACGCTGACCGCGCTCGCCTTCGGGGTGATGCTGTTTGCCGGCGCCGCCGGCGACTGGAAGTCGCTCGCCGACCTCAACGACCCGCTGCCGCAGGCGATGAAGCGCGTCGTCGGCGAGTCGAGCGGCTGGCTGCACATGCTGGTCTGGCTCGGCCTGTTCGGCCTCGTCGCCTCCTTCCACGGCATCATCATGGGCTACGGCCGGCAGATCTTCGCCCTCGCCCGGGCCGGCTTCCTGCCCGCCATCTTCGCCCGGCTGCACCCGCGCTTCCAGACGCCGCATCTCGCGACGCTCGCCGGCGGCGCGGTCGGCATCGCGGCGATCTACAGCGACAACCTCGTCAGCATCGCCGGACAGTCGCTCACCGCCAGCATCGTGACCATGGCGGTGTTCGGGGCGCTGACGATGTACATCGTCAGCATGGCGGCCCTGTTCCGGCTGCGCCGCACCGAGCCGGGCCTCGCCCGCCCGTACCGCGCGCCGCTCTACCCGGCGGCGCCGCTGGCGGCCCTGGCGATGGCGGCGGTCTGCTTCGTCGCGCTCGTCGTCTACAACCTGCAGATCTTCGTGATCTTCGCCCTCGTGATCGCCGCCGGCACCGGGGCAACCCTGCTGATCCGGCGCCGTCAGCGCGCGGCCGTGCCCGGCCGCGCCGCGGGCGAACTCGCCTGACGGCGGGCCGCCGCGGACAGACCCCGTCTTCTCGCGACGCATCCGACCGCTCCCGTCCCCGGCAGTAACGGGGGGAGGGCCCCCGTCGGTCCGCACGCGACCGCCCGTCCCGCGGACCATCCGGCCGGCGGGGCGGACGCCCACCCCCGGATGACCGAACGTCAACGACCCAGCGAGCGAGCCCGGACGACCATGAGCCCCGCCACGACCGCCAGAGCGCTCTCCCTCGGGGCAGGATTCCTGCTCGCCCCCATTCTCGGCGGGGCCGCGATCGCGGCCGACACGCCGGCGCCGGCCGAGGTGCCGGCGGCGGCCGGGCCGAAGCCGGTCATCGATTTCTCCCTCGGCGCCCGCTACCAGACCGACTACAACTTCCGCGGCGTGAGCCAGTCGGACCGCCGCGGCAGCGTCCAGACCTTCTTCGAGACGCAGTACTTCGACAACCTGCTCTATACCGGGATGGCGACCTACCAGACCCGCCTGCCGACCCGGCCCGACATGGAGTTCGACCTGATCGCCGGCATCCGGCCGAAGTTCGACAAGTTCACCTTCGACCTGGCGATCTACTACTACAACTACCCGAACGAGCGCCGCGCCTTCCTGGTCGACGCCACCGGTGCGCCCTTCTACGCCACGACCGCGAACTCGGACTTCTACGAGGGCGGCGGCAAGGTCTCCTACGCCTACGACGACAACCTAGTGCTCGGCGCGGCCCTGTTCCACTCGCCGAACTTCTTCGGGACGCACGCGATCAGCACCTACGCGGCGGGTAACTTCGCCTACACGCTGTCGCCCGAGATGTTCCCGACGCTGCCGGCCTCCCTCGTCGGCGGCCTCACCATCTCGGGCGAGGTCGGCCACTTCACGCTGACGAGCGCGAAGAACTCCACCACCGGCTTCAATGCGGACATCGGACGCTTCAACTCGTTCAACCTGCCGAGCTACTTGTACGGCAACGTCGGCGTCTCCTACGCGTACAAGAACCTCCTGCTCGACCTGCGCTACCACACCGCCGGCCTGGACAAGCGGGAATGCTTCGCGCTCACCGGGGACCTGCGGGGCTTCTCCAACGGCGGCACCTCGCGCTGGTGCGGCGACGCGGTCATCGGCTCGATCACCTGGCAACTCTCGACGGCGACGCCCGGCATCTATTCGGAGCCGGCCGGCATCCTGGGCTTCTTCAGGTAGTCGTCCGCCCCCGGGCCCGCGGATCCACCTCGCGCCACGTCCGGCCAGGAGCCGGGCGTGGCTTTCGCGCGTCGCAAGTGCAGCCGGGATCGGCCGTCGTCCTCGTGACGCGACGACCCAAGGCAAGGCATGACATGGCGGGGGAAATATCGGTCGGCGCCCGCATTCGCGACTGCTTGACGAAACGAGACGATCGCCTACTCACACGTTAAATCGTGCCGGACGGCCTCTCGCGAACGCGAATAAGCAATTCATAATCCCTTTTTAACACTACAGGCGCAGGTTACGCCGATCACGCGACTGCGCACCACGCCGGCCCGGTGCCGGCGCGGCTTGCATTTCACCCTCGAGATCGCACGATGCCCAACCTCAGAAGCATAAAGTCGCGCCTGACGCTCGGTGGCGGCATCGTCACGATCGTCGCGATGGCGACCGTCACGCTCAGCGGCTCGTACTTCATGTACCGCTCGTCGGAGGACGCGGCCAACCGGGAGATGAAGACCCTCCTCGACCGCTACGCCAACGACGTCTCGCTCAGGATCGTCGCGGGATCGGCGGTCGCCGCCACGGTGGCCAACGCCGTGTCAGGCGTCGTCGCATCGGGATCGCCCGACCGCCAAGCGGTCGAGCAGATGATGAAGGTCGTGATCGACCGCAATCCCGACATTCTCGGGCTGTCGGTCGGCATGGAGCCGAACGCCTTCGACCGCAAGGACGGCGATCTCGGCCGATTCATCCCCTACGCCTTCCGCAAGCCGGACGGGGCGGCGGGCATCGAGAAGCTCGGCATGACGGCGGCGGACGGCGTCGAGGAGTGGTACGACAAGCCGGTGCGGGAGAACCGCTCGCGCATCCTGAATCCCTATACCTACACCGTCGACGGCAAGAGCGTCCTGATGACGACGGCCGTGGGCATCGTGCGCAACAAGGCCGGCGCGGCGATCGGCATGGCGGGCGTGGACGTGGGCCTCGCCCAGCTCCAGGCCTTCGCCGGCGGCCTCGCCCCCCTGGGCGTGGGGCGGATCACGATCGCGGCCGGCGGCGCCTGGGTCGCGAATCCGGACGCCGCGCTCCTGGGCAAGCCCATCGAGCGGCCGGAGGTCGCCAGGCTCGTCGAGGCGTCCGACCGCGCCGACGGCCCGGTCGTCGACCTGCACAGGAACCAGGACGGGTCGCGCGATTTCGTGTCGGCCGTGCCGGTGCGCTTCCCGGGCGTGGCGGAACGCTGGCACGTCGTCATGACCATTCCGCACGACGCGGCCCTCGCCGGCGCGCGCTCGGCGCTGAACATGATGATCGTGACCTCGGCCCTGATCCTCGCCCTCGTGCTCGCCACGGTCTTCGTCTCGGCGCGCTCGTTCGTCCGGCCGATCGACCGGGCGACGCGGCGGATGACCGGCCTGGCGAATGGCGACGTCGCGTCGGCGATCCCGGACCTGACCCGCCGCGACGAGATCGGCGACATGGCCCGCGCCGTGGCGGTGTTCCGCGACAACGCCGTCGCCCGCCTCGACCTCGAGGCGGCCCAGGCCGCCGAGCAATCCGCCCGCCAGCGCCGGGCCGACCGGGTCGACGCCCTGGTCAAGGGCTTCCAGCACAAAATCGCCCGCTCGCTCGAGATCGTCACCTCGGCGGCCACCGAGCTCGACGCCACCGCCCGGGCGATGACCCACGTCGCCGACACCACCAACCGGCAAGCCGTGGCCTCGAGCGCGGCCGCCGAGCAGACCTCGGTCAACGTGCAGACGGTGGCCTCGGCCGCCGAGGAGATGGTCTCCTCGCTCCACGAGATCCAGCGCCAGGTGCTGCGCTCCAACGAGGTGGCCACCCACGCCGCCCGCGAGGCCGAGGCCAGCGGCTCGGCCATGGCCGAGCTCGGCACCGCCTCCGAGCAGATCGGGGCGGCCGTGACGACGATCTCGTCGATCGCCGCCCAGACCAACCTTCTGGCGCTCAACGCCACGATCGAGGCGGCCCGGGCCGGCGAGGCGGGCCGCGGCTTCGCGGTCGTCGCGGCGGAGGTCAAGGAACTGGCCGGCCAGACCACCCGGGCGACCGAGGAGATCGGCGGCCAGATCACCGCGATCCAGAGCGCGACCGGCCGGGCCACCGAGGCGATCCTGCAGATCGGCCGGACGATCGCGTCGATCAACGAGATCTCCGGGATGATCGCCTCCACGGTCGTGCAGCAGACCGGGGTGACGACGGAGATCTCCCGCAACGCCGCCGAGGCGGCGCACGGCACGCAGGACGTGTCGGCCAACGTGGCGCGGGTGCTGACCTCCGCCAACGAGACCGGCCGTGCCGCCTCGCAGGTTCTCGACGCAGCCGCCGAGCTGGCGAGCCAGTCGCTGAGCGTCAAGCAGGAGGTCGACATCTTCCTGAACGACATCCAGGCCGCCTGACCGCGCCCGCGCGGGGAGGACCGGGAGCGGATGGCCCCCGCGCCAGGATGGCGCCAGGCCGAGGCTTGGCGCAGCTCGGACCGCCCCCTGGCCGCACCCGAGGCTGGAGCATTTTCCGACGAAGTGGAACCCGGTTCGTCGCAAAAAATGCAACAAAACAATGACTTAGAGATCTTCGCGATTGCAACGCGATCGTGAAGTGCTCTAGTAGTTGATCGTCGCCCGCAGGCCCATCACGGTGGCGTTCTTCAGCCGGTGGCCGGCGTCGTCGGCGAGGCCGCCGCCGGGCCGCAGGACGAATTGCAGGTCGGGCTGGAGCGTGAAGCCGGGCAGCACCTCGGCCTGGTAGGTCGCCTCGATCACCACCT
Source organism: Methylobacterium ajmalii (assembly GCF_016613415.1). Classification (GTDB taxonomy): domain Bacteria; phylum Pseudomonadota; class Alphaproteobacteria; order Rhizobiales; family Beijerinckiaceae; genus Methylobacterium; species Methylobacterium ajmalii. Next base: position 35,189 of record NZ_JACWCT010000167.1, on the reverse strand, counting down.
CGCTCGACCGGATCGGGCCGGTCCCCTGGCCGAACAGGATCGTGTCCCGGTCGAAGGCCCGGGCCGCCGGGCCGATGCGCGAATAGATCACCCCGAGCGCCACGGTGTCGTTGGGCCGGCCCGGCAGCACGCCTTTGTAGGCGAGGCCGCCGTCGACGTAGAGATCGATCAGGTTGCGGTCGCCCGGCACCTTCGACATCCGCAGGAAGGCGCTGGCGCCCTCGTCCTCGGTGCCGGGCTCGCGATAGAGCGTCTGGTCGATGATGCCGTAGACGCCGCGGTCGCCGCGAAAGCGCCGGGCGATGCCGCTCGATTCCGGATCGGCGAGCAGGCGGCCCGACACGCTGTCGAGGCGCGGGCTGTCGAAGTCGCCGAAATGCTGCCAGCCGCCGAGCGTCGCCGTGCCGTGCAGGCTCTCGCCCCACAGGTCGAGCGTGTAGGCGTAGGCGACCTCGCCGATTAGCAGCGGCGGGTCGGCGACCCGGAAGCTGGTGCCGGTGCGGTTGAGGCGCTGCGGATCGGTGTCGTCGCCCCGGCGCCGGCCCGCGGGATCGCCGTCCAAGATCGCCGCCTGGACCGACAGGCGCTCGTCGGGCACGTACTTCACCCGCACCGCCGGGGTGGCGAGCGGATAGATCGGCCCGCCGCTCGGCAGCACCACGGCGCCGATGTTGGGCCAGCCGAAGCCCGCATTGAAGAACACCACCGCCGACTGGGCGATGGCGAACTCGGTATCGGCCGAGACCTGGCCGACCTTGATCGAGAGCGTGTTGTCGAACAGGTTCTGCTCGAGCCACAATTCGAACAGCCGGGTCGCCGGCAGCGCCTCGATGCCGCTCACCGTCGTCAGGTTGTCGACGTAGGAGCGCGACATCCCGTGGCCGTGGATCTGGAAGAAGTCGGTGTGGAGCTTCGCCCCGGTCCAGCCGGCGAGCTTGTCGAGGTCGACGTCGAGGGAGGTGTCGAGGCGGCCGCCATAGGTGACGCCGCGCTTCAGGCCGCCGCGCAGGTTCGCCAGGCCCTCGCCGATATAGGTGATCGTATAGGTGATGCCGCGCTCGGCCAGGAACGCGCGGGCGCCGAACGGGTCGCCGTAGGGGCCGAGCGACGACTGGATCGAGCCGCCGATCGTCAGCGAGACCTGGTCGGAGGTGCGCGCCTGGGCGATGGCGGTCTGCGGGTCGCCGCCGGCGCCCGTGAGGGGAAAGCGCGCCAGGATCGGCAGGGTCGGGCCCGGCGCGGGCGCGGCCTGCTGCGCCACGGCCCCGCCCGCGGCGAGACCGAGGCCGACGAGGAAAGCCGCCGCGCGCCAATCCCTCATGCCGGGCTCAGTACCGGGCCGGCACGTACATCTCGGCCGGAACCGGGCCGCGGACGTAATCGGGGTTGCGCACCCGCTCGGGCAGGTGGACGGACGGGCGCTCGACGGTGCCGTACGCGACCTGCTCCAGCAGGTGGCCGATGCAGTTGAGGCGGGCGCGCTGCTTGTCGACCGCGTCCACCACCCACCAGGGCGCCTCGGGGATGTGGGTGCGGGCCAGCATGTCCTCCTTGGCCCGGGTGTAGCTTTCCCAGCGCCGGCGCGATTCGACGTCCATCGGGCTGAGCTTCCACTGCTTGAGCGGATCGCGGATCCGCATCTCGAAGCGGTGGGCCTGCTCGGCGTCGGTGATCGAGAACCAGTACTTCACCAGGATGATGCCCGAGCGCACCAGCATGCGCTCGAACTCGGGCACCGAGCGGAAGAACTCCTCGACGTCGGCCTCGGAGCAGAAGCCCATGACGCGCTCGACGCCGGCCCGGTTGTACCAGGAGCGGTCGAACAGCACCATCTCGCCGCCGGTCGGCAGGTGGCTGACGTAGCGCTGGAAGTACCACTGGCCGCGCTCGCGCTCGTTCGGAGCGGGAAGGGCGGCGACGCGGCAGACCCGCGGGTTGAGCCGCTGGGTGATGCGCTTGATGACGCCGCCCTTGCCGGCGGAATCGCGCCCCTCGAACAGCACCACGACCTTCAGCTTGTGGGCCTGGACCCAGTCCTGGAGCCGGACCAGCTCGTGCTGCAGGCGCAGGAGCTCGCGGAAGTAGAAGCGCCGGTCGAGGTCCGGGCCGGCGCCCTCGCGCGGCGGGACGAGGCCGGCGAGGCGCTCCTCCTCCATCTCGAGCTCCAGCTCCTCGTCGTAGGCGTCCGCGATCTCGCGCCGCAGCGCCTCGATCACCGCCGATTGCTGCGACGCCTCGAACTCGCCCATGGTCGTGCTTCCCGCTCCGGTTCGTCCGACCGGGAGCCTTACCCGCCGTCCCGTGACAATATCGAGAAGCCGGCCGGCCGGCACGCCGAGGGACGACACCGTGCACAACGTCGAAGAATCTCGGTGATCGGAACGAAGGAGAAGAAGTGGTGGGGGAAGTAGGACTCGAACCTACGAAGGCATAGCCAGCGGATTTACAGTCCGCCCCCTTTGCCGCTCGGGACATTCCCCCACGCTGCCGTCGCCGGCAGGGGCCGCCGCACGAGCGGCGGGTCCTTATGATGGTGCCGCCCGTTCCTGTCAAGGTAACGGCACAGCCCCACGATCCCGTCCGCGACGCCTCGAAGCGGCCACGATCACGGGACTAGACTGAAAACAGAATGGTGGGGGAAGTAGGACTCGAACCTACGAAGGCATAGCCAGCGGATTTACAGTCCGCCCCCTTTGCCGCTCGGGACATTCCCCCACGCTGCCGTCGCCGGCAGGAGCCGCCTCTCGGCGACGGGGCCCTTATGGTGGGGTGCTCGGGGGGTGTCAAGCCGCGATCCGTGGCCGGCTCACCGGATCCGTCTTCGTGCGGTTTCCAATCCTCGACATTCGACGGAAGATGACGACGCGAGGCTCCGGCCATGACACGCAGGAATATATGCAATGCGACGATTCAGAGCCATTCGCCGGAACAGCTCTTACACAATTAATCCTTGATATAAACAAAATAATTACTTCTATGAGTTCTTTCGAGATCTGCGTTCGCCGGTGCGGGTGGGTCAAGGGCTGGACGTTCCCCCCGACGAACGACCTTTCGCCCACACGCCTCAGGCAGGCTGCGCCGTGCCGGGCGGGGTGGATCGCGACCGGCAATACGGCCGCCGGAGGAGCTATTCCGCAAAACCGTTCATCGGGGCCTGTTTGAGTTGCGACGACACGATCGCGAGGAGATTTTTTTCCTGCCCTCGACCTCATGCCGAGGCATGAACGCAGTGAGCCTCGAAGGAGGGATCCCGTGATCTCGGAGACTTCTGCATCCCTCCTTCGAGTTCAGTCGATCTTTGATCGCGTGCGATCTCCGATCACCGACATCTCGGGATGAGGCTGCTGGCAGGATGGTGTCTGTCGATCGGTCAAACAGGCCTTGGCACCGAGGCCTCTATGCGAGAGATCGGGCTCACCGTCGCGAAGCGAACGGTCGGGACTCGCACGCGAGCCCGGCCGCTCAGTCCTGGAAGAGCGTCGAATGCTCCAGGGCGTTTTCAAGACACAGCGGATGACGGTTCACCGGCAGAAACTTCGGCACGATCAGAGACGTAGAGCCGCCCCGGCTGCGATGCGATCCGGCGCGGCTCTAGAAGTTCACCCGGTCGCCGCCCTTCAGCGCCAGGATCTCGCGGGCGTCGTCCGGCGTCGCCACGTCGAGGCCCAGGCCCTCGATGATCTGGCGCGCCTTCAAGACCTGCTGGGCGTTCGACTCGGCCATCCTCCCGGGCCCGATCCACAGAGAATCCTCCAGCCCCACCCGGACGTTGCCGCCGAGCGCGATCGCCTGGGCGGCGATGGTCATCTGGTTGCGGCCCGCGCCCAGCACCGACCAGTGGTAATCGGCGCCGAACAGCCGGTCGGCGGTGCGCTTCATGTGCTGCACGTCCTCGGGGTGCTGGCCGATGCCGCCGAGGATGCCGAACACGCTCTGGACGAAGAAGGGCGGCTTGATCACGCCGCGATCGGCGAAGTGGGAGAGCGTGTAGAGGTGGCCGATGTCGTAGCACTCGACCTCGAACCGGGTGCCGCTCTCGGCGCAGGTCGTCAGGATGTGCTCGATGTCGGCGAAGGTGTTCTTGAAGATCCGGTCGCGCGAGCCCTCCAGGTAGGGCTGCTCCCAGTCGTGCTGGAACGTCTTGAACCGCGACAGCATCGGGTAGAGGCCGAAATTCATCGACCCCATGTTGAGCGAGGCGACCTCGGGCTTGAAATGCGCCGCCGGCCCGAGGCGCTCGTCGATGCCCATGGTCGGGGCGCCGCCGGTGGTGAGGTTCACCACGCAGTTCGAGCGCTGCTTGATGACCTTCAGGAAGGGCTCGAAGGCCGCCGGAGACTGGTCGGGCTTGCCGGTCTTCGGGTCGCGGGCGTGCAGGTGGACGATGGCCGCGCCCGCCTCCGCCGCGCCGATCGCGGCCTCGGCGATCTCGTCGGGAGTCACCGGCAGGTGCGGCGACATCGAGGGCGTGTGGATCGCCCCGGTGACGGCGCAGGTGATGACGACTTTTCTCTTGGCCATGGGAATGTCCTCCTGAACTCTTACGATTGGGCGCGCTTGTGCGCCATCAGCGCCGCGAGGCGCGCGTCGCGTCGGCGGCTGCGCTCCGCCGGCGGGGCGGGATCGGGCCCGCCGTCCCAGGCGGCGTTGATGCGGGCGACGCTCTCGGGCGACCACACCGCGGCGGGAGCCGGGTCGGCGGCGAGACGGCCATAGAAGCCGCCGTAGCGGGCGGCGTAGTCGGCCACCCCGCCGGGCGCGTTGAGGTCGATCGTGGCGAAGGGCCCGAGGAACGACCAGCGTAGCCCCAGGCCCTCGGCCACCGTCCGGTCGAGGTCGGCCGGGCTCACCACCCCCTCGGCGACGAGGCGGAACGCCTCCGAGAGCAGGGCGCCCTGGAGCCGGTTGAGCACGAAGCCCTCGACCTCGCGGTTCACCGTCACCGGCGCCTGGCCGGCGGCCTCGTAGAGGGCGCGGGCGCGCGCGATGACGCCCGGGTCGGTCCAGGGCGCGCCGCAGAGTTCGACCACCGGCACGAGATGGGGCGGGTTGACCGGGTGGCCGACGAGGCAGCGGGCCCGACCCGCGAGGCCTTCCGTGAACAGCGACGCGACGATGGCGGAGGTCGAGGAGGCGAGGATCGTGTCCGGCCCGCACAGGGCGTCGAGATCGGCAAACAGCGCGCGCTTGGCCTCGACGGTCTCGGGGCCGTTCTCCTGCACGAGGTCGACGCCCGCCACCGCCTCGGAGAGAGTCGGGCAGGTGCGGATCCGGGCGAGGATGGCCGGGATGTCCGCCACGAGGCCGTGGGCCTCGAGCTGGCGCAGGGCCTCGGCGATGTGCCCCGGTGCGACGTCCAGCGCCGCCGGGTGGATATCGGTGAGGCGGACGTCGAACCCGGACCGGGCGAAGACCACGGCCCAGGACCGGCCGATCAGCCCGGCCCCGACGACGGCAACGGTTGGCATGACGGGCGATTCTCCCTCGGGGCGGATCATAGGTAGGAACTCACAGCCACAGAACCTGCCGGCGAAGGGCCAGGTCGTCGCGCAGGGCCTGCGAGGGGCCGGCATGCATCACGCGCCCCCGCTCCAGCGCCACGGTGCGGTCGGAGAGGGCGAGCGCGAGATCGAGGTTGTGGTCGACGATGACGATCGAGACCTCGCGACGCAGCGCATCGAAGGTCTCGAACAGGCTCTCGACCACCGCCGGGGCCAGGCCCTCGAACGGCTCGTCGAGGAGCAGCACCCGCACGTCGCCCGACAGCGCGCGGGCCACCGCCACCATCTGCTGCTCGCCGCCCGACAGGTAGTCGGCGGGCGTGCGCCAGCGCTCGCGCAGGCGCGGGAAGTACGAGAGCACCCGCTCCTCGTCCCAGTGCACGCCGTTGCCGGTGCGGCGCTTGAGCCGGCCGAGCTCCAGGTTCTCGGCGACGCTCATCCCGGCGAAGAGCGCGCGGCCCTGCGGCACGTAGCCGATGCCGGCGCGCGCGATCGCAGCCGCCGCGCGGCCGTCGAGGCGATCGGACCCGAGCCGGATGTGCCCCGAGGCATGGGGCGCCAGCCCGGTGATCGTCTTGAGGCAGGTCGACTTGCCGGCGCCGTTGCGGCCGAGCAGCGCCACGATCTCGTGGGCGTGTACGTCGAAGGTGACGCCCGACAGGATGTGGCTCTTACCGTAGAAGGTGTCGACGTTCTCGAGCGAGAGCAGGACCTGCGGCTCGGCGGCGCTCGGGCGGGGGCGTGCCGCCATCGCGGCGGTGCCGGAGCCGATATAGACCTCCTGCACCTTGGGGCTGGTGCGGGCATCCTCGACCGTGCCGTCGACCAGCACCGTGCCCTCGTTCATCACCGTCACGGCGTCGGCGATCTGAAAGACCCGGTCGATGTCGTGCTCGACCATCAGCACCGGCACCTCGGTCGAGACCCGCTTGATGATGTCGCCGATGCGGGTGCGCTCGGCGGCCGCCAGGCCCGCCAGCGGCTCGTCGAGGAGCAGCACCCGGGGCTTGGTGGCGAGCGCCACCCCCATGTCGAGGAGGCGCTGGCCGCCATAGGACAGCGAGCCGGCCTCGGCGCGCTCCAGCCCCGCGAGGCCGAGCCAGCGCAGGATCTCGGCGGTCTCGGCCTCCGCCTCCCGGTCGGCCCGGGCGTCGCGCCACGGGTCGAACCGGCCGGGGCGGCGCCCCTGCACGGCGAGGCGAATGTTGTCCTCGACAGTGAGCGCCGGAAACAGGTTGGTGATCTGGAACGAGCGCCCGATCCCGGCCGCGCAGATCCGCTCCGGCGCGAAGCCGGCGATCGAGGTCTGGCCAAGCATCACGGTGCCGGTATCGGGCCGGTACATCCCGGAGATCAGGTTGAAGGCGGTGGTCTTGCCGGCGCCGTTGGGGCCGATCAGGGCGTGGAGCGTCCGGTCGCGCACCGCGATGGTGACGCCGTCCACCGCCTTCAGCCCGCCGAAGCGCTTGGCGATGCCGCTTGCCGCCAGGATCACGCCGTCCACGATTCCGTCCGGCCGCAGGAAAACCGGCAGGTTCTCGGGAGCACCGGCCTTGCGCCCCGCCATGGCGGCGTCCTCGGTGGCGGGCGGACGGACCAGGCGCCACACGCGCCGGCCGATTCCGACGAGCCCGTCGGGCGAGAACAGGATGAACCCGACGAAGAGGAGGCCGAACCAAAACAGCCAGTTCGCGGTCCAGATCGACAGCATCTCGCGGAACAGGATGAAGAACAGGGCCCCGATCGCCGGCCCGGCGAAGCTCCGCATGCCGCCGATCACCACCATGGCGAGCAATTCGCCCGAGAAGGCGGAGCCGAGCGGCTCGGCCGAGGCGAAGCGGTGGGTGAAGACGCTCAGGACGCCGGCGAGCCCGGTCACGGTGGCGGAGACCGTGAAGGCGACGAGCTTGTAGCGGTTGGTCGGATAGCCGAGGAAGCGCGCGCGCTGCTCGTTCTCGCGGATCGCCTCCAGCACCGTGCCCACCGGCGAGCGGCGGAGCCGCGCCAGTCCGACCGCGACCGCGAAGGCGGTGACGGCGACGAGCCCGTACCAGGTCCAGGCCGAATCGAGATCGAGCCCGGGAAGCCGTGTCCGCTCGACGCCGCCATAGCCGCTCTCGCCGCCGGTGAGCGCGGTCCAGCGAAACGCCACGGTGAAGGACAGCGCCGACAGGGCCAGCGTCAGGAGCGAGAAGTAGACGCCCCGGCGCCGCAGGATCAGCAACCCGAGGAGCACGGACGCGCCCGCCACGACGGCGAGGGCGAACAGGGTCGGCGGCAGCAGGGTGCCGGGGAAGAAGGTGCGCTGGCCGATCGCCGCCGCGTAGGCGCCGAGCCCGAAGAAGGCGCCGTGGCCGAAGGAGACGAGGCCCGTCTGCCCGACCAGGACGTTGAGCCCCATGCAGGCCACCGCGAACACCACCACGTCGGCGGCCGAGGTGAGGGTGAGCCCGAGCGCCGACAGGCCGAAGGGCAGGGCCACGAGGGCGGCCGCCATGAGCGGCAGGGTCAGTCTCTCGCTGCGGTGATTCATGGTGGTCACTCGAACCGCAGGATGCGCTCGCCCAAGAGGCCGCGCGGCCGCACGAGCAGGATGAGCGCCATCAGGGCGTAGATCGCGGCCTCGGCGAGGCCGGGATAGACCAGCACCATCAGGCCGCGGACGATCCCGACGATGAGGGCGGCGAGCACCACGCCCCAGAACGAGCCGAGCCCGCCGATCACCACCACCACGAAGGCGCCGGTGAGCACCTCGGCGCCCATGGCCGGATGCACGCCGGAGATCGGGGCCAGCATCACGCCGGCGAGCGCCGCGAGGCCGACGCTCAAGCCCACCACGGTCGCCATGTAGGGCTTCAGCGAGATGCCGAGCGCCGCGACCATGTCGGGGTTCTGGACGCCCGCCCGGACCACCCGTCCGAAGGTGGTGCGCTGGAGCAGGAACCAGACGCAGGCCACCGCCACGACGACCGCCGCCAGGATGGTCAGCCGGTAGCGCGACAGCACGAGATCGCCGACGAAGACCTGCCCGCGCAATCCTTGCGGGATCGCGTAGGGCAGGGGCGGGGCCCCGAAGATCATCCGGATGCCCTGCTCGGCCACCATGGCGAGGCCGAAGGTGAGGAGGAGCGAGAGGATCGGGTCGGCGCGGTAGAACCGCCGGAACAGGAACCGCTCGACCAGAAGGCCGATGCCTGCGACGAGGACGGGTGCGGCGACGAGGGAGCCGCCGAAGCCGAGTGCCGGCGACAGCTGGATCGTCAGGTAGGCGCCGATCGCGTAGAACGCGCCGTGGGCCAGATTGACGATACCGCCCAGGCTGAAGATCAGCGACAGTCCGAGCGCGATCAGCAAGTAGATCGCACCCAGGAACAGGCCGTTCACGACCTGCTCGACGGCGAGGGTGAGGAGAAGCACGGGGGTCAGTTCCTGTCGGCTGACGTCATGGTCATTGGTGCGCCACCGCGCGATTCGGGATGAGGCGCCAATCTCCTCTCCCCGCGGGCGGGGAGAGGGCTGGCTGCCGATGTCGTGCGGGCAGCGAGCGAGGGCGAAGCCGGAGCGAGGGTGAGGTTCCGAAGGAGCCGCATCCGGCAACTCCCCCTCACCCTCGGCTGACGCCTCGCCGCATCCCCTGGACGGGGACACGGCCCTCTCCCGGCCCGCGGGGAGACGAGGGACGCGCACGAACCGGGGCGGCGTCCGGGGGATCGGACCGGCCCGCCTTCACCGTGCGGCCGGCCGAATCCTCACCCCTCCATCTTGCAGGCCGCCTCCTCCGCCGTCGGGGCCAGCACCTCCATGTCCTCGTTGGGACCGGGAATCGCCGGGGTCGAGGTGAAGAGGTCCCACTTGTCCTTCACCTTGTCGGCGGGCAGCGCCGTGATCGCGTACATCTCGCTGATGAACTGGTGGTCGCGGGCGCGGAAATAGCCGGGGCGGGGCTTCTGCACGTCGAACTTCGCGCCGCCCTCCAGGTATGACACCAGCTTCGGCCCCTCGGTGGATTTCGTGTCGGCCATCGCCTTGGCGACGATCTTAACGGCGTTGTAGTCGCCCCAGGCCTGGTTCTCGGGCGGCTTGCCGTATTTCTTGACGAAGGCGGCGACGAAAGCCTTGGCCGAGGGCGTGTCGACCTTATGGTGCCACAGGCACGGCCAGGTTCCGGCGAAGTTGCCGGGGCCGGCGCCCCAGGCGAGCGCGGTGTCGAAGCCGAAGCCGGCGACCGGGAAGGGCAGGCCGTACTCGGCGTATTGCTTGAGGAAGTTGGTGATCTGGTTGCCGGCGAGGTTTGAGATCACGAGGTCGGGCTTGGCCTGCCGGATCTTGATCAGGTAGGCGGAGAAATCGGTGGCGTCGGTCGGCACCAGCTCGTCGGCCGCGAAGGTGCCGCCCTGGCCCTGCATGAAGCCCTTGGCGACCCGCAACAGGTCGTGACCGAAGGCGTAATCGGCGGTCAGCGAGTACCAGCGCTTGCCCTTGACGAGGCCCTGCTCGGTCAAGGAGCGGCCGACCGCCTTGACGTACATCGAGTTCGCGCCCTCGACGTGGAACATGTAGCGCTTGCAATCCTGCCCGCGCAGCGCGTCCGAATTGGCGCCGGTATTGAGGAAGATCGTCTTTCCGCGCTGCGCCACCTGTCCGATGGCGAGCGCCGAGGCGGAGGAAATCTCCCCGACGATCGCCGCGACCTTGTCGCGCTCGACATAGCGCTCGGCCTTGCTCGACGCGGTCTGCGGGTTGACCGAATCCTCGGTCAGGAGCTCGACCCTTCGGCCGTCGATGCCGCCGGCGGCATTGATCTCCTCGGCCGCGAGCTGGGCCGCCATCACGGCGTATTCGCCGAGCGGCCCGAGGAAGCCGGTGCGCGGCGTGAGGTGGCCGATGCGGATCGGTGCGCCTTGCGCCCGCACGAGGCCCGGCATGGCGAAAGCGGCGCCGGCCGCGAGGCCGCCCTGCACGAGGCGGCGGCGCGTGGGAACGAGACCCTGCGTCATGGTTGCGTGTCCTGCCCGGGATCGATCGCGGTCGTTTGGGTTGCCGTGATCTGTGATCACACTTAGGCTGGCATCAAACGACGCGCCTGTCGAGACGGTCTCGAAACCGCCCGGGCGCGCCGGAGGAAAACGCAGGGAGGAGGTCCGCGCTTGCAGAGGCGGGACTTGCAGAGGCGGGACTTGCAGAGGCGGGACTTGCAGAAGCACGGCCGGCATGGCGGCGGCGCGGATGCGGGCGACCGGCCCGATCCGGAGGCGCTCGCGCCGCCCGAGCGGATCACGCTGGGCACCCAGGTCTACGATGCGCTGCGCGACCTCCTGATCGCCGGCGGGCTGGCGCCCGGCGAGCGGCTGTCCCTGCGCACGGTGGCGGAGCGGCTCGGCACCTCGATGATGCCGGCCCGCGAGGCGGTGTCGCGCCTCGTCGCCGACGAGGCCCTGGAGGTCCTGCCCAACCGCGCCGTCCGGGTGCCGGTGATCACGCTGCAGACGTTCCGGGAGCTGACCCGGGTGCGGATCGCCGTCGAGGGGTTCGCCGCCGCGGAGGCCGCGCAGGCCTGCGGCCCCGGCGAGCTCGCGGCGATCCGGGATCACGACGCGGCGTTCCGCAGCGAGGTGCAGGCCACCGCGCCCGACCTCGAACGGGCGATGCGGGCGAACCGCGACCTGCACTTCGCGGTCTACGCCGCCGCCGGCCTGCCCTCGCTCATCGCGATCATCGAGGGGCTGTGGCTGCGCATCGGCCCGGTGCTCAACCTCGACATGCGCTCCTCGCCCCGCCGCCTCGCCGAGGGCGAGGCGGAGGCGCATCACGCCCGCCTCGTGGCGGCGCTCGCGACCGGCGACGCGGAGGGCGCCCGGGCGGCGCTCGCCGCCGACATCGCAAGCAGCGCCGCCTTCATCGAAACGACCGGACGCCTGGCCTCCTGAGCCCGGCACCCCGACGACGGAGACACGCCATGGAGATGGGACTGGGCGGCCTGAAGGTGCTGGTGACGGCCGGCGCCAGCGGCATCGGGCTCGAGGTGGCGCAGGCCTTCATGGAGGAGGGGGCACAGGTCCATGTCTGCGACGTGGACCGGGAGGCCCTCGCGGCCCTGCCGCCGGGCATCGGCGCCACCCATGCCGACGTCGCCTCGCGCGAGGATGTCGCGCGGCTGTTCGCGGAGGCGGAACGCGCGCTCGGCGGGCTCGATTGCCTCGTCAACAATGCCGGCATCGCCGGCCCGACGGGGCGCGTCGAGGAGATCGACCCCGAGGACTGGGACCGCACCCTCGACATCTGCCTCACCGGGCAGTTCAACTGCGTGCGCCTGGCGGTGCCGCTGCTGCGGGCGAGCGCCAACCCGTCGATCGTCAACCTGTCCTCGGCGGCGGGCCGCTTCGGCTTCCCGCTGCGCACGCCCTACGCGGCGGCGAAGTGGGCGGTCATCGGCTTCACCAAGTCGCTGTCGCGGGAACTCGGGGCCGACGGGATCCGGGTCAACGCGGTGCTCCCCGGCATCGTCGCCGGCGACCGGCAGCGCCGGGTGCTGGAGGCCAAGGCGCAGCAGCGCGGGATCGGCTTCTCCGAGATGGAGAGCGCGGCCTTTTCCGCGGCCTCGATCAAGGAGTACGTCACGGCCCGCCAGCTCGCGGACCAGATTCTCTTTCTCGCCTCCGCGCGCGGCAAGACCATCTCGGGCCAGGCGCTCGCGGTGGATGGCGACCTGCAGATGCTGACGTGATCGGGCGCGCCCGGGGACTCCCGATCGGTCCGTATGCCGCGGTCACGGACCGGCGCCGCGGGCGCGTCAGGTCTCGGCGTCGCGGCGCCGGCTCACGGCCACCAGCGCGCCAGGAACCCGCCCACCACGACGGCGAACATCGCCCACGGGCCGACCACCAGCCAGATCGGGTGCGGTCCGGCCTCGTCCCTCGTCTTCACATCGCTCAGGTTCACATCGCCCAGCATCATCGCGGCCCCCGCCGATTCGTCGCGTGAGGCGAGAAAGCCCGCCGATTATGGTTGGATGGGGGAAGCTTGGCCGGTGGGGCTTGCGTCAGGCTGGGCTGTCCTCCGGTGCGCGCACGACCGAGGGCCGCGGTCGCGCGGCATCGAAGGCGTAGAGGGCCAGTCCCGCCCAGATCAGCCCGAAGACCAGCAAGCGAGAGAGCGGCAGCGACTCGCCGAAGGCGAACACGCTCAAGCCCAGGAGGCAGGTCGGCGAGAGATATTGCAGCAGGCCGATCGTCGAGAGCTTGAGGCGAGAGGCGGCGGCCGCGAACCACATCAGCGGCACCGCGGTGGTGACGCCGGTGAGCACCAGGAGCAGCCATTGACCGCTCCCGAGGCCGGGCGGCGGCGGGGTGAGCGCGAGGTAAGCCAGCGCCAGGGGCAGGAGCGCGAAGGTCTCGGCGCCGAGGCCGAGGATCGGGTCGATCGGCACCAGCTTGCGGATCAGGGCGTAGATCGCGAAGCTGACGGCCAGCGTGAGCGAGATCCAGGGCAGCGCTCCCGCCGCCGCCACCGCGGCGGCGACGCCGATGGCGGCGAGCGCCACCGCTGCGAGCTGGAGCGGCCGCAGGGATTCGCGCAGCACGAGCGCGCCGAGCGCGACGTTGACGAGCGGGTTGATGAAGTAGCCGAGGCTGGCATCGAGCATCCGCCCGTTCTGGACCGCCCAGAGATACAGCGACCAGTTGCCCGCGACGACCAGGGCGGAGAGCAGCAGGAAGAGGTGGCGGCGCTGGAAGCTGATCACCGGCCCGCGGCGCATCGCCCGCAGGCCGATCAGCAGCAGCGTCACGAACACGCTCGACCACAGGATGCGGTGGGCCAGGATGCCCCAGGCCGGCACCCCGTCGAGCAGGCGGAAATGCACCGGGACGACGAGGCCCCAGCTCAGGAAGGCGCCGAGCGCGTAGATCAGCCCCACGGATGTTTCCCCCGGGCCGTACCCGCCCGCCGAGGTTGTGCCGCAGGTCCCGCGCCCGGGCTACGGGCCGGGGCGGGGAGCGGTCATCCGCTCCGCGCGGGTCTTGTGGGGGGCGAGCCTCCGCGAAGGCAAAGACTCGCGAAGGCAAAGACTCGCGGAGGTCACGGGCCGGCGAGGAAACGCTCCAGGATCGGCAGCGTCGCCCCCGGGTTCTCCTCGGCGACGAAGTGGCCGGACGGGACGATCTCGAAGGTCGTGTCCTCCGGCGCGAAGGTGCCGGTCCAGGCCTGGCGCACCGGATCGAGCCCGTTCCTGCCGACGAAGCGGTCGGCGACGAGCACCAGGACCGGTCCGGCGAGGCGGCGGCCCTCGGCCAGGTCGGCCTCGTCGGCGGCCCGGTCGGGGCCGGCCCCGGCGCGGTAATCCTCGCAGCACGCGTGGATGCGCTCGGGCACGTTCCAGCTCTGGCGGTAGAGGTCGAGGGCGCCGGGCGAGAAGGGGTCGAGGGTTCCGGAGCCGGTCCAGAGCCGCAGCAGGTCCTCGTAGTAGGGGATCGGGTTCTTGCCGATCTCCTGCTCGGGGATCGGCGCGGGTTGCGCCAGGAAGCGCCAGTGCGGGTAGGCGTCCGGCTCCCGCTCCATCGTCTGCCACTGCGAGACCGTCGGCACGATGTCGAGGAGGGCGAGGCGGTCGATCCGGCCCGGCTCGTCGAGGGCGAGGCGGTAGCCGACCCGGGCGCCGCGGTCGTGGCCGACGAGCCCGAAGCGGACATGGCCGAGCCGTTCCATGACCGCCACCACCTCGCGGCCCATCTGCCGCTTGGAATAGTCCCGGTGGGCGGGATCGCCCTTCGGCGCCGCCGACCAGCCGTAGCCCTTGAGATCGAGGCAGATCACCCGGTGGGTACGGGCGAGCGCCGGGGCGATCCTGTGCCAGCAGGCATGGGTCTGGGGAAAACCGTGCAGCAGCACCAGCGGCGGCGCGTCCTCGGGCCCGCCGGCCCGGGCGAAGAAGCGGCCGTCGGGCAGGTCGATCCAGTGCGAGGTGAAGCCGGGAAACAGGTCGGCGGGCATCGGGCGCTCCCCAAGGGTCGTCGAGCCCGCGCCGGGACGCGGGCCCTCTTCGAGGTTAACGCACGAGCAAGGCTCAGGTCTCGCGGGCCACGGCGCGCCAGCCGATGTCGCGGCGGCAGAACCCTTCCGGCCAGTCGATCCGGTCGAGGGCGGCGTACGCGCCGGCTTGCGCCTCCCGCACGGTGCCGCCGAGCGCCGTCACCGCGAGCACCCGGCCGCCATCGGCGACCAGCCGCTCGCCGTCGCGCCTGGTGCCGGCCTGGAACACCAGGGCGCCGGCTCCTTCCGCCTCGGGGAGGCCGCGGATCTCGGAGCCCTTGGCGACGGTGCCGGGATAGCCGGGCGCCGCCATGATCACGGTCAGCGCCACCTCGTCGCGCCATTCCGGCGTCGCGCCCGAGAGGTCGCCCTCGGCGGCCGCCAGCAGCAGCGGCACCAGGTCGGAGTCGAGGCGGGGCATCAGCACCTCGCATTCGGGATCGCCGAAGCGGGTATTGTACTCGATCAGCATCGGGCCATCGGCCGTCAGCATCAGCCCGGCATAGAGGATGCCCGAGAACGGCGTGCCCCGCGCCCGCATCCCGTCGAGGGTCGGGCGGATGATCCGCTCCATCACCTCGGCCTCCAGGGCGGGCGTCAGGACCGGCGCGGGCGAGTAGGCCCCCATGCCGCCGGTATTCGGCCCCTGGTCGCCGTCATGGACGCGCTTGTGGTCCTGGGCGGTACCGAAGAGCACGGCGCGGGTGCCGTCGCAGAGGGCGAACAGGCTCGCCTCCTCGCCGACCATGCACGCCTCGATCACCACCTCGGCGCCGGCGGCCCCCATCCCGCCGCCGAGCATGTTTTCCACGGCGGCTTCCGCCTGTTCCAGGGTCTCGGCCACCACCACGCCCTTGCCGGCGGCGAGCCCGTCGGCCTTGACGACGACCGGGATGCGGCCAGCCCGCAGGTGGGCCAGCGCCGGCTCGACCGCGCGGAAGCGCGCGAAGGCGGCGGTCGGGATCGAGAACTCCCGGCACAGCTCCTTGGTGAAGGCCTTCGAGCCCTCGAGCTGGGCCGCCGCGGCGTTCGGACCGAAGGCCCGGATGCCGGCCTGCGCCAGCGCATCGACCAGGCCCGCCACCAGCGGCGCCTCGGGGCCGACGACGACGAAATCGACGCCCTCCCGCCGGCAGGCGTCGATCACCGCCGCATGGTCGGTCACGTCGAGGGCGAGGTTGGTGCCGTGGGCGGCGGTGCCGGGATTGCCCGGGGCGATCAGCAGGCGCCGGCAGAGGGGGCTCTGGGCGAGCTTCCAGGCGAGCGCGTGCTCGCGCCCGCCGGAGCCGATCAGCAGGAGGGTGAGGGGGTGCTGGTCGCGCATCGCCGGTCCCGGAACGGAAGGTCAGTCTTGCGCGAGACGTTTACGGGCGCGGGCGCGGCGCGGCAACCGGCACTGATGCGCGGGGGACACTGGCGGCCGCAAGCGGCGGGGCGGTCTTCCGCGACTCGGGGCGAGCCGCTAGCGTCGCGCCCGATGTCCGCCTCCGCCTTCTCCGCCCCGATCGCCAACGTGCCCGAATGGTCGGTCACCGAACTGGCGACCGCCCTCAAGCGCACCCTCGAGGATGCGTTCGGCCACGTGCGCCTCAAGGGCGAGATCTCGGGCTATCGCGGCCCGCACGGCTCCGGCCACGCCTATTTCAGCCTCAAGGACGGCGGCGCCAAGATCGACGCCGTGATCTGGAAGGGCACGATGATGCGGCTGCGTCACAAGCCCAAGGAGGGCCTGGAGGTCGTGGTCACCGGCCGGATCACGACCTATCCGGGCAAGTCCGCCTACCAGATCGTGGTGGATTCGCTGGAGCCCGCCGGGGCCGGCGCCTGGATGGCGCTGCTGGAGGAGCGCCGCCGGGCGCTCGCCGCCGAGGGGCTGTTCGACGCCGCGCGCAAGCGGCCGGTGCCCTACCTGCCCTTGGTCGTCGGTGTCGTCACCTCGCCGACCGGCGCGGTGATCCGCGACATCCTGCATCGGCTGGCCGACCGCTTCCCGCGTCCGGTCCTGGTCTGGCCGGTGCGCGTGCAGGGGGAGGGGGCCGCGGAGGAGATCGCGGCGGCGATCCACGGTTTCAACGCGCTGGAGCCCGGCGGCGCGATCCCGCGGCCGGACGTGCTGATCGTCGCCCGCGGCGGCGGCTCGATCGAGGATCTGTGGTGCTTCAACGAGGAGATCGTGGTGCGGGCCGCCGCCGCCAGCACGATCCCGCTGATCTCCGCCGTCGGACACGAGACCGACGTCACGCTGATCGACCACGCCGCCGACCGGCGTGCCCCGACCCCGACCGGCGCCGCCGAGATGGCGGTGCCGGTCCTGCACGAGCTGCTGGCGGACCTCGATTCCCTGAGCCGGCGCCATGCCGGCGCGCTGCTGCGCCTCGTCGACCAGCGGCGGGGCGAGCTGCGCGGGCTCGCCCGCGCGTTGCCGGGCCCGGAGGCCTTGCTCGCGCAGAAGCGCCAGCGCCTCGATCTCGCCGACGCCCGCCTCGCCCCGGCGCTCGCCGCCAACGCGCGCGACGCGCAAGGCCGCCTCAACCGGGCGCTCCAGGGCCTCGCCCGCAACCCGCCCTCCCTGCGGCTGGCGCGGGCCCGCGAGCGGCTGGCGGCGATCGACCACCGGCCCCGCCACGCCCTGGAGCGGGTGCTGGCGGTGCAGGGCGAGCGGCTGAACGGAATGTCGCGCCGGCTCGACCGGGCGCCGGGCCAGGGGCTCGAGCGCCTGGCCGGGCGGCTGTCGCGGGCGACCGCCCTGTTTTCCAGCCTCAACTATCGGGCGGTGCTCGCCCGCGGCTACGCGCTGGTGCTCGATTCGGCCGGCACGCCGGTCGGCTCGGCGCAGGCCGCGCGGGCGGCGGGCCACCTGACGGTGGAATTCGCCGACGGGCGGGTGGCGGCCTCCGTCGACGGAGCGGCAGCGGCCGGGACGCCGCCCGAAGAAACCCCGCCAGCACCGGCGCGACCGGCCCCGCGCCGGGCGGCCAAGCGCAAGGAGCCGGCCGCGGACACGAAGAAGGCGCCCGTGGCAGGCGCCGTGCAGGGGTCGCTGTTCGAGAACTGATTCGCCGCGGCCCTTCCCGCTCGGCGGGCAGGGCAGTTGCACCCGGAGCCCGCTTGACCGACGGGGCCGAGACAACGCGGAAATTTTATTCGCCTCTCGATTTCATCTTCATGTCGAAAGCAGATTTGGATGGTATAATACCAATATTTATTTTATGAGTCTATATATTACAAAATATTGCTATATAATATTAAAAAATAGCCGCTAATTTAACAAAGATTCAATCTCCGAAACTGCTTTCTATATCATAAAATTGATTGCACTCGGCCGGGCGTGCGCTTTCGCTTCCCTCGTGCCGCCCGGGAGGGCAAGTCGTGGCCTCCCGGGCGAATTCATCGAAGCTTTTGCCGGCGCTGTCCCAATAGCATCCAGCTCGTGATCACCGACCAGGGAGCACGTTTCCCTGATCGCGCCAGCGACGGCCGAATTCTCGAACGCCGCAAAACCGGAATCGTGAAGGACATCGTTTGGCCCACGGTCTCTGGGCCGCGAGGAGTGCCCGCACGGTCGCACGGCACTGGTGCATCGGCACCGCCACGGTCGAGGACCAAAGTCTCATCCCGCCGCGCCGGCGGGCCAGATGACGCACGGGCAGAGGGGCCGCACCGGGCAACCCGGCGGCGGCTGCGACGTTCTCGGCTTCGTGGCGCGGCCCGCGAGCGGGCCCGCAGCGTCGTGGTCGGCGTGACGTCGACCGGCGCAGTCTCGGCCAGCGAAAGGAGGTCGCCGATGATGGACAATATCGTTCAGGGGTTCACCCAGTTCCGCGAGCAGGTGTTTCCGAGCCAGCGCTCGGTCTACCAGCGCCTCGTCCATGACGGCCAGAAGCCGAAGGCCCTGGTGATCTCCTGCGCCGATTCCCGCGTCGTGCCCGAGCTGATCACCCAGGCCGGGCCGGGCGAGCTGTTCGTCACCCGCAACGTCGGCAACATCGTGCCGCCCTTCGCCACCATGATGGGCGGCGTGACCGCGGCGGTCGAGTACGCCGTGATGGCGCTGAACGTGCGCGACATCGTGGTCTGCGGCCATTCGGATTGCGGCGCCATGAAGGGCCTGCTCACCCCGGGCCTCGGCGAGAAGATGCCGAGCGTCGCGGCGTGGCTGCGCCACGGCGAGGCCGCCCGCAAGATCGTCTGCGACGCCTACCCAGACGACATCGACGACAAGCGCCGCCTGCACGCCCTCGCCATGGAGAATGTGCTGGTCCAGCTCAACCACCTGCGCACCCACCCGGCGGTGGCGAGCGCGCTCGCCTCGGGCCAGCTCACCCTGCACGGCTGGCTGTTCGAGATCGAGACCGGCCACCTGCTGGTCTATGACGGCGAGGCCGGCCGCTTCGTGGTCCTGGCCGAGGAGGACGAGCTCCCGGTCGCCGAAGCCGCCGCCTCGCCGCGTCTCGCCGCGGCCGGAGTCGGCGCGCCCGAGGCCCGGGCGGCCGAGTAGCCGGTCTCCCGCCCGTCGCCTCTCCACAGGCGGGCGGATTGACAGGCGCGGAGGGGCGGGTGACGACGGCCGGCATGGCAGACCTCTCGGCAGACACCCGACCCGACCGCTCCCGCGACGCCCGCTTCGCGTGGATCGCCGTCGGCGCGACCCTGGCGACGATCCTGATCGCCAACTTCGCGCCGGCCTCCGGGCCGGTGCCGCTCCCCCGGCCGGCGGCGGTCTCGCCGGCCGAGGATCCGGGCTGCCGCGAATGGACCGATTCCTGCCGCGTCTGCACCCGCGGGGCCGACGGGGTCCATTGCTCGACCCCGGGCTTTGCCTGCCAGCGCGAGGCCCTGCGCTGCACCGGACGATGAGTCCGGACCGGGCGGCCGGCGAGCGGAGGGCAGCGCGTCGGCGAACGGGTCAGACGGGCCGCGCGGCCGGGGACATCGCCGCGCCGGCGCACCCGCCCGCGAGGGCGTAGCCGTTCCGCCCCCGATGCTTGGCCCGGTAGAGAGCCCGGTCGGCCTCCTCGAACAAGGTGTCCCTGGCATCCCTGGCGCGGGGAAGCCCTGCCGGCTCGAGGGCGATGCCGACGCTGATCGTGACGACGCCGACCCCGTCCGGCCGCGCGGGATGGGATATGCCGAGGTTCTCGACGGCTGAGACCAGGGCGGCGGCGAGCCGGGCGGCCTCCGGCGCGCCGGCATCCCGCACCACGAAGGCGAATTCCTCTCCGCCGAATCGAGCCGCCAGGACATCGGGATCGAGGAGCCCGGGATCGGGCACGAAGGTCTCGAACAGGGCCGCCACCCGGCGCAGGCACGCATCGCCCTCCGGATGCCCCAGGGCGTCGTTGAACGGCTTGAAATGGTCGACGTCGATCATCAGCAGCGCGACGGCGCGGTCCTCGGCGAACCAGGCTGCCACGGTCTCGTCGAGGAGGCGACGGTTCGGCAGACCGGTGAGTGGGTCTGTATGCGACAGGCCCTGGAACCGCTGCCGGGCCGCCTCCGCCGCCTCGGAGGCGAGCAGGGCCCTGAGCGTGCGCCGGTAATCGCGGCACCGCTGCCGCTCCATGCGGAAGTTGGCGTAGAGGCTGAAGGCGCAGCCGGTGGCGTATTGCACCGGCAGGGCGTACCGCAGGTCGGGATCGAGCCCCGCCTTCGTGAACACGGCCAGCGTGGCGCACAGGAAGGCGACGGCCGTGAAGACCAGGGCGTGGCGAAACCGCAGCGCCAGCAGCAGGTTGCCGTAGATCACGACCAGGATCGACTCGCCGAACGTGAATACGCCGAGCGGAGCCGTGGTCAACCAGAACAGCAGCATCGGCAGCGCCATCGACCCGATCATGCCGCCGAGCACGAGACCTTCGCGGGCCGCCGGCCCGACCCGCGACAGCATCCAGGCCAGGGCGAGGGAGCCGGGCGTCACGACGAGCAGCCGCATCGCGACGCTCAGACCGAGGATGTCCGGCATCAGCCAGACACTGGTGAAGTTGTAGACGTTGTAGAAGATCAGCCCGACCAGGATCAGTTGCCGCAGGCCTGCGACCCTCAGGGGGCCATGCTCCGCCTCGTAGCGGGCCTCAGTGCGGGGATGGAGGCGCAGCAGGCGATCGAGGCGGCCGAGGGTATCGGGCTCCAGCGGAGCGACGGCGGTCACGGCTACTCTCCTACCGGCGTCCCGGCACCGGCCGATACCCTGGGGCAGAACCGCTACGCGACTGTTAATATGGTGCGTCGAACCTCCCGGATGGCGGCTGCCGGCAGGATGACCGATGCGGCACGTGCGGCCGTCGGCCCGGCGGGCAGGGTCGATCGGGCCGCAGGCTGCCACGCCGCCCCGGCGCCTCGCGGCCCCGTCGCATCGCAGCCATGACGCCGCCTCCCTTGCTGGCGGCACGGGCCTTCGCCAAGACGGACCTGCAAGAACGGACACCGTTCGACAAGGACCCCGTTCGGAACGATCCCGGTCCCGTGCCGCCCGCTCCGCGCGGCCCGCCGGGTCGTGTCCTCCCTCCACGGGCCGGCCCCTCAGGATGACCATGGCGAGCAGCGCGAGCGGCGAGGTGACCTCCGTCGAGACCACCCGGACCGAGCCGGGCTGGGCCGGGCCCGGCTTCGTCGAGTTCGTGGCCCTGATGGCCCTGATGATGGGCCTGACCGCGATCACGATCGACAGCTTCCTGCCGGCCTTCCCGGCGATCCAGGGCGACTTCGCGGTCCAGGACCCGAACCGGCTCCAGCTTCTGGTCTATGTCTACATGCTGGGCTTCGGCATCGCCCAGCTGTTCTATGGTCCGGTCTCGGACGGGACCGGGAGACGGCCGGCGCTGATCGCCGGCATCGGGATCTACCTCGCCGGGACCGTGCTCGCCATGCTGGCGCCGAGCTTCGAGGTGCTGCTCCTCGCCCGCGCCATCCAGGGCATCGGCGGGGCCGCCGGCCGGGTTCTGGCGGTGGCGATCGTGCGCGACCGCTACGAGGGCCGCGACATGGCCCGGGTGATGTCGTTCTGCATGATGGTCTTCCTCATCGTGCCGATCCTCGCTCCCTCGATGGGGGGTGCCATCCTGCTGTTCGGCAGCTGGCGGCTGATCTTCGGCGCCATGCTGGCGCTGGCCCTCGTCACCCTGGCCTGGTTCGGCACCCGCCTGCCCGAGACGCTGCACCCGGCCTTCCGCCGGCCGGTCTCGGCCCGGGCGATCGGGTCGGGCATCGCCGTCACGGTCGGCACCCGAACCTCGCTCGGCTACGCCACGGCGCTCGGGCTCACCACCGGCTGCATCATGGGCTATGTCGGCTCGGCGCAGGCGATCTTCGACACCGGCCTCTACCACCTAGGCGCCCTGTTTCCGGTCGCCTTCGCGCTCATCGCCGGGGCGATGGGCGTCGCCACCCTGATCAACGCCCGTCTCGTGCGCCGCCTCGGCATGCGGCGGCTGGCGCATATGGGCACGGTCGGGCTGTTCGCGGTCGCCTGCCTGCAGCTCGTCCTGATGCTGGCCTTCGGGGGCACGCCGCCGGTCTGGCTGCTGATCGCCACCCTGTCGGCCTGCCAGTTCCTGATGAGCTTCGCGATGCCGAACTTCAACGCCCTGGCGATGGAGCCGCTGGCGGCCATCGCCGGCACCGCCTCCTCGTTCATCGGCTTCTACACCACGCTGCTCGCCGCCTTCTGCGGCCTCCTCGTCGGCCAGTCCTTCGACGGTACCGTGACGCCGCTCGCGGTCGGCTACTGCGCGCTCAGCGGGCTCGCCCTCGCAACGGTGCTGTGGACCGAGCGCGGCCGGCTGTTCGGCGCGGGCGCCCGGTAGAGCCGCCTTAACCCCTCGGGCGCCACCGTCCGGCCATCACGACGGGAGTGTCTCGGGATGGCTGCGCGCAACGACGGAATCCTGCTCGCCGGGCGGCTGCTCCTGGCCTCGGCGCTGCTGCCGGCGGCGATCGGGCGGGCGCTCAACCCCTCGGGCTTCGCCCTGACGCTCGCGGCCACCGGCATGCCCTACCCGAACGCCGTCGCGACCGTGTCGGTGGTGATCGGGCTGTTCGGGCCGCTGCTCCTGCTGCTCGGGGTGCTGCCGCGCCTCGTCGGCCTCGGGCTCGCCGTCCACGCGGTGGTGGCGGGGCTGCTGCTGCACCGGTTCTGGGACTTTTCCGGCGCGGGCGCGCGGGTCGAGCAGGAGCTGTTCCTCGCCCAGCTCGGCCTCGCCGCCGGCTTCGTGCTCTACGCCGTCACCGGCCCCGGCGGCTGGAGCTGGCAGGGCTGGTGGCACGGGGGCGGCGAGCGTCCGGCCGAGCGCGCACCCGTTCGCGCTCCGGCGCCTGCCGCCCCGGCCGCCAAGCCGCCGCGCAAGCGCGCCGCCGCGCCCCGGGGCCCGCGCCCGGCCAAGGCTGCCGCATAGAATGGCTGCCGCATAGGATAGCTGCAGCTCAGGGAAGAGGCTCCACGATCGGGCGGGGGAGGACGCCCCCGGGGCATCAGGCCATCAGGCGTTGGCGCTCGATCACGACCGGGTCGGGATAGCGCCGGGTCACGTCGCAGGCCACGCCGATGAGCCGGGCGCCCCCGCCGGGCGTCCGCACCAGGCTGCCGCGGGCGGACAGCCAGCGCAGGCGTCCCTCGTGGTCGGTGATGCGGTACTGCGCGTCGTAAGTTCCCTCGCCGCGCAAAGCCGGCTCCAGGCTGGCGAGAACGACCGGCAGGTCCTCAGGCAGGATCATCGCCAGGAACTCGTCGAGCGGGCCCCGGGTCACGCCCATCAGGCTCTCGCCGATCTCCGAGCAGCTGACCTCCCGGGTCGCCGCGTCGATGTCCCAGGTCATCATCTCGGCCGCCGACATGGCGAGGCGCAGCCGCTCCTCGCTGGTGCGCAGGGCCTCCTGCGCGCGAACCTGCTCGTCGATGTCGGCCATGGTGCCGACCCATTCGCGGATCGCGCCGTCGGCGCTCTCGATCGGGATCGCCCGGCCGAGCATCCAGCGATACTGCCCGTCGCGGTGGCGCACCCGGTATGTCGCGTCGAGCGGCGTGCCGCTCTGGCAGCAGGCCCGCCACACGACCTCGGTGCCGCCGCGGTCATGCGGGTGCAGGACGTCGAGCCAGCCGAACCCCTGGAGCTCGGCATCGCCCAGGCCGGTCCGGGCGCTCAGGCCGAAGGTCTGGACCAGCCCGCCATCCGGCCCGGTGCGCCACTCCACCGCGGCGCTCGCCTCGACCAGGGCACGGTAGCGCTGCTCGCTCTCACGCACGCCGTCGGGCTCGTCCTCGGCCCGCACCGCCGCAGCGCCGGGCGGCGGCGGGGCGACGTGGCGGAAGCTCGGCTCGTAGCGGCCCAGCGGCAGGTCGATGCGCACGCCGATCGGGCAGGTCGGGTCGGCATAGATCTGCTGCAGCACCTGGCGCAGGCGCCGCGCCTCGACCCGCACGATGGCGTCCGTCGCCGGATCGAAGCTGGTCGAGCGGCCGAGCGCGTCGGTCGCGATGGTGTAGGACTTGAGCAGGCTGCCGCGGCCGGCCAGGCTCTCGCGCACGACGTAGGACAGGAACGCCGAGAGCTGCGGCGATTTCTTCAATGGCGGCAGGTTCAGCAGGGCGTCCAGGGCAGCGTGGATGTTCTCGCTTCCGATCGCTTCCCGATCCATGTCCGTTCCCGTCGCCTTCCGCCCCGCCCGTCGCAAGCGGCCGCGCTGGTCACGCGCCGCGATTCGTCTCGCCGCGCTCCTGTGTTCGACCGATGATGCGACGCCGTGCATCGTCCGCCTCGTACCACCGCAAGGTGATACGTCAGACGGTCACAGTGTCAAGCGACCAGCGCAGGCGTTCGATTGACCATGCGTCATAACGGGCAAATCGACCCGCGACCTTCGTCTAAGAGCGATAGACCATCGGCCTGAAATTCTCCGACGATGGACGAAACCGAGGAAGGCGAAGCAGGATCGAGTGCACCGGTCAATTCCGACTGGATTGCCGAAACGGCGTGCCAAGCAGTGAGCCGGCACCGGATCGACGCAGTGCTTGCCGCAATCAGGCACTTGCCGAATTATCCCGTCGACGGGATCGCGATTCCGGCGCGAATGCCTGCCGCCGGGCCGGTCCCGACTGGGACGAGGGTGTTCGAAGGCCGCCGGCTGGCGTCATTCCGCCAGCAGCCGGGCTCCGACCACCGCCGCCGCGGCCCGGTTCTGGACACCGAGGCTGCGCAGCAGCGCCGCCATGTGGACCTTGACGGTCCCCT
This sequence comes from Methylobacterium ajmalii, assembly GCF_016613415.1. Taxonomy (GTDB): domain Bacteria; phylum Pseudomonadota; class Alphaproteobacteria; order Rhizobiales; family Beijerinckiaceae; genus Methylobacterium; species Methylobacterium ajmalii. The sequence continues at coordinate 10,438 of NZ_JACWCT010000167.1, read as the reverse complement.
CGCCGAGCTGGAGCCGCCGGGCGATCTCCTTGTTCGAGCGTCCCTCGACCAGCAGCGCCAGGACGTCGCGCTGGCGCGGCGTCAGGTCGGGAATGCGCAGCGGGCGCCCATCGCCGCGGCCGTCCGGGCCGGGGACCCGCGCTTCGAAGGACGGGCGCGGGCCCGCGCCGTCGAGCACCGCCAGGGATGCCGGCACGAAGATGTGCCCGTCGAGGATCATGCCGACCGCTCGGGTCAGCTCGGCCGAGCCGATCCCCTTCGGCACGTAGCCGTGGACGCCGACCTCGAGGGCGGTGAGGATCTTGTTGCGCTCGGTCGAGGCCGAGACGACCGCCACCTTCACCGCCGGGAAGCATTCCCGCACCGCGCTCAGGCTGCCGGGGCCTTCCATGCCGGGCATCGCGAGGTCGAACAGCGCCAGGGTCACGGCCCCGCGCCGGGTCGAGAGCTGGTCGACGGCCGCATCGAGGGAGCCGGTCTCGATCACCTCGGTGAACCCGAAGTTGCGCGTCAGGATCGCCACCACGGCGAGGCGGAAGAAATCGTCGTCATCCGCGATCAGGGCGACTGGCGGCGTCGGTTGGGTCATACCGTGGCGTCTCTGGATACGGTCCGTGCCGGATCCTAGAGCATGTCGGGGCCGCGTGGGTACCCTCCCGTTGGGGAATGACCGGCAATATCAACGACCTATCCCGGGCGCGGCGTCGTTTGGCGTACCGTGTGGCGCCCCTGCGCCGTCGCCACCGTCAAGTTTTGAACGCACCGGTACCCTGCGGCGCCTCACCGCATGACAACGTTTTCACGGAGGTCGACTCGCCCGGCCGGCGAATCATCGTCGCCGCATCGGGCACGTACGGACGATGCGGCGCGAGGACCGGCGCCGGGAAGCCGACGATCGGGGCAGGGCGGGGGAGGGCGATTCCCACGATCGTGATCCTCGCATCCTCCGCGACGGCGGCATGCACCCGCCTCCTCGGCTGCATGGTGCCCGGGACCGGGCGGCTCGACCCGGTCCGCCGGGCCGTCGGGGCGGTGATGCCGGAGCGCGGGATGGCGTGGCTGTGCGGGGCTCGGCCGAGGTCGCCGCCGACCGGGATGCCGACCCCGCCCGGCGAGCGGGCGGACCGGACCGCTGCGCCGGTCACCTTTATTTTTCCATCCTGCGGTATCAGATCGCCCGGCAACTGATCGCTCAGGCGGGGCCGCGCCCCGCCCGTGCCGCGGCGGGACCGCGGGCAGGGAACCGGATGTATCACGCGGGCAAGGACGGCTGGCTGTTCCTCACCGGGGGCACCAACGAGGTCGCGGACCAGTACCGCCGCGTGCGCCCGATGGAGCGGGTCCTGCGCCAGTGGCGCCGGCGGATCGTGCAGCGCGTGCAGCGCTGCCGCGGCCTCGGCACCCGCTACCTGCACCTCGTGGTGCCGGAGAAGCTCAGCGTCTACGAGGACCGCTTCGACGGGCTGACCCTCGATCCGCGCCTCGCCCCGGCCCGCCGCCTCGGCGACCTGATGCGCTGGTCGTTGACCGGGCGCCGGGCCTGGATCGAGCTCCTGGAGCCGATGCGGGCGCGGCGGAACGAGCGCGACCTGCACTACCGCACCGACACGCACTGGAACATCCACGGCTGCCTGCTCGCCTACCGGCTGGTCTGCCGGGCCTGCGGCGCGACGCCCCGCACCGACTTCCTCGACCGGCCGCACCAGCGCTTCGAGGCGGTGCTCGACATCGGCAACAAGCTCGAGGCCCAGCCCCTCGAGACCGTGCACAACTACCAGCTCTTCCGGGACGCCGTGCGGGTCTCGGGCGGCACCCTCATCGACGCCTACACGGCCGCCGGGCGCCTGGGAGAGCTCCATACCGGGGCGCACGCGGTCTACCGCAACGCCTCGCCGGAGGCCGACCCCCGCACCCTGGTGCTGTTCGGCGATTCCTGCGCCAACTTCTCCGGCAACGGCCTGACCGCGATGCTGGCCGAGACCTTTCGCGAGGTCCACTTCATCTGGTCGGCCAATCTCGACTGGGCCTATATCGAGCGGATCCTGCCCGACCTCGTGCTGTGCGAGCAGGTCGAGCGCTTCCTGCCCCGCGTCCCCGACGACGACCTCGACCTGGCGGCCGTCGAGGCCGAGCGGCTGGAGGCTCTGGAGAAGGCCGCCTGACGCGCAGGCCCCGCGAAGGGGATTGCCGCGTCGCGCGACCCGCTTGACGAAAAACCGGCATATGCCACTAAATCGCCGGCGCCGGGATCGCCGGTTCCAGCCGAGGAGCGCCGCCCGATGGATGCGCGCACCCACCGCCTTCTCCACGCCCCGATCGGGCCGACGCTCCTGCGGCTCGCCGCGCCCAACGTCGTCGTGATGCTGGTCCAGGCGCTCGTCGGTCTGATCGAGACCGCCTTCGTCGCCGGGCTCGGCACCGACGCGCTGGCCGGCATGGCGCTGGTCTTCCCCGTGCTGATGCTCGTGCAGATGATCTCCGCCGGCGCCATGGGAGGCGGCATCCTGTCGGCGGTGGCGCGCAGCCTCGGGGCCGGGCGGCGGGCGCAGGCCGACGCGCTGCCGTGGTACGCCGCCGCCATCGGGCTGGGTCTCGGCTTCCTCACCACGCTCCTCGCCCTCGGCTTCGGCCCGGCGCTCTACCGGGTCATGGGCGGGGAGGGCGCCTCGCTGGCGGCGGCCTCCGCCTACGGCGGCGTGGTATTTTCCGGCGCGGTGCTGGTCTGGCTGTTCAACGGACTGGCGGCCGTGATCCGCGGTACCGGCAACATGGCGCTCCCGGCGATCGTGACCAGCGTCGGCGCCGCCGTGCTGGTGCCGCTCTCGCCGGCGCTGATCTACGGCGTCGGGCCGGTCCCGGGCCTCGGTATCGTCGGGGGCGGCGTCGCGGTGCTGGCCTACTACGCGGCGGGCGCGGTCGTGTTCGCCCACCACCTCTGGGCCGGGCGCGGCCTGCTGCGGCCCGCCTCGCGCCCGCCGCGCCTCGAATGGGCGCCGCTGCGCGACATCCTGCGGATCGGCGCCGTCTCGTCGATCGTCAGCGCCACCACCAACGCGACAATCGCCGCCGCCACCGCCTTCGCGGGGGCCGCCGGCCCCGCCGCGGTCGCGGGCTACGGCACCGGCGCGCGGCTCGAGTACCTGCTGGTGCCCCTGGTCTTCGGCCTCGGCGCGCCGATCGGCGCCATGGTCGGCACCTGCATCGGGGCCGGCGACCGGGCCCGGGCGCTTCGGGTCGCCTGGACCGGGGCCGCCATCGCGGGGGCGCTGACCGAGGCGATCGGCCTTGCCGCCGCGCTGTGGCCGCTGCCGTTCCTGCGCCTGTTCGGCCACGACCCGCAGATGCTCGCGGTCGGCGCCCGCTACCTCCACCTCGTCGGGCCGTTCTACGGCTTCGCCGGCATCGGGCTGGCGCTCTATTTCGCCTCGCAGGGCGCCGGCCGGGTCGGCTGGCCCCTCGTCGCCGGGCTTGCCCGCATGGCGGTGTCGATCGGCGGCGGCCTCCTCGCCCTGCGCCTCGGGCTGTCGCTCGACGGGGTCTTCCTGGCGCTCGGCCTCGGGCTCGCGGCGCTCGGGTCGATCAATGCCGGCGCGGTCGCGACCGGCGCGTGGTTTCGCGGCGAGCGGGCGTCGCCCGCCCTCGTCGCGGCGGGAGGGAAATAGGCGATGGCACGAGAACTCTACCTCGACGATCTGGCGGCGGGCCAGGTCTACCGCTCCGGCGAGACGACCGTGAGCGAGGCTGAGATCGTCCGCTTCGCCGGCGAGTTCGACCCGCAGCCCTTCCACCTCGACGCCGAGGCGGCGCGCGCGACGTTCTTCGGCGGCCTCGCGGCGAGCGGCTGGCACACCGCGGCCCTCACCATGCGGCTTCTCGTCGACAGCGAGATGCGGATCGCCGGGGGCATCATCGGGGCGGGCATGGACGAGGTGCGCTGGCCCAAGCCCCTGCGCCCCGGCGACACGATCCGGCTGGAGAGCGAGGTGCTGGAGGTGCGGCCCTCGCGCTCGCGCCCGAGCCAGGGCCTCGCCAAGGTGCGCACCACCACCCTCAACCAGCACGGCGAGGCGGTGCAGGTGCTGGTCGCCAACCTCCTGGTGGTGCGCCGGCCGGAGGGGTGACGCCGCCTCGCCGGTGGGCGCCTATCCGGGGACCCGCAACCGCGCGGGATTGCCCACGACGGTCCCGCCCGCCGGCACGTCGCGGGTCACCACGCTGCCCGCCCCGACGATCGCGTCGTCACCGATGGTGACGCCGGGCAGGATCTGGGCGCCGCCGCCGATCCAGACATTCGCCCCGATCGCGATCGGCCGACCGAACTCCAGCATCTGCCGGCGCTGGGCCGGATCGCGCGGGTGGTCGGCGGTCATGATCTGCACGCCCGGCCCGATCTGGGTCATGTCGCCGATCGTCACCTGCACGACGTCGAGGATGCAGCAATTGAAGTTGAGGAACACGCCGCGGCCGAGGCTGATGTTGTAGCCGTAGTCGCAGAAGAACGGCGGGCGGATGTTGCAGCCCTCGCCGACCCGGGCGAAGGCCTCGGCGAGGAGGGCCTGGCGCTCCGGCTGGGTCAGGGTGCTGCGGGCGTTGTAGCGGTCCATCCAGGCCGAGATGCGCCGGTTGTCGGCGTCGAGCTCCGGGTCGTCGGCGACGTAGAGCGCGCCGGAGAGCATCTTCTGCTTCTGGCTCGTCGGGGTCATGCAATCCTCGCTGTCGGTTGGCGTCGGGCCGCGATGCGTACATATGTACACATAGCCGCCGGAAGCCAACCCGCCCCGGCCCTCGACACGCCCCGCGAGACCTCCGCTTGCCCGCCGCCCCGCGCCGTCACGATCCCGACCGCCGCGCCCGCCTGATCCGGGTCACCCTCGACGTGATCGCCGCGCACGGCGTCGCCGGCACCACGCACCGGCGCATCGCCGCGGCGGCGGACGTGCCGCTCGGCTCGCTGACCTACCATTTCGCCGGCCTCGACGACCTCCTGACCGAGGCCTTCACGCTGCTCGCCGACACGGTCTCGGCCCGCTTCGAAGCGCGGCTCGACGCGGCGACGAGCCGAGCCGAGGCCTGCGAGGCGGTGGTCGAACTCGTGGTCGCGGAGGACTGGGCGACGCCCCGCACGATGCTCCTGAGCTACGAGCTCTACGCCTACGCCGCCCGCGTGCCGGCCCTGGCCGGGGTGATGCGCGCCTGGATGGGCAAGAGCCGGGCGGCGTTGGAGCGCCACTTCTCGCCCGAGGAAGCGCGGGCCCTCGACGCGATGATCGAGGGGCTGACGATCCACCGCTCGGTCGACCCCCGGCCGGCCGGCCGCGACGAGGTGCGGGCGATCGTCGCCCGGCTCGCCGCCCCGCTTCCTTGAAAAGCCCGCCGCCGGCCCGCATATCCGCCCGCGACGAATTGTTCCCATGCGGAGAACCGAGACGTGAGCGAGACTGTGGAGCGGCACTCCTTCGGCGCCGAGGTCGGGCGCCTCCTGGACCTCGTGGTCCACGCCCTCTACTCCGAGCGCGAGATCTTCCTGCGCGAGCTGGTCGCCAACGCCGCAGACGCGGTCGACCGGCGCCGGTTCGGGGCGCTGACGGATTCCGCCCTGGCGCTGCCGGCCGACGCCAAGGTGCGGATCAACCCCGACAAGGCGGCCCGCACCCTGACCCTGTCCGATCCCGGCATCGGCATGACGAAGGACGAGCTGGCGCAGAATCTCGGCACCATCGCGCGCTCCGGCACCCGGGCCTTCAGCCAGTCGCTGGCCGACGCCAAGCCGGAGGAGCGCCCGAGCCTGATCGGCCAGTTCGGCGTCGGATTCTACTCCGCCTTCATGGTCGCCGACCGGGTCGAGGTCACCTCGCGCAAGGCCGGATCCGACGAGGCCTGGACCTGGGCCTCGGAAGGGCAGGGCGAGTACACGCTGGCGCCCGCGACCCGGACCGAGCCCGGCACCGACATCGTCCTGCACATGAAGGCCGATGCCGAGGAGTACCTCGAGGGCATCCGGCTGGAGACCATCCTGCGCAAGTGGGCCGACCACATCACCGTGCCGGTGACGCTGGTGCGCGACGGCGAGGAGGTCGCCGGGACCAAGGGCACGGCGCTCTGGCGCAAGCCGAAGTCCGAGGTGAGCGAGGAGGAGTACACCGAGTTCTACCGCCAGGTGGCGCACGCCTTCGACAAGCCGTGGGCGACCCTGCACTGGCGGGCGGAAGGCCAGCTCGAGTTCAACGCGCTGCTGTTCGTGCCGGGCATGAAGCCCTTCATGGCGATCGAGGAGCAGCGCGAGAGCAAGGTGCGCCTGCACGTGCGCCGGATGTTCATCACCGACGAGGCCGGGCTGCTGCCGTCCTGGCTGCGCTTCGTCCAGGGCGTGGTCGATACCGAGGACCTGCCGCTCAACGTCTCGCGCGAGATGCTGCAGGCGACCCCCGTGCTCGCCCGCATCCGCCGGGCGGTGACCGCCAAGGTCGTATCCGAGCTGAAGAGCCGGTCGAGGGACGCGGAGTCCTACGCCACCTTCTGGCAGGCCTTCGGGCCGGTGCTGAAGGAGGGGCTGTGGGAGGATGCCGAGCACCGCCAGGACATCGCCGGCCTGCTGCGCTTCCGCTCCTCGACCACCGAGGGCTGGGTCTCGCTCGCCGACTACGTGGGGCGGATGAAGCCGAACCAGGAGGCGATCTACATCCTGGTCGGCGACGACGTCGACGCGCTGAAGCGCTCGGCCCAGATCGAGGGGTTCTCCGCCCGCGGCATCGAGGTGCTGCTGCTCTCCGACCACGTCGACGCGTTCTGGCCCGAGCGCTACGACAGCCACGACGGCAAGCCGATCCGCAGCATCACGCAGGGCAGCGACGACCTCTCGGCCTTCGAGCCCGAGGTCGCGGAGGGCGACGCCCCGGCCGACCTCGCCGACCTGCTGCCGAAGCTGAAGGAGGCGCTGAAGGACGACGTCTCCGACGTGAAGGCGAGCCAGCGCCTCGTCGACAGCGCGGTGCTGCTCTCCGCCCCGGCCTTCGGGCCCGACCTGCAGATGCAGCGCCTGCTGCGCCGGGCCGGCCGCGGCGCCGGCATGGGAGCCGGCATGGGAGCCGGGATGGGCGGCCAGCCGGTGCTGGAGTTGAACCCGCGCCACCCGCTGATCCGGCGCATCGCCGAGCGGGCGGCGGCCGGGGAGGATGTCGGCGAGGCGGCCCAGACCCTCGTCGACCTCGCCCACGTCCAGGGCGGCGACCCGCCGCGCGATCCCGTCGCCTTCGCCCGCCGGGTGGCGAGCGCGCTCGCGCAGGGCTGAGTCCGCCGGGGCGACGCCGGACGCGCGGGCCTCCCGCGCGTCCGGCCCGTTTCCGGAAGGACCGGAAGGCGTCGCCGTCCCCGGAGGGCCCGCCGGCACGGCGGCAGGTACCCGGGCCGGGACGTGCCACCTCCCGCTTTACTGTCGCGCCACCGGCGCTAATTTCCGCTCCGTCATGACGGCAGCCCGCGCTGGCGAACCGCGGGTGGAGGGCCCGGAGACGATGAACCCGCTGATCCGCAAGCTCGAACGGTTCACCCGCCTGAGCGATGCCGACAAGCGCCTGCTGCAGCAGGCCGCCTCGGCGCGGATCGTCAACTACGACACCCACCAGGACATCATCGCCGAGGGCGAGGAGCCCTGCGACGTCAACCTGATCCTCGCCGGCTGGGTCTGCCGCTACAAGCAGCTCGCCGACGGCAGCCGCCAGATCATGTCGTTCCTGCTGCCGGGCGACCTGTGCGACCTGAACATCTTCCTGCTGAGCCGGATGGACCACGCGCTCGGCACCCTGACCCCGGTGACGGTCGCCAAGATCTCCCGCGACCTGCTCGACCGGATGCTGAACGCCGACCCGCGCCTGACCCGGGCCCTGTGGTGGGAGGTGCTGGTCACGGCGGCGATCCACCGGGAATGGCTCGTCAACATCGGCCGGCGCAGCGCCCTCGAACGGGTGGCGCACCTGCTGTGCGAGATCTTCGTCCGCCAGCAGGCCGTGGGCCGGGTGAAGGACGACCGCTGCGAGCTGCCCGTCACCCAGGCGGAACTCGCCGATGCGCTCGGCCTCTCGGCGGTCCACGTCAACCGCACCCTGCGCGAGCTGCGCCAGTCCGGGCTGATCGACTGGCGCGACAAGTCCCTCGTCCTCCCGGACCTCGACGCCCTCACGGCGCTCGCCCGGTTCGACCCGGACTACCTGCACCTCGACCACGAGGGCGAGCGGTTCGAGGCCGGCGCCTGACCGGCGGCCGCGCGGGGCCGCCGGCACGGCGGCCTGATCCCTGAAACTCTCCCTGCATCCAGCCATCCGCGCCCGACCGGATCGGCGCGCCCTCCCTCGTCGCGCGGCACGCCCGGGACGATACTCGCGACCCGCCGCTCCCGCGCGAGCGGGAACCGAGCGCCCGCTCCGTCCGTTCTTCGACTGAAATGACAGCACGCTGTCATATCGACAGCCTATAGCGAAGATGCCGTGCCCGAGCAGACGTCTCCTTCCGCATCACCGCCTGGGACCGACCCGGACGGCGGCCGTCCCGCCCTCACCGAGCTGGTCCTGGCGGTGTTCCGCCTCAACGGCGACCTGCTCGCCGCGGGCGACGCGCTCGTCCACGACCTCGGCCTGACCAGCGCCCGCTGGCAGGTGCTGGGCGCGGTCGCGCTCTCGCCGGTCCCGCTGCCGGTGGCACACATCGCCCGCAACATGGGCCTGACCCGCCAGGCGGTGCAGCGCGTCGTCGACGACCTCCATGCGGCCGGATTCCTGCGGGTCGAGCCGAACCCGCACCACCGGCGCGCCCACCTGATCGCCCTGACCGAGACCGGCGAGAGCGCCTACCGCGAGGCCATCGCCCGCAAGGACGTCTGGTTCGACGACCTGTGCGCCGGCCTGCCCCCCGACGGCATCGCCGCCGCCGCAAGCCTGCTGCGCGAGATCCAGCGCCGGATCGGCGCGGCCGCGCAGGACGACTGATCCCTTCCCCGAATCCGATACGAGGTTGCCATGTCCCCGACGTCCTCTCCCGCCTTCGACGCCGAGGTCATCGTCGTCGGCGCCGGTCCGATCGGACTGACCACGGCCTGCGCCCTGCGCCACCACGAGATCGACTGCCTGGTCCTGGAGGAGCGGACCGAGGTGCGGGCCTATTCCCGCGCCAACAACCTCTGGGCGCGGCCGCAGGAGCTCCTGGCCGGGATCGGCGTGCGCGACGCCCTGGCGGAGCGGGCCTACCCGATCCGGCTCGTCAACTTCTTCCTGAACGGCACGCCGACGACCCCGATTGCCATCGACGACGTCGCCAGCCCCTATCCGCGGGTGCTCTACAGCGGCCAGGACGTGATCGAGACCACGCTGATCGCGACGCTCGGGGAGCGCGGCGGCCGGCTGGCGCGCGGGCGCAAGGTCGTGGCGGCGGCGCAGGACGCGGACGGCGTGACCGTCACGGTGCGGCACGACGGGGCCGAGGAGCGGCTGCGCGCCCGCTACCTCGTCGCCGCCGACGGCGCGAAGAGCACGCTGCGCCCGCTCCTCGGCTTCGACTTCGAGCCCGAGCGGTTCGAGGGCTGCATGAACCGGCAGGTCGACGCGAAACTGTCCTGGCGGCGCTCGCGGGAGCCCGACCAGCTGTGGTTCTTCTACTACGAGCACGGCTTCTGCGGCGTGATGCCGGTCTGGGGCGGCTACCATCGCCTGTTCTTCCTGGCCGACGACACCGGCGTGCCCGACCGCGACCCGACGCTCGACGAGATGCAGGCGGTGGCGCGCGAGGTCACGGGCGACGAGACCCTGACCCTGACCGATCCGCAATGGCTGACCCACAGCCGCTTCCAGTACGGCGTGTCGCCGGCCTATGCCCGGGGCCGGGTCCTGCTCGCGGGCGATGCCGGCCACCTGTCGCTGCCGATCGGCGGGCAGGGCATGAATGCCGGCCTGCACGACGCGGTCGAGGTCGCCTGGCGGCTCGCCATGACCCTGCGGGGCGAGGCCGCGCCTGTCGTGCTCGAGTCCTACGACGCCGAGCGCGGAGCCGAGCACGCCCGGCTGAGCGCGCAGCAGGCGAAGGGCTTTCGCCGCACCGTCTATCGCGGGCCGGTCGCCGATGCGGCGCTCGGGCTCGCCGCCAAGGCGATTCCCGGCATCGGGGCGCTGCTCCAGGGCACCGACGACCTCCAGCAGCTCTCCGTGCGCTACCCGGAGAGCCCGCTGAACGAGGACCATCTCTCGGGCCTCGCCCACCTGTTCCGGCGCGGGCCCGGGCCCGGCGAGCGCGCGCCCGACGCGGAGGTCGTGCGGGACGGCGAGACGACCTCGCTGTTTCGCTTCCTCGCCAACCCGGACGGGCGGACGACCGGCTGGGCGCTGCTCTGCTTCGACGGCCGCGATCGGGGCGCGGGCGACGCGCTGCGCGCCGCCGCCGCGGCGGTGGCGCCCTG
>NZ_JACWCT010000018.1:20956-21253 GCF_016613415.1 Methylobacterium ajmalii | reverse complement strand
TAGGCTGGATGTGCAAGCGCGGTAACGCGCTGAGCTGACCAGTACTAATCGCTCGATCGGCTTGATCGCTCTCATGATCCGTGTCCGGATCAGACCAACACCACAGACATGATGAAGACGGACCAGCAGCCCCAGCGGCTGCCGGTCGGCATGCTTGCCGAACGACGTGCTTGGCCGGTCTGGTGGTCAGAGCGGGGTGATCAGAACCCGATCCCATCTCGAACTCGGCCGTTAACCGCCCCAGCGCCTATGGTACTGTGTCTCAAGACACGGGAGAGTCGGTCACCGCCAGACCTG
>NZ_JACWCT010000018.1:0-20925 GCF_016613415.1 Methylobacterium ajmalii | reverse complement strand
CCTCATTACGAACACACCCTGGCGCGGGGTGGAGCAGCCCGGTAGCTCGTCAGGCTCATAACCTGAAGGTCACAGGTTCAAATCCTGTCCCCGCAACCAAACCAAACAAAAAACCCCGCTGGCGGAAGCCGGCGGGGTTTTTCGTATGTCGGTCGGCGCCTCAGCCCAGGGCGAAGCCGGAATAGCCGTCGGCGACGACCCGTTCGCAGAGGCCGCGGTAATGCGCCATGCCGCCGGCATAGGGCATGAACACCCGCGGCTTGCCCGGCACGTTGGCGCCGAGATACCACGAGCTGCTCGCCATCGGCAGCAGCGTCGCGGAGGCCGCTCGGTTCACCTCCGTCCCCCAGGATTCCGCCGCGTCTGGCGTCGCCTCGATCCGGTCGAGGCCGCGCTCGCGGAGATGCCCGATGCAGTCGGTGATCCACTCGGCGTGCTGCTCGATCGCCACCGGCATGTTGGTCAGTACCGAAGGACTGCCCGGGCCGGTCATGGTGAACAGGTTCGGGAAGCCCGGCACCTGCAGGCCGAGATAGCTCCTCGGGCCCGCCGCCCACACGTCCTTGAGCGCGACCCCGTCGCGGCCGCGGATGTCGAGTGCGAGAAGGGGACCGGTCAAGGCATCGAAGCCGGTGGCGAAGACGATCACGTCGAGAGGGTAGATGGCGTCCGAGGTGCGCACGCCCTCCGGCACGATCGCGGCGATCGGCGTCGCCTTCAGATCGACGAGCTTGACGTTCGACCGGTTGAATGTCTCGAAGTAGTGTGTGTCGATCGGCGGGCGCTTGGTGCCGAAGAGGTGGTCGCGCGGCGTCAGGGTCTCCGCCACCACGGGATCGTGGACGAGGCCGCGGATCTTGTCCCGGATGAAGGCCGAGGCGGTCTCGTTCGCGTCGGGGTCGAGCATGATGTCCCGGAACGCGGCGCGGAAGCGCAGGCCGCCCCGCTCCCAGGCCGCCTCGTAGATCGCCTGACGTTCCTGGGGCGAGACGGCGAGCGCCGAGCGGTCAGAGAAGTCGAACGGGTGCCCATTCGGCGCGGCGCGGGCCTTGGCGCGCAGCTCCGAGGAATTCTCGCGCACCCAGGTCCTGAATGCGTCGTCCATCGGGCCGTTGCGGGCCGGTACGCTGTAGTTGGCGGTGCGCTGGAAGACCGTGAGGTGAGCGGCCTCGGCGGCGATGACGGGGGTGGCCTGAATGCCGGTCGAGCCGGTCCCGATCAGCCCGACGCGCTTGCCCGAGAAGTCGACGCCGTCATGCGGCCAGCGGCCGGTATGGTACTGGGCGCCCGAAAAGCGCGCGAGGCCGGGGATCTCGGGCACGTTGGTGCTCGACAGGCAGCCGACGGCGGTGATCAGGAACTGCGCCTCGAAGCATTCGCCGCTCTCCGTGGTGACCGTCCAGCGATTGGCCGCCTCGTCGTATGCGGCGCCGGCGACGCGGGTGCCGAGCTGGATGTCGCGCCGCAGGTCGAAGCGGTCGGCGACGTGGTCGAGGTAGCGGCGGATCTCGCCGTGGTCGGGGTAGCGCTCGGTCCAGTCCCATTCGTCCTCGAGCTCGCGGGAGAACGAGTAGGAGTAGTAGTAGCTCTCGGAATCGCAGCGCGCGCCCGGATAGCGGTTCCAGTACCAGGTGCCTCCGATGCCCCCGGCCGCCTCCAGCACCCGGACCGATAGGCCGAGGCGGTCGCGCAGCAGGTGCAGCTGGTACAGGCCGGAGAATCCGGCCCCGACGACGATCGCGTCGTAGCGACGGACCGGGCCGGCCTCGATGGGATCTGTCATGGCGTCGGCGTCTCCCTGCCGGAAAGCCGTCGCGCCCGGCCGGGCGCCCGGTTTCCTGGTTGCCGGCACCGGCGATCATGGCGTGACCGCACGGCCGTCCCCGGCAAGGCTAACCCGCTTGCCGAACCGCGACCACGTCCCCGCGACGCGCGCCACCCATGAGGCCCGGTCAGGCCGCCCTGAGCGGCGGGGCCGGATGCAGGTCGAGCGGCCGGCCGGCCTTGGCAACCTGGCCCGGCACGTCGTGACCGACGAGGCGGGGGAGATCGCGGGAGAGGGCGAGCAGGGCGTCGAGGTCGAGGCCGGTCGACAGGCCCATCTCCTCGGCCATGCTCGCCAGGTCCTCGGTGCAGATGTTGCCGGTGGCGCCCGGGGCGAACGGGCAGCCGCCGAGGCCTCCGAGCGCCGCGTCGAACCGGCGCGCGCCGGCCTCATAGGCGGCGAGCACGTTGGCGAGGCCGCAGCCGCGGGTGTTGTGGAAGTGCAGCGTCAGGCGCTTCGGCCCGACGAGGGGCAGGACCCGGGCGACGAGGCGGGCGACCTGGCGCGGGTTGGCCATGCCGGTCGTGTCGGCGAGCGTGATGCCGTCGACGCCGAGCGCCAGATAGCGCTCGACCTGCGCCACTACCTTGTCCTCGGGCTCGACGCCTTCGAACGGGCAGCCGAAGGCGGTCGCCGCGGTGGCGTTGACGCCGACCTGTCCCCGCACCGTTTCCATGATCGCGGCAAAGCCCCGGATCGAGGCGTCGGGCGTCATGCCCATATTGGCGCGGTTGTGGGTCTCGCTCACCGAGGCGACGAGGTTGATCTCGTCGGCACGCGACGCGAGCGCCCGCTCTGCGCCCTTCGGGTTCGGCACCAGCGCGACGTAGGTCGTCCCGGGCCGGCGGGCGATCCCCGAAAAGACCTCGGCGGCGTCGGCGAGCGCCGGCACCGCCTTCGGCGAGACGAATGACGAGACCTCGATGCGGGTGAAGCCCGCCGCCGAGAGCGCGTCGATCAGCCGAATCTTGTCCACGGTCGGCACGAAGGCCGGCTCGATCTGGAACCCGTCGCGGGTCGCGACCTCCTGGATGACGATCCCGCTCACGCGACGGCTCCCTTCTGGCGTAAGGAAGCGATGCCGGCCTCGTCGAAGCCGAGCTCCGAGAGAACCGAATCGGTGTGGGCGCCGAGCGCCGGGCCCTGCCAGCGCACGCCGCCCGGGGTCTCTGAGAGCTTGGGCACGATGCCGGGCATCTTCACCCGGGTGTCGCCGGGCAGGTCGGCCTCCAGGATCATGTCGCGGGCGTTGTAGTGCGGGTCGGCGACGATGTCGGCGACCGAGTAGATGCGGCCCGCCGGCACCTCGGCGGCGTCGAGCACCGCGAGCGCGTCCGTCACCGTGCGCCCCCGGGTCCAGTCGGCCAGGACGGCGTCGAGCATGGCGGCTTGGCGTGAGCGGCCCTCGTTCCCGTGCAGGCTCGGATCCTCGGCGAGGTCGGGACGCCCGATCGCCTTCATCAGGCGGCGGAAGATCGGGTCGCTGTTGCCGGCGATCACCACGAAGCCGCCATCCTGGCTCGGATAGGTGTTCGACGGCGTGATGCCCGGCAGCGCCCCGCCGGTGCGGGTGCGGACCTCGCCCAGGAGGTCGTATTCCGGAACCAGGCTCTCCATGACGTTGAACACGCTCTCGACGAGCGAGACGTCGACGACCTGGCCGGCGCCCTGGCCGGTCTTGACCCGCAGGAGCGCCATCAGGGCGCCGATGACGCCGTGGAGCGAGGCGAGCGTGTCGCCGATGCTGACGCCGACGCGGGCGGGCGGGGTGCTCGGATCGCCGGTGGTGAAGCGGATGCCGCCCATCGACTCGCCGATCGCCCCGAAGCCGGGCCGGTCGCGGTAGGGTCCGGTCTGGCCGTAGCCGGAGATGCGGACCATCACGAGGTTCGGGTTCAGGGCCGATAGCGCGTCCCAGCCGAGGCCCAGCTTCTCCAGGCCGCCGGGGCGGAAATTCTCGACCACGACGTCGGCGCTCTGCGCGAGCTGCTTGACGATGGCGAGGCCGTCCGGGGACTTCAGGTTGACGGCGATCGACTTCTTGTTGCGCGATTGCAGGTACCACCAGAGCGAGGTGCCCTCGTGCATCTTGCGCCACTTCCGCAGGGGATCGCCCTCGCCGGGAGCCTCGACCTTGATCACCTCGGCGCCGAACTCCGCCATTAGACGGGTCGCGAACGGCGCGGCGATGAGCTGGCCGAGTTCCAGAACGCGGATGCCCGTGAGCGGACCACTCATGGCGTCGTCTCCCTGTCGTGTGTTCGCAGTCGTCATAGGCGCAGGACCCCGGGGCGATCCAACCGTATCTCGCGGGGATCGTCCTCCAAAGCGGGAACGCCGCACCGGAGCCTGCCGGTCCGGGTTCCGGCCGGGAGCATCGAGAGGCATGCCGCGCCTGAGATGCCGTTAAAGGCGACGCATACCTAGGGCGGCCACCCTCTTCCGACCACCGGGCCGGTGCGACGCACTGGTCGGGACTTGCCGGTTACCGTAAAGTGCCGGTGCCGGCAGCGTCAGTATCGTCGGTGCGATGAGGTGAAGGTGGCGATGCGGTCTGTGAAACCGGCGGAACTCACGGCCTGCGACCGGGAACCGATCCACATCCTCGGGACGCTGCAGCCGCACGGTTTCCTGCTGGCGCTCGAAGGACCGGACCTGCGCGTCGTCCAGGCGAGCGCCAATTTGCCCGACCTTCCCGGGCGTCCCGCCGACCGGGTCCATGGCCTGCCCCTGCGCGAGGCGCTGCCGGAACTGGGCGAGACGACCGTCGAGGCCCTGACGGCGCAGCTCGGGCGCGACGGTGCCACATATCTCGGTACCCTCGTCCTGGAGACCGGAACGGGCCTCACGGCCTACGACCTCGCCACCCACCGCTCCGGCGATCTGACGGTGCTCGAATTCGAGGAGAGCGCCGGCGAGGGCCTGGCGGCCGGAACCCTCGACACGCTCTATCCGCGGCTGCGCGCCTTCATCGAGGCGCTGCACGGCGCGTCGAGCGTCGCGGACCTGTGCGGGCTCCTCGCCGCCGACATCCGCCAGCTCACCGGGTTCGACCGCGCCCTGGTCTACCGCTTCGACCGCGACTGGCACGGCACCGTGGTGGCCGAGGACGGCAACGGCGTGCTGCCCTCCTACCTCGACCTGCGGTTTCCCGCCTCCGACATTCCGGCCCAGGCGCGCGAACTCTACCGCCGCAACCGCCTGCGCATCATTCCGGACGCCGCCTACGACCCGGTGCCGATCGTCCCGGCCCTGACCCCCTCGACCGGGGCACCCCTCGATCTCAGCCAGTCCGTCCTGCGCAGCGTCTCGCCGGTCCATGTCGAGTACATGCGCAACATGGGCACCATGGCGTCGATGTCGATCTCGATCCTGGTCGAGGGCGCGCTCTGGGGCCTGATCTCCTGCCACAACAAGGGGCCGCGGCGGGTCCCGCTGCAGACCCGCAACGCCTGCGACATCCTCACCCAGACCTTCGCGCTGCAGCTCGCCGCTAAGGAGCGCGGCGCGCTCGCCGAGCAGCGCCTGGCGCTCGGTGCGATCCAGGCCCGCCTGCTCGCCTTCATGGCCGAGGAGGAGAATTTCGTCGAAGGCTTCCTGAGGCACCCCGAGGACGTGCTGGCCCTCACCGATGCCGGGGGCGCGGCGATCGTCACCGACCAGCGCTGCCACCTCATCGGCCGCACGCCCTCCGAGCGGCAGGTGCGCGGCGTCTACGAGTGGCTCTCGTCCGAGCATGCCGGCGAGGCGGTCCACGCCACCGACGCCCTGTCGGAGGAGTATCCGCCGGCCAAGACCATCGCCGACACCGCGAGCGGGCTCCTCGCGATCTCGATCTCGGAGAAGTACGCGAGCTACGTGCTCTGGTTCCGGCCCGAGGTGGTCCAGACCGTGCGCTGGGGCGGCGATCCGACGAAGGCCGCCACCAAGGATCCGGCCGGCGGGCCCGACCGGCTGCACCCGCGCAAATCCTTCGAGACCTGGAAGGAGACGGTGCAGGGCCGCTCCCTGTCCTGGACGGTGCCGGAGATCGACGCCGCCAAGGACCTGCGCGCCGCCGTGCTCGGCATCGTGCTGCGCCGGGCCGAGGAACTGGCCTCCCTCACCGAGGAATTGCAGCGCTCGAACAAGGAGCTGGAGGCATTCTCCTACTCGGTCAGCCACGACCTCAGGGCGCCGTTCCGCCACATCGTCGGCTATGCCGAGCTCCTGCGCTCGCGCGAGGGCGAGAAATTCTCGGAGCGCGGGCGGCGCTACGTCGACACGATCATCGAGGCGGCGTTCTCGGCCGGCACACTCGTCGACAACCTGCTGACCTTCTCGCAGATGGGCCGCAACGCCCTCAACCGCATCCCCTGCGACATGAACCAGCTCGTCGAGGACGTGCGCCGGCGGATGATCCGCGACATCCCCCTCGAACGGGCGATCCGCTGGCAGGTCGGCGCGCTCGGCCGCGCCCAGGCCGATCCGGTGATGATGCGGCTCGTGATCGAGAACCTGCTCTCCAACGCGGTCAAGTACACCCGCGGGCGGGCCGAGGCGGTGATCGAGATCGGGCGCGAGGCGGACCGCGACGGCGAGGCGGTGTTCTACGTCCGCGACAACGGGGTCGGCTTCGACATGGCCTACGTCAACAAGCTGTTCGGCGTGTTCCAGCGCCTGCACCGGGTCGAGGATTTCGAGGGTACGGGCATCGGGCTGGCCAATGTCCGCCGCATCGTCGAGCGTCACGGTGGACAGGTCCGGGCCGAGGGTGTCCTCGGCCAGGGCGCGACCTTCCATTTCACGCTCCCCATCCGCTAGAGACGATCCATGGCCGACCTCAAGCCGATCCTCCTCGTGGAGGACAATCCCAACGACATCGAGCTGACGCTGGCGGCCCTGGAGAAGAGCCAGCTGGCGAACAAGATCGTCATCTGCCGCGACGGGGCCGAGGCGCTGGAATTCCTGCGCCGGCAGGGACCGCATGCCGACAGGCCGGTCCAGGACCCCGCGGTGGTGCTCCTCGACCTCAAGCTGCCGAAGGTCGACGGGCTCGAGGTGCTGGCGGCGGTCAAGGGCGATCCCCGGACCCGGGCGATCCCGATCGTGATGCTGACCTCCTCGCGCGAGGAGAGCGACCTCGTGCGCTCCTACCAGCTCGGGGTGAACGCCTTCGTGGTGAAGCCCGTCGGCTTCAAGGAGTTCTTCGAGGCGATCCAGGACCTCGGGGTGTTCTGGGCCGTGCTCAACGAGCCGCCGCCGCACCGGGCGGACTGGATCTCCGGTGGTTGAGGCGCGGGCGCCGGAGGACGGCGCGGCCCCCCTGCGGATCCTGCTTCTCGAGGACAGCGACCTCGACGCCGAGCTGCTCGGCGCCGTCCTGGAGGATGCCGACCTCGCCGTCGCCCTCGACCGGGTGATCAGCCGGAACGCCTTCGCGGCGGCGACGGCGGCGGGCTGCCACGACATCATCCTGGCCGACTACGTGCTGCCGGCCTTCGACGGCATGAGCGCGCTCGCCATGGCCCGGGCGCACTGCCCGGAAATTCCCTTCGTCTTCGTCTCCGGCACCCTCGGCGAGGACGTGGCGGTCGAGGCGCTGAAGAACGGCGCCACCGACTACGTGACCAAGCAGCGCCTCGACCGGCTGCCGCGGGTCATCCTGCGCGCCCTCTCCGAGGCCCGCGCCCACGTCCTGCGGCGCCAGGCCGAGCAGGCCCTGCGCGACCTCAACGAATCCCTGGAGCAGCGCGTCGCCGAGCGGACGCGGGAGCTCGCCGAGGCTAACACCGCGCTTCAGCACCAGATCGCCGAGCGCGAGCGGATCGAGGACGCGCTGCGCCAGGCCCAGCGCCTCGAGGCGGTGGGCCAGCTCACCAGCGGCGTCGCCCACGACTTCAACAACCTGCTCACGGTGATCGCCGGCAACATCGAGTTCCTCGAACGCGCCGTCTTCGACGACCGCTCGCGGCGGCGCCTCGAGATGATGCGGGGCGCGGCCGAGCGCGGCGCCCGGCTCACCGCCCAGCTCCTTGCCTTCTCGCGGCGCCAGAAGCTCGAACCGGTGCCGGTGCAGCTCAACCGCACCGTCGCCTCGATGCGCGACCTCCTGCAAAGCTCGATGGGCGGCTCCAGCCGCATCGAGATGACGCTGCAGCCCGACCTCTGGCCGGCCCTCGTGGATGCGACGCAGATCGAGCTCATCATCCTCAACCTCGCCATCAACGCCCGCGACGCGATGGCGGTCGGCGGCTGCCTGACGATCGAGACCGCGAACGTGCGGCTGACCTCCCCGCCGGCCCGGGTCGAGGAGCCGAATCCCGGCGAGTACGCCATGGTGGCGGTGAGCGACACCGGCACCGGCATCCCCGCCGAGGTGCTGGCGCGGGTGTTCGAGCCGTTCTTCACCACCAAGGAGGTCGGCAAGGGCTCGGGCCTGGGGCTCGCCCAGGTCTACGGCTTCGCCAAGCAGTCGGGCGGCGGCGTGCGCATCGACACCCGGGTGGGCGAGGGGACCTCGGTCCGGGTCTACCTGCCGCGGGCGGCCGGCGAGGCCGCCCTGCACGAGTTGCGCCCGGCCCTCGCCGACGTCTCGCTTGCCCGCGACGCCAGCGACAAGCGGGTGGTTCTGGTCGTCGACGACGACAGCGCGGTGCGCGACATCACCACGACCCGCCTTGCCGAGGCCGGCTACGCCGTCCGCGAGGCGGGCTCGGGCCTCGCGGCGATCCAGGCGCTGGAAGCCGACGCCGCGGTCGACCTCGCGGTGCTCGACTTCGCGATGCCGGGGATGAACGGCGTCGAGGTCGCGACCGTGATCCGCAGCCGCTGGCCGGCGATCCAGATCCTGTTCGTCACCGGCTACGCCGATCACACCGCCTTGTCGCAGGTCGATGTCGGCGGCGACGACCGGGTGGTGCAGAAGCCGTTCCGCGGCGAGGACCTCGAGCGCAAGGTCGCGTCGATCCTGGAGCGCCGCCCGCGACTGACGCTGGTGGCCGGCGGCGCCGGGCGCTGAGGCGCCCCCGCCGGACGACCGGCCGGACATACGACCGGATGAAATTCGATCGCCGCACCTCGATCGCGATGTGGTGAGGCGCGGCGGCAGCGCCGCTGACGTCCCGGATTCCGCGTGCTAGGGTCCGCCCATAAGGACCGGTTCGCATGATCGGCCGGTCCAGGGGGGAGGAAAGTCGCCGCATGGCAGGATCCGTGACCGGAGCCCCGTCGCTCCCGTTCCGCCCAGCCTACTGCGCCGTCGCGCGGGGCGCCTGCCGTCATCGCCTTTCCCCGATCACGCGACTTCGCGCGCCCGGTTCACGGGCCTTGCCGGCCCGTCCGCCGGCTCTCCGCGCTCGCGCTCCGTTCACGTTCCAGCATCGCATCGCGAGGTTCACATGACAGTGACCAAGTTCGGCCTCGGCCAGCCGCTGCGCCGGGTCGAGGACCGTCGGCTGATCACCGGCGAAGGCAATTACGGCGACGACCACGCGCCTGCGGGCTGCCTGCATGCGGCGCTCCTGCGCAGCCCGCACGCCCACGCGACCTTCACCATCACCGACGTCGAGGCCGCCCGGGCGATGCCCGGCGTGCACCTCGTCCTCACCGCCGAGGACGTCGTCGGTCTCGGCGACATCAAGTGCCAGGCGCCGCTGCCGAACGGGGACGGCAGCCAGAACCACGTCGCCAACATCCCGCTGCTGGCCAAGGGCAGCGTGAAGCATATCGGCGACGCCGTCGCCTTCGTGGTCGCCGACACGCTGATCCAGGCCCGCGACGCCGTCGAGGCGATCGGCATCGACTACGAGGTGCGGCCGGCCGTCGTCGGCATCCGCGGCGCCATCGCGGGCGGCGCGAGCGCCGTATGGGACGAGCAGCCCGACAACGTCTCGTTCGACTCGACCATGGGCGACAAGGCGCCGGTGGACGCCGCCTTCGCCAAGGCCGCCAAGGTGGTGAAGGTCGAGGTCGAGAACCAGCGTCTGGTCACCAACTACATGGAGACCCGCAGCGTCGTCGCCGAGTACGATTCGGGCGCGAAGCGCTTCACCCTCACCATCCCGAGCCAGGGCGTGCACGGCCTGCGCAAGACACTGACGGGCGTGCTCGGGGTGACGAAGGACCAGATCCGCGTCGTCACCGGCGATGTCGGCGGCGGCTTCGGCACCAAGACCTTCACCTACCGCGAGTATCCCCTGGCGGCCGAGGCCGCGCGCCGGCTCGACAGGCCGGTGAAGTGGGTGTCGGAGCGCGGCGAGCACTTCGTCGCCTGCACGCAGGGCCGCGACAACCTCTCGGTCGGCGAGGTTGCGCTCGATGCCGACGGCACCTTCCTCGCCATGCGCTTCGACGTCATCGGCGATCTCGGCGCCTACCTGTCGCAATACGGGCCCTACATCCCGTATCTCGGCGCCACGATGCTGACCGGCGTCTACAAGACCCCGGCGGTGTTCGTCCGGGTGCGCGGCGTCTACACCAACACCGTGCCGGTCGACGCCTATCGAGGCGCCGGGCGGCCGGAGGCGGCCTACCTGATCGAGCGCCTGGTCGACCGGGCGGCGCGGGAGACCGGGATCTCGCCGGCCGAGATCCGCCGGCGCAACTTCATCCCGCCGAGCGCGATGCCCTACACCACGCCGATCGGCGACCGCACCTACGACACCGGCGACTTCGCCGCCCATATGGGCCGCGCCGTCGAGGCGGCGGACTGGAACGGCTTCGAGGCCCGCGCCGCGGAATCCCGGGCCAAGGGCCTGGTGCGCGGCATCGGGCTTGCCACCTACATCGAGTGCACCGCCTGGGGCGAGGGCGAGGACGTCAAGATCACCCTCGACAAGGACGGCGGCGCCACCGTCTATGTCGGCACCCAGTCGAACGGGCAGGGCCACGCCACCGCCTACGCCCAGTTCGCCGCCGAGCATCTCGACCTGCCGCTGGAGCGGATCCGGGTGGTGCAGGGCGACACCGACAAGGTGGCGACGGGTGCCGGCACCGGCGGCTCGCGCTCGATTCCCGTCGGCGGCATCTCGGTCGGCGCGGCGTCGCAGAACCTCGCCGGCAAGCTCAAGGAACTCGCCTCCGAGGAGCTGGAAGCGGGCGTGCAGGATCTCGAGATCGCCGAGGGCGCGGTGCGGGTCGCCGGCACCGACAAGTCGATCGACTTCGCGGCGCTCGCCAGCCTGCCGAAGGCCAGCGAGGCGACCCTGACCGGCCAGGGCGACTTCGTGCCGCCGAGCGCGACCTACCCCAACGGCACCCACGTCGCCGAGGTCGAGATCGACCCCGAGACCGGGATCACCGAGGTCGTGCGCTACACGATCTGCGACGATTTCGGCATCGTGGTGAACCCGCTGCTCCTCGCCGGCCAGGTCCATGGCGGCGTGGTCCAGGGCATCGGCCAGGCGCTCCACGAGCGCACGGTCTACGACGCGGAAGGCCAGCTCCTGACCGCGAGCTTCATGGACTACGCCATGCCGCGGGCCGGCGACGTGCCGTTCTTCCACTTCGAGACGAAGAACGTGCCCTCGACCACCAATCCGATGGGCATCAAGGGCGCGGGCGAGGCGGGCAGCATCGGTTCCTGCCCGGCGGTGATGAACGCGGTGGTCGACGCCCTCGACCGCAGCGTGGGCCTGCGCGACATGGACATGCCGGCGACCCCGGCGCGGATGTTCGCGGCCCTGGAGCCCCTGCGCAAGGCGGCGGCCGCCTGACGGCGGTCACCCGTCGCGCAAGACCTTCGCGGCGCCCGGCCTTTCGAGCCGGGCACCGTTCGCGGAGGGCCGTGATCGGCTGCCGCAGCGCACGGCCGAGCTCCGGCGGATGGGGCGTTCGGGCGAGCCGCAAATGGCCGATATCCCGGCGGATGTGGTGGGACGCGGTCAGGGTCCGATGCACCATCACGCCGGCGAAATAGGGGTTGCCAAGCCGGGGCGGACCCCTTAGATCCCACTTCCACCGGCGGGGAGCAATTCCCGCTGTACAGGCGCCCGTAGCTCAGCTGGATAGAGCACCAGACTACGAATCTGGGGGTCAGAGGTTCGAATCCTTTCGGGCGCGCCACTCCATACTTGATTGCCCGACCTCGATCGTTACGCGATCATGGTCGGTACATATTCGAAGACATGATCTTCGATCGGGCGCCCGTAGCTCAGCTGGATAGAGCACCAGACTACGAATCTGGGGGTCAGAGGTTCGAATCCTTTCGGGCGCGCCATTCCATACTTGATTGCCCGACCTCGATCGTTACGCGATTATGGTCGGTACATAGTCGAAGACATGATCTTCGATCGGGCGCCCGTAGCTCAGCTGGATAGAGCACCAGACTACGAATCTGGGGGTCAGAGGTTCGAATCCTTTCGGGCGCGCCACATTCCGTATGCAGTTTCCAGCCTCGCACCGTGATCCGATACCGCCGGTCGCCTGAAGCGCATCGGGCGACCGAGGCTTGCCTCGACATGGCGGCACCGTCCGGCATTCCCGCCTCGTGGGATACGATCTCGGAAGATCACGTCCGAAATTCACACGATCGAACCGTGCGGCGCTCGAGTGACGCCGATTTCCCGTATTGCTGAAGTGATCTACTGGAAATCGCGCGACGAGCCGACGCTGGCGTTTCGCGGGCGCGGTGCTTGGTGAATTCCTCCGCCCTGGTGCAGGATCTCGGCGCGCCTTGATGGATCATGCGGCGGCTTTCGACGTGTCTGGCAGTGATATACAGGATAATTGCTGTCGTCATGAAGGTATTCGCCCTTGTCTCAGACTGGATCTTTCTCTCTCCGGTCGCTGCACGGTCGCAGGTGACAGACCCCGATCCCGCGAAGACCGATAGCGTCGATGCCATCGAGAGCCGGGTCGACGCGCCAACTTTCATCGGATTTGCATTTTCTCTGCATGGCGAAGAGAAAATCGCGCGAAAGTGTAAGTGGATCAAAAATTTCGGCGAAAAATCCCACCATCATCGAATGCCGGCTGCTAGAGCACTTCACGATCGCGTTGCATTCGCGAATCTCTCTAAGTCATTGTTTTGTCGCATTTTCTGCGACGAACCGGTTTCCACTTCGTCGGAAAACGCTCTAGGCCGATTACGGTGGCGGGACATTACGAGACCCGGCGCATCGCGCTGAGCTCGTCCGGCATCCTCGCCGTGCTCGATCTGCCCGATCCGGCACAGCTCGCGCGCGGGGGAGGGAATCACGAACGCCGCCGTTCCCGGACCGCTGATCGATGCGATGCGCCGAGGGCACGGTGCCGTCCGGGATGGTCGAGGCGATGCGCCGATCCGGCAAGTTCCTCGGCGAGAAGGTCGTGTCCAATACGACCGAGCAGGCGACCCCGGAAACCCGCTTCGGCCGCCGCACGGCATCGCGCGCAGCGTGTCCACCGTCGCGTCGCATCCCGGCAAGACGCTCAACGGTTGCGTTTATCGGACCACCGCGCTCGTCAAGACCGGTAAGTCCCCGTGAACCCGAAGGGTGCCCAGCCCGACGACGTCGCGGCATCGACGACGGAGCCGGCATCACCCGGTGCCGTGCGCCGCGTTCACCGGGCCTACACCCTCTCGTCACATGATCCCGCCGCCGGTCGGAGCCTGGCTGTGTCCCGTCCGACAGGACGGCGCGATCGTCGTCGGTAATCGGATGTCACCCGGATGAGCACGCACGCCACGCGCCGAAACCTAGTCGATGCGACGGCCGAGAGATTCAAGCCGCCGGTCTTCCGACCCCGCCGCTCGCGCTGGGACGACATCCTCGCCGCGGGCCGCCGCCTCCTCGACCTCCAGGCGGGCTCCGCCTGGCGCGACCTGCGCGGCGTCCTCGCCGCCGCCTCCGGCGACGTGCTCGACGTCGGTTGCGGCGCCCAGGTCTTCCGCCCGCTCCTGCCGCGCACGGCTCGCTATCGCGGCATCGACCGGGCCGATGCCCGCGACCGTTTCGGCTACGCGATCCCCGACACCGAGTATTACGAGGGCGACGACTGGCCCGTCGCGCCGTCCTCCATCGATCTCGTCCTGTGCACCGAGGTCCTGGAGCACGTCGAGGCCCCGGCGCCCTTCGTCGAGAAACTGTTCACCTGCCTGCGGCCGGGCGGGCGCCTCGTCCTGACGGTGCCCTTCGCGGCGCGCTGGCACTTCGTTCCCTACGATTACTGGCGCTACACGCCGTCCTCGCTCGATCGGCTGCTGCGCCGGGCCGGATTCCGCGAGATCCGCGTCACTGCCCGCGGCAACCCGGTCACCGTTGCCTGCTACAAGGCGATGGCGCTCTGCCTGATCCCGCTCGGCGATCCCGCCGGACACCCGGCGCAGCGCCTTCTCGGTCTCGTCCTGCTGCCGGTCCTCGGCCTGCTCGGGCTGATCGGCACCCTGTCGCTGCGCGGCGACTGGGGTGAGGATTGCCTAGGCTACACCGTCACGGCCCGCCGGCCGGACTGACGACCCGTCGGCCGGAGGCCTCAGAAGATCGTCCCGGCATGCTCCTGATGGGCCGGGTGGTCGGGCCAGCACATCGCCTGCGGGACGAGCCGGATCTGCGTTTCGGGCTTGCTCAGAACTCGATCGGCGAGATGGCCCTGCAGGTGATCGATCCGGGCGACGTAGTGGAACAGCGGCCCGGTATTCGGCGGCGTCCGGGCGGCAGCGAGCAGTGAGCACGCACTCACCGCGAAGGCCGGCAGGCGGACGGCCCGGATCACCTCGTAGGCCGGCGTCACCGCCCCGAAGCCGAGGATCGCCACGGCGATGATCCGGCGCGGGCCGTGCAGGTCCGGGACAGTCGCGCCGACCCTGAGGGCCAGGAGGGCCAGCGCCGGGATCGAGGCGCGCATCACGAAATCCGCCCCCCCGAGCCGGTAGAGTGGCACGACGAGCAGCAAGCCGGCGACGAGGCCGATCTCCTCCCGCGTCCAGCGGTCGCCCGACGGCCGTGCCAGCCAGAGGATCAGCAGGAAGGGCAGGAGCTCGAAGGCGATCAGCAGGACGTAGCGGCTGGCGAAGGCCCCGCTCAGGTCCTGGAGCCCGTGCGGGACCCGAGCGGCGTCGGCGCCGAGATAGAGCGCGACCGGCACGAGCCCGAGCCCCGCGAGGGCGAGCGCGGCGAGGCCGGCGCGGGTGAGCCGGCGCGCGACGAGGTCGGCGACGAGCGCGACGAGGAGGAAGGGCAGGGCGCCCATCATGCTCAGCGGCGACCAGAACACGCACAGCCCGAACACCACCGCGAGGGAGGTCGCCCGCAGGGTGCCGGCGCGCCACAGGCAGAACGCCCCGACGAAGATCCAGCCCGACGCCGCATGGTTCGGTACCCAGAAGAGCTGCGTGACGTGCGAGGAGAATTGCAGGGTGCCGAGCCACTGCTCGAGATGGCGGCCGGGGATCAGCGGATCGTCGACGATCATGCTGCCGACGATGTCCCAGCCGCTGAAGACCACGAAGATTGCGAGCACCATGAGGCCGCGCCGGCGCGACGGCGCGAGGGAGGCAAAGCCGTAGAACAGGCAACCGAATAGGATCGTGTCCTGGGCGAGCAGCGCGGCATGGGCCCCCTTGAGACCGACGAGCTTCCCGATCGCCGCCGGCAGCAGGTAGAGGCCGAGCGGCGCGCGCAGCATCGTCGCGTCGCCGGCGTAGAGGTAGCCGACCGGCCAGGGCTCGGCGACGAGGTCGTGCAGCACCGCGTCGCGGATCAGCCAGTCGTCGTTGGCGAAGAACAGGTGTGCCTGGCCGCCGAGCAGGCAGAGGGCGAGGGCGGTGGCGAGGCAGGCGAGCAGGAGCCGCCCGTCGAGGCGCGCGCGTGTCCGGGCGAGGTCGCGCAGCACGAGGGCGAGCGCCGCCACGACGCAGGCGCAGGCGCCCGCCGCCAGCGGCGGGCTCGCCAGGTGGGTTCCCAGGAACAGGAGGTTGGGCGCCGCCGCAAGCCCGAGCACCACGGCGAAGGGCAGGGAGCCGAGGCCCCGATGCGGCGTGTCGTTCGGCCGCACGGCGTCGTGCGTCACGGCCGGGCCCCGCCCTCGGGCGGCAACTCCGTCGCGGTGCCGTTGCGGATCAGCGCCGCCCGGATCAGCCGCGGCCGCGCCTTCACTTCCTCCATGATCTTGGCGACGTACTCGCCGACGAGCCCGATCCCGAACAGGTTCAGCGCGCCGAAGAACAGGATGGCGAGCTGGGTCGAGATCGCGCCGCGCGGGGCGATGTCGGGGACGGCGAGGCGCAGAATCACCATGGCGAGGCCGATCAGCGCGGAGAGGCCGAGCAGCGCGGTCCCGGTGGCGGTGAGCAGCTTCAGCGGGGTGTTGCTGAAGGAGAAGATCCCGCGCTTGGCCCATTCGAGGTTGGAGAGCAGGTTGTTCGTGCTCGATCCGAACATCCGCTTGGGTCGCACGTAGTCGACCCCGGTCTGGCGGAAGCCGACATAGGCGCGCAGGCCCCGCATGAACAGGTCGCGCTCGGGGCAGTTGAGCAGCCAGCCGACGACGCGCCGGTCCATCAGCGAGAAGTCGCCGGCATCGTGCGGGATGCGCACGTAGCTGAAGGCGGCGAAGACACGGTAGAACGCCTTGTAGAGCAGTCCCCAGACCAGCGGCATGTCCCGCTTGACGCGCCGGCCGTAGACTACGTCGTGGCCCTGGACCCAGGCGGCGTGGAACTGCTCGATCAGCTCGGGCGGGTCCTGGAGGTCGCCGTCGAGGAGCACGCAGGCCTGGGCGGTCGCCAGCTCCATGCCGCTGCGGAACGCCATCTGCGAGCCGAAGTTGCGCGAATGCGTGATGCCGAGCACGTGCGGGTCTTTGGCCGACAATTCGCGGATGCGCTCGCCGCACCCGTCCGGGCTCGCGTCGTTGACGAAGATGATCTCGTAGTCGACGTCGATCTTGCGGAAGACCGCCGTGAGGCGTGCGTGCATGATCGGCACCGCCTCCTCGTCCTTGTAGCAGGCGATGATCGCCGCGATGCTGCGCCGGCGCGTCGTTCCGGCCTTGGTCAGGCCGGTGAGGTCGGCCCCCGCCTCCCGCATCCAGGCGGCGGTGCGGGCGAGCCCTTGCGCCAGCGGCGTGCCGGCGCGCCACCCGAGGAGGCGCTCGGCCTTCTCGGGGTTCGCCTGCCAGCGCGCCATGTCCCAGGCCCGGGGCGCCATCGCGCCGAAAAGCGGCGCGTCCGCGATCCCGAACACCTCGCGGGCGGTGCCGGCGAGGTCGCGGATCGTCGTCTCGGTCCCGGTGCCGATATTGATCGATTCGCCGTAGAGGTCGGGCGACATCTTGGCGGCCGCGCGCACGAAGGCCTCGCACGCGTCCTCGACGTAGACGAAGTCGCGGGCGATCGTCGGGTCGACGAGGTCCGGGTAGCCGCCGGCAATTCCCCGCGACACCACGGCCGGGATCAGCCGGTTGGCGTCCTCGTAGGGGCCGTAGACCGAGTAGAG
Organism: Methylobacterium ajmalii; assembly: GCF_016613415.1. Lineage (GTDB taxonomy): Bacteria > Pseudomonadota > Alphaproteobacteria > Rhizobiales > Beijerinckiaceae > Methylobacterium > Methylobacterium ajmalii. The sequence goes on along the minus strand of NZ_JACWCT010000018.1, from coordinate 3,702 downwards.
CCGCAGGTTGGCGACCGGCCAGCGCCGCGTCTTGCCGGCATAGGCCAGGTACTGGGCGGCCGCCGCCTTCGAGACCGCGTAGGCGCTGTTGGGGACGAGCGCCGCGTCCTCCGCGGGGGCTGCGGAGTTCAGCCCGTACTCGGAGGAGGAGCCGGCATGGATGTAGGCGGCGAGCCGCCCGCTCTCCGCCAGGCGCTCGACCCGGTCGACCAGGGCGGTGAAGTTGGTGGCGTAGATCAGGTCGGCGTCGGTCTCGAACGAGTAGGCGCCGTAGGCGATGCAGTCGAACACCGTCGCCGGACGGATCGCCTCGGCGAAGCTGGCGAGCGCCGCCCGGTCGGTGACGTCGACGGCGACGAGGTGCCTCGGGTCGATGCCGCGCAGCCGGGGCGCCGGCAGGGTGCGGGCGACCGCGTAGACGTCGCGCCGCCGTGCCAGGATGTGGCGAAACAGGTTGCACCCGACGAAGCCGCCCGCGCCCAGCACGGCGATGGGACCCTTGAGGCCGTCGATCCAGTCCGTGGCGGTCGGGGTCATGCGAGGAGCCCGCGCAGCGCCTCGGCATCGAGGCCGCTCTCGCGCCGGTGGAAGCCTTGCGAGCCGTAGGTGCCGGACGGGTAGCCGGCCGCCGTCACGGTGCGGAAGCCCGTGAGTGCCGCGGCGTTCGTGAGGCACCAGGCGGCAAGCGCCTGGCCGAGGCCGCCCTGCGCTACGTGCTCCTCGACGACGCAGAGGGTGCGGCCGGCCAGCGCGTCGGAAAAGGCTTGCGGCGGCGGGCTCAGGGCGAGCGGCAGCTCGCTCACCGCCCACACCTCCGGTCCCGCGTCGCCGTCCTGCGCGAAGGCGCCCCAGGCCACGCCCGCCATCGGCCCGACCGCGACGACGACCGGGCCGCGCCCGGCGCGCAGGCGCCGCCACGGCGCGTAGGCCGGGGCACGGCAGCCCGTCGGCAGCTCGCCGCGGCCGAGCCGGACGTAGACCGGACCCGGCGACGCGCCGGCCGCCGCGACGACGTCGGCGACGTCGGAATCGAAGGCCGGCACCAGGATGCGCAGGGACGGCAGCGTCGAGAGGACGCCGTAATCCTCCAGCGCGTGGTGGGTCGGGCCCATCACCCCGTAGCCGTAGCCGCCGCCATTGCCGAGCATCCGCACCGGCAGGCGGTGCAGGCAGACGTCGTTGCGGATCTGTTCGAAGGCGCGGGCGTAGCAGAACGGCGCGATCGTGTAGGTCCAGGGCTCGAGCCCCTCGCTCGCCAGCGCCGCCGCCACCCCGATCATGTTCTGCTCGGCGATGCCGGCATTGAAGAAGCGCTCGCCCAGCGCCTCGCGCAGGGGCTCGAGGGCGCCGAAACCGAGGTCGCCGGTGAGGAAGACCAGCTCCGGCCTCGCCGCCCGGGCGACGAGAGCCTCGCACAATTCCCGCCGCATCAGGCGCTCTCCCCGGTGGCGGTCTCGCCGGACATTGCCTCGGGCGTGCCGAGGATCGCCGCGAGGTACTGCGCCTCGGTGAGGGGCAGGTAATGGCTGTCGAGCCGGCCCTCGATCGCCGGCACGCCGCGGCCCTTCACGGTGTGCAGGACGACGACCACCGGCCGGTCGGTGCCGGGGGCGAGCGCCCGGCGCATCGCCGCGAGGTCGTGCCCGTCCGCCTCGCGGATCTCGACGGCAAAGCCCGCGAGCGTCCGGCCGATCGGGTCGAGCGAGGCGACCTCGCCGGTGGTGCCGAAGCCCTGGAGCCGGTTGTGGTCGATCAGGATCGTCAGGTTGGCGAGCCGCTGGTGGGCGCAGAAGATCAGCGCCTCGAAGGTCGAGCCCTCCTGCCACTCGCCGTCGGAGGTCAGGCAGAAGACCCGTCCCGTCCGGCGCTGGAGCCGGGCCGCGAGGGCGAGCCCGGCGGCGAGCGAGAGCCCGTGGCCGAGGCTGCCGGTGCCGAAGCGGCTCCCCGGCAGGCCGCGGGCAGGGGGGTGGCCGGGCAGCCGCGTGCCCTCGCCGTGGAAGCTGTCGAGCTCGGCATCGGCGATCAGCCCGCGGCTCCATAGGGTGACGTAGAGCGCGCCCGCCGCGTGGCCCTTCGACAGGACGAAGCGGTCGGCCTCGCCCAGCAGCTCGTGGTGGACGAGCATCATCGCGTCGAGCGCCGACAGGTTGCCGCCGAGATGTCCGACATCGGCGGTGCGGTGCATGGCGAGCAGCCGCCAGCGCGCCAGCGTCAACAGGCCCGGGGCCAGCAGCCCGGGTTGCGGCGCGGGGGGCGATGCCGTCGCGACGGTCCCGGGCGGCCGGCTCTCCGCCCGAAGGGTGTGTCCGTGCCGTGCCATCCGCCCCGATCCCGCTGCTCCCCGAGAGACGGAACGACGGCCATGGTTAGCGTCCCGTTAAGCCGCATCACCGGAACTACCGGTCCGCACCGCCGCGGGGCTCCCGCCCGCGTTCCGCCGCCGTGCGGATCCGGTCCGGCGAGGTCGATCCCGCGGCCGCGGCTGTCGTCGCCCGGCGTCCGGGAAGTTGCCGATCCGTGAATCGGCCTCCCAGGGCGCGGGATGTTCTCGATCGGGTCGTCCACCGGAGCGCTTGTTTCGCCGCTTGTCCCGGATGGAGGATGCCGGAGCGCCGGTGCGTTTACCGGAGGCTCAGCTTTCGCCCAGATATTGCCAGGGACGGCCGGCATGTGTGGCGGAGTTTGTTCGTGCGTTGCTTCAAGCCCCCGCTGCCGTCGGGACTCCGTGCCGGTCTCCTCGCCGGCGGTCTCGCCGGTCTCCTGGCCGCCTCGCCGGCGCAGGCGGCGCAGGAATGCCGGAGCGACGCCCTCGGCACCGCCCGCACCCTCGAGGTGCCGTTCGCGCAGGGCCCCGTCGGCCGGGCGAGCTATCGCGGCACCCTGCCGCTCGCGCGCGGCGAGGTGGTGCTGACCTTCGACGACGGCCCGCTGCCCCGGCGCACCAACGCGGTGCTCGACGCGCTCGGGGCCGAATGCGTGAAGGCGACGTTCTTCGTCGTCGGCAGCATGGTGGCGCAGTTCCCCGATACCCTGCGGCGGACCGCCGCCGAGGGCCACACCGTCGCGACCCATACCTGGTCGCACCGCTACCTCGACCGGGTCCGCAGCCACGCGGTGCGGCGAGACCAGATCAACGGCGGGCTCGCCGCCGCCCGCACGGTGCTGGCCGACGACGAGACCGCGCTCTCGCCGTTCTTCCGTTTCCCCGGGCTCGGGCACAGTCCGGCCCTCGACCGCTACGCCGCCGCCCAGCGGCTGCTGCCGTTCAGCATCGACGTCGACGGCGACGACTGGAAGCGCATCGCCCCGGCGGCGGTGATGGAGCGGGTGCTCCGGCGCCTCGACGCGGCGGGGCGGGGGATTATTCTGCTCCACGACATCCAGCCCCGCACCGTCGCGATCCTGCCCGACCTGCTGCGCGCCCTGAAGGCCCGGGGCTACCGGGTCGTCCACGTCGTGCCGGCGCGGGCCGACACGCAAGCCGCGCTGGCGGCCCTCGACGCCCCGCAGGCGCGACCCATCCGCCTCGCCCTCGACCGGCTCGGCACCCGCATGGCGGCCCTGCGGCCGGCCGGCGAGCGCCGGCGCGTCGCCGAGGAAGCGCCGCTCCTGCTGCGGGCGGGCCTGTTCGAGGAGGACCCGGCGCCCCCGCCGCCCGCCCCGGCGCCCCGCGACCAGAGCCGGACCGTCGCGGAGGTGCGC
>NZ_JACWCT010000166.1 GCF_016613415.1 Methylobacterium ajmalii | reverse complement strand
GAGTTGGTCATAGGTCCAGACACAGGGCCGATACAGCGCCATCTGGCGCCAGCACCTGTATCCAGAGCAAAGCACTACAGCCACAAGGCGGCCTTCACCGAGCGCTTACGACGTACCGGTCAGGCCGAGAGACGGTTCAGGACGTTCAAGACGCTACGTGCGGTCCACTGACCACCACGGGGCGTCGCGATGTGGCGCGTGTTCAGGGCGTTCGCGATCCCGTTGGCTGAGGTGATCCCCTCGGCCCTGATGCTGGCGATGATGCCGGACAGCCCCTCGGCACGCTCCTGGGCGCCAGCCTTCAGGGCATCGACCGCGTTCTCGTTGCCGAGCCCCTTGAGGTGAGCTGCCCCGTTCGGGTTGCCGAGCTTGATCCCGCGGGCCTTGGCTGCTGCCAGGGCGTTCTTGGTCCGCTCGCTGATGTAGTTGCGCTCCTTCTCCGCGAAGGCCGCGTAGATGTGCAGCATGAAGGGGTCTGCATCGGGACCCAACTCGGTGACCACGAAACGGACGTGGGTCCGCATGAGACCCGACACGAAGTGCACGTCACGGCTCAAGCGGTCGAGCTTGGCGACCAAGACAGGGCACGGCTCCGACTTGGTACCCCTGAGCTTGGCGTCCCTGATGGCCGCCGCGAGCTGGGGGCGGGTCTCCATGGCATCCGAGCCCTTGCCGGTCTCTACCTCGGTGAACTCGCTGATGAGGGTGTAGCCCTGATCCCTGGCGAACCGTTCGACAGCCTCGCGCTGCGCCTCAAGGCCGAGACCACTGCGCCCTTGGCGCTTCGTGGAGACCCGGTAGTAGGCGACTGCAAGGCGGCTCATGGTCTGCACTCCCGTCCATGCACAATCACCTAACCAACGATTGGCGATCGTGCAAGGATGCGGTGCCGTCTGCCTCAACCAGGAGCCACGGGAGGGCCCGACCAGGAGGCAGGACAGCGAAGGGGATCAGCGTGGCGGTAGCCTCGCCCCCTCATGTGCCAGGACGCCGAGGGGGTGGCATGGGGAAACTAGCTACGCTCGAGATTGTCGATGTCGCTTCACATGGCTGCAACCCACATTCTGACCCCTTGAGGGGGAACTGAAGGAGGTCGACCAATGAGCTTTCCGTGATACAGCAGTGCTCCTTGACGGAGTTATGAACTAGGATGATCATAGAGGATGATCTGATAAGGATCATACCCTACAGAACTACCGTCAAATAACTCATGAGATAAATCGTAGATGATACAGTCTACACACATCCTCATGGTGTCTTGATCTACAACTTAATAAAATCCTCCACCTGCATCGCGGTACTGGGGTCCACCACCTCCCAGCCGGCCTCATGCCACCCATCTGGGTTGCTTGGTCGAGACGGTCGCACTCGCTGCGCCGCGTCTCCCCCACGGGCTGAGGTGCCCGTCTTCTCCTAGTGGTGGCACTAACCCCGAGCACCGGCCGATCCGGTCCAACAGGGACGCCATCAAAGCCACGGTCGTGCTAGGCAGGGAGGAACCGGTCTCAGCATCACCCACGGACGCCAGATGAAGCGCGCGCTCACGAACAGGCTGATTGGCTTCCGCCGCTGGACGACGACCCGGGAAGTACGATGGACCTTCGGAGGTGCGGCGATCGGCGTCCTCGTAGGGCTGATGGTCGGTGGGGTGGGCATCGCAATGATGGGTAGTGCCTTCGGGCTCCCTGGATGGGCCGTGTTCGGCGTCGTCTTCGGCCTTGCCGGCAGGCAGGTGGCGTCGCTCCTGGGGGGCCATGCGCTGCGGCCACGAACCATCACAAGCCGCAGATCGTGACCGTGCGGCTCCAGGCCAACGAACGACAAGGGGTCGGTCTTGGTCGTCACGAGCGGGTTCGGTGGAGGTGTCTCTACCGATGCCCGATTGCTTGTGTCCCATGAGGCCCAAGGACGGCCGTCAGCACGCCGCTGGTAGTCAGGTAGCCCCGGAGGACGTTCGGCCGCTGGTGAGCCCACCGCACACACGGAAGGGCCACTCGAGGTGCAGCTCCCGCTCCCCTGCCCGGAGGAACAGGCCAGTGATCGGCATCCGCCCCCACATGGCAGCGACCGCGAGCGGCCCCACGCTGACCTCTACGTCCCACCGGCAGACGATGAGGCCGATGCCGAGAGCCTTGATCTCGAACTCCTTGAAGATGCGCTGAAGCATGTTGCTGTCCTCGTCCGTCCGACCAGCTCGGAGGGAGCATGAGGCTGTTGTGCCGAAGAACGAACTAGATCACCAGGGCCGTAACGACGTGAGTTGATGATCTTCGGCGGGTGTTGCAGTTGTAGAACGTGCTCTGCACCGGTGGGACGATCTTCACCTCTGCAATCGTCCGACACAAAGTCTCCTGCATCTCCCGTCGTAGCCACATCCTCTTGGTCTTCGAGCCATCGCCGGAAGGCTCGAGCTTGGCGCGTTGACGATCCCTTCAGGAGGGCGGACAGCTCCAAGACGGAGACCACGACCATCATGTGAGCCCCGCGGGGTGTCGGCATGGTCGTGTATCCCCAGCCGTCTTCGGTCAGTGCCTCCCTTCGGTGCCGGAGTGTGTCGGGATGCCAGCCTACTGCCTGTCCCACGTCCTTGGCGCAGAGCCAGATGCGGCCCTGCCAGATCATGGAGCGGACCTTGTAGAACCTCTTCAGGCCCTTGATGCCGGGCTTGAAGGTGAGTGTCTGAGCTTGACGCGGCTGCGCTTCGGCTTCGCGGAACTCCAAGGTCCCTCCTCTTCGATGTTGCACCCACTCGGGAGCTTCACGGCTTCGATGCAGGCCCGCATGGCGTCGATGGGAGCAACTCCAGGGTACCGGCCCATCGTCATGCCGAGCGGCAGCGCCATGCCGTCGATCGACCCATCTTCGGCCTTGTGTCCGACGACGTTCGCCAGGGTCCAAGGCGTGTAGCCTGTCAAACGGCATCGGAACGGGACCCCTGATCGGCGTCCAATCGGGCCCCCTTGTTGAGCATGCGCGACGCCCCTGCTCAGCCCGGCGAAGCGGGTCGGGGTGG